>NZ_CP134890.1:613637-1227274 GCF_032098525.1 Flavobacterium sp. PMTSA4
TCTGAACAAGCAATGAAATCAGTAAATGTATTTTTCTTTTTTAATAATTTTCCGTTTTCATACCATTGTCTTCCTAAATCTTCACCACCACGAATATGAGCAATTGCATAAATAAATCCTCTGTCTAGCAATGATAATCGAACTGAAGAAAAATGACAATCCATCGTAACACCATAGGAACCATAAGCATACAAAAGAGTTGGGTTTTTACCGTTCTGCTCTACTCCATTTTTATAAATCATTGAAATAGGGACTTTTATTCCATCTTTTGCAGTAGCCCAAATTCTTTTTTCTGTATAATTTGATTTTTCATATGTTCCACCAAGAACTTCTTGCTCTTTCAAGACTGTTTTTTCTTTAGTTCTCATGTTGAAATCAATAACTGAGCTCGGTGTTGCTAATGATTGATAGCTATAACGAAGAATTTCGGTATCAAAGTCAATATTTGCAGTGGTATACGCCATGTAAGTTTCACTATCAAAAGGCAAATAATATTCTTTTCCTTTCCAAGGCATAATTTTCAGTTGATTTAAACCATTAAATCGTTCAGAAACTACTAAATAATCTTTAAAAATATCGATTGCTTCTAATAAAACTTGTTCTCTGTGAGGAATTAAATCAACCCAATTTTCTTTTGATGTTGATGTCTCAGGAGTTTTCATCAACTTAAAATTGGTTGCTTTATCTTTATTAGTTACAATATAAAAATGGTCTTCAAAATGCGAAATCGAATATTCTAAACCACGAGTTCTTTTTTGAAACACTTTGAATTTTCCATTTGATTTTGATGCTAATAAATACCTATATTCACTAGTCATAGTACTATCGGAATTGATAATAATATACTTTCGCGATTTTGATTTATAAACCGAAACATCAAAAGTTTCATCTTTTTCAAAATACACTACTTCATCATCATCAGGATTCGTACCCATAATGTGCTTGTAAATTCTATCTGGACGAAGTGTTTGTTCATCTTTTCTGGAATAGAAAAATGTTTTATTATCGCTTGCCCAAGTAGCATCACCAGTAGTATTTTCTACTTTATATGGTAATATTTCATTGGTTTCTAAATTCTTAATTTGAATTGTAAATTGACGTCGAGAAACAGTGTCAACACCAAATGTTACCCATTTATTATCATCACTAACACTTAAACCAGTTAACTTAAAATAAGCATGATCTTTGGCCATTTCGTTGCAATCAAAAAGAATTTCTTCTTTAGCTTCTAATGATTCTTTTTTTCTTGAATAAATTGGATAACCTTTTCCTATTTCAAAACGAGTGATATACCAATATCCATTATAAAAATAAGGAACCGATTGATCATCTTCCTTAATTCTAGCCTTCATTTCTTCAAACAAAATAGTTTGAAACTGTTTGGTATGAGCTGTTGATTTTTTATAATATTCATTTTCTTTATTCAGATAATCAATAACTTCTGGATTTTCTCTATCATTCAGCCAATAGTAATTATCAATGCGAACATCGCCATGTTTTTCTAGACTTTTTGGTTTAATTTTCGCTATTGGTGGTTGTAATTCTGTTGACATTCTTTAGATTGCAATTGAGCTACAAAAATAACTCCATTACTGTTAAAATTCCTTAAATTCTGAGGAAGTTATGCACTTAACAATTAACAATTACGATTTCGTAACTGAATTTATTACTTTTGAAAAAAAATTAAGATATGTTTGGAGACATGATGAACATGATGGGTAAACTGAAAGAAACCCAACAAAAAATTGAAGAAACAAAAGCTCGATTAGATTCTGTTTTAATTGATGAACAAAGCAAAGATGGTTTATTAAAAGTTACTCTAACTGCTAACCAAAAAGTAAAATCGATAATTATTGATGATAGTTTATTGGAAGATAAAGAACAATTGGAAGATTACTTAATTCTTGTAATGAACAAAGCTATAGAAAAAGCAACTAATGTTAACGAAACTGAACTTGCGGCGGTTGCAAAACAAGGAATGCCAAATATTCCTGGAATGGATTTATTTAAATAATGAATAGCATCAACTACCTTTTTCTAGTTTTTGCACTATTAGCAGAAATTATTGGAACTATTGGTGGTTTTGGTTCTTCGGTGTTTTTTGTTCCATTGGGAAATTTTTATTTTGATTTTCATACAGTTTTAGGATTAACAGCCGTTTTTCACCTTTCAAGTAATTTGAGCAAAATAATGCTTTTCAAAAAAGGACTAAATAAACAGTTACTACTTTACATTGGTTTACCTTCGGTTGTTTTTGTAATTATTGGTGGAATTTTATCAAAATATCTAAACACTTTATTTTTAGAAATTGCACTTGGGATTTTCTTGATAGCGCTTAGTTTGTTGTTTCTAATTAAGCAAAAGTTGGTCATAGAGCCAAACAAAAAAAACTCGATAACTGGTGGAATTTTATCTGGATTTTCAGCTGGTTTGCTTGGAACTGGCGGTGCAATTCGTGGATTGACAATGGCTGCATTTAATCTAGAAAAAAGTGTTTTCATAGCCACATCAGCAGCAATAGACATGATGATAGATTCTACCCGAACTATTGTTTACTTTCAAAACGGATATATCACTAAAGACATTTTAATTTATATTCCTTTTCTATTTATTATTGGATTAATTGGAACCTATTTAGGTAAAAGAATATTGCATTATATTCCTCAAGATAAATTTAAAAACCTATCATTAGTATTAATTCTAATAATAGGTTTGATTACTTTAGGCAAACAATTTATATAGTTAAAAAGTTAATTTACTTAAGGTTTCCAATACATATTCATGCATTATTTGTCGGTAATCTAAATGAGTAACTATTCGTAATTTTCCTTTTGACATTAAGCTGATGGAAATTCCTTTTTGTTTCAATTTATCTATGATTTCTGTATCAGAAACACTTTCAATCGGTGAGAAAATTATAATATTTGTTTCAATAGGTTCTACTATTTTTACCCAAGAACATTGTTCTAATTGTTTACCAAGTTCTTTTGCACGATTGTGGTCTTCCTCTAACCTATTGATATTATTTTGCAACGCATAAATTCCTGCTGCAGCCAAATAACCTGCCTGACGCATATTTCCTCCAAATATTTTACGAATTCGTAAAGCACGTTTTATGGTTTCTTTATCTGATAATAAAACCGAACCAACAGGACAACCTAAACCTTTTGAAAAACAAACCGAAATTGTATCGAACAAAGCACCGAATTGTTTTGGATGTTGTTTTTTGGCAATCATGGCATTCCACAATCTTGCACCATCCAAATGATACTTCAAATTATTATCTACACAAACTTGTTTTATTTTTTGCAATTCTTCCAATTCATAACATGCTCCGCCACCTTTATTTGTAGTGTTTTCAATGCCAACCATTTTAGAAAAAGGTGTATGATAAAATTCAGGATCATTAATTCCCTCTTTTACCATATCAGCAGTAATCATTCCACGTTTTCCATCTAATAAATTAAAATTCACACCGCTGTTGGCCGAAGCTCCACCAGATTCATATAAATGAATATGCGACCATTTATCACAAATAATTTGGTCACCAGGATTTGTGTTTAATTTAATTGCTGTTTGATTGGCCATAGTTCCAGACGGAAAAAACAATGCCGCTTCCATTCCAAACAAATCAGCAACAATACGTTCAAACTCATTCACTGTTGGATCTTGTTTAAAAACATCATCACCTACTTTAGCATTAAACATTGCTTTTAGCATTTCTGGTGAAGGTTTTGTTACCGTATCGCTGATTAAATTAATTTCCATGAATTTTTTATTTATTTTTGCAATCACAAAACTACATTATTTATGACAAATACCGAACAAATTAAAGGTATTGTAGAACGCCTTGGTGCGTTAAGGAGGTATCTTTGACATTGATGCCAAACTTATAGAAATTACAAACGAGGAAGAAAAAACCTTTGCTCCCGATTTTTGGAACAATGCCAAGGAAGCTCAAATTATTGTAAAAAATCTACGCTCAAAGAAAAAATGGGTAGAAGACTTTGAAAAAGCCAACAATCTTTTAGAAGAACTTCAAATTACTTATGAGTTTTTCAAAGAAGGCGACGCAACTGAGGAAGAATTAGACGATTTATACAACACTACTAATACTTTCATTGAGAATATTGAGTTCAAAAACATGCTTTCTGAAGAAGGTGACAACTTGAGTGCTGTACTTCAAATAACGGCTGGCGCTGGCGGAACTGAAAGTTGTGATTGGGCAAGTATGTTGATGCGAATGTATTTAATGTGGGCTGAACGTCAAGGTTATAAAGTAAAAGAACTAAACTTTCAAGAAGGTGATGTTGCAGGTGTGAAAACGGTAACCTTAGAAATTGAAGGCGATTTTGCTTTTGGTTACTTAAAAGGCGAAAATGGTGTTCATCGTTTGGTGCGAATTTCTCCTTTTGACAGTAATGCTAAACGTCATACTTCTTTTGTTTCGGTTTATGTTTATCCCTTGGTTGATGATACCATTGAAATTGAAATCAATCCTGCGGATATTGAAATTACAACAGCTCGTTCAAGTGGTGCTGGTGGACAAAATGTAAACAAAGTTGAAACTAAAGTTCAATTGGTTCACAAGCCAACTGGAATTCAAATTCAATGTTCGGAAACGCGTTCACAGCATGATAACCGTGATAGAGCTATGCAAATGTTGAAATCACAATTGTATGAAATTGAATTAAAGAAACGCCTAGAACAACGTGCCGATATTGAAGCTAGCAAAATGAAAATAGAATGGGGTTCACAAATCAGAAACTACGTGATGCAACCTTATAAATTGGTTAAAGATGTTCGCACTGGAAAAGAAACCAGTGATGTTGATGGTGTTATGAATGGAGAAATTGACGAATTCTTAAAAGCCTACCTGATGATGATGGGACAAAAGGAAGAAAATTGATTATTACTTATTAAATATAATATTAGCAATTAACAACTCGTAATTCAAATTTATAACTTATATTTGCATCGAGGATTCCGAAAGGAAGTTACACCTCATTTCAATAGTCGATCGCTCCAGGTCGACTTTTGTTTTTTATAAAACTTCTTTTAAGAAATCCATAAATGCAATCCAAGAACGTTTATCTGCTTTTTCATTATAAGCAGCACCTTTGCTATTATCGTTTCCTGCATCTTTATGAGTGAATGCATGTACTGAATTAGCATAATACACCATTTGCCAATCGGCATTAGCTTTGCGCATTTCGTTTTGGAAAGCTTCAACTTCTTCTTTTGGAACATAAAAATCATCTGCACCGTGAAGAACTAAAACTTTAGGCTTAATTTCTTTAATTTCTCTATTTGCATCTCTACCCAAACCACCATGAAATGAAACCACACCTTGTACTTTCATATTAGTTCTTGCGGCTTCAATTGCTCCAGTTCCGCCAAAACAATAACCAATAACCACAATCTTATCAAGATTTGCTCCTTGCTTTATTAATTGGTCTAAAGCCAATTGAATTCTTTTATGATACTCGGAAATATTTTTCTTGTAATAGCCAGCGTTTTGACCTGCTTCTTTAGTGTTTGTTGGTCGTTTATCAACTCCATAAATATCAGCTACAAAAGCATAGTAACCTAGCGCTTGTAATTTCTCTGCCGATTCTTTAGAATGTTCATCAATTCCCATCCATGCTGGAAGAATCAAAATTCCAGCTTTATTACTCAATGCTTTTTTGGGGATTGCAGCAAAACCATTTAGTTTTTGGCTACCATCAGTATAGTCAATGGACTTTAATTGTGCATTAATTGTTAATGAAATACCCATCATTAAAATAATCAACTTGTTTCTCATCTTTTTTTTATAAAAATAAGAAATAATTACTTTTTAAAAAGTAGACAAATGTTAAATTCCAATTTCAACCTGGAATCTTACATACCAATTATTCTTTGTTGAGCCGTTATAAAAATCTAAAGTATCATAGTTTAATTCGGCTTGAAGCTTAAATGTGTGTTCCCAAATGTATTTTGTTACACCAAATGAATATTCTTTGGTATTTGGTGCTAAAGTTTCGATATCTTTTCCAACATGTTGAATGGAATAACGCGCAATAAACTCATAATTTGAAGGAGTAATATAACTTGTTTGATAATCAAATCCATTACCAACAAAAACATAATTAAATTCAGAAGCATCATCTGGATTATAAGTTAAAGCATTTTTAGAAGTTGTTCTGGACATGTAACTCATCATGGCTGCCCAACCATTATATTTAAACATTCCATCGAGAAAAAAAGATTTCATAGTTCTCTTTTCAAAAAGATAATTCCCTAATTGACCTTGTGTTCTTTGCGCTTGATTATTTTGTTGAAATGCTCCAGATATTAAAAGTTTTGGCTTTTTTTCACGAATAACATCACCTTCAAAATAAGTACCATCTTTGGTAAAAGCTCCAAAAGGTTGCAATTCTACTTTTCCTGTTAAAGCTACTCCATCATCTGATTTTCCGGTAATATTTCTTCCTTCACCAGTAGAAATTGCAGTTTTGAAGTTATATGAAAATTTATCTTTATACTCATTTATATTGTGAAATTGAAACCCAAAATCTCTATCGATAGTAAACTTAGCATTATTAATTGTTCTGTCTGTTAATTGCAAACCTCCAGATGAATTTACTCGCTGACGATTTCCAGGTAATTTAGTTTGCCCAAAACCTATATTCCAATGTTTGTTTGGTCTATAAAACACAACCGCATCACGTATGATGTTAATATTTTCACCATCATGAACTTCGCCAACATCACCAGGAGCAAAAGATAATTGAACTGCATATAAAAATTTTGGATTTCCAACATATCCATCAAAACGCAATCTCAATCTTCTAATTTGACCATCATAAGCACCGTTTTCACCGTCATTTTCAATATAACTTACACGGTTTTGCATTCTAAAGCGAATATTAAATTGGAATAAACTGTCAGGAGAAGTGATACCAATTCCTTTTCCAAAGCTATAATAGGGTAAAGCTGATAATTTTATATCGTTATTGTGTTTTGTCTGCTCAATACTAACTTGGGCGATTCCAACTGTTGAAAACAGTAATAAAAATAAATATTTTTTCATGTTGTGTTGTTTGTGTAATATATAGTTGCCTGAAGTGTTTACAATATATTGATGTTAACTAAACTATTTAGTAACAATTAAGGCTTAGATATAAAAAAAGCTAACACATCATGTTAGCTCTTTTTAGAGAATATTTTTTATAAGAATAATTTCAAAATGTAATAAATTAATCCAGCCAATAAAGCAGAAACTGGTATCGTTAATATCCATGCCCAAAGCAACTTAACCGTTACACCCCAACGTACAGCTGAAACACGCTTGGTTACTCCTACTCCAATAATCGAACCTGTAATGGTATGAGTCGTAGAAACTGGAATCTTAAAGTGCTCTGTAGAAAACAAAGTTAAAGCACCAGCAGATTCAGCTACAACACCTTCAAAAGCGGTTACTTTTGTTATTTTAGAACCCATTGTTTTTACAATTTTCCAACCACCAGACAATGTTCCTAAAGCAATAACTGTATAACATGTTAATGGAATCCAACCTGGCATTTGACCTTCAATTCCTTTATCAGCATTAGGTAAAACTACATTTAAATCTAACCAACCATCAGACATATTAGTAGCTGGATTCATTTTAATATAAACTGCTACTGCTGCGGCAATAATTCCCATTACTTTCTGAGAATCATTTCCTCCATGGCCTAGACTGAATGCTGCTGAAGATAGTAATTGCATTTTTTTCAATACACGTTCAGCATTAGCTGTTGAAAAACTACTAAAAGTTAAATTAAAAAAGGCTAAACTATAAAAAATGATTGCAACTAAAAACCATTTGATATTATGCGGTTCAGTCATAACACTCCAAAAATGACTCTCAAAACGAGGTTCTTTAATATCTGCATATGGTTTTAAAACGGTAGAGAAAAACCATAAAACTAACAGCATTAATATAACAGTGAAAATTTTAGGATATATATTTTTCTTCGATGAATACATCAGCCAAAGTGAAATGAAATAAGAAATTATCATCCCAATAAGCGGTGCAAAAACTATAAATAATATTATAATGAAAACTCCAGAAGGCAATAACTCACCTGCTTTAGCATCTTTGTACCAATTTACAATTTTCAAACCAGCATGTTCAGGATCGGTTACATCTCTAAAACCATGAGCAATAGCTGCTCCTGCAAATCCACCAATTAAAGTATGTGAAGATGAGGAAGGAATTCCTTTCCACCATGTTAATAAGTTCCATATAATTGCTGCGATAACTCCTGCTAATATTACAATCAAATCAATACTAGCTGTATGAGCTGTTTTGGCTACCGTATCAGCGACTCCAAAACCAAAAACCCAATACGCCATGAAGTTAAAAAATGCAGCCCACATTACTGCTTGAAAAGGTGTTAAAACCTTTGTAGCAACTATTGTAGCAATAGAATTAGCTGCATCATGAAAACCATTAATGTAATCAAAAATTAAAGCTAAAATGATGATAATTAAAAGTAACGTAAAATCCATAAATTAGATATTAGTTAAAGAGCTATTTATGAATGTTTAACTGAAATTTGTTCCATTACGTTGGAAACACTTTTACATTTATCAGATGCAGATTCTAAAGCCGCTAATACTTCCTTGTAAATGATGATGTTTTTTACATCAGTTTCATTTTCAAAAATATCAGCAACTGCTTTATCAAAAACTGAATCAGCTTTGCTTTCTAACTTATTTATTTTCTTGCAAGTATCTTTAATTGCTTTGTGGTCTTTCATGTCTTTTAACTGAGAAATTCCAATATGAATTAATTGACATGCTTCTACGTTAATTTCGGTTAACTTTCGAATCGATTTTGTAATTTTTTCTACTTGATACAAACGCATTCTACTTGCTGCACCATGCATAAAATCAGCTACATTATCCATTGCTTTAACTAAAGCGTGAATATCTTCTCTATCAAAAGGAGTGATAAAGTTTCTACTCAATTCCAAATGTGTTTTATGAGTGATTTCCTCAAGGATTGCTTCAATTTCTTCAACTCTTTTAAAGTAATTCTCTCTTTCACCTTTTGGAGCATTTACACCTTCATGCAATGCTTCAGCAAGTAAAACTAAATTTGAAGATGCTTCTTCGAAAAGAGGAAAGAATTTTTTATCTTTAGGAACTAAAAACTGGAAAAGATTATTTAAAGTCATGCTTGTTTAATTTTGCTGCAAATGTATCACTCTTATGTTAATTGAATATTAATTTAAACAAATGATAATGTTTTAAAATTTACAATTTCTTAACATTTGATTTTATCTCAAAAAAACATCTATTCTAAAAAATTTCAATCGATTTCGTACATTAGCGTCCTGAATCAAAAAACAAAACTACACTTTCTACTTATGGACATCAACTTCAACAAAAACGAAGACCACAACAAACTTTTATTATCTGATATAAAACACCGATTTGCCAAAGTGAAATTAGGCGGCGGCGAAAAACGTATCGCTAAACTTCACGAAGAAGGTAAAATGAGTGCTCGCGAAAGAATTGATTACTTATTAGATGATAAAAAACAATCCATAGAAATTGGTGGTTTTGCTGGAGATGGAATGTATGCCGAACATGGTGGTTGTCCATCTGGAGGAGTTGTCGTGAAAATTGGGTATATTTCAGGAAAACAATGCATCGTTGTAGCGAATGACGCTACCGTAAAAGCTGGTGCTTGGTTTCCAATTACAGGAAAAAAGAATTTACGCGCTCAAGAAATTGCCATAGAAAATCGATTACCTATAATTTATCTAGTAGATTCTGCAGGTGTTTATTTGCCAATGCAAGATGAAATTTTCCCAGATAAAGAACATTTTGGACGAATATTTCGCAATAATGCTGTAATGAGCAGCATGGGAATTACTCAAATTGCTGCTGTTATGGGAAGTTGTGTTGCTGGTGGCGCTTATTTGCCTATAATGAGCGATGAAGCTATGATAGTGGACAAAACAGGAAGTATTTTCCTTGCTGGAAGCTATTTGGTCAAAGCTGCCATTGGTGAAAATATAGACAACGAAACGCTTGGCGGAGCAACAACCCATTGTGAAATTTCTGGAGTTACCGATTATAAAGCCAAAGATGACAAGGATGCTTTAGACCGAATTAAAAGCATCGTTGGCAAAATTGGCGATAACGACAAAGCTGGATTTAACAGAGTAAAAGCCGAAAAACCGGCATTAGAAGAAAAAGATATTTACGGAATCATTCCAAAATCACGTTCCGACCAATATGACATGATGGAAGTCATCAAACGATTGGTTGACAATTCTGAAATGGATATGTACAAACCCGATTATGGAAAATCTATTATTACGTGTTACGCACGTATTGACGGTTGGGCTGTTGGTATAGTAGCCAATCAACGAACGGTTTCTAAAACTAAAAAAGGTGAAATTCAGTTTGGCGGTGTTATTTATTCAGATTCTGCAGATAAAGCTACCCGTTTTATTGCCAATTGCAATCAAAAGAAAATCCCGTTAGTCTTTCTTCAAGATGTTACTGGTTTTATGGTTGGAAGCAAATCAGAGCATGGTGGAATCATAAAAGATGGCGCCAAAATGGTAAATGCTGTTTCCAATTCAGTTGTTCCAAAATTTACAGTTGTCATAGGAAATTCATATGGTGCAGGAAATTATGCCATGTGTGGAAAAGCATACGACCCAAGATTAATAGTAGCATGGCCAAGTGCCGAATTAGCTGTTATGGGCGGAACACAAGCCGCAAAAGTATTGGCACAAATTGAAGCTGCTTCTCTCAAAAAAAGTGGTCAAACAGTTGATGAAAAAGTAGAACAAGAACTATTTGACAAAATAAAAGCAAGATACGACGCTCAAGTTTCTCCTTATTATGCGGCAGCTCGTTTATGGACAGATGCCATCATTGATCCATTAGAAACCAGAACATGGATTTCCATGGGAATAGAAGCTGCTAACCATGCTCCTATTGAGAAAAAGTTTAACTTAGGTGTGATACAAGTATAATTTTTTGTATCTTGAGAACTCAATAATAAAAATTTCCCCTTGAAAGAATTCTTAGATTACGTCCTAATTGATTACGATAACTTCACTATCAAAGTGTATACTTTGTTGCAAATCTTTATCGTTTTTATCATAGTTCGATTATTGTTGTTTTTGATAAAAACAGGCATCAACAAAAGCTCAAAATTTGATGTAGCTAAAAAATACTCTGTATATCAATTAATAAAATATGTGGCCTATGTACTTACAGCCATAGCTTTTTTCCACATTCTTGGGTTTAATGTTTCTTATCTACTATTAGGTTCGTCTGCCTTATTGGTTGGTTTAGGTTTTGGTTTACAAAATCTCTTTAGCGATTTTATTTCTGGAATTATTCTTCTGATTGATTCCAGCGTAAAAGTAGGCGATGTTATCGAAGTCGACGGATTAATTGGTCAAGTGGTGCAAATTGATTTCAGAACTACTATGGTTATCACGAGAGACGATAAATACATTATTGTACCGAATACCGATTTAACAAAAAACCAATTAGTCAATTGGACACATGCCGGAGTTTTATCAAGATTTGAAGTAAAAATTGGTGTAAGTTACAACTCTGATGTTTCTCTGGTAATCATACTATTAAAAGAAGCTACTTTAAGTCATACTGCAGTTGAAAAAAGTAAAGAACCCATCATTCGTTTTAGTGATTTTGGCGATTCTTCTCTCAACTTTACCGTATTATTTTGGTCCAGTGAAGTATTTAGAATTGAAAACGTAAAAAGCGATATTAGAATTAAAATATTTGAACTATTCAATCAGAATAAGATAGAAATTCCATTTCCTCAGCGTGTACTTCATACTGTACAATAAAAAGAGTTTATTTGTATTTCAAAATAAATCTTCAACGTTTACAATTAAATGACTGCTTCCCTATTTCAATTTTTTCCAACCGATGTTTTAGGTGAAGCTTTGCCTGAAAAATTTACTTTTCCCTTTTATTACGAACCACATCCTTTAAGTGTTTATGCTGCTGATTTACTAAAAGAATACTTAGCTACTCAAACCGAGTGGAAACATAATTTTGGTTTGAATCCTGATGAAAAAGGTCTCGAAATAGGCAAAATGTTCGGTGTATTGGTTGTGCAAAATCAGCAAGGAGAATTAGGTTACCTCTGGGCTTTTTCAGGAAAACTAGCCGAAAGTAATACTTGGTCTCACTTTGTACCAACGGTATACGATATGCTTGATGAAGAAGGTTACTTTAAGAAAGAAGAAGTTCTTCTCAATGCAATAAATCATCAGATAAAAACACTGGAAGAAGACGTAAACTATCTTGATGCTAAAGAAAATCTACAAAAAACGAACGCACAAGCCGAGTTAGAAATTACATCCCAAAAAAAACTCATCAAGAAAAATAAAAAACTTCGTGCTGAGAAAAGAACAAATGCTCTAACTAATTCGGAAGAAGAAGTATTGAATAAAGAAAGTCAGGATGAAGGTATTTTGCTCAAAAAAATGATGCAATACTGGCAACATAAACTAAAAGCGGCACAAGCAGAACTTGCTCCATTTGAAGCTAAATTAGAAACTCTCAAAGAAGAACGTAAATCAAAATCGGCGGCTTTACAACAACAACTATTTGAGGAATATGCCTTTTTGAATCAATACCAAAAGTTAAAAAGCTTAAGTGAAATCTTTAATGGAAATCCTCCTGCTGGTGCTGGAGAATGTGCTGCACCAAAATTATTGCATTATGCCTTTCAACATCAATTGAAACCCATTGCCATGACTGAGTTTTGGTGGGGTAAATCACCTAAATCCGAAGTACGAAAACATGGTCAATTTTATCCCGCGTGTACTGGCAAGTGCGAACCGATACTAAAACACATGCTCCAAGGGATTCCTTTAGACGATAATCCGTTTTTACAAAACCAAGCCGAACATTCCGAACTGGAAATTATTTTTGAGGATGACTATCTGTTATTGGTAAACAAACCTGCCGAAATGCTCTCGGTGCCAGGAAAACAAATAAAAGACTCTGTAGCAACACGCCTTAAAAAAAAATACCCCGAAACTACTGGACCATTGGTCGTGCACCGCTTAGACATGTCAACTTCTGGAATTTTACTCATTGCCAAAAGCAGCGAAATCTATAAAAAACTCCAACATCAATTCATAAAACGCAGCATTAAAAAAAGATACGTTGCTTTATTAGATGGTGTCATTGAAGGCAAAAAAGGTGAAATAAATCTACCTTTACGCGTTGATTTAGACAACCGACCTAACCAGTTGGTTTGCTACGAATACGGCAAAAAAGCCATCACACACTGGGAAGTTATTGAAAAAACCACTACCCGAACTAAGGTATACTTCTACCCCATTACTGGTAGAACACATCAGCTTAGAGTTCATGCTGCACATAGCTTAGGATTGAATACACCGATAGTTGGTGATGATTTATATGGAACTAAAGCCAATCGGCTTCATCTACATGCCGAAAGCATCACATTTATACATCCTATTAGCAATGAAACGGTATCTATGTATTGCCCTGCACCTTTCTAAACTTTAATTTTATAATACAATTTCTTAAAAACATCCTTCTACCGTTCAATGGGTGGCTTCACCCACGCTGTTGCAGTCTTCTACCGTTCAACGGGTGGCTTCACCCGAGCAGTTGCAGTCTTCTACCATTCAATGGGTGGCTTCACCCACGCAGTTGTAGTGCTCTACCATTCAATGGGTGGCTTCACCCACGCAGTTGTAGTCGTCACCCACGCAGTTGTAGAAATGTTTTTTATAAAAAATAAAATCGTTGCTTCTCTTTTTTTTAACTTGAATACTAAGTAACAAAACAATAAAAATGCTACATATTAGAATTAATTTTATATTTATAAAATGAAAAACTTTCTTCTATTCGGATTGCTTTGCCTTGGATGGCATGCAACTGCTCAAGAAGTCTTTACCCGTAAAGACAGTCTTCAAGGCGGAATGCGTCGTGAACGCAGTTGTTTTGATGTGCAACGCTATGATTTAAACCTTACCGTTAATCCCGACGAGAAAACCATTGTTGGTAGTAACACCATTAGTTTTAAAGTGGCAGATAGTACTAAGACCATTCAGTTGGATTTATTTGCGAATATGCAAATAGATAGTATTATCCATCAAGGAAAAAGTTTAATGTATCGCAGAGAATTTAATGCTGTTTTTGTTGATTTTCCCGAATCATTAGTACCTGATATGGCTGAACAATCTGTTGCAGTTTATTATTCTGGGAAACCAATAATAGCAAAACGAGCACCATGGGATGGAGGTTTTGTATTCAGTAAAGACGGTCAAGGAAAACCCTGGATAGGTGTTGCTGTACAAGGAACTGGAGCTAGTTTATGGTATCCGGTAAAAGATTCTCAAACCGATGAACCCGACCGAGGTGCAAGCATAAAAGTAGCAGTTCCTAACGGATTGATGGATGTTTCTAATGGAAGATTTATAGGTTCGGAAGATTTAAAAAACGGATATACACGCTGGGATTGGGAAGTTAAAAATCCAATAAATACGTATAACATCACTGTAAACATTGCCGATTATGCCCATATTCATGATACTTATAAAGGATTGGATTTGGACTATTATGTTTTAAAAGAAAATGAAGAGAAAGCCAAAATCCATTTTGAAGAAGTAAAACCAATGATGGACTGTTTTCAGAGTAAATTTGGCGAATATCCATTTAAAGACGATGGTTATAAATTGGTTGAAACACCTTATTTAGGTATGGAACACCAAAGCGCTGTAGCTTATGGAAATAATTATAAAAAAGGCTATCGCGGTTTTGATTTATCCATGACTGGCGTGGGTTTAACTTTTGACTATATTACCATCCATGAAAGCGGTCACGAATGGTTTGGTAACAGTGTTACCTCACAAGACATAGCCGATATGTGGATTCATGAAGGATTTACACAATATTCTGAAATAGTATATATCGAATGCCAACTGGGTTATGAAAAAGCCATGACCTATGCCAACGGCTTGCGCAAGAATGTAGCAAACGACCGACCTATTATTGGTAATTATGGTGTTAACAATGAAGGTTCGGGAGATATGTATCCAAAAGGTGCTTTGTTGCTCAACACCTTGCGCCATGTAATTAACAACAACGAAAAATGGTGGAAAATGATTTATGATTATTCCATCACTTACCGTCATAAAATAATAGATACGCAAACAGTAATTGATTTCTTTAACCGCGAAAGCGGCATGAACCTAACACCTATTTTTAATCAGTACTTAAGAACTACTCAAATTCCTAAAATAGAATTAGAAATAGAAAAAGGAAAACTAAATGCCCGATGGGTAAATGCTAACGAAGATTTTGACATGCCATTGGATATTACTTGTAATAACCAAACCCATAGAATATATCCAAAAACCGTATGGACTACTACAAAACTAAAAGTTAAAAACATTGCTGATGTAAATGTATTGAGCGATAAGTTCTTTATCAGAAAATAGTTTTAATAGTAAATTTATAATAACTCATAATTTTTTAGTAAATTAGTTCAATAATTTAACGCTTTTATTATGGATACATCAGTTAAAAGTTTAAACAAATGGGCTAATGCGCATTCTACAATTTGGTTCAACTCTATTAGAATTCTATTGGGAGTTTTTTTAATTTACAAAGGAGCTTATTTTATTAGTAACAGCAGAGAATTTGAAGATTTAATTGCACCTGTAAGCAATTTTATGGGAGGAATGCTAACTTTCCACTATATTGCTTCAGCACACATTATGGGTGGAATAATGATTATCTTCGGATTATTAACTCGCTGGGCTTTGATTGCTCAGTTACCCATTTTAATAGGTGCAGTTTTAATTAACTTTTTAGGAGAAATGAATGCAGTCAATCTTCTGATAGCTACTGTTACTCTTGGGGTAAGCATATTTTACACTATCTATGGAAGTGGAAAATATTCTGCCGATTATTTCTTCAAAATGCAAAAATAGTTTGTAGATAAATTATTCGTTAGCGTTAAGAGTTTCTTTTCTAATTACTTTTCCGCTAGGAGTTTCTTTAAACTTTTTAACAAAAAGAATCTCTTTTGGTTTTTCATATTTATCTAAACTTTCAAAGACAGCATCGTCAACGGGATGTTTTTCACCTTCGATAACAAGAACTACCTTTTGCCCGAGTTCTTTGTCTTCTTTGGAAGTAATAAAATAGTTTTGTTCAATTTTTCCAGCTAATTTTTCTTCAATTAGTTCAGGTATTAACTTAATTCCTCCGCTATTGATAACATTATCTTTTCTACCAACAAACACAAACTGATTTTCATTCACTAATTCAACAATGTCATTGGTGTGAATTATATCATCTGAAATTGATGGAGCATGAATAACTAAACATTTATCCTCATCATAAGAAATAGTTACATTCGGTAAAACTGTAAAAGCCTTTTCCCCTATTCGTTTTGCAGCAATATGTGTTATGGTTTCAGTCATTCCAAAAGTTTCATAAACCTCTGTTTTCAATTTTAGAAGTTGTTTCTCTAAAGAATTACTAATTTTTGCGCCACCAACAATTGCTTTTTTAACCCTTTTCAATTCTTTTATTGAATGTTGAGCTTGAAGCGGTACCATTGCCACGAAATCAAAATTACCATCAACATTTTCGAGTGGATTTGAACTTGGAGCCACGAATTCTAAATCTAAACCTAAAATCATAGCGCGAACCAACATCATTTTTCCAGCAACATATTTTACTGGTAAACAATGTAAAGCTCTGTTCCCTGGTTCTAATTCAAAAAAATCACCCGTTGCCAAGGCAGAATTCACCATTGCATTTTTACTAATACGAACAACTTTTGGAATTCCTGTAGTTCCCGAAGTTTGCATTTCGATGTAATCTTTACCATCGAACCAATCAAGCAAAAAATCGCCAACTGGTTTTTCAAAATCTTCACCTTCTTTAATAAAGCTGTAGGCAACACGACATAAATCGTCTCTATCTAAATGAAAACCATTCAATTTAAACTGATTGTGCACATTTTCATAGGTTGGATTACTCATAACTTTTCAGAATTTATAGTTATAGAAGAGACATTAATTGTTCCTGTTAATTTCTCTTTCCAGTTGTTCCATTTATATTTTTTACTAAAAATAAAAAGAAGTATTGGAAAAACAATCAATAAAGGTACTAAAACTTCAAATCCTGCAGAAGGTTTTGAAATATCTTTCAATACAGAGTCCGTTTGCAATGCTGACCAATCAGAAGTGACTAGCAAAGCAGCAAACAAATTATTAGCAGCATGAAAACCAAGCGCTAGTTCCATTCCATCATCCATCAAGGTTATAATTCCTAAAAACAAACCTGTTCCTATGTAATAAAACATAACAATATAACCCAATTCTCTAACTTCAGGATTGAGTATGTGCATTCCACCAAAAATAAACGAAGTCATCAATAATGGAAACCATTTATTTCTTGCTAATGATGCAAAACCTTGCATCAAATAACCTCTAAAAACATATTCTTCAGTACTCGTTTGTATCGGAATTAAAACTACTGAGATTAGAAAAAGAATTAGAAAAGATTCTAATTTGAATGTTACCACAAAATTTTCTGGATTTAAATAATACATTAAAAATGTTGAACCAATTGTAAAAAATCCCCAAATGGTGAATGAAAAAAAAATCCGTTTCCAGTCTACTTTTGCTCTTGAAGTTGTTAGCAATTTAAAACTTTGATTATGAAGATATTTCACCACCAAATAAATAGCCAACATTGCAAAAACAAACGAAATTAAAATCAAGAAATAACTAAGATTTTTGTCTAACAAACTCATTAAACTTTTTTCATCTGTTGGCATTCCTTTTCCGGAAGAAAATGATTTTGCAAAAGCCACAATCACTAATGGAATTTGTCCAATAAAAGCAGCAATTATTATTATTAGCGAACCAAGCAAATAATTCCAAAATTTCCACTTAGGAACAATTGTATTTTCTAAAAACATAATTTAATTTTATTCGCCCAATTTACATTTTTTTATTTTACATTACATTACATTATTTTAATTAAATATTATGAAAATACTTCACAATCCAAGATGTGGAAAATCAAGACAATGTCTGGCATTTTTAGAAAATAACCATCAAGAATTTACCATAATAAAATATCTCGAAAATCCTTTAAGCATCAATGAAATAAAAAATTTATTAAAAAAGCTTAACCTTCCAGCAATAGAATTAGTTAGAACGAAAGAAAGCATTTGGATAGACAATTATAAAAGCAAAAAAATGACTAAAGAAGAAATCATTAAAGCAATCGCTGATAATCCTATTCTAATGGAAAGACCAATTGTAATTAAAGACAATAAAGCCTTTATTGCTCGTGATAATGAAAAGTTAAATTTACTTATTTAACAAACTTTTGGGAACGTATTTGTATGTACAAATGTATTTTTGGAAAATATTTACAAATTAGTTTCAATGATACCTAACAAAAAAGTATTTCTAGCAATTTTTCTCCTATTCACTACATTTATAAGTTTTGCTCAAGATGAAGCAAATAACAAAGTTAAAGTTACGGGAAAAGTAATTGATAAATCTTCTAGTTTTCCTTTAGAATATTCAACTATTACTCTTAAAAGTGTAAATAATCCAAATAAAGTTTTTGGCGGTATAACTAATAACGAAGGAGCTTTTTCTATCGATGTTGATAAAGGTAAATACAACATCGTAATTGAATTTATTTCTTTTCAACCAACAGAAATAAAGAATAAAGAAGTTTTAGATAATTTAGATTTAGGAACAATTGCACTTGATGAAGTTTCAAAATTATTAAACGAAGTAATCATTAGAAATGAAAGTACTACTGTTGAAATAAAACTTGACAAAAAAGTTTATAATGTAGGTAAAGATTTAATGGTTAAAGGCGGAACTGTTAGTGATGTTTTAGACAATATTCCTTCGGTTACTGTTGATGTTGACGGAACAATTGCCTTGAGAGGAAATGACAACGTTAGAGTTTTAATTGATGGAAAACCTTCAACTGCAATTAACGTTAGCGAAGCTTTACGATTAATTCCAGCTGATGCTATTGACCGAGTTGAAGTTATAACAAATCCATCTGCACGTTATGACGCTGAAGGCGGTGGTGGTTTATTGAATATTATCCTTAAAAAAGGCAAAACCAATGGATTAAACGGAACTATAATTGCTACAACTGGTGAACCTGCAAATCATGGATTAACTGGTACTTTGAATTATAAAACTGATAATTTTAATTTATTTACTACTCAAGGATATAATTATAGAAAGAATCCTGGTTTTTCTAATGTTGATACTGAATACTTAAATCCGACTGGCAATTCTCCTTCATATGTTTATGAAAGAAGAAACAATGACAGATTAAATAAAGGTTACAATGGTGGTTTCGGAGTTGAATGGTTTCTTGATGATAATACCAATTGGACAAACAGTATGAATTATAGAAAAAATAGTTCAACAAATGAAAGTGATGTTGTTTACACAAACATCTACAATAGCTTACCTAATAGTATAAGAAATCGTTTTAACAGTGATTCGGGTAATGGTGAAGATGTTGAGTTCAACTCAAATTTAATCAAAAAGTTCAAAAAAGATGGACACCAGCTTACCATAAATTTTCAAACCTCACTAAATAAGGATGATAATTCATCTATAATTGTTGACAGTCAATTTCCTAATGCTAATACATTTAGCATCCAAAGTCAAAATAAAAACTTATTTTCAGGTGATTATGTTTTACCCATTGGAAAAGGAATGCAATTCGAAGCAGGATATCGAGGAGAATTTACAACTCAAAACACAAATGTTGGAATTCTAGAAGATAATGTTCAAAACGATGATTTATCTAGCAAATTAGAATATAAAGAAAAAGTTAATGCGTTATATACTCAGTTTGGCTCTAAAATAAATAAGTTTTCATTTTTGTTAGGTCTTCGTTGGGAAGATTCAAATATTGATGTAAATCTTTTAGATACTAATGATTTTAATAATAAAAAATACAACAACTTCTTTCCAAGTGCATTTTTCACATACGAAATAAGCGACCAAAGCAGTGCTTCAATTAGCTATAGTAGAAGAATTCGTCGTCCTAGAGGAAGATTTTTAAATCCTTCAAGTGATTTTTCAAGTAACATTAATCTTTTTCAAGGAAATCCTGATTTAGATCCTGCTATGACTGATTCTTTTGATTTAGGTTATTTAACTAAATTTGGTAAAAAACTAACTTTCAATACGTCTGCATACGTAAATAAAACAACAGATGTATTTACGTTTGTTAGGAGAAACTCAGGAGAAACAACAGATGATGGAATTCCTATCGTTTTATTCAATCCAATAAACTTAGCCACAGAATATCGTGCTGGATTTGAATTTACCTTAAATTATAATCCATACAAATGGTGGAGACTAAACAGTAATTTCAATTTCTTTAGTATAGAAACACAAGGTGAAAACGTTTATATAGATTTTAATGGTGATACCGTTGTACAAAATTTAAACAATAAAACAACTACTTGGTCTACTCGATTGAACTCTAAAATCAACTTACCATATAGCATAGATTGGCAAACAAACTTATCATATGAAGGTGACCAAAAAACTGGACAAGGAAATAGAAAAGGTATGTTTTCTGCTAATTTAGCTTTTAGCAAAGATGTATTTAAAGATAAAGCAACAATAGCTCTAAATGTTAGCGATGTATTCAATTCTAGAATCAGAAGAATTGAAACAAACCTTGAAAATCTGAATTCATTGTCTGAATTTCAATGGCGCAAGCGTCAAATTACGCTTTCATTCACATATCGTTTTAATAAAAAGAAAAACGATAAAGAGAAAAAAGGAAATCAACAACAAGATTTCGATGGCGGTGGCGATTTCCCAGGATAATAAAAATAAAAAAGTCTCAACTAAGTTGAGACTTTTTATTTAGAACTATAAAGTTATTATTGTTCTGATTCTTTTTTAGCTTTTCTTTCTTTCAATAATTCTCTTGTTCCACCAATTACCCAATAAGGAATAATCATGGTAATTAAGAAAATCATTAACCAAAAACCGATAGTCAAAATGGTTAAGAAAGCTAAGAAACCTAAATACTGTTGAAATTCAAACATGTTTTCCGGAATTTTTTTGAATTATACGCAAATGTAGGAGTAAAATTTAACCCTACCAAAAAAGAATTCTATTTTTATTAAATAGTTTTTAACCTTAAATTTACTTGTTATAAAGATTAATCTAATTGAAAATGGAATATAGAATTGAAAAAGATACTCTTGGAGAAATAAAAGTTCCTTCAGATAAATTTTGGGGTGCACAAACTGAACGTTCAAGAAATAATTTCAAGATTGGTCCCGAAGCTTCAATGCCATTTGAAATTATTGAAGCATTTGCATATTTAAAAAAGGCGGCAGCTTTTACCAATTGTGATTTAGGCGTTCTTTCTATTGAAAAAAGGAACTTAATCAGTAGTGTTTGTGATGAAATTTTAGATGGAAAACTCAACAATCAATTTCCATTAGTTATATGGCAAACTGGTTCAGGAACGCAAACTAATATGAATGTTAATGAAGTTATTGCTAATAGAGCTCAAGTTTTAGCTGGAAAAAAAATTGGTGAAAGTGAACCTGTAATTAAAGCAAATGACGATGTTAATAAATCACAGTCATCAAACGATACATTTCCAACTGCAATGCACATTGCTGGTTATAAAAAAATTATAGAAAAAACTATTCCATCCATTGAAAAATTAAGAGATACATTAGAAAGCAAGTCAAAAGAATTTATAAATGTTGTAAAAATTGGCAGAACTCATTTAATGGATGCAACACCAATTACTTTAGGACAAGAATTATCAGGTTATGTAACTCAATTAAATAATGGACTAAAAGCTTTAAAAAACACTTTACCACATTTATCAGAATTAGCACTTGGAGGAACAGCCGTTGGAACCGGACTTAATACTCCAAAAGGATATGACATAAAAGTTGCCGAATATATTAGTGAGTTTTCTGGTCATAAATTCATTACTGCTCCAAATAAATTTGAAGCTTTAGCTTCTCATGATGCCATGGTTGAAAGTCATGGCGCATTAAAATTATTAGCTGTTTCTTTAAATAAAATTGCTAACGATATAAGAATGTTAGCTTCTGGTCCAAGGTCTGGAATTGGAGAAATTTTTATTCCCGAAAACGAACCAGGTTCATCAATTATGCCCGGAAAAGTAAATCCAACACAATGTGAAGCATTAACTATGGTTTGCGCTCAAGTAATGGGAAATGATACTACAATTTCAATTGCCGGAATGCAAGGTCAATATGAATTGAATGTTTTTAAACCTGTCATTATTGCTAATTTTCTTCAATCATCACAATTACTAGCTGACGCTTGTATTTCTTTTGATGAAAATTGTGCAAAAGGAATAGAACCAAATTACAAACGAATTAAGGAACTTTTAGACAATTCATTAATGCTAGTAACTGCTTTAAATACTAAAATTGGTTACTACAAAGCGGCAGAAATTGCTCAAACTGCGCATATAAACGGTACAACTTTAAAAGAAGAAGCAATTAGACTTGGTTATGTTTCTGAGGAAGATTTTGATGCTTGGGTTAAACCTGAAGATATGGTGTAAAATAAAAACCCACTCACAATGAATGGGTTTCTAAAGATCTGTCAAAATCAAACAAAACAATAATCAAACTATTTTTTTATAAACATATTAGTGTAAAATTTTCTGCCTGTTTCTGGGTCGATAGTTACAGAAATACCAAAGTGAGTAAAATCTCCTTCGATATTGGCTCTATGTCCAGGGCTGTTTTTCCAAGCGGCAAATGCGCTTTCTGGGGTAACATAATTGTAAGCTACATTTTCGGCAACTCTTTCTGCTCCCAATACTTGAATTAAGTTATCGGCTCTTTGTTGAAAGTAATCGTGACTTAAGGCTTGTTTTTCAATCATGTATTCATTGTGACCTTCTGAAGTATATGAAATATGATTGATAACTTCTAAACTGTTTAATCCTATAGATTGTCTGTAATCGTTGATAAGTTGAACTAAACGACTTTCAGTTTCATTGTAGTTGTACTCCGTAACAAGTTTTGCGGAAGAAGTAGCAGATGAATCATCTGATGAACAAGATACCATAGTGAACACAATTGCTAACGGCAACAATGCTCTAAACATTTTTGCTTTCATAGTAGTAGGTTAAGTTTTTAATAAAGTAGATGTGGGGCAAACACTTTATTGAGATTAATATTGACAGAACGTATTGTTTGATTTGGTTCAGCAATACTACGTAAAACATCGTTTAAATTACAAATAAAATCGATGAAATACATTTTTTATTTATATTTATAAGATTATATCTTACATAAATGCAGTTCGTCGATGGTTTGAAAATTTATTGTTTAATTTTAAATATTAATACATCTAGAATAACTTTTTTCATATATTTATTCGATTTAAAAAAGTATCCTTTGATAGTTGCTATAGAAAACAAAAACTTAACCGCCAAGATTAATCTCAAAGGTGCAGAATTATTTTCACTACAAAGTAATACGTCCAAAGAAGAATATATTTGGGAAGGAAGCCCAGTTTTTTGGGGAAAACACTCTCCTATTCTTTTTCCTATCGTCGGAACGCTAAAAGATAATTGTTATTTATATAATGGGAAACAATATGAAATGCATCGTCATGGTTTTGCAAGAGATTTGGAATTTAAAATTAAGAAGCAATCAACAGAAAACGTTACACTTTCATTATCATCAAATGAATTGAGTAAATCAAAATATCCATTTGACTTTGAACTTTTAATAGATTATAAATTAAATGAAAAAAATCTAATAGTTTCATATACAGTTATTAATACTGATTCAGTTACTTTACCCTATTCAATTGGCGGTCATCCTGCATTTGCTTTAAATGATAATTTTGAAAATTATTCATTGGAGTTTGAAATCAACGAAACATTAAAACGCTACATTTTAAAAAATGATTTAATTTCAAGTGATTTTGAAGAAATTGCACTCGTTGACAAAAAACTACGTCTTAATTATGCTCTTTTCCAAAATGATGCTATGATTATCAAACAAATGAATTCAAAATCAATTTCAATTTTAAAAAGAGAAGTGCCATTTTTAAAATTTGATTTTAAAGATTTTCCAAATTTTGGAATTTGGACAAAAATCGGCGCACCTTTTATTTGCCTTGAACCATGGGTTGGTTATTCGGATACATTTGAAAATTCTGGAATACTATTTGAGAAAGAAGGAATTCAGACATTAGAATCAAAATCGGAAAAAAAATATTCATTTAGTATTACTATTCTATAAAAACAAATGTTAGAAATTAACTTCCATCCATTTAAAAACTTAGAAACAGAACGTCTTTTTTTTAGAAGGATAACTCATGCCGATGCTGAAGAAGTATTAGCACTTCGTGGCAATCCTGAAGCTATGAAATATATTCCAAGACCATTAGCTTTGAGTATTGAAGATGCTATTGGTCACATTGACATGATAAATGAAAAAATTGATTCTAACGTTGGAATCAATTGGGGAATTACATTAAAAGGCAGTAATAAAATAATTGGAATTATTGGTCATTATCGCATTCAACCAGAAAATCATCGTGCCGAAATTGGATACATGATTTTACCAGAACACAATGGTAAAGGTTATGTAACTGAAGCATTAAAAGCAATATTAGATTATGGTTTTAACGACATGAATTTACATTCAATTGAAGCAGTCATTGATCCAGAAAACATAGCTTCTGAAAAAGTTTTACAAAAAAATGGCTTTGTAAAAGAAGCTCACATATTAGAAAATGAGTACTTTGACGGAAAATTTTGGGATACCGTTATTTATTCCTTGTTAAAAAGAAATTTTACCAAATAATTTTACAATTGGAGTTTGATACTTTTGTTAGTACATTTGCCATCCATGCAAAAAACGATAAACATACTTAATAAAAGAGCAAAATTCGATTATGAATTAATCGAAGTATATACCGCAGGAATAGTTTTAACAGGAACCGAAATTAAATCATTACGGTTAGGAAAAGCTAATATTACAGAAGGTTTTTGTGAATTTTCAAATGGAGAACTTTTTGCAATCAACACACAAATTGATGAATATCTTTATGGAAATCAATTTAATCATAAAGCAAAAAGCGAACGTAAACTTTTACTCAACAAAAGAGAATTAAAAAAACTGGAAAGAGCAATTGAAACCAAAGGTTTAACCATTATTCCTATACGTTTGTACATTAATGAAAAAGGATTTGCAAAACTAGAAATTGCTTTAGCAAGAGGAAAGAAAACCTACGACAAACGTGAATCACTTAAAGAACAAGACACAAAACGTGATTTAGACAGAATAAAAAAATCGTTTTAATTTTTATTTTCTAATAACGGTACAAATCTAAAATCTCCAAATTCATGTTTTTCAAACTGAGTTTCATTTTTTCGAATTAACATCGTCATTATCTGTTCCTTTTCACCAACAGGAATAACCAACTTTCCTCCTATTTTTAGTTGCGCCATCAACGCTTTTGGAATAATTGGCGCGCCAGCAGTAACAATGATACTGTCAAAAGGTGCATGATTTGGTAATCCTTTATAACCATCGCCAAACGATAAATGTTTTGGACGAATTCCTAATTTTGGCAATAAATTAGAAGTTGTTTTGAACAATTCATTTTGTCTTTCCACAGAATATACTTTAGCTCCAAGCAAACATAAAACGGCAGTCTGATAACCAGAACCAGTTCCTATTTCTAGTATTTTTTGTTCTTTTTTGACTTCTAATAATTGACTTTGAAACGCAACTGTGTAAGGCTGAGAAATGGTTTGACCAGCGCCAATTGGAAACGCTTTATCTTGATAGGCAAAATCTTCAAAACTTGAATTTATAAATAAATGTCGTGGAATTTTTTTTATGGCCTCCAAAACATTTTTATCAGTTATTCCTTTTTCCTCTAATACCTTTACTAACTGATTTCTAAGTCCTTGATGTTTATTTGTATCTTTCAATTTGGGCTAAATATTTTTGGTAAAAATAGAAGTTAATATTTCAAAAAACAAGTACCAAGTTACAATCAACTTTTAAACTCTTAAACTTTTAAACTTTAAACTAAAATAGTACTTTTGGTAAAATTTATTTTTTATGTTAAAAGTTGGCGTTTTAGGTGCTGGACATCTTGGAAAAATACACTTGCGTTTATTACAACAATCTACAAAATATGAACTGGTTGGTTTTTATGACGAAAACCAAGAAAATGGAAAAAAAGTTGCAGCCGAGTTTGGCTATAAACAATTTGATACCATTGCAAGATTAATTCATGCAGTTGACGTTGTAGATATTGTTACTCCTACTCTTTCTCATTACAAATGTGCCAAAGTTGCCATAAAATCGGGCAAACATGTATTTATCGAAAAACCAATTGCTACAACGGTTGAAGAAGCTGAGGAAATCATTGCTTTGGCAAAAGAATTCAACATAAAAGGACAAGTTGGACATGTTGAACGTTTCAATCCCGCGTTTTCTGCAGTAAAAAATCAAATTGAAAATCCAATGTTCATCGAAACGCATCGTTTAGCAGAGTTCAATCCTCGTGGAACTGATGTTCCTGTAGTTTTAGATTTAATGATACATGACATTGATGCCATTTTGAGCGTTGTAAAATCAAAAGTAAAAAGTGTTCACGCCAGCGGAGTTTCTGTTTTGAGTCAATCGCCAGATATTGCCAATGCTCGAATTGAATTTGAAAACGGTTGTGTTGCCAATATAACTTCGAGTAGAATTTCGATGAAAAACATGCGTAAATCACGTTTCTTTCAAAAAGATGCATACATATCGGTTGATTATTTAGATAAAATTTGTGAAGTAGTAAAAATGAAAGATGCTCCAGAAATTCCGGGTGATTTTGATATGATTTTACAAAATGCCGAAGGAGAAAAAAAACAAATTTATTTCAACAATCCAGAAGTTGAACCAAACAATGCTATTTTGGATGAATTAGAAACTTTTGCAGACGCTATAAACAACAACACTACTCCAATTGTAACTTTAGAAGACGGAACTGAAGCGCTAAGAGTTGCTTATATGATAATTGATAGTATGAATAGAAAATAATTCTATTAAAATTTAAAACTAGAATAAAACTAAACTAATATAATGAAACACATTGCAGTAATTGGTGCAGGTACAATGGGCAACGGAATTGCCCATACTTTTGCTCAATCAGGATTTACAGTAAAATTAATTGATATCTCTGAAAAATCATTAGAAAAAGGA
This sequence comes from Flavobacterium sp. PMTSA4, assembly GCF_032098525.1. Classification (NCBI taxonomy): domain Bacteria; kingdom Pseudomonadati; phylum Bacteroidota; class Flavobacteriia; order Flavobacteriales; family Flavobacteriaceae; genus Flavobacterium; species Flavobacterium capsici. The sequence continues at coordinate 640,987 of NZ_CP134890.1, forward strand.
ATGGCAACTATTGCTTCTAACCTTGATAGAATGGTTACAAAAGGAACGATTACCGAAGATGATAAACACAAAACAATAGGAAATATAATTACTTACACTGATATAAAAGACGGCGTTGTTGGTTGTGATTTAGTTGTGGAAGCTGCAACTGAAAATGTAGGTTTAAAAATGAATATTTTTAAGCAGTTAAGCGATGTTTGTGACCATAATGTAATCTTGGCTTCAAACACATCTTCAATTTCTATTACGCAAATTGCTGCACAAGTAGTACATCCAGAACGAGTAATTGGAATGCATTTTATGAATCCAGTGCCAATAATGAAATTGGTAGAAATCATTCGTGGATATTCAACTTCTGATGAAGTTACTAAAATAATTATGGATTTATCAGTGAAATTAGGCAAAACACCAACCGAAGTAAATGATTATCCAGGCTTTGTTGCTAACAGAATTTTAATGCCAATGATTAATGAAAGTATCGAAACTTTATACAATGGTGTTGCCGGTGTTGAGGAAATTGATACAGTGATGAAACTAGGAATGGCTCATCCAATGGGACCATTGCAATTAGCAGATTTTATTGGATTAGATGTTTGTTTATCAATTCTAAATGTAATGTATGATGGTTTTAAAAATCCAAAATATGCACCTTGTCCATTATTAGTAAATATGGTTATGGCCGGAAAACTTGGAGTAAAATCAGGTGAAGGTTTCTATGATTATTCCGAAAGCAAAAAAGCAGAGAAAGTTTCTAAACAATTCTCTTAAAAAATAATGAGTAAAATAACTCCTTTCAAAGCGGTTCGTCCTGCGCCAGATAAAGTTGGTTTAGTAAGTTGTCGAAACTATGAAGACTATTCTCCGGCTGAATTGGCTGCTTGGTTAAATTTTAATCCTTATTCGTTTTTGCATGTAATCAATCCAGCTTATGTGAATGCACAAAAAATAACTTTAGATAAACGATTTAAAGGTGTAGCACATAAATACCAAGATTTTAAAAATGAAAATGTTTTGATTTCTGAAGAAAAACCTGTTTTCTTTCTCTATGAAATTCAGACAAAAAACAGAACATTTACCGGAATTGTAGCAGGAACTTCTATTGATGACTATAAAAATAATGTTATCAAAAAACACGAAGACACATTACAATATCGTGTAGAATTATTCAAAGATTATTTGCATCAAACTGGTTTTAACACCGAACCCGTTTTGATTACGTATCCAGACAACACAACTATTAACAATTGGATTTCTGAAAAAAAGAAATCTCAACCAATTTATAATTATTCAACAACCAACAAAGAAAAACATCAGCTTTGGAAAATTGAAACAGAAGAAGAAATTGAATGGTTACAAAATCAATTTGAAAAAATTTCTGAATTATATATTGCTGATGGACATCATCGTTCTGCTTCTGCTGAATTGTTGTATGACGAATACAAACAATCCGAACATAATAATTTAAATTATTTTATGAGTTTTCTGATTGCTGAAAGCAACGTGAAAATATATGAATACAATCGAATTATTAGAGATTTAAACGGTTATTCATCGGAAGAATTTTTAGAAAAACTTTCAGAGAATTTTATCATTAAAGACAAAGAACAAGAACTTTGGAAACCGCAAAGTAAGTTTGAATTTGGAATGTATCTTAAAGGTAATTTCTATGCTTTATTTTACAAACAAGATGGCAATTCTAACAATCATAAATCAATTTTAGAAAACCTTGATGCTCAAATTTTGTATGGCAAAGTATTGAAACCATTACTAGCTATCGAAGATTTAAGAAATGATGAACGCATTGAATACATTCCTGGAAAGCAATCAATTTTAACATTAAAAGAGTTGGTTGATGAAGGTGAATTTGAGGTTGGATTTATGTTATTTCCTAGTGATATATCAGAAATAAAAGCATTGGCAGATAACAATTTAATCATGCCACCAAAAAGTACTTATATTGAGCCAAAATTTAGAAGTGGTTTGATGGTTTATGAATTGTAACTAATGTTTAAAATGTCAATAAAAGATAATTTACTAAAAATAAAATCATCATTACCTGAAAACGTTACACTAGTTGCGGTTTCAAAAACCAAACCTGTTTCTGATTTGATGGAAGCTTATGAAGCTGGACAACGCATTTTTGGTGAAAATAAAATCCAAGAAATGACCGAAAAACATCAACAAATGCCCAAAGACATTCAATGGCATATGATTGGTCATGTTCAATCGAATAAGGTAAAATATATGATTTCTTATGTAAAATTAATTCATGGAGTTGATAGTTTAAAATTACTAAAAGAGATAAATCGACAAGCTATTCGTTGGAGAAAAAATGTGGATTGTTTACTCCAAATTCATATAGCTGAAGAAGAAACAAAGTTTGGTTTAGATGAAAATGAACTTTCCGATATTATAAATTCCGATGAATTTAAATCATTTAAAAATATTAAAGTAGTTGGTTTAATGGGAATGGCTACATTTACTGATAATCAAGAACAAATAAAAAAAGAATTTACAGTATTAAAATCAATTTTTGACAAATACAAACCAACCGAAACTTCAAATTTTAAACTTGAAACACTTTCCATGGGAATGAGTGGCGATTATCAATTAGCTATTGATTGCGGAAGTACAATGGTTAGAATTGGAAGTAGTATTTTTGGAAACAGATAAATAAAAAAGTTATTTACACTATTCTCGACATAGAAACCACCGGAGGACAATTCAACGAAGAAGGAATTACAGAAATCGCTATCTATAAGTTTGATGGTCATGAAATAGTTGATCAATTTATAAGTTTGGTAAATCCTGAAAAACCAATCCAACCTTTTGTGGTAAAATTGACTGGAATAAATAACGCTATGTTACGTTCAGCACCAAAATTTTATGAAGTAGCTAAACGCATTATCGAAATTACTGAAGGAACAATCATTGTGGCACATAATGCTTCATTTGATTATAGAATTCTGAGAACAGAGTTTACTCGTTTAGGTTATGATTTTAAACGTGAAACGCTTTGTACTGTTGAACTTTCAAAAAGATTAATTCCTGACCAACTTTCGTATAGCTTGGGAAAATTAGTTCGTGCATTGGGAATTCCAGTAACTGATAGACACAGAGCAAGTGGTGATGCAATGGCAACAGTGAAATTATTCAAAATGCTTTTGGCTAAAGACAGCAAAAAAGAAATTATTTCTGAGTTAATTAAGAAAGAAATAAAATCTGGATTGTCGCCAAAACTACTTGACATTGTTGAAAGTTTGCCAACAAAAACCGGAATATATTATATTCATAACGAAAAAGGAAATTTAATATATATTGGTAAAAGTCGAAATATTAAAAAAAGAGTTAATCAGCATTTTACAGGAACTTCGGGAAAAAGCAAAAAAATTCAAAGAGAAGTTTTTGCAGTTACCTATGAAGTCACAGGAAGCGAATTGATAGCTTTATTAAAAGAAAGTGAAGAAATAAAAATAAATAAACCTATTTATAATCGTTCACAACGAAAAAGTATTTTTCAATGGGCTTTGTACCAAGAAAAAGATTCAAAAGGTTATATTAACTTAAAATTACTAAAAGCTGATGGCAGAAAAAAGGAAATAACCTCTTTTTCTTCAATACAAGAAGGAAAGAATGCCTTGTTTAAAATAACAGAAAAACACAATTTGTGTCAAAAAATAAATGGTTTATATGAAACACAAAATGGTTGTTTTCAACATAAAATTAAAGAATGTAATGGAGCGTGTTTAGGGAAAGAATCACCAGAATTATATAATGAACGTGTTGAAGAATTCATTCGAGAAATGAAATTCGAAAACGACAACATGGTCATTATTGACAGAGGTCGAAGTATTGATGAACGTTGCGCTGTTTTAATTGAAAATGGAATTTACAAAGGCTATTGCTTTTATGACTTAAATTATCAAATAAACAACATCGAAATATTAAAAAACATAATTATCCCGATGCAAAATAACCGCGACACAAGAACAATTATTCAAGGTTATTTGAAAAGAAATAAAGTATATAAAATTGTCAAGTTTTGAATTATTTAATCACGATAATTGGTCCTACTGCAATAGGAAAAACAGCTTTAAGTATTTCTTTAGCAAAGCATTTTAATTGTGAAATTCTTTCATGTGATAGCCGACAATTTTATAAAGAAATGAAAATTGGAACTGCGGTTCCAAATGATGAAGAATTAGCAGCAGCTAAACATCATTTCATACAAAACAGAACCATTTTTGAAAATTATTCCGTTGGTGATTTTGAGCAAGAAGCCATTCAAAAACTAGATGAATTGTTTTTGCAAAATAACATTCAAATTATGGTCGGTGGTTCTGGTTTATATGTTGATGCCGTTTTAAAAGGTTTTGATGATTTTCCAAATATTGATAAATCAATAAGAAATAAATTAAATTCTGATTTTGAATTGTTTGGGATAGATTATTTACAGCAAAAGTTAAAAGAACTAGATGCTGAATATTATAAAAAATTAGCCGATGAAAATCCTCAAACATTACAAAATCCGCAGCGAATGAAACGCTTTGTAGAAGTTTGTATTGGAACTGGAAAACCCTACTCATCCTTTTTAAATCAAAAGAAAAATAATAGAAACTTCACTCCTATTATCATTGGTTTGGAAGCTGAAAGAGAAATCATGTACAATAGAATTAACCAACGTGTTGACATCATGATTGAAGAAGGTTTGCTGGAAGAAGCAAAAAATCTTTATCCAAATAAAGACCTAAATGCTTTACAAACGGTTGGTTACAGAGAACTTTTTGACTATTTTGATGGAAAAACTACTTTAGAATTTGCAATAGAGGAAATCAAAAAAAACACAAGACGATTTGCAAAAAGACAATTAACTTGGTTTAAAAGAACTGAAAATGTTGCATGGTTTGACTTTAAAACAGATATCAATGAAATTATTAATACCATAAATTCAAAATTATAAATGCCTATTTCACCTGATTTCGAATCAAAACTAGTAAAGGATTGGAAAATTAATTTTTTGCAATGTTATCCAAATGGTTATTTGAAATACACTGACTTATGTAATATTCTTCAATTAACTGCTGCAAAACACGCAGAACTTGGAGGTTTGAGTTTTAATGACATGCAAGAATTTCATCAAGCTTGGGTTTTGAGCAGAATTCGAATTGAAATTAATCGATTACCGAAATGGAAAGATAAAATAACTGTGAAAACCTGGATTAATTCGCTTGAAAACTCTCGTTCTATTCGTTGTATCGAATTATTTCAAGGAGAAGAGAAACTCGTAGGTTGTGAAACTTTTTGGGTTGTAATGAATACCAATACTCGCCGACCAGAGAATTTAGGTTTGGCACATGAACATTTTATTAAATATCCTGAAAGAGCAACTTTAGAGAGTTTTTCTAAGATAGATATACAACATGATTTCAAAAAAATTACTGAGCAAACTGTAAAATTATCTGATTTAGACATTGTAAATCATGCTAATAGTGTAAAATATCTTGAATGGTGTTTGAATTATATTGATGTTGAAGCCGTTTTTTTTCAGAAAATAAAAACTATTGAAATGAATTATTTAAAAGAATTATCTCTGAATGATGCTTTTGAAATTTCTAAAAAAACTGAAGACAACAAATTAATATACAAAGTACACAATTCTGAAAAAACTAATTTTGCACTTCAATTAGAACTTAAATAAAAGGCTTTCCAAAATGGAAAGCCTTTGCAAATTATTTATTTTTTAACAACCAATCGGAAACCTTCACCGTGAATGTTTAAGATTTCAACGTTTGGATCGTCTTTTAGATACTTACGTAATTTGGCAATGTAAACGTCCATACTTCTTGAAGTGAAGTAATTGTCTTCTCTCCAGATTTTTGTCAAAGCTAATTCTCTAGGCATTAAATCATTTTCATAAATCGCCATCATTTTCAACAATTCTGATTCTTTTGGTGATAATTTTATTGGTTCACCACCATTAAATGTTAAAAATCTTAGCTTTGAATTTAAGTGAAACTTACCAATTTCGAATTCAAATTTTGCTGGTTCGTTTTTATTTTCTGCAGCTTTACGTTGAATGATAGCTTTAATTTTCATCAATAAAACATCCGAATCAAATGGTTTATTTAAATAATCATCAGCTCCAACTTTGTAACCTTTCATCACATCTTCTTTCATTGTTTTTGCAGTCAAGAAAATCAAAGGCACATCTTTGTTTTTTTCACGTATTTCTTTTGCCAAAGTATAACCATCTTTGTATGGCATCATGACATCAAGAATACATAAATCGAAGGTATCTTTTTTGAACTTTTCAAAACCTTCCATTCCGTTTTTAGCTAAAGTAACCTCAAAATCGTTAAGCGTTAAGTATTCTCTCAAAACAATACCGAAGTTTTGATCATCTTCAACTAGTAATATTTTATTTTTATTTTCCATAGCGTGTATATTAATTAATCAGTGGCAATTTTATTATAAATGTACTTCCTTTTCCTTTTTCACTTTCTACGTAAACTTCACCATTATGGTCTTCAACTATTCTTTTTACGTAGGCTAATCCTAATCCATGTCCTTTAACATTATGAACGTCGCCTGTATGTTCGCGATAAAATTTTTCAAAAATTCTTTTTTGAGCTGCTTTGCTCATTCCTATTCCGTTGTCTTTTATTTTTATTATTATAAAATCTTTTACGTTTTCAGTATGTACATCAATAACTGGAATATTTGCCGAATATTTAATTGCGTTATCCAAAATATTAACCAAAACATTGGTAAAATGAACATCATTCAATAATACTGAAGATCTGGTTGCATCAAAAGTTTTAGTAATACTTCCTTCTCTATCTTCAACAATTAAATTAACATGTTCAATTGCATCTTCTATAATTTCATGAATATCATGATTTTCCTTATTGATTTCAAGTTCTTTCTTCTCTAATTTTGATATTCTCAATACATTTTCTACTTGAGCATGCATTCGCTTATTCTCATCTTTAATCATTTGAAGGTAACGACTAACTTTCTCTTTATCTTCAAAGACTTTTGGGTTTTTGATAGCATCCAACGCTAAATTAATTGTAGCAATTGGCGTTTTAAACTCATGCGTCATGTTATTGATAAAATCGGTTTTAATTTCAGAAATCTGTCTTTGTTTTATCAATTGACTCAATGCACTTGAATAAGCAATTACAATAACTAATGTGAAAATTGTTGATAATACTGCAATTCCAATTAACTCTGATATTAAAAACTTCTTCTTTTGAGGAAACTGAATTAATAATTGATACTTACTATTTCCTTCGCTATCAGTAAAAATAGGAATTGAATAATTTGCATCTTTATCATACCTAAAAGCTTCTGATTGAATCTTAGTAGCTAATCCGTTACTGTAAATACTATATTCGAATGGAGTATTAACTCCATAAATTTTTAACTCTTTAGATAATAAATTCTTTATCAATTCGTTAGAAACTCTTTCTTGTATTGGCTTTAAAGCAGCTATATCTTTAAAAAAAGTTTCAAATTGAGCATTGTTTAATAAATCAAGTTTTCCAGACTTTTCAATTTTTAAATCAGGTGAAACATTTTGTTTCATTGAGTTATCAACTGCTCCATTGTAAACCTCTGTTTTTCTATTCGCTGTGTAATTCTTAATTTTATATGGTTCGCTATTTTTATCAAAATAAGCAGATGTAATACCATAATCTTCAGAAGTAATATTATTAGAATAAACAATTGTTTGGTTCGTTCTAACATCACGCTGATAAAACTTTAATTCAAGAAAATCACTTTTTTGAGGTACTTTTCCAGTACTATCTGCTACTCTATTATAAATTTCATAATAGTTATAGGCTTCAAGTTTATTTAATTTTTCGGCAACATTTCCAAGAACTTGTTTTGCATGAAATTTAAATTGCTCTTCATTATTTTTAAATGAAGTATCAAACCAATATACTTGCACTAGAATAATACCTATTAATGATAAACTCATTAAAATAACAAGTAGTCTGAAAAACAATTTATTCATTAAACAAATTTAGTATTTTAACATTTAAGCAATAAAAACATTAACCAAAGATTAACAAATTAAGGTTATTTTAAATATTATTCAATAAATTATGAATTTGATATGTTTTTATTAAAGCTTCTTTAACATCTTCATTATGAATAATAAAATCACTTTTGGCAACTTTTTCATCATCGCTCCATTGATTTTTTATTCTTTTTAAAACATTTTCTTTTGTAGTATTATCTCTTTTTAAAATTCTCTCAATTCTAGATTCTAATGTTGCAACCACAGTTATAATATAATCACAATCCTTATAACTTCCACTTTCAAATAAGATAGCTGCTTCTTTTATTATATACTTTGAATCTTTGTGACTATTCAGCCAATTCTTAAAATGCTTTTTAACCTCTGGATGAATTATTTTATTAAGTTCTTTCAACTTTTCGGGATTTGAAAAGACTATTTGAGCCATCTTTTCTCTGTTTACTTTGTTGTCTTCTAAAACATCTTCTCCAAATTTATTTTTAATTTTTAGAATAACATCATCAGAATTCATTATTTTTTTTGCTTCATCATCAGCAATGTAAACTGGAACTCCAAGTTCTTTAAAGTAATTTGCAATGGTTGTTTTACCACTTCCAATTCCGCCTGTAAGTCCAACTATTTTTGTCATAATTTTGATTTAAAAAATAATTCAGGAAAAGCTTTTTCTGGTTGTTGTTTTTGAATTTGTATTTTAAAGAAAGAATTCATAAATCCTATTCCATATCCCCAAAACTGTTTAAAAACAGCATAAACAGAGAGTAATCCAATAGAAAACGACTTATTTTGAATGGATGAAAAAAGGAGTATTAAAATAAAATAGAATCCGTAAAGTTCTAAAAAAATAGGTTGTTTTAGAAACAACATAACAATTGAAAACATTAATCCAAGTATAAAAATTGTTGGGAAATAGAAAGTCAATTTTTTATAATCTGGATGCCACAAATCTAAAATTGGTCTTGCTTTTCCAAATTTATTTACTTGAATTGAAAATTTATTCCAATTAATTCTGCGTTTGTGAAATACGTAAGCATTTGGAAATAATCTTGTTTTAAAACCAAGCTTCCAAAGTCTAATAGATAAATCTGGATCTTCACCAGGATGAATATTCCCAAAACCATTAGAAGTTAAAAATGCTTCTCTAGAAATTCCCATATTGAAACTTCTAGGCTGAAATTTATTTATTTTTTCAGAACCACCACGAATTCCACCTGTTGTCAAAAAAGAAGTCATGGCAAAATTGATTGCTTTTTGAATATCTGAAAATGATTCATGAGCAGCATCAGAACCACCAAAACAATCAACAAAATCGTTTGTTAATTCTAATTCAACTTCTTTTAAATAATTTGATGGAATTAAGCAATCAGAATCAAAAATTATAAAATAGTCACCTTTAGCAACTTTCATTCCATAATTTCTTGAATCACCTGGACCTGAATTTGATTTATAATAATATGAAATATTTAATTTAGATTGATAATTAGAACAAACAACATCTGACATTAGTGTAGATCCATCTTCAATAATTACGATTTCATAATTTTTGTCATAATCTAATTTTGTTAAACTAGAAAGTAATTCTTCTAATTCATCTGGGCGATTATAAACGGGAATAATTATTGAGAATAGCATTCTTTTTTTTAACAAATATAAAGCAAAATAAAAAACCACCTATTTCTAGGTGGTTTCAATTTTATAAAAAGTTAAAAATTATTCTTTAATAACTCTAACCGTTTTAGTAGTATTATCCGAAGTAACTTTTACTAAATATGCTCCTGAAGCTAAGTTAGACATATCAACTTGAGCTGTATTAGCATTAAAATCATTAGATGTCATTTTTTGACCTAATAAGTTGAAAACTTCAACATGAGAAATATTTTGACTATAAGATAAGTTCAAAATATTTTTCACTGGGTTTGGATAATAAGTAAATGTTGAATTATCAAAGCCAGTATTCGATAAACTAGGATCAGATAATCTTAATCCAAAAGTTCCTTGCTCTGATGAATTACTCCAAACTTGAACATAATAAGTATTTCCTGCTGTTAAACCTGTTAAATTCTCAGTTGTAGTAGTAGTGAAATTTGAATTACATGTACCAGCTACTTCTGTTAAAGAACCACAAGCACCTTCATAAACAGTAAAGTTTGCAGACGTAATAGTACCTAAAGAAACTTCACAATCTACCAAACCACTAGTTGGTGCAACAAATGAGAACCAAACATCTTGAATTGAACCAAAAGTATCACACGTTGGTTGTGCTGAATTAACCGTTCCAAATGAATTATCTGAATTAACGATTATACCATCAACATTAACAGCTAATGAAGTACCACAGTCTTGATTATTAACTGCAGGAGGATTTACATCTGTACATGTAACATCCATATTAAAAGCTCCAATACTTCCAACATTCCATCCTTCAACGGCTATATAATATGTAGTTGTTCCATCAGAAGTAAAAGTTACTTTAGAGCGAGTTGTTAAAGTACAAGTATTATCATCATCATTGGCAGCAATTAAGGTTAAATTACCTGAAGTTCCTGTATAAACTAAAACTGAAGTATCATAAGATGAATTACAAAGATCTAATGTAACTGATTGAGAAGTTCCTGAACCTGTAAAAGAATACCATACATTTGGAGCATCCATATCAGCACCAAATCCATCAGGTGCGTTATCTTCATCTAAAGTTGCTAAAGTTGTATCACCAGAATAAATATTTCCACAGCTAATAGCAATTGCATTAGCAAAATTGTCATTTGCTGGTGGTGGTGGTGGTGTTCCAACACAAATATCGAAAGTAGTATTTTGACCACCAGTTGCAGTGTAAGTATACACTCTAATATAATATGTTTGTCCAATTGTCAATCCTGAAGGATTACTAGTATTTGGATCAGAACATGACCCTGGAACTAATGCTAAACTATTACAATCTGTACCAGTCCATAAAGAATGATACATATCTGTAACACTTCCTACAATATTAGATAAGGTTATTCTATGTGATGTGTTAGAAGCAACAAATGAATACCAAACATCATCATCTTCTGTGCCAAAACAAGCAGTTGCATCAATAGCTGAAGCAGTTGCGCTTTGCACAGTACCACTTGTTACTGTTCCACAAGCAAAATCTGAATTAACTGTTAAAGCAATTGCACCTGAACAATCGTCATTTGCTGGAGGTGCTGGAGGTGTTCCAACACAAATATCAAAAGTAGTATTCTGACTTCCAGTTGCAGTATAAGTATACACTCTTACATAGTATGTTTCTCCAATTACTAATCCTGAAGGATTACTTGTGTTTGGATCTGAACATGAACCTGGAACTAATGTTAAATTATCACAGTCAACACCAGTCCACAATGAATGATACATATCTGTAACACTACCTACAATATTAGACAAAGCTATTCTGTGTGATGTACTAGTGGCAACAAATGAAAACCAAACATCATCGTCTTCTGTTCCAGCACAAGTAGTTGCATCAACACTTGAAGCAGTTGCACCTAGAACAGTTCCTCCAGTAATTGTTCCACAATTTAAATCAGTATTGACTGTTAAAGCAATTGCTCCTGAACAATCATCATTGGCTGGTGGTGTAGCAGGTGAATTAACATTAAGTGTTTTCCAAACTGAATAATTATTTGTTCCACAAACTGCTCTAACATAAAAAATATAATTAGTTGAAGGTGAAAGAGAAACACCTGTCAACGAAGTAACCATAGTTGATGTTCCAGATGTTGGTGTTGGATCAGAAGCTAAAGCTAATACGTACTCCCATTCTGATTCAGAGCCACCAGCATTCCAAGATAAATCAACTGAAGTTGAAGTTAAATTTGTTGCAACAGGTGTAGATGTTTCAACACAAGAAGGGATAGTTTCAACAACGAAATTATCAATAAAGAAATCATAATCTTCTGCATCATCTATTGTTCCATCAGTTGCGTAAAATGCAAATTTTGTATTTGCATTTGTATAAGCAGGAAGTTCTAAAGAGAATGTATTATTCGAATTTAAAACATTAGAAGCTGCATTCAAAGTTGTTAATACTTGCCAAGTTGTTCCTCCATCTTCAGAAATAACTAACTGAACAACATCATCAGAACCCATAGCGCTTGGAGTTGTGTTATTCCAAGTTGTAACTGCATAATCAAATTTTACTCTATAGTTACCTGCTGTCATATCAATTGTTGGTGATATCATCCAACCAATTCTATTTAAACTATATAAATTTACTTTTATAGCACCAGTAGTTCCACTATTTAAAAACCCATCAGCAGCCCATATTCCAGCTGCAGTACCAGTAGGACCAGTTGTTGGATCTCCAGCTGCAGCTCTAGTCCAACAATTAGGAGGAAAAGTTGCAAAATCTTGAGTGTAAGAAGGTGTATAAGATGCACAAGGTGTTGTAAAAGTAATAGATGTCCAAACGGAATTATCATTTGTACCACAATTTGCTCTAAGATAAGCTTTATAGTTAGTAGCAGGTTGAACTGAATACCCAACAACTGAATTAGTCATAACTGTAGTTCCACTTGTTGGCGCAGGATCTGTAGCAAGCAAAACAGCATATTCCCATTCTGATTCAGAGCCACCAGCAACCCAATTTAAATCTACAGTAGTTGTAGCAACATTAGAAGCTGCGAAACTTGTAGGCGCTGGACAAGATACTAAATAATCAAAACCAATTTGAGGTCTTCTATAATTTGTTGAAGTTAAACTTGCTCCTGGAGTTCCAGTTGTGTTATTAATGTACTTGGTAGTATTACTATTAGAAGTAGTAATACAAGGAGCACTATATTCATACTCCCAACCAATAGTTGTTGAAGCTGCAGTATTGATATACTCCATATAAACAGCTAAATTCTGTGTACCACTGTAAAGAAAATTATTAGATAGAACAAAATTCTTCCATCCAGCATTAGAACCGACAACAGAAGTAGGATCTGAATTGTAAACTAAAGTTGCTGTGGCAGTTTCTGTAGCCCAATCGATTGCTGTTGCTCCAAAATCTGTTTGAGATGTTTCTTTTAAATAAATTCTAAAATTTGGTGCACCAGACATTGAACCAGTAGCAGTTAACCTATTGAAATATAAACTAGTCAAAGTTTGTCCTGCAATTGGGGCTAATTGAGCACTTGGATAAATAACTGCGGTTCTATTCGTAGCATTAGCAGTTGCTACACTATTCATTGGTCCGTATGTATTGGAAGCAATTGTTCCATTACACAAAGGAACCTGATACAATTGAGCTTTTATACTTGAAAAGGATAAAAGCATGAAAAGGTAAAAAGTAATTTTTTTCATATTCTTTGTAGGTTTAATAAATTAATTATCAAATATACAAAAAAACCACCCAAAAAAGGGTGGTTTTTTATGAAAAGCATAATATTTGTTTACTTTTTACTCTTTTAACACTTTTATTGTTTTTACAGCATCATTTGATGTAATTTTCAATAAATATGCTCCAGTTTGAAGATTAGACATATCAATTTGAGCTGATGTTGTATTCACATCATATTGTTTAATTTTTTGTCCAACTAAATTATAAACTTCTATTTGAGTCATTTCTTGACCATTGTTTATAGTTAAAATATTTCTAACTGGGTTTGGAGAGAAAGAGAATGAATTGTTTGAAAAATCTCCATTAGATAAATCTTGGTTTCTTGAAACTCTCAAACAAAATGTTCCAACATCGTTAGCACTATATCCTGATACTCTAACATAGTATGTAGCACCTGCATCAACTGGTGAGTCAAGTATTAATGAATTCCATGAAAAACCATTAGGTAATGTTGTAGTACCACCATCATTATCACAATCTAATTCTACAAGTGATCCACATACACCAGAATAAAGTGCGACCTCTGTATCATAAAGCGTTCCACCTGTAAAATCAGTAGAAATATCAACCGTAGCTACATCAGAAGGCACTGTAAATGAATACCAAACATCATTTTGACCATAATTAAAACAATCTGCTAGTCCAAGACCTGAATCTGTAGCACCTAAGTTTGTACCATTTGTATTTGTTCCGTTACAGAATGTATCATCAACTGTTAACATTACTGCACCAGCACATTCATCATTTGCAGGAGCTGGAGGAGGATTTACCGTTAAAATACCGTTTACAAAAGTTGTTCCATCCCAGAAGTTTCCATTGTTTGGATTAGATTGGTTAATTCCACCATATACATATGCACCTCCATTTAAATTAAATCTAGTTGCATAGTAATATGTTCCTGGAGCTAGAGTACCACCAATATTAGCTTGGTATTCATCATTATTTCCAATGCTACCTGCATTCCAAGTCATTGGTGTCCATTCTGTCCAAGTGTTAGGATTTGTATTCATATCACTTATTCCAATCCAAGCATTAATACCTGGTGCTTGACCATCAATATTAGGCACAACATCTGTTAAACCTCCTTCATAAACTTGTCCGTAAACATTAACATCGCCTCCTTGATCAATAGTTGCTGTTGGTGGCCATTGAAGACTTACATAGTCAGGAGAATCTGTTGAAGGTATACCACATGTGAAAGATCTTATTCTACTATTTGTATTGTCTCCACATTGATCATCAGTATGTGTATAGAATCTAATTTCACCATCTTGATCAGAAACCCAGGTCACAGGTGTAAGACCATAAGCTAAAGCAACTCCTCCATCAGAATTACCAATTGTAATAAAATCTGTTGATATTGAACTTCTAAAAGTATAAGTTTCACCAGAAACAACTGTAACTACTGAATATTCTCCAGCATAACCAACAGTTGTGATTACATTATCAGTTAATCCATCACAAACTTGAGAACTGTAAGTTCCACCTGGCCATTGACCATTTGGAGCTGACAAACAATAGCCAGGTGAAGCTTCTGTTGTGAAACTCCAAACTGCACATCCGATAGCATCACCAGCAGCATTTTTAGCAATTACTTGCCAGTAAACTGTTGTATTGTAGGCCCCAATAGGTCCAACATTGTTTATGAAAGTGTCTGTTACATTTGCTCCAAAAGCTAATGTAGTTGGAGTATCTCCTGTGTAAACATCATATGATGTAGCAGGATCACCAGTTGTTGGTGCTGACCATGAAATATTAAACGCAGCTGTTGCGGATACTGTAGTACTTCCATCTGCAGGAGAAGGATTTGTAGCACAACCTGGCAAAGTTGCTGAAGTTGTACATGAAACTCTTCTTTCTCTATCTGTTGCTTGTGTACCACAAGTATTATTTGAATGTAAATAAAATCTAACTACTCCATCAGTTGTTGGTGTATAATTTGCAGTTCCTAAACCTACCGCTAAAGGTGTCATCCCATCAGCTGAAGCAATAGTAACATAATCTGTTGCAATTGAACTTGAAAAAGTATATGCATTAGTTGCAAATACATTTACATTAGAATACTCTCCTGCATAACAAAATGGATCTATTGAATATACTGTTCCATTACAACCCGGTACATTATAAGTTGCTGAAGGATATAAAACACCAGTTAAGCAAGCCACACCACAAATTACATTAGTTTCTCTTTCAGCATCTTGAGTACCACATGATGAATTAGTATTTAAATGAACTCTAAGATTTCCTGAAAAATTTGAAACCCAAGTTAAAGGTTGAACACCAGAGGCAACTGCAGTAACACCATCATCTGTACTTAATGTATAGTAATCAGTTCCAACAGAGCTTGTAAAACTATATGTTTGTCCGCTTGTTACAGCAACATAAAAATAATCTCCTGCCCAACTATCAACTGCAATTTCGTTAGGTGTAAACCCATCGCATATTCCTGGAGTTGTTGTAACAGTTGGATAATTAAATCCCGTTAAACATGCTGCAACGGCAGTAACAGAAAGCGTATAATCTTCAGCTTGACCAAAACCAGTTCCACCTGTATTACAAGAATCAGGAAAAGCAGTTGTACTAAAATTATATTTCTTAACTACTCTCATTCTAGTATTTCCACCCATAGCAGTACCTGGAACTGAAATGCTTCCAACTAATTGAATAGCATCAACACCAGTTGAACCATTAATATTTCCAATATTATAGGTTTCTCCTGGATCGGTAAATACATTGTTATGATTCCAATCAATAAATACAGATAAATTAGTGTTAAAAGCACCATCTGTATTACCTTTTAAAGTAATTGGATATGACTGTCCAGCTGTTACATTTCCTGTGATAGCTGTATAATCTTCATGCGCGACAATAGTAGTTCCATTTGCTGTTCCTACGAGCGCTGAAGTAGTGTTGTTAATACCAGCAAAATTAACCAAGGTTATTGGCTCTACATTGTTGGTAAACGTTATTGGTCCACAATAGGGGTTTGGGAATTGTGCAAACACCATGCTACTTACCAATAAAAGTAAACAAGTAATTTTTTTCATATTAGTTATTAGTTAAAAAAGTTAATTTGATAAATGTAGAAATAATAAAAAAAACTCACAAATATTTTTTTGTGAGTTTTATAATTTAACAATTTAATAAAGCATTTATCAAATATTTAAACCTTTAACCAAATTATACTCAGATGAATCAAAACCATACTGTGATTGAACTAAGTCTTTAATATGCAGTGATTTACTTGAAAGGATATCATAGACATCCTGACGCTGGTCTTGCTTTGGAGACATGATTGCAAATGCTTGTGAAACTTTTTCATTTCTTGTTTCTGCTAGGCTTTTAATATCAATTAGTTTTTCGAGTTTTATATCATTATTTGCTGGTGTATAATCAGCACCTAATGCTTCGATATCAGTAATTATATTTTTAAAATTTTGCAATATACTACCGTAAGATAATTGTGCAGTGCTATGTGTTTCTTGATCTGTTTTAGAAGTTCGCACAAGTTTGGTTCCTCTTATTTTTGCAACTAATGCACTAATGGCTAAATATTGAGAAGAATTTTTTCCAAATTTACCTCTATAATATGCGTTGATAGGTGTTGCAATTTTTTTGATTGATGTTGGTGCAATGGAAAATATTATTCTTCTTTCTGCAACTTCTTGACGATAGTTGTAAACGGAAGTCTCCACTTGAGGGTTTAACGTTTCAATTATCGTGATTGTTTCTTGTAAATCTTCTGGAGAGTTTTCTCCTGATTCTGGTTGATAATTATCAAAACCAACGATGTAGGTTTTTAATGTTTTTGCATTTTGCAAACGTGAACCAAAGGTTCTTTCGGATGTACTTGACATAATTTATAATTTTAATTGATTAATAAATTAAAACCTACAAGCGATATGCCATTATTTTATAATATTAAAGCAGAATTAATAATTTATGATGATTTTAACTTTTTGATGTACAAAGTGTTAAACTTATATTAATTATTAACCTGTTCAAGGATTACAATTGCCTATTTAAACGTTACAATTGCCTGTTCAAGGATTGCAATTGCTTGTTCAAACGTTACAATTACCTGTTCAAGGATTACAATTGCCTATTCAAACGTTACAATCGTCTGTTCAAGGATTACAATTGCCTGTTCAAACGTTACAATCGCCTGTTCAAGGATTTGGATTTGTATGAAATTAGAAGAAATAAAAAATCCCCGATGTGAAATCGGGGATTTTATTTATTGTTTAAAAGAATGTATCTTTTGAATGAGTTTCTTATTGAATGCTTGGAATTAAAGTCATTTCGTTAGCATCTGCTTGATAGTCTACTCCATCGAAACCAAAACCGAAAAGGTTTAAGAAATCGTTTTTATATCCAGCTAGGTCGCCAATTTCGGAAAGATTTTCGGTTTCTGCTACTTTCCATAGTTTAGCTACTTGTTCTTGTACATCGTCACGCATTTCCCAATCGTCGATTCTGATTCTTCCTTTATCATCTAGAGGAATTGTATTGGTGTAAAGACGGTCGGCATAAAGGCGTTGCATTTGTTCGATACAACCTTCGTGTAAACCTTTTTCTTTCATTGTTTTATATAACAACGAAATGTATAAAGGTATTACTGGAATGGCTGAACTGGCTTGTGTTACCAATGCTTTGTTTACCGAAACATAAGCTTGGCCGCTTATTGATGCTAAGTCTTTGGTGATATCGAAAGCGGTAGCTTCAAGATGGTCTTTGGCACGACCGATGGTTCCTTTTCTGTAAACTGCTTCGGTAACTTCTGGACCAATATATGAATAGGCAACCGTTGTTGCACCAACAGCAAGAACGCCTGCTGCTTTCATTGCATTCATCCACATTGACCAATCTTCGCCACCCATAACTACTACTGTGTTATCGATGTCTTCCTGATTTGCTGGTTCGATTGATACTTCGGAAACGTTTCCTGTGTGAAAATCTACGGTTTTGTTAGTGAATTTTTGACCAATTGGCTTCAGTGAAGAACGGTGTAACACGCCTGTTTTTGGATGCATACGAACTGGAGAAGCCAAACTGTAGATTACAAGGTCAACTTGTCCTAAATCTTTTTTGATTAACTCAATTGTTTGGTTTTTGATTTCATCTGAAAAGGCATCGCCGTTGATGCTTTTTGCATATAAACCAGCATTGTGTGCTTCTGTTTCGAAAGCTGCAGTATTATACCAACCTGGAGTTGCTGTTTTTCCTTCTGAAGGTTCTTTTTCAAAAAATACTCCAATTGTTGACGCATCGCAACCAAATGCGCTTGTTATTCTTGATGCTAAACCAAAACCTGTTGAAGCACCAATTACTAAAACTTTCTTAGCACCATCGATTTTTCCTTTTGATTTAACGTATTCAATTTGATTTTTTACATTTTGAGCGCAACCTACTGGATGAGCTGTTAAACATATAAATCCGCGCATTCTTGGTTCTATAATCATAATTTTGGGTTTTAATTTTACTTTACAAAAGTAAGCAATTTATATTTTTAATTTAATAGCGCTTTGGCATGATTAATGGCGGATTCGGTTAAATCTTTTCCAGAAATCATTTCGGCTATTTCGTTGATTCGTTCGTTTTCGTTTAGTTTTTTAATCTCAGTAAAGGTATTTTCGTTTTTGATGTACTTGAAAACTTTATAATGATTTTTCCCTTTTGAAGCAATTTGTGGTAAATGTGTGATTGCAAAAAGTTGTAAATCATCACTCATTTGGTTCATGATATCTGCCATTTTATTAGCCACATCACCAGAAATACCTGTGTCAATTTCGTCAAAAATGATGGTTGGAAGCTTTTTAGTTTGTGCTAAAATAGATTTAACTGCCAACATTATTCTTGACAGTTCTCCACCAGAAGCTATTTTTTTGAGCAAACCAAAATTGGTTCCTTTATTGGCTGAAAAAAGCAATTGAATTTCGTCTTTACCGGTTTCGAAATAGTTTTCGGTATGGTTAATTTCGAATTTAAAACGTGCATTAGGCATTCCTAATGGTTCTAAAATCTTGATTAATTGTTGTTCTAAACTTGGGACTACTTCTACTCTATTTTTGTGAATGTTTTGAGCAATTTTATCGGTTGACTCTTTTAGATTATTGACTTCTATTTCAAGTTTTTGAATTTGATTATCAATGTCTTCGGATGAAATGAATTGAGATTCTAATTCATTTTTAATTGCAATTAACTCCTCAACAGAATTGACTTGATGTTTCTTTTGCAAGGTATAAATCAATTGCAATTTTTGATTTATAAATGCTAAACGCTCAGGATCATTATTTACCTTTTCTAACTCTGATTTTAGTTCAGAAATAATATCATCTAACTCGATAATTGTACTTGAAATTCGCTCGAGTAAAACAGCATATTCATTAGAAAGTGAAGCGATTTTAGCGATTGATGATTTGATTTCTTTCAGGTTTTGAATCACTCCTATTTGCTCTTCTTCCGCAATGACTATCGATTTTTCGATGTTTTCGCGAATAGTTTCAACGTTGCTTAGCTTTTCAAGCTCTGTTTCTAACTCTTCCTGTTCGTTCTCAATCAGATTAGCAGTTATTAATTCTTCTAACAAAAATGAATTATAATCTTGTTCTTTTGAAGCGCTGTTCTTTTGAGAAATGAGTTGCTTTAATTTACTTTTTGCCGCATTAAAACGTTCTAAATTTGACTGATATTCCGAAATTAATTCCTGATTATTGGCTAAAACATCTAAAATTTCGATTTGAAAATTCTCTTCACTCAATTCTTGATTTTGATGTTGTGAATGGATATCAATTAAATGCAAACTGATTTCTTGTAATACATTCAAATTTACTGGAGTATCATTGATGAAAGCTCTAGATTTACCCGAAGGAAGAATTTCTCTTCGTAGAATAGTTTCGTCTTCATAATCAACATCGTTATCAAGAAATAAAGATTTGATATTGTATTTTTTAATATGGAAAGCAGCTTCAACAACACATTTTTCTTCGTTATTTTTTAATGAAGATAAATCGGCACGCTTGCCCATAAGCAAACCCAAAGCACCAAGAAGAATTGATTTTCCTGCTCCAGTTTCACCAGTAATCACTGAAAAACCTTCAGAAAAATTAATATCTAATTTTTCAATTAAAGCAAAGTTTTCAATTGAAAGTGAAGCAATCATAAAGATTTAATAATGAATAAAATTATATTTTAATGGTTGCCCATTTACTAGAATTAAGAGGCGAAATTCTATTTAAAGTATCTATCATTGTTGATAAGGAAACAGTTGGTCCGCCAGAAAGAATAGAAACAATTTCGTCGGCTTTTGCATCAAAGAAGACACGAGTCAAAAAAGCATTTGGACGAACTGAATATAATTTTGACAATAAATTTATGGCACTAATTACATTCTCTTTAGCCATTTTTACATCATCACTCATTAAGTCTAATCCTTGTCTGTGATAGGCATATTGTGTATCTCTGAAAGGTTCAAAAGTTCCTGACAACATATCGTTAACCAAGAAAAAACGATTCTGGTTACTATCGCCTTGATTCCATCCTTTATAACCACTTTGTTGTGCTGTGTTTAAAATTTGTTGCGCAATTTCGAAGTTTTTTGTTCCACCGTATAAAGCGTAAGTGTCGCCATCGAATCCTAGAATCATATAACTATAGAATGAAAGTACAGAAACCAAATTAGAATCAAAAGTAGCTGGATTGAATATTAAATTTTCAAACTCTGTATATCTAAATGCAAAATCATTATCGTTATAATTGAAAACTGGCGATGCATATGTAGAATTAAAAACCGGACGTGTAGATTGCACTTGAATTGAAGCTGAGAAACTATTGTCTTCAAAACTGTTGATGATGATAACCATGGAACAGTTTATTTTTTCATGCTGTTTTAAATTTTCACCAGTCCAATCAGTTTTGTTCATGAAATCTGAAATGGAAGTTTTCATGTTTTTAAACAACTGAGCATTTGTAGTTGCTACTTTATCAGTGTTTATCTGAACGGTACAGTTTAATTGCTGAGCGTTTGTAAAACTTATTAAGAATAGAAATATAAAGCCAAATATTTTTCTCATGTTTATTATTTATAGTATAACGAAAGAGTGGAATTAAAAGTATAACTTTTGTTTTAATTATTAAAACTTAAAACTACTTTTTCTAAAATATCTTCGGCAACAAGTTCTTTTGATTTTAATTCTCGAGGTTCAATATTGAAGTTTTTATCTATAAACGTTATCTTATTTGTTGGTTTCCCGAAACCTGCACCTTCATCGTTAAGAGAATTTAAAACAATCAAATCTAAATTCTTTTTTTGGATTTTTAACTTAGCATTTTCAATTTCATTTTCAGTTTCTAATGCAAAACCTATTAAAAATTGATTCCTTTTTAGTTTGCCTAATGACGCTAAAATGTCTTTAGTTTTTTCTAATTCAATTGAAAATTCAGCATCTGATTTTTTTATTTTTTGGTCAGCAACAACTTTTGGTTTGTAATCTGCAACTGCTGCTGCACAAATAGCAACGTCAACTTCATTGAAATATTGATGGCATTCATCATACATTTCCTGTGCAGAAACTACGTTTACTAATTGAACAGGATATTTAACTTTTTGATTTGTTGGTCCAGATATCAATATGACTTCGGCACCTAACTTTGATGCTTCATTTGCAATATCAAACCCCATTTTACCCGTTGAATGATTTCCTATAAAACGAACTGGATCAATCGCTTCATATGTTGGTCCTGCCGTAATTAATATCTTTTTGCCACGTAATGGTAATTTACTTTGGATATCATTTTCAATAAAAGAAATAATATTTTCAGGTTCAGCCATTCTACCTTCACCTGAAAGTCCGCTAGCTAATTCACCCGATTCAGCAGGAATCATTATGTTTCCAAAATCCTTTAATTTTTGAAAAGAATTTATAGTTGACTCATGCTTATACATGTCTAAATCCATTGCTGGTGCAAAGTAAACAGGACATTTTGCTGAAAGATAAGTTGCAATCAATAAATTATCACAATTACCATTTGCCATTTTTGAAAGCGTATTGGCAGTTGCTGGAGCAATAACCATAAAGTCAGCCCAAAGACCAAGCTCTACATGGTTATTCCATTGTTCATTCTCGTCTTCTTCGTTATAAAAAGTAGAAAAAACAGGATTTTTTGAAAGCGTAGATAATGTTAAAGGAGTAACAAAATCTTTAGAAGCAGGCGTCATGATAACTTTTACTTCTGCGCCTGCTTTTATGAATAGTCTAACTAATATTGCTGTTTTATATGCGGCAATTCCACCGGAAATTCCGAGTACTATTTTTTTTCCGCTTAAAACTGACATTTATTTAGTCTTGATTTGTATCTCTATAGTAGATTTTGTCATCTAGCCATTCTTGAACAGCTAATGCATGTGGCTTAGGTAATTTTTCGTAAAACTTAGAAACTTCAATTTGTTCTTTATTTTCGAAAATTTCTTCTAAACTATCGTTATATGTTGCAAATTCTTCCAATTTTTCAATTAATTCTTTTTTAATCTCTGAATTAATTTGGTTGGCTCTTTTCGCCATGATTGTGATTGCCTCATAAATATTTCCTGTTGGTTCTTCAACCACATTTTTATTATAAGTAATCGTGTTTACTGGAGCATTTGTCTTTTTTAAATCCATCACTAATTTATTTTAGAAAATTGTTTTAATTCGTCTTCAATTCTAGCCAACATTACATCAGCTTTACCTTTAAATTCACTATTACTATTGAATTTTATTAATTTATCGTAAGCAGTTTTTGCGTCTAACAAACGTTCTTCTTGCTTTGTCGTAATACTATTTATTGCCAAGTTATAAGCCGAATCAAATTTGTAAAACAAAGCTTGTTCCTTGTATGGTGTACCTGGATAATTAATTATAAAATTATCTAAAGCTACCATTGCTGACTTAAAATCTGAAATAGTATTATATTGTTTTGCGTTTTCAAAAGCCTTTTTTTCAATCTTTTCTCTTAAATCCTTAGCAATTGTATTTGCTTCAACCATATAGGTAGATTCTGGAAATTTATCTATAAAGTCTTGCAATTTATCAATTGCTTTATAAGTATCAACCTGATCTAAACTGTATACTGGTGATAATTTTGAAAAACATTTAGCACCAAGAAATGAAGCTTCTTCTATTTTTTCACTTCTAGGATAAAGAGATGCAAAACTTTCAAATTGGTAAGCAGCCAAATAATATTGTTTTGTTTTATAAAGTGCTTGAGAATACATATAAAACATTTTCTCTGCAGAAGGTTTTCCCTTGTATGCTGGAGCAATTTGTTCAAATAATCTTATTGCTTTACTATACTTTTGTGCTTCATATTGTTTAGTAGCTTCAGCAAATTTAACCGCAACATCATCAGATTTTAATGCTTTTTGATACTCGCTACATGACGAAAACAATGCTACAAAAGCAAATAAGAATATTATTTTTTTCATTTATTGTTGTTATTCAGTTGGTTTTATTGGCATTAGCTCATTTAAAAACCAACTGCAAATTTAGTTATTAATTATGGAATACAAAATATTTTTTTCAATTGATAAAACGTTACTTTTTATGAAGCTTATCAATGTAATTTTTTAATCTGTTAGATAGGTTTTCGTCAACATTTACCAAAGGTAATCTAACAGTGTTTTCAGCTAATCCAAGATGCTTAAAGACTTCTTTTATTCCTGCAGGATTTCCTTGTTCAAATATCATATCAATTGCATCAGAAATTAGATAATGGATTTTATATGCTTCGTCTACTTTTCTATTCAATCCAAGGTGAACCATTTCTGAAAACTCTTTAGGAAAACCTTCAGCAATAACCGAAATAACTCCACTTCCACCAGCCAAAATCATTGGCAAAGTAACCATATCATCACCTGAAATTACAAGAAAATCTTTTGGTTTATTTTTGATTAAAGTCATTGCCTGAACAATATCGCCAGCAGCTTCTTTTATTGCAACTATGTTTTTAAAATCGTTTGCCAATCTGATAACTGTTGAAGGTAACATATTACTTGCTGTTCTTCCAGGTACATTATAAAGAATTATTGGCAACGGTGAAGCTTCTGAAATGGCTTTATAATGTTGATAAATTCCTTCTTGAGTTGGTTTGTTATAATATGGTGAAACAGAAAGAATTGCTTCAAATTCTGAAAAATCTCTGGTCTTTAGCTCATCAATTATTTTTTGGGTATTGTTTCCTCCAACACCAAGTACTAATGGCAATCTTTTTTTATTAGCATCAATAACCGTTTTGATTACCAATTCCTTTTCATCATTTGTTAGTGTAGCATTTTCTGCAGTGGTTCCAAGTACTACTAAATAATCTATTCCGTTATCAATTTGGAAATTGACAATTCTTTTCAAACCATCAACATCTACTGATAAATCTTTGTTGAATGGTGTTACTAGCGCAACTCCAGTTCCAATTAATGATTGCATATTAAATTTTGTTTAAAATCTTTAAATATTTGAAAAGTTCTTCGATAAAAACTTTATAATTTTCAGCATTGGTAGTAATCATAAAATGATTTAGTCTTTTATCAACTGTTGAAAAACCCACTTTAAAATTAGATTTAGATTGACTTGATACTGCCATCAAAGCGGCTTTTTCAGTATCATAATAATTAATCAATAAATCAAAAGGTTGATTGATAAAATCTTTAACTTCTTTTTTACTTATATGGCCATTCCAATCTAAATTTTTATAAGTAAAATGAGGATAATCATAAACTGTATTCTTTTTTAAACGATTTTTAAAAACCAATACAGAACAATCTTCTTCTTTTATTCCATTTTTTGTTAACTCTTTGATTAAATCTGATTTCTCATAAAAATAGGTTTCATCAAAAATAATTCCTACCTTTTTAATTAATATATCAGAGGATGAATTATTTACATTAGACAAACTGTTTTTAACAATTTTTTTTGTTATAAATTCCTTGATATGATTCAAAAACATAGTACTTTTACTTAAGTTACAAATTTACTAAAATTACTAGCATTAAAGATGGTAAAACTAAAAAACTCTAACGTTCTTTTAAAACAATTTGTTTTAATATTAACATTTCTTTTTTTAATTTCTTGTGCAGAAAAAAAACAGGTTGTTAGTAAAATTGTAGCCGAAAAAATAAGCATCACAAATACTGCTTCAGAAGACTCTGAAATTGAAAACTTTATAAAACCTTACCGAGAAAATATTGATAAAGATTTGAGTCAAGTATTGGCAATTGCCCCAAAAACGATTGATAAAAATGGTGAATGGCAAACTCCAATGGGAAATTTTCTTTCTGATATTACATTACAAAAAACGATTCCTGTTTTTAAATCACGAGAAAACAAACAAATTGATGTCTGTTTACTTAATCATGGTGGAATTCGTTCTACTATTTCGGCTGGAAATGTTACAGCAAGAACAGCATACGAAATAATGCCTTTTGAAAACTCTGCCTATGTTGTAAGCTTAAAAGGTGAACAAATTTTAGAAATGATATATTATATTATTTCAGAAAAAAAACCGCATCCTTTAAGTGGAATGACATTTACAATTGATAAAAATAATTTACCTAAAGATATTTTTATTAACGGAAAACCTTTCGAAAAAGACAAAACATATTATGTAGTCACTTCTGATTATTTAATTAATGGTGGCGATAACATGCTATTTTTTAAAAAAGCAATTGAAAAATATGACTTAGATTATAAACTTAGAAATATAATCATTGATTATTTTAAAGAAAATAACGAAATAGTTTCTAATTCATCAATTAGGATAAGAAAAAAAGATAATTAGCAATAAATTCATAATAAAATGAAAAGAAGAGAATTTATTCAAAAAACAGCAGCAAGTTCAGCATTAGTTGGAGTTACAGGAGTTACACTTAGTAGTTTTACAACATTAAACACTAAGCATTTAACTATTTTACACACTAATGATGTTCACAGCTATATTGATCCATTTCCTGCAAATCATCCGAAAAACCCAAATGCTGGTGGAGTTGCAAGAAGAGCAGCAATTATAGAAAATATTCGTAAAGAAAATTCAAATGTTTTATTGCTTGATGCTGGAGATATTTTTCAAGGAACACCATATTTTAATTATTATGGCGGTGAATTAGAGTTCAAACTCATGAGTATGATGAAGTATGATTTAGCAACAATAGGAAATCATGATTTTGACAATGGAATTAATGGTTTGTATGCTCAACTTCCAAATGCTGAATTTGAATTTGTTTCTGCTAATTATGACTTTAAAAATACCATTCTAGATGGACATGTTAAACCTTATAAACTTTTTAATAAAAATGGAATAAAGGTTGGGGTTTTTGGTCTTGGTGTTGAACTTGAAGGTTTAGTTGATAAAAAAAATTACAAAGAAACTGTTTATAACAATCCTGTTGAAATTGCCCAGGACATGTCAAAATTATTGAAGAAAGATTATAAATGTGATTTAGTGATATGTTTATCTCACATAGGTTACGAATATAAAAATGATGCAAATAAAATTTGTGATTTAAAACTCGCTTCTTTGACTAAAGATATAGACTTAATAATTGGTGGTCATACACATACTTTTTTAGACAAACCAACTCTTATTAAAAACATAGAAAATAATGATGTTTTAGTTAATCAAGTTGGATGTTATGGCTTAAATCTTGGAAGAGTTGATTTTTATTTTGATGATAGTAAATCTGTTTCAAGCAAAGGAAAATCAATTATTATTTGATTTTTCTGTTACAACTATGTATTTATAAAAAGTAAAAAAGGCAAAAGAATTTAATAACATAGCCAAAGGTCTGAATAATTGCTTTAATTCATCGTAGAGAAAATATTTTTCAATAAAAACTACAAATTGCAAAAGAACAAACAGAAAAGCACTTATCAATAGAATAGAATTTTTCTTGTCATCATTCATTATATAGTTTGAAAGTGCCAATCCAGCAATTAATGAAATTAAAATATTTTGAATAATCAAAATAAAGTAACTATCATTTGGTATTGATTCGGTTTCATAAAAAATATAAAAGAAAACTATTAAAAATGGAACGGTACCGAGAAGCAACGGAATAAAATCCAGCTTATTATTTACTCTAAATAAAACAGCAATAATTAAAATTCTATGTATCGAAAAAGCTATTATTCCATAAAAAAGACATAAAGCTGTATCTGGTATAAAAAGAACATTTGTAATTATTGAAAACAACATCGCCAACAAAAACAATAAGTTCCTTTTTTTACTTTCTAACAAATACAATACAATTATGAATATTGGGATTAATGGCTTAAATATTAAAATCAATAATTTACTCGAAAGATACTCAGCAATAATTTCAACAGAAGCTATTACAAAAAAAATTATTGTAACAATCTTAGTTAAAGTATTATTGTTTAGCATGATTTCTAAATCATTATTTTGATTAAATATTTACTATTTTGAAATTTCTCATTTTTTTCTCAGTAAATAAAACAAACCGAGTCAACATCAGTTGTCCTAAAACATAGAACAGCATCGATAAAGCATGCATAGTTGGTTCCGCAACCGAAAACAATTTAAACAGATATACAAAATGCATTAATGCAAAAAGTAACGCACTAATGAACAGATAATAATTGGTTTTACTTTTATAAATCGTATAGTTTCCTAAACCAAAACCACCTAAAAAAATCACGAAAAAAGCATTAAAAATGAAAAACAATAAATTTGAATGAATCGATTCATAACTTATAATCAGTATAGCTGCATAAGTAATAAAGAAAGGAATTGCTCCAAAAATCATCGAATTTAATGGTGGCTTATTTAGTTGATTCAAAACTAAATAAATAATGATAATCATAAAAAATAGTGCGAAAAAGGTTCCGAAAAGATTATAAAAAAATGTGTTTTCAATAAATAAAATATTTGAAACAGAACTGAAAACCAAAGCTGCTATAAAATAATTACTCCTAATCTTAGACTTGAACAAATAGAATATTAAAAGAAAAGGAATTATTAATGGCTTAGAAACCCAAACTATAGTAGTATCATTAAATAATTCAGCAATAATTTCGATAAATGAAATCACTACAAAAAAGAAAAGAAATAAATTTGATAACTTACTGTATTCGCTGTTTTTCATTTTTGGTATAATAATGAGTTCATTGAGTACTCAAATTATCAACCAAATTAATAAATTATCATTCAATTAACATTTATAATATTATTTTTTTATCAAATTAACATATTCATTTTCAGAAATAATAGGAATTTTCAATTGGTTAGCTTTATCCAATTTAGCTGGTCCCATATTTTCTCCCGCAATTACATAATGTGTTTTTGCCGAAATTGAACTTCCAACTTTTCCACCATTATCTTCAATTGATTGTTTTAGTTCATCTCTTGAAAATAAACTAAAAACTCCCGAAACCACAAAAGTCTTTCCTTCTAAAATCGAAGTTGCATTAGGATTTATTTTTTCAACAATTTCCATTTGAACTCCAAATTCTTTCAGCCTATTGATAATTCTAACATTTTCTTGATTTTCAAAAAACTCAACTACACTTTGCGCAATTTTTTCTCCAATTTCATCAACCAATACTAAATCCATTAAAGTTGCTTGTTGCAAAGCATCAATATTTTTATAATGTTTAGCTAGTTTTTTTGCAACCGTTTCACCAACATATCTAATTCCAATAGCATAAAGAACACGTTCAAAAGGAATTTGTTTTGATTTTTCAATTCCATTTATCAAGTTTTCGGCTGATTTTTGCGCCATTCTTTCCAACGGAATAACTTGCTCAATTTTCAATTCGTATAAATCTGAATAATCTTTTATTAAACCATTTTGAAATAACAAAGCAACTGTTTCTCCACCAAGTCCATCAATATCCATTGCTTTTCTAGAAATATAGTGTTCAATTCTACCAATTATTTGTGGCGGACAACCATAGAAATTTGGACAATAATGATTTGCTTCACCTTCTACTCTATGCAATGGTGTATTGCATTCTGGACAGTTTGAAATATAAATTGTTGGCACTGAATTTAAAGGTCTTTTTTCAAAATCAACACCAATTATTTTAGGAATAATCTCACCGCCTTTTTCTACAAAAACAGTATCATCAACACGAATATCTAATTTTGCAATTTGGTCTGCATTATGCAATGAAGCTCTTTTTACTATTGTACCGGCCAATTGAACCGATTCTAAATTAGCAACTGGAGTAATTGCACCTGTTCTACCAACTTGATAGGATATTGAATTTAATTTAGTTGAAACTTGCTCCGCTTTAAATTTATATGCAATCGACCAACGTGGAGCTTTTGCTGTATAACCTAATTCATCTTGTTGTTGAAAACTATTCACTTTAATTACAACTCCATCAGTTTCATAAGGTAAATTATGTCGATGTTTGTCCCAATAATCAATATATTCTAAAACTTCATTCAGGTTATTGGCTAATTTTGCTTCTTTCGGAACTTTAAATCCCCAATTTCGTGCAGCGTTTAGACCTTCAAATTGTGTATTAATTCCCAGATTATTTCCAACTATAAAATAAAGCAAACATTCCAGCGGACGTTTTGCTACTTCACTACTATCCTGAAGCTTTAAACTTCCAGAAGCGGTATTTCTAGGATTCGAATATGGTGTTTCGCCAATTTCTATCAATTCCTGATTCATTTTTTCAAAACCTTCAAAAGGCAAAACTATTTCGCCTCGTATATCAAACTTATTGGGAAAACTACCTTTTAATTGAAGTGGAATAGATTTTATAGTTTTTATATTATTAGTAACATCGTCACCTTGAAAACCATCGCCACGAGTAACGGCACGTTTTAATTTTCCATTTTCATAAGTAATAGAAATGGATGCACCATCATATTTTAACTCACATGTATATTGAAGTGAAACATTACCCAATACTTTTTGAATTCTGTTTTCCCAATCAATTAAATCTTCTTTTGAATAAGAGTTATCCAAAGAATACATTCTGTAATCATGAACAACTGTTTCGAAGTTTTTAGTAATCGTGCCGCCAACTCTTTGTGTTGGTGAATTTTCGTCAAAAAATTGAGGATTTTGAAGTTCTAATTCTTGAAGTTGTTTTAGTTTCTGGTCAAACTCAAAATCAGAAATAGTTGGATTATCTAATACATAATAATTATAATTATGTTGATTAAGCTCTTCTCTTAAACTAGTAATAGTCTGCTGAATATCCATAAAAAAAATCGGCTATTTTAGTAACAAATTGTGCGTACTAAAATAACCAATATATTTATAAAAACGGAAATATTTAAGATTGAATTATTCCATTTATTTGAAGATAGAGTTGACCATCAGATAAAATTGCTCCTTGTGAAATTAAATCAAAAATAGATGTGTTTCTTTCGGATTCATATTCTTTTTTTCCTAAATGAATCTCTACATGGTCAGTAAACATATTTTCACTAAGCCAATGCAAACCTTCTTTTTTCATCAAATCAACATCATCATTCAAGGATTTTAAGACTATAGATTGAATGTATTTTTCTTGACAATGAAAAAGGAAAATATGACTTTTTGAAAAATGCTCTAGATAATGTGTGTTTTTAAGAACGCCTTCCCAAATCAAATCTGAGAAAACATCAAGTTCTTGTTCTGCAACTTGGGGTTCGTTTTTTTTAATGTCATCCCATTCGCTTCTGTCAATACTTTGTGTAGCAAGAAAATTTGAAAACTCAACATGAAGTTCTTCAAATTGTTCTTTGGTAAGTCTTTTATATTTCAACTTAATATTTTTAAAATTTTATCAAAATAAAAAATCCCAAAATTATTATTCATAAAATTGGGATTTAATGTGTTTATAAAAATTGATTATGCTTGCTCAGCAACAATTTCATAAGGTAATTCAATTACTACTTCTCTGTGTAATCTAACTGAAGCAGTATATTTACCAATTCTTTTAACAATTCCACTTGTAATGAATTTTCTATCTACTGAATGACCAGCAGCTTCTAATGCATTAGCAATATCGATGTTAGAAATAGAACCAAATAATTTTTCTCCACCAGCTTTAGCAGTAAGTTTAATTTCTAAAGCTTTTAAAGCTTCTGCTAATTCTTTTGCATCTGCAACAATTTTAGCTTCTTTGTAAGCTCTTTGCTTTAAGTTTTCAGCTAATACTTTTTTTGCAGAAGGAGTTGCTAAAGTTGCAAATCCTTGTGGAATTAAATAATTACGACCGTAACCATTTTTTACAGTTACTACGTCATCTTTAAATCCTAAATTCTGAACGTCTTGTTTTAATATAATTTCCATGTTGTTGTCCTTTTTTATAAGAAGTTAGCCCGCCATTGCGAGGCAACAACTTTATTTTTTTAATATTATTTTAATAAATCTGCTACGTATGGCATTAAAGCTAAGTGACGTGCTCTTTTTACAGCAACTGATACTTTTCTTTGGTATTTTAATGAAGTACCTGTTAAACGACGTGGTAAAATTTTACCTTGCTCATTAACAAACTTTAATAAAAAGTCAGCATCTTTATAGTCTATGTATTTGATTCCAGATTTTTTGAAACGACAATATTTTTTAGTTTTTGAAGTTTCAATGTTTAAAGGCGTTAAATATCTAATATCTCCGTCTTTTTTTCCTTTTGCATTTTGCTCAATAGTTGACATAGTAATTACGCTTTAGTTTTTAATTTTTCTCTTCTTCTTTCAGCCCAAGCTACAGCGTGTTTATCTAAACTTACAGTCAAGAAACGCATAACTCTTTCGTCACGTCTAAATTCAGTTTCGAAAGAAGCTAAATGCTCACCAGCAATTTGGAATTCGAATAAATGGTAAAAACCACTTTTCTTGTGTTGGATTTCGTAAGCTAATTTTTTTAAGCCCCAATCCTCTTTTGATATCATCTTTGCTCCTTTTGACGTAAGTAAATCTTCAAATTTGCTTACTGTTTCCTTTACCTGAACTTCAGATAAAACGGGATTTAAGATGAAAACAGTTTCGTAATGATTCATAATAAATTGTTTAAAATTTTAATTGGGCGCGAAATTACAAATATTTTTTTATTAACGTATCACAATTAGTCATAAATCGTCAAAAAGTAAAAAATATCGTTTAAAAGCAAAAAAAATCGATGAAATGTTAGGTGGTTTAAAAAAAACTATATATTTTTACATCACCAAATCTAAAATAGTTAAAAATATGAAACTAAATTGTGTTGTCGTCGATGATAGTTCTATCCAAAGGATGATCATTGCAAAGTTAGTAAATAATCACCCAAATCTACATTTAGTAGGTGATTTTTCTAATGCAATTGAAGCAAAAAATTGCATGTCTGTTCACACCGTTGACTTAATCTTCCTAGACATTGAAATGCCAGTCATAAGTGGATTTGATTTTTTAGATGGATTAAAAGTAAAACCCCAAATTATTTTTATAACATCTAAAGCTGAATATGCTATGAAAGCATTTGATTATGACGCTACGGATTACCTACAAAAACCAATAGCGCTTGATCGTTTTAATGCTTCTGTTAGAAGAGCAATGGAATTCCATATGCTTAAAAAAGAAAATCATGAAGAAGAAGGAGAACATATTTTCATTAAGAGTAACCTTAAAAAATTAAAAGTTTATACTAATAAAATTAAATGGATTGAAGCTTACGGTGATTATGTAAAAGTTGTTACTGAAGAAGACAGTAATCTTGTTCTTTCTACAATGAAAGCTTTTGAAAAAGATTTACCAAGCGATAAATTTATTAGAGTTCACAAATCATACATTATTAATATTGAAAAAGTAGAACGTTTCAATAGTAAATTTGCAGAAATTGGTGTAACAAAAATACCTTTAAGTAGAAATAAAAAAGAAGATTTAATCAAAGCATTAGCAATAGCCTAGTAATTATCGACATTAACAACTACTTTTATTGCTCTGTATTGAGAAACCATATCAAAACTATTCAGTATTTTCTGGATAGTTTTTTTTGTGCCTTGCAATGAATTATCATTAGGAATTTTGATAATTATTGTTCTGATATATTCATTTCTAATTCTTGAAACTGCTGGTTCTTCTGGACCAAGAACAGGAATATTTAAATTTTGTTTCAATACTTGATACAGCCAAAATGAACCATCTTTTACTTTTTCAAAATCTCTATGCTTTAAAGTTAATTTAATCATCCTACAATATGGCGGATAATTATAAATCTTTCGTTCATAAAGTTGTTCCTTAAACATTCCATCATAATCATTATTGGTAACTTGCTGTATAATATTATGCAATGGATTATATGTTTGAATAATAACTTTTCCTCTTTTTTCTGCTCTACCCGATCGTCCTGCTACTTGCGTTATCATTTGAAAACTTCTTTCAAAAGCTCTAAAATCAGGAAAATAAAGCATGTTATCAGCGTTTAAAATCCCAACAAGTGAAACATTGTCAAAATCTAATCCTTTTGCAAGCATTTGTGTTCCAACCAAAATATCTATTTCTCTGTTTTTAAATCCATCAATAATTTTTTCAAAACTAAACTTTCCTCGAGTTGTGTCTTGGTCCATCCTTTTGATGTTTTTTTCAGGAAATAAAGATTTTAATTCAAGTTCAATTTGTTCGGTTCCAAAACCTTTTGTTTCTAAATCTAAACTTGAACATTGATGACAGTTTGATGGTTTTGCAATTGAATAACCGCAATAATGACATCGTAATTGATTTTTAATTTTATGGTATGTCAAACTAACATCACATTGTGGACATTGCGGAATATGACCGCATGTCAAGCATTCTAAAACAGGTGAAAATCCTCTTCGATTTTGAAATAAAATTACTTGTTCGCCATTTGAAAGTGCCTCAGTAATCTTTTCTATTAAACTGAAACTAAAATGACCATTCATTTTTTTTCTAAAATAATTGTCTTTCAAGTCAATTAATTCAATTTCAGGAAGCGGAACATTACTGTATCGTTCTTTTAAATTCACCAAACCATATTTCCCTGACAAACAATTATGATAAGTTTCTATACTAGGAGTTGCTGAACCCAAAAGAATTTTTGCATCGAAAGAATTTGCTAAAACAATAGCCGAATCTCTAGCATGATATCTT
This sequence comes from Flavobacterium sp. PMTSA4, assembly GCF_032098525.1. Lineage (NCBI taxonomy): Bacteria > Pseudomonadati > Bacteroidota > Flavobacteriia > Flavobacteriales > Flavobacteriaceae > Flavobacterium > Flavobacterium capsici. The sequence continues at coordinate 675,459 of NZ_CP134890.1, forward strand.
GGTGCTGGATCTTGTTGCTTAAATGTTTGTTCATGTTCTTCATCAACAATAATAAAACCCAAATTGGAAAAAGGCAAAAACAAAGCAGACCTTGCGCCAATAACTATTTGAGCAGTTTCAGAGCTTTTTAAAACATTTTGCCACACTTCTACTCTTTCATTATTAGAGTATTTGGAATGAAAAACAGCAACTTTATTACCAAAATACTCAGTCAATCTTGTGACTAACTGAGTTGTTAATGCAATTTCTGGCAGTAAATAAAGGATTTGTTTTCCATCATCGATAAATTTTTCAATTAACTTGATATAAATTTCGGTTTTACCGCTTGCAGTAACTCCATGCAAAAGACAAACTTCCTTTTCTTTAAATTGATTTTCAATTTGATTAAAAGCGGTTTCTTGAAACTTACTTAAAACTAGTTTTTTATCAAGCTGATTTTCTTCAAAATTCACTCTATCCATTTGAATTGCATATTCTTCAAAAACATTGTTTTCAATTAATACCTTCAATACAGACTGTGAAATATTTGAATATTCTAATAATTGCTTAACTGAAATAGGTTTGCTTTCTTGAGCTTTTAATTGAAAAAAAGCAAGAATTATTTTTTTTCTTTTTTCAGATTTTTGTGAATCTAATAATGAAATTAATTCTTCTTCTTTTTCAAAAAAAGGATGCAATCTTATATATTTTACAAGTTTTGGTTTATAAACTTCTTGAATTTCTTCATGCAATGAAACAACCTCTTTACTTATTAATTGTTGAATAATTGGTAAAACCGTTTTTTTGTTAAGAATGCCAATAACATCTTGAATTTTAAGTGAAGATTGATGTTGTAACGCTTCAAAAATTAAAAACTCATCATCGGTTAATTCTTTTTCATCAACTTCTATATCCTTTTTTTGGGTAATTATAGTTTCACTTTCTAATAACAAAGCTGATGGCATTGCGCCACGATAAACATCACCAATAGAACACATATAATACGAAGCAATCCAAAACCAATGTTTTATTTGAATTTCGTTTACAATAGGTTTTTCATCAATAATTTCATGAATTTCTTTTGGCTCATAAAGTATTGGTGAATTTTGATGCAAATCAATTACTAAAGCAGTGTAAACTTTATTTTTTCCAAATGGAACTGCTACTCGCATTCCTTTTTTCAAGAAAAAATATTCTTTTTCCGAAACCTTATAAGTAAAAGTTTTAGATAATGAAAGAGGAATAATTACTTCAATAAAATACATTTACTTAATTTTATTCTTATTCAGAATGTTTTATCCAGTTTTGAGTTCTTCCAAAGATTGGAAGAATACTATAAGCGTTAATTTCTAGTGAAGAATTTGTAATAATATTGATGGTACAATTATAGCTTTTATCACTAAAAGGATCGATTAATTTTCCTTTATATTGTTTGTCATCTTTTACCATTTTCACAATAACATCTTTTCCTATGAGTGAATTATTTTTAATTTTCATAGAACATTTTTCGCAATCAGCATGTGAACTTAAAACATTCAATATTTTTATTAATTTACCATAATATTGATTGTTTTTCTTGTAAATTTCAATAATAGATAGTTCTGTTTGCGTTTTAGTATCAATCGTTTTCCATTTTCCTTCAATAGATTGAGCGAAAATTGTAGTAGTGAAAAATATAAAAAACAAAATAAGTTTCATCATAATTCGAGTTCGAGTTGTTTTTCTCTTTTTATTTTATTGATGGCTGCATTTAAATCAAATCCTAGCAAAAGAATCATGCAGTTTATCCAAACATAAAACATAACCACAAGCAACGTTCCGATTGAACCATAAAGTTCATTATATTTTGAAAATTTCACAACCCAAATTCCAAAAAAATAGGAAGAAATTATAATCAAAACCGTTGTAAACACTGAACCAATAGAAATAAATGCTCTATTTTTTTCTCTCTTAATTCCAAATTTAAAAAGCAATGAAGTTGTTATTAAAATCATTAAAATAACAAAAATATATCTTCCCATTTCTATCAATGGTATATCATCAGAAAGCACGTCTTGCAACTTAGTTTTTTGAATAATTACCTCAAAAATTACGATTGCAGCAACAGTTATAATCAAAACTAAAGACAACAAGATTGACAATGCCAAAGCCACAAAATATTGTCTAAAAAACTTCCTTTTTGAACTTATTTGAATATGATTTGAACTTTCAAAACCACCAAGAACTGCATTTACACCATTAGACATTAAAAAAATAGCCATAAAAAAACCAGTAGAAATTAAACCAGTATTACTATTGGTCAAAATGTCATTGATTATCGTAAAAATAGCATCATAGGTTGTTGGTGGAACACTTTGTTGTACAAATCCTAAAAAGTCATCTTGAAATCCTTCTATTGGAATATAAGGAATTAAGTTCAGAATAAATAATGCAAAAGGAAATAAAGCCATAAAAAAGCTCCATGCAATAGCTGCAGCTCTATAAGAAATAGCACCTTCAATTATTCCTGTAATGTAAATTTTCATTAAATCATAGAAAGACAAACCTTGAAGCCAAGGAAGTTTTATTTTTTTTGAGATAAATAAAACTTGGCGAATTAATGGCAATCTTTTAATTCTTTGATTTAATGTCATGCTCATTTTACAATGCTTTTAAACTTAAATCCATATTGTAAACCGAATGCGTCAATGCACCAGATGAAATATAATCAACACCACATTCAGCATATTGTCGAATGGTTTTTTCATTAATATTTCCTGAAGATTCTGTTTGACATTTATCGCCAATCAAAGCAACGGCAGTTTTTGTATCTTCAAAATTAAAATTATCAATTAATATTCTAAAAATGCCTTCATTTTGAAGTATTTCTTTTATCTCATCTAAACTTCTTGCTTCAACAATAATTTTTAAATCTAGATTGTTTTCCGTTAGAAAAGCTTTTGTTTTTTCTATTGCTTTCGAAATTCCGCCTGCAAAATCATTATGATTATCTTTCAACATAATCATGTCATACAACGCAAAACGATGGTTTTCGCCACCACCAATTTTTACTGCCCATTTTTCACAAGCTCTGAATCCAGGAGTTGTTTTTCTAGTGTCTAAAATTTTTGTTTTTGTTCCTTCAAGTAATTGAGCAAAATTATTTGTTTTTGTAGCAATTGCAGACATTCTTTGCATTGAATTCAAAACCAAACGTTCTGCTTTCAAAATAGATTGAGAACTGCCTGAAACATGAAAAACTACATCGCCATATTTCACTTTACTTCCATCATTGATAAAAGTCTCAACCACAAGATTTTCATCAACTGATTTAAAAATCATTTTAGCAAATTCAACTCCTGCAATAATTCCTTCATCTTTCACTAAAAGTTTAGCTTTCCCTTTTGCCTCAAATGGAATACAAGCCAATGAACTATAATCGCCAGGACCAATATCTTCTCGGATTCCATTTGAAATTATTAACTCTAATTCTTTTTGAAATTGTGCTTCTGAAATCATTTTTAATAAATTGTTTGGCTAAAGTAGTACTTAATTTATCAAAGTAAAAATGAAAATTGAATTTGAATTTCTATTTTTGCACAACAACAACACAACAAAATGTACAAATTACTAATTCGTCCTTTCCTTTTTCTAATAGATCCTGAAAAAGTTCATTACTTCACATTTTCGCTAATTCGTTTCCTAAACAAAATTCCTGGTTTTTCTAATCTTTTTAAATCAATTTATGAAATAAAAGACAAAAGATTAGAAACAAAAGTTTTTGGATTAACATTTCCAAATCCTGTTGGATTAGCTGCTGGCTTTGATAAAAACGCAGTTCTGTATAAAGAATTGGCAAACTTTGGGTTTGGATTCATCGAAATTGGAACCGTAACGCCAAAACCTCAAGATGGAAATCCTAAAAAACGATTGTTTCGATTAAAAGAAGATGCTGCCATCATCAATAGAATGGGATTTAATAATGCCGGAGTTGATGAAGTTGTATTAAAACTAAAGCAAAACAAAAATGTTCTTATTGGTGGAAATATTGGTAAAAATAAAATCACTCCAAATGAAAATGCCGTTGACGATTACATCATTTGTTTTGAAAAATTATTTGACTATGTAGATTATTTTGTGGTTAATGTAAGCTCACCAAATACGCCAAATCTTCGTGAACTTCAGGAAAAAGAACCTTTAACCAAGTTATTACAAGTTTTACAAAACTTAAATAATGAAAAATCAAAGCCAAAACCAATTTTACTAAAGATTGCTCCTGATTTAACGAATGAACAGCTTCTTGATATAATTGATATTGTAAAAGAAACTAAAATTGCAGGTGTAATTGCTACTAATACAACTATTTCAAGAGAAGGTTTGAAATCTGAAAATAAAGTTGAAACTGGTGGTTTATCAGGAAAACCGTTAACCAATCGTTCGACCGAAGTAATTCGTTTTCTTGCTAAAAAAAGCAACAAAAGTTTCCCTATTATTGGTGTTGGTGGAATTCATTCAGCTCAGGATGCTTTAGAAAAAATTGAAGCTGGAGCAAGTTTAGTTCAATTATACACTGGTTTTATTTATGAAGGACCAAAATTGGTTAAGGAAATCAATAAAGCACTGCTTGAAAAAACTTTGTAACTTAGCCACTTTACAAATCTAAATTGAATACAAAAGTCAAAATCATAGAATGTCCGCGAGATGCCATGCAAGGCATCAAAGAATTTATTCCAACCGAAAAAAAAGTGGAATATATTCAATCATTGCTTCGTGTTGGCTTTGATACTATTGATTTTGGAAGTTTTGTTTCTCCAAAAGCCATTCCTCAAATGGCTGATACTGCCGAAGTTTTAGCACAACTTGATTTATCACAAACCGAAAGCAAATTATTAGCTATCATTGCCAATACAAAAGGTGCTGAATTGGCTTCTCAACACAAAGAAATTCAATATTTAGGCTTTCCTTTTTCTATTTCAGAGAATTTCCAAATGCGAAATACTCATAAAACAATAGCCGAAAGTTTAGTTACACTTCAAGAGATTTTAGATATTGCCGATAGAACCAATAAAGAAGTTGTGGCGTATCTTTCTATGGGTTTTGGAAATCCATATGGAGATATTTGGAATGTAGACATTGTAGCACAATGGACAGAAACCTTAGCCAAAATGGGAATAAAAATCCTTTCGCTTTCTGATACTATTGGAAGTTCTACACCTGAAATAATTGATTATTTATTCTCAAACTTAATTCCTAAATATCCTGATATTGAGTTTGGTGCTCATCTTCATACAACTCCAGATAAATGGCATGAGAAAGTAGATGCTGCCTACAAAGCAGGTTGTAAACGATTTGATGGTGCTATTCAAGGCTTCGGAGGTTGTCCTATGGCGAAAGATGATTTAACAGGAAACATGCCTACCGAAAAATTACTAAGTTATTTCACTACTCAAAAAGCAGATACCAATTGTAGTCCGATGAGTTTTGAAAGTTCCTATAACGAAGCGTTGAAGATTTTTACTAAATATCATTAGAAAATTATTTTTCAAATTAAAAAGCGTATATTTGCATGCAATTTAACAACAACTACAAATTGCAATGAACGCACACACAACTAAAATCGTTGGCGAAGGACTTACTTACGACGACGTGCTTTTAATCCCAAGTTATTCTGAAGTTTTACCACGCGAAGTAAACATTCAATCTAAATTTTCCCGAAATATTACTTTAAACGTTCCTGTAGTTTCTGCTGCTATGGATACCGTTACCGAAAGTGCTATGGCTATTGCAATGGCGCAAGAAGGCGGAATTGGTGTTTTACACAAAAACATGACAATTGAACAACAAGCTGCAAAGGTTAGAAAAGTAAAACGTGCAGAAAGCGGTATGATTATCGATCCTGTTACTTTACCATTGTCGGCAAAAGTTATTGATGCTAAGAATGCTATGAAAGAATATGGCATCGGAGGAATACCTATTGTAGATAAAAATCAAATTTTAAAAGGCATTGTTACTAATCGAGATCTTCGATTTGAAAAAAACCTTGAACGACCAATTGCTGAAGTAATGACCAAAAAGAAATTGGTAACTGTTGCCGAAGGAACTTCATTACAACAAGCAGAAGTTGTTTTACAAGGTCATAAAATAGAGAAACTTCCTGTTGTAAATAACAATTATAAATTAGTTGGTTTAATTACTTTTAGAGATATTACTAAACTAACTCAAAAACCTATTGCTAACAAAGATAAATTTGGACGTTTACGTGTAGCTGCTGCAATTGGAGTTACTGGTGACGCATTAGACAGAGCAACGGCTTTATACAATGCTGGCGTAGATGCCATTATTATCGACACTGCTCACGGTCATACCAAAGGTGTAGTTTCTGTTCTTAAAGAAGTGAAATCAAAATTCCCTAATTTAGATGTAGTTGTTGGTAATATCGCTACTGCTACTGCAGCACAATATCTTGTAGAAAATGGTGCTGATGCGGTTAAAGTTGGTATTGGTCCAGGTTCTATATGTACTACTCGTGTGGTTGCAGGAGTTGGTTTTCCTCAGTTCTCTGCTGTGCTTGAAGTAGCAGCTGCCTTAAAAGGAACTGGAATTCCTGTTATTGCTGATGGTGGTGTTCGTTATACAGGTGATATTCCTAAAGCCATTGCTGCTGGTGCAAGTTCGGTTATGTTAGGTTCTTTGCTTGCAGGAACAAAAGAATCGCCAGGAGAAACCATAATTTTCGAAGGACGTAAATTCAAATCATACCGAGGAATGGGTTCTGTTGAAGCAATGCAAGAAGGTTCAAAAGATCGTTATTTCCAAGACGTTGAAGATGATATTAAAAAGCTGGTTCCAGAAGGAATTGTTGGTCGTGTTCCTTACAAAGGTGAATTAAACGAAAGCATGCAACAATTTATTGGTGGACTTCGTGCCGGAATGGGTTATTGTGGTGCAAAAGACATTCCAACTTTACAAGAAACTGGTCAGTTTGTTAGAATTACCAATAGCGGTATCAAAGAAAGTCATCCACACAATGTGACGATTACTAAAGAAGCTCCAAATTATTCTAGGTAAATAATAAAAGTAACTATATAAAATAGCAAAACGTAACTGTTTTGCTATTTTAGTTATGAGTCAATTCATTTAACAGCTTTTTATCACCAACAATCCAAAGAATATCGCCGTCCGATAATATCATGTTTGACTCTGGATTTAAGTAACGTTTTCCATTTCTTTCGATTCCAACTACCAATCCATTTGTTTTTTCTCTCAGATTAGATTCTCGGATGCTTTTACCAATGAATTCCTGATTTTTCAAATCAATTTGTCGTAAAACAATATCTGGTTCTTTGATTTCTGGTTTGGCATCCGTTTCATTCTGGTCTAAAAACACTTTTAACTCTTTTAATTGTCCGTCAGTACCAATAACACTTATTTCATCACCAGGAAAAATTCGTTCGTTTCTACTTGGAATATTGATTACCACATCGCCTCGCTTAATATAGGCAAGGTTGATTCCCAGTTTCTCTCGTAGTCTTAATTCTTCTAATGTTTTACCAGCAATATTTGATTCTCTGGCAACGTCAAACGATGCCATGTGTCCATCCCATGGTGTTAAATCGCTTCTACTCCTTTTGGCTTTCGCCAATTCCCTTGCGTTCAAGTTCTTTATAAATCGTTCTTCTATTTTATAATATCGTGCTGTGAGCTTTTTCGGGAATAACCAGAACAAAACCAAACAGAAAACCAATGCTACCAATGCGATTCCGGGAGAAAAGAATACGTTAAGTAAAAAACCAAATAAGACCAATGTCAAAATTGCTCTTAAAAAGACCATCATGATTATTGGTCCACGATACTTTCGTACTTTCAAAAGCTCATTTACTTGTTCTATGGCAACTCTTCTTAAAGAAAGTGCATAAAGAAACGGACTAATAATAATCAAAGTTATAAAGGCCGCAATAATATGCGCAAATTTTGAACCATTCAACAATGGTAAAACATAAGTAGACGATAGTACAATGATAGAAACTATAATGGCAGAATGAATTACCACATGTATCAAGTATGCTCTCAATACAATACGCCAGTTACTCTCTGAGCGAATTGCTTGCGTATTAGCGCTATAACGTTCAATCCTTTTGGCCCATTTTTTAGGCAATTGTTTTTCGATGTAAGCGGAGAAAGGTGTCGAAAACTTCACCATGAAAGGCGTGGTAAACGTGGTGATTGCCGAAACCGCCACTACAGTTGGGTACAAAAAATCACTAGTTACTTTCAAAGTCATACCTAAAGTAGCAATGATAAAAGAGAATTCTCCAATTTGCGATAAACTCATTCCGGTTTGAACCGATTGTTTTAAGGGTTGTCCTGAAAGCAATGTTCCTATGGTAGAAAGAAAAGATTGTCCAAAAATGACAACAACCGTTAAGATACCAACAGGAATAGCATATTTTACAAGCATTTCAGGATCTATCAACATTCCTACCGATACGAAGAAGACGGCACCAAATAAATCTTTAACAGGTTTCACCAAATGTTCAATATGTTCGGCTTGAGTGGTTTCTGCAATGATAGAACCCATGATAAAAGCACCCAACGCTGGCGAAAAACCAACATTTGCTGCAAATAAAACCATCAATAAACAAAGTGCTAGCGAAACAATCAACAGCATTTCATCTGTTAACAGGTGTTTGGCTTTTTTTAATATTGTTGGGATGAAAAAAATACCAGCAGTAAACCAAATTATCAAAAAGAAAATGAGTTTAAGAACAGATTGAAGCAATTCACTTCCCGAAAATTGCTGACTTACTGCAACAGTTGACAACAAAACCATCATCAAAATGGCTAGAATATCTTGTACTATCAGCGCACCAATAACATTTCCGGCAAATTTTTGAGCTTTAACGCCTAGTTCGTCAAAAGTTTTTAAAATTATTGTGGTGGATGAAATAGACAATATTACACCAAGAAACAAACTATTCATCTTTCCCCAACCCATCCAATAGCCAACTAAATAACCCAAACCTACCATTCCGATAATTTGTGTCAATGCGGTTATCGAAGCCGTTCCTCCTACTTTCATTAGCTTTTTGAAACTGAACTCCAATCCCAAACTAAACAACAAGAAGATTACGCCTATTTCCGCCCAAACGCTTACGCTGTTCATGTCTTTGACGGTTGGAAAAAAGTCGAATTCGCTGCCAGCCAAAAAGCCTGCTACCAAATACCCTAAGACTAAAGGTTGCTTTAATAGCTTGAATATCAAAACCGCAATAGCTGCTGTGGCTAATATTAGCCCCAAATCACTGATTAAGTCAGGTAGGTGAACAACCGATGTGGATAATTGTATTGGCATAAATAGAATTTTTACTAAAATAGCAAACCTTACTAGTTTAACAAAATCTTAAAAAGATAAAGTCTTGTTAAAGATACTAATCTATTGTTAATAGAATAGCTAACTGTTAGAATTATATCCCTAAATAATTACTCGGCGTGATTTTTAATAATTCGGTTTTGATTTCCTCAGATACATCAAGCGTTCCAATAAAAGCATGAATTGATTCTTGATTGATAACCGAATTGGTTCTCGTTAAACCTTTCAACGCTTCATAAGGATTTGGATAACCCTCACGACGCAAGATAGTTTGTATCGCTTCGGCAACCACAGCCCAGTTCTTTTCTAAATCTTCTGCAAATTTACTTTCATTAATCAACAGTTTATTCAGTCCTTTTAATGTGGCATCAAAGGCAATAATAGTGTGACCAATTGGCACACCTATGTTTCTTAGAACAGTACTATCGGTTAAATCGCGTTGCAAACGTGAAACAGGCAATTTACCTGCAAGATGTTCAAAAATAGCATTGGCAATCCCTAAATTCCCTTCAGAGTTTTCAAAATCTATAGGGTTTACTTTGTGTGGCATAGCCGATGAACCTATTTCTCCTGCTTTTATCTTTTGTTTAAAATAGTCCATCGAAACATACGTCCAAACATCGCGGTCTAAATCAATGATAATGGTGTTGATACGTTTTAAAGCATCAAAAAACGCAGCAAAATGGTCGTAATGTTCTATTTGTGTCGTTGGGAACGAATGGTGTAATCCTAATGTTTCTTCCACAAATTGTGTCCCAAATTGTTTCCAGTCGATGTTTGGGTAAGCTACATGATGTGCATTATAGTTTCCGGTAGCACCACCAAACTTTGCTGCAAACGGAATGTTGAACAACAAGCGCATCTGCTCTTCCAAACGCTCTACAAATACTAAAATCTCTTTCCCCAAACGTGTTGGCGAAGCTGGCTGACCGTGTGTTCGGGCAAGCATTGGGATGGCTGCCCATTCCATGCTTAGTTCTTTCAATTTTGCAATAACGGCAATCAAACCTGGCAAATAAACTTGCTCAAACGCTTCTTTAGTTGATAATGGAATTGAAGTATTGTTGATATCCTGAGAGGTTAATCCAAAATGGATGAACTCTTTGTATTGCGACAAACCTAAAGTTTCAAATTTCTCTTTGATAAAGTATTCTACCGCTTTAACATCGTGGTTGGTTACTTTTTCGGTTTCTTTTATCCAAAGTGCGTCTTCGGTTGAAAACTCGGTATATATTTTTCTCAGGTCGTCAAATACCGAATTACTGATGGATGCCAGTTGAGGTAAGTTGGCTTCGCACAGCGCAATAAAGTATTCTACTTCTACCTGTACTCTGTATTTGATTAACGCTTCTTCAGAGAAGAATGGTGCTAAAGCTTGTGTCTTTTTTCGGTATCTTCCGTCTATCGGAGAAATGGCGTTTAAGGATGTTATTTCGCGCATGTTTTGTTGTGTGTTGTTGAAGTGCAAAAATAGGTATTCCTTATAAATTAAAAGGCATGACTAATGAGTTTTTATAGCATTTTTTTTAATTTTTCTCTTAATAACGGCACACCTTCGGTGGCACTTTTTGAAATCACTTCTAGTGGGTTTTGGAGGTTGTAAATTGTAGCGGGTTTTGGGTCGATATAAAACAACGGACACATGGCTTGAGAATAATGGATGATTCCTGCCGCAGGATATACTTGAAGCGAAGTGCCAATTACTGCCAGATAATCGGCTTGTTCGGTGATGTTTATGGCTTCTTCTAAAGCAGGAACTTCTTCACCAAACCAAACTATGTGCGGACGCATTTGGTCGCCGTATTCATCTACATCGCCCAGCAGTATATCATGATGCCAGTCGATAATTCGATGTGTATTTTTGATACTTCTTGCTTTCAATAGCTCGCCATGCAGGTGTAATACTTTAGAACTTCCGGCTTGTTCGTGTAGGTTATCTACGTTTTGGGTAATGATGTGCACGTCAAACCACTCTTCCAGTTCGGCAAGCACTCGATGCCCAAGATTGGGTTGCACTTCGTGTAGTTGTCGACGGCGTTGGTTATAGAAATCGAGGACTAACGATGGGTTTCTTTGAAAACCTTCTGGTGTTGCCACTTCCATCACATCGTGACCTTCCCAAAGTCCATCGGAATCTCTGAAGGTTTTAATGCCGCTTTCGGCACTAATGCCAGCACCGGTTAGTACTACGAGTTTTTTTTTCATGAATAACTAATTTGCATTATACATCATTGCAAGTTAAAAAATAAGTCAAATAGTTTATATTTATTCTAATGCATAACTTTTATCCAACATTGGTTTTCTACTTCTATGAACTGGCTCCAACGTTATTTAGGTTGACATTCAGAAGTTTTATTTAATAAGCAAAAAGATAAACTAATCCGATGAAATAGATTGGAACAGTTCCAAAAGCTAAAGCTATATCTAAAACTTTATTAGAGAAAAAAACATTTAAAAGATTAATAGTAATACAAAATATGAAAATGTAGACAACAAGATTTAGTGAAAGAAACGAAACTAAATAAGTCTTTTGCTCAACTTTTATATTTTTGGTTTTCTTAAACAAAATGGTTTGTTCAATTTCAACCTCTTTTCCAATTTTAATATTCTCAAATTTTAGTGGAAACTTTGCGAGATAATAAAGATTTCCACTTTCACATTCTAAAATATATTTAATTTCTTTTGAACCATTTGTTTTCCATCCTTGAGTTTCATTAATAACATTAAAAAATGATTTTACTTTTTCATTTCTATAATAGTTAGAAGGCATTAAGACATCAAAATATAGAGAAGCTATAAAAATAAGATTGAATATAATTAGATATTTAAAATCTCGATTTTTTATTTTCATTCGTGTTTAAAATTATTTCCAACTTATTAATGTTCGAAAATCGTCAGACTTACTTTGTCTATCAAATATATAAAAAAGGCGTTGTAAATTACCATAAGTTTATTTTAACTAAACAATTATTTCCGAATCAAAAACCACAAAAAAACTCCGCCTTTCGGCAGAGTTCCTTAAAAACAATTCTTTCAGGTTATCGTAAATGATGGTTTTTATTTATTTTTACTAGGCTAACAGATATTATTCAAATGAAAAAAACATTTCTCTTATTACTTTTATTGTTTTTATATTCTTGCAACAGCTACAATTCTAAATGGGAAGAAATAAAAGGTAGCGGAATTGTTGAAAAAGGCACACTCAATAAGGCTATCTACTTTCAAGATTCGTTAACAGGTTTAATTGGTGGCTATACTTTTCGTCACAATAAAGAATCTCAAAATATTGATAAAATGGATAAGGCTCCTTTACTATATCTAACAAAGAATGGAGGTAAAAATTGGAAGTTATTAAAAATTGACTATGAAGATTCAGGAATAGACAATATAAAAATTGAAAATGATACAATAATTTGTCAAATTGATTCTCTATTATTGAAATCTACTGATTTAGGTAATAATTGGAATGTAGTTGAAAAATCAAATTATAAAGAGATAAGTGAAAAATATTTTAGTGATTCAAACCCTTATAAAATATCAAACTATAATTTCAAATTTGAAAATAAAAATTACCGTATAAAAGAAAAGTATCAGCATAAGAATACTACAGTAATTGTATGTAATGGTGAAAAATCTATGACTGATTATTTTTTTATATCAAGAGATAATGGAAATAACTGGAAATTTCTTCAAAATGAGTTTGGTTCAAATAAAATGAAATTTCTTCTAAATGAAGATTATTTATTGGCTTACGATTCTCAATATGGATTGCAAAAGTTGAAGTTAAATTAAATAAATTTTATATTAGATAATTTCACAGAATAAGAAAGCAATTCAAAAACTAAAAGTCAATAATTCTCAACAACCCACAAAAAAACTCCGCCTTTCGGCAGAGTTCCTTAAAAACAATTTGTTCAGATTATGAGGCATACAATGCTTGTGGGTTGCTCAATGGAGAAACGCCAGCACTGTTTGAGGCATATACGTAGAAATAGTATTTTACGCCCGGAGTCAAGCCGTTGAAGGTCTTGTTTCGTGAGCGATTATAATCCATTCTCACAGATTTATCCTCAGCCGATAACATCAACTGTCCGTTCACTATGGAAGGATTAGTCAACGGATTATCAGCCACACAAACACAGAAATAATTCACGTTTGTTATACCAGGATAAGCTGGTATATCAACTAAAATCTGTCCGCTTGTTTTAGTTAAACTAATAGTAAAAGATTCAATAATGCCTAGTGGTGCAGCTGGTTGCATGCTATCACTAGTTGGCACAAATCCCGATAATGCAATAGTAGAAATATTGCCATCTGCTACTCCATCTACATAAGTAGCTGTATTATCAAGAGTTTTCATTAATGTACCCTTTGCTTCATCAAGAGCTACCTTCTTAGTTAGCCCATATTGGGCATAGTCAGCGGCAGCGTTACTAAATTTTTCCTGAACCGTATCAAATTCGGGTTCAGTAAATGGAGGGATTGGAAAGACAGTTGGGTTGGTATAAATACCATTCCTAACTTCTCCGGCAAATGTGTCAAGTTCGCTATTACCATCTTTATGGTAATCGCGCTTACAAATGATTTTTTTCATTTGATAACAATTTAAAATTAAAACTAATTTTAATTCTTGCAAGAACACTCGATGAATTCATTTATATATAACGTTGAAAGGCATTACTTTATTGTATAAAACAGAAAATTTTTTTTACATTTTTTTTATGCGCGCATAAAACTCTTGATTTTACAGGCTTTGTAAGGATAATAACCTAAAAGATTTTTTCGATTACCTATAGGAAAATCAAAATTCCTAACAGGAAAACCTATTTTCCTAATAGGAAATGGCAAACTTCTAACAGGAAAACGCAATTTCCTAACAGGAAAAGGCAAACTTCTAATAGGAAAACACAATTTCCTAACAGGAAAAGGTAAACTTCTAATAGGAAAACACAATTTCCTAACAGGAAAAGGCAAACTTCTAACAGGAAAAGGCAAACTTCTAATAGGAAAAGGTAATTTTCTAATAGGAAAACACAATTTCCTAACAGGAAAAGGCAAACTTCTAATAGGAAAACATAAATTTCTAACAGGAAATCGGGTTGCTCCTATAGGTGTTTTGCTTTTTCCAATAGGAGTTTAAAGAAAACTTATGGGTTGCCGAAGATTTCCTATTTGGAATTTGATATATTTGATTGAATAATATTTTACAACATAAAGTTATCCTTAATTTAAATACATAATATTGAATGAAACACTATATAGTTTTGTTTTCATGTGTGTTGTTGTCTTTTTACAGTTGCAAAAAAGAGCTTCCCGCAAAGGTTGAAGAAACAACTAAACCTAAAGTTGTAATCAACGAACCAATTATCAACGATAGCGTTAAACCATTTGCTAAAGATGATTATGATTTGATTTTTGAATATTCTGAGGAAGATTCAAACCAATGGTTAGGAGTTAGTATACTTGATAAAAAAACAATAAAGTTTCATTTAATTACAGAAACGCTACCATGTGATACCTATTATCAAGGTATTGCAATAAACAACAATTGGGACCAAGACCCAGAAATAGATTCAGATGAAAAAGGCGGTTATTTTGTTGATGAATATTTTATGGAAAAAAAGGAATATCAATTAGGCATAAGAATTGCTGATGATTTAAGCAAAGTAATCATTAAGTATCATTCGAAAGAAGATTTAGATACCGATTGTTTGCCTATTGACCATAAAATAATGCGAAGAGTAAATTAACCAAAAAATTAAGAACCCAATGAAAGAACGATTGTATAAAAACTGTGCCTTAAGTCTTTTAATCACCACTTTGTGGACATTGTATGGCTTTTTTAAATTTTATTTTGATGCTGAAGAAGATGGATTGTTTTATGGTTGGGGTATATTAGTTTACTTTTTATATACAATTTTTATTTCTCTAGGTCTTGGTGTATTACTATTAATAATAAGATTGATTCTTCATTTTAAAAAGAAATCTACCAGCACCATCACTAACTTCTTTTACATCTTAGCAGGAATAGCCAATATGTATATGTTCCTGATTTGGATAATATGTACTTATTTTAACATGATTCACAATGAACTCTATTTTTCATTAATACACTTAGGTTCATTCTTAATCAGCGGTTTTATATTCTATGATGTTATCAGGAATGTTTACAGAGTTCAACGAACTTGATGAAACCCTAATCATTCGATAATGTTTAGATAAAGTACTTCTGAGAAAGCCACCTTACTTTTGCGGCAGTTGAATGAAATTCTTCAAAATTGGGTAAGTTAAAAAGAGCAAAGTGTTTCTACTTTGCTCTTTTTGTTTAATCTAATTTAAAATATAAATGCAAGTTCAACTTCTTCTATGATTTGTAGTGGCCTACTTTTTTACCTTTTCCTCTATGCGAACCGTGGTTGTTTTTCCACTTTCCGTGTCCTTTGTATTTCACTTTGTGTTGTTTGTAGTACATATAAGGTTCGTTACCTCTATAACCTGTTAAATACACCGGGCTACAATGATTAAGGTCATAACCGCTATAGTAAGCAGGTAATGCTCTGGAACGCACCCAAACACCATTATTTAAAAAGATATAATGACGAGCCGAAACGTCGTAATAGGTTTCAATTTCTGGCAAATAATAGTAATTCACGTTCACCGGAGCTGCCGGTGCCCATACTGGTGGTGTTCCTATATTAATACTAACCGATACTTGTGCTTTTGTTTGGGTTGTCATTACTAACAACATGGTTGCTATAAAAATTTTCAAAGTTTTCATGATTTCTACGTTTTTAAATTATTATATACTAAAGGTAAAGCCAACAATCGTGCCATTGTGACCCATAAACCTATTGATTGGGTTTAAAAAAGGGAATTTTATCAAAACTTTAACATCGGTAAAATTTTAAAAACTATTGGGAAAACCCAGTAAAAACAAGGCTTTTGGCGGGAAATTAGCATAAAAAACAAAATCCCTATTTTTGCCAAAAGCAAACCACCATGATTGACCTCGATTATTTAGCGTACCTAGAAGGTTTCTTAACCGAAAACCGAAAACAACGTTTTGAAGAAGTGTTGGCGCTAAGAACCAAGCATTTTACCATTGCGATGGAAGACGTATATCAGTTGCACAACACCAGCGCTGTGATGCGCAGTTGCGAAGTTTTTGGGATACAAGAGCTGAACGTGGTGGAACAAAAGTTTGGCAAAAGGATTGACAGCGAAATTGCCATGGGCGCGCAAAAATGGGTTGATGTAAAGCGTTTTGCCAACAATCAGAACTGCATTGACGCTAAGAAAGCCGAAGGTTACCAAATTATTGCCACTACGCCACATAACGACAGTTGCCTGCTGCATGAGTTTGATATCAGCAAACGCAGTGCTATCTTTTTTGGCACCGAGAAAGAAGGATTATCGCAAGAGGTTTTAGAACAAGCCGATGGGTTTATCAAGATTCCGATGGTAGGTTTTACCGAAAGTTTAAACATATCGGTATCGGCGGCTATTATTATTCAGGATATCACTACTCGCCTACGCAATTCGGATATTAAATGGCAACTGACAGATGAAGAAATCATGGAAAAACGTTTGGTTTGGGCCAAAAACTCCATAAAAGATATTAAACGCATTGAGGAACGCTATTATTCCGAAAAGGAAAACAGGGTTTAGTCGTTGAGGTACTTCTCGTGCTTTTTGGAAAGCACTTTATAATTCTCGTAGCACTCACTAATAGCATCAAGAATCTGCAAATCGTTAGCAGTTTGAATGAACGACTCTGAGTAATTGCAACGTTGCAATATTTCGGCAATCTCTTTCTTATCAACACCTAGAAGTACAGCAATCATTTCGCGGTCAAACTTTGATTCTAAAAGGTTACGCACGGTGTCGTCTTTCTTCATCGATTTTAAACGCTTGAGTTCTCGGGGTTTGCTCCCAAAGAAATTATAGAGCATGTCGGCAGGATTAAAGATAGAACCCAAAACCCTAGTAAACGCATTTGGCGAACGGTCGCCCGCTTCATAGGCCGTAGGTAAACCAGAAATACTGTATCGGTAATTTTCTTTTTCAGGAATTAATTTAGAATCGACTTCAAGATAACCCGTTAAATCATATTTGCGCACCACAACTTCCTCTAGTGCAATGGCTTTTTCGGTAAGTCTGATTTTGGCAGTACCATTTTTAATCCAGTCGTTCGTAACACGAACTCTCAACGATTGAAAGCCCAGCAAGGTAATGTGTATGGTATCGTTTACTTCGGCATCGATTTCAAAATATCCACGATTGTTGGTAGTAGTACCTTTTACTTTATTGACGTTGATAATATTGGCATTCGGAATTGGAAATAAGTTTAAATCATTAACAATCGTTCCGGTAACTTTTTGAGCCGAGGTTTCTACTTGAGCAAAGGTTGCACCAGCAAAAAAAAGTAGTAAAAAGAAAGTAATATACCTCATA
The DNA here is from genome assembly GCF_032098525.1 of Flavobacterium sp. PMTSA4. NCBI lineage: Bacteria > Pseudomonadati > Bacteroidota > Flavobacteriia > Flavobacteriales > Flavobacteriaceae > Flavobacterium > Flavobacterium capsici. The sequence goes on from NZ_CP134890.1 coordinate 693,241, forward strand.
GTGATTTTTGATGGTTTAAAAGTATGAAACTCTTTTAAGATATTAGACAAATTCTAAATAGAATTAGAAGAAAATTAACAATTTTGGTTTATTCTCTAAAAAACAAATTCCAAACTCAAGTAGATTTACTAATTGAATTTGGAATTTTTATATTAAAAAAGCTTGTGTTTACTAGCTTCTTCTAGGTCTTCTGTTTTTTGCAGCTTCAAAAGAACGACTTGCTGGACGTTCGCTACGACTGCCTTCAGAACTTCTTTCTCTTCTTGGTCTTTCGCCTCTATCGCTTCTGAAACCACCTTCTTTTCTTGGTGCAAAACTTCCTGGTTTTCTATCGCCATCGCGTCTTCCTCCAGCACTTCTTCCGTTATGGTCACGACGACCAGAATTTCTTGAACCTCCGTCGTTTTTAGAGATTTCTACATTGATACGACGACCGTTTAATTCGAATCCGTTTAAGATTTCCATCACTTTTTCAGTATGTTCTCCATCGGTATTAAAGAAAGAGAAGCCTTCTTTAACATCTACTTTAAATACATCATCACGACCAAGCTCTAAAGTTTCTTTCAAGAAGTCTTTTAACTGCATCCAATCGAAATCATCTCTAGCACCAATGTTAATGAAATAACGAACTGGATCGCCAGCTCTAACTTCTCTTGGTTCCGATGAACTTCTTTCTGACTTTTCACCTGATAAATCGCGTTTCTTTTTATAGTAATTCAAGAATCGGTTAAATTCTACAGAAACCATTCTCTTTATAAGTTCTTCTTTAGATAAATCTTGGAATACTTCATAAATAGCTGGCAAATAGTTGTCAATTTCATGGTCAATTTCTGCATCATGAATTTTATTCGCTAAATGCAATAACTGGATTTCGCATATTTCCATTCCAGAAGGAATTGTTTTTTCTTCAAACTTCTGTTTGATAATACGCTCAATAGCAGAGATTTTACGCAATTCACTTTTAGTAATAATCACAATCGATGTTCCTAGTTTACCCGCACGTCCGGTTCTACCAGAACGGTGGTTGTAGGTTTCAATTTCATCTGGTAATTGATAGTTTACCACGTGAGTGATATTGTCTACGTCAATTCCACGAGCCGCAACATCCGTTGCCACTAACATTTGAATTTGACGTCCTCTGAAAGACTTCATAACTCCGTCGCGTTGCGCTTGTGATAAATCACCATGCAATGCAGCAGCGTTATAACCATCTTCAATTAACTTCTCAGCCACAGCTTGCGTGTCGCGTTTTGTTCTACAAAACACTACAGAAAATATGTCTGGATTAGCATCGGCTAATCTTTTTAATGCTTCGTAACGGTCGCGAGCGTTTACACAATAGAATTCGTGAGAAACTGTTGCTGAACCTGAGTTTTTAGTTCCTACCGTAACCTCTGCTGGTTCGTGCATAAACTTTTTAGCAATACGAGCTACTTCGGCTGGCATGGTTGCTGAAAACAACCACGTGTTTTTGTCTTCTGGAGTATCAGAAAGTATCGAAACGATATCTTCATAGAATCCCATGTTCAACATTTCATCTGCTTCATCAAGAATACAGAAGTTAATGTTTTTGATGTTTACCAATCCACGATTGATCATGTCTTGCATTCTACCCGGAGTTGCCACAATGATTTGTGCACCGCGTTTTACCTCACGTGCTTGCTCTGTAATACTTGCACCACCATAAACTGCCACCGTATGCAAACCTTTTACATACTTAGAATACAATTTTATTTCGTTGGTAATTTGCAAACACAATTCTCTAGTTGGAGAAAGTATTAACGCCTGAGTAGTTTTATCCTCTGCGTTTATCTTTTGTATAAGTGGAAAACCGAAAGCTGCCGTTTTCCCTGTACCTGTTTGTGCTAAAGCTACTAAATCACTATTTTGTTCCAATAAAACCGGAATGGCTTTTTCTTGCACTTCTGACGGATTCTCAAATCCTAGATCTTTGATCGCCAGCAGTAACGACTCATTCAGACCTAATTGTTCAAATTTATTCATATATTATTTTAAATTGGGTGCAAATGTACGTAAAAGAAGTATGCAAGCTACTGGAAACTAGAAGTATTTTTAGTTTATTGACAATATTATGATTACGAAAACGATTTTTTATGAACTATTTTCATCAAAATTAACAATAAACTACATATTTTTTAAAAAATCAATCATTTTACTGATAGCGATTCCGCGATGACTGATGACTGACTTCTCTTCGATGGATAATTCGGCAAAAGTTTTTGTATAACCTTCAGCAACAAATATCGGATCATAACCAAAACCTTGATTTCCAATTTTTTCTTTAATGATTTCACCTTTAATGATGCCTTCGAATAAATATTGATTGTGGTTTATGTTTAAAGCTATTATGGTTTTAAAATGTGCCTTTCGGTTTGCTTGATTTTCTAGATTATGCAACAACTTATTCATATTGTCATCTGCATTTTTTTGTTCGCCTGCATAACGCGCCGAATAAACTCCAGGTTCACCATTAAGTGCTTCAACTTCTAAACCCGTATCATCAGCAAAACAATTGTACCCAAAATTTGAAGTTACATAATTGGCTTTTAAAATAGCATTTCCTTCAATAGTGTCGGCTGTTTCTGGGATATCAACATTACAACCGATATCCTCTAAACTTAATAATTCAATATTATTTGGTAATAATAATCGAATTTCATTTAATTTGTTCTTATTGTTTGAAGCAAAGACTAGTTTCATTTTTTTTTAAATTTTAAAACCAAAAGTAAATTTGATTCGTATATCAAGGCACCAAACATAAACAAACCCCAAATGAAAAACAAAACAACTTCCTTTATGCGAAGCAAATACTTATGGATTATTACTTTACTGTTTCTAGTAAATTACAACTCATTTTCTCAATTTTTATTAAAACAAAACAATGCAAGTAAAGAAATATCAATTCATTCTGCTGCTAAATACATTGATGTTGGTAAAAAAGAATTGACATTAGAAGAAGTTCAAAAAGGAACTTATAAATTTTTACCAATGCCAAAACAAAATACTGATTTTGGTTTTACTGCTAGTAATTTTTGGATAAAATTTGAATTAAAAAACGATTCGACTGATGATATTAACTACTTTTTTGAAACGGCAAGACCAATTACTGATGTTGCAGAACTTTATGTAATTGATAAAAATAATGCTGTTTCAAAACACATCAGTGGTGATGCTATTCCTTTTGATGAAAGAAGTGTTGATTTACGAAAAACAATTTTCAAAATTCATTTAGAACCAAAAGAAAGCAAAAGTTATTTTTTACATATAAAAAGTGATGGCGAACAACTATCGATGCCTTTGGTGCTTCATAATGCAGAAAGTTTGCTAGAGCAAAGTTCGTTTGAACAATTTGTGTTTGGTTTCTTTTACGGAATATTAATTATTGCCGCGATACTCTATTTGTTCTTTTTCTTTGGAATGAAAGACAAAACATTCTTTTATTATAGTATGTATGTTGTTTTTATTGGTCTGCTGCAATTTTCGGTTGATGGTTATTTCTACAAATTTATTACACCTCAATCAGGATGGTTTTCATTACATTCAGTAATAATTTTTGCCACCATTGCTAGTTTCTTTTTAGGTCGTTATGCACAAGTGTTTCTTAAGATAAAAAATTACAGCAAGTCTATTAATAATGCTTTTTATGTGCTTTATGCTTTAGATGCTTTGTTGATGATTGGACTTTTTGTATATCCAAAAACATTAGAATACTCCTATCCTATTGCTAATCTTTTAGGCTTGTATTTATTAACGCTAATCATTTCATCAATTGTAATCATTTACAATAAAACCAAAACGATTGACAAGTTTTTCGCTGTTGGTATTTTGTTTTTAATAAGTGGTTTTGTTGTTTTCATTTTGAAAAACTTTAGTGTACTTCCGCATACTTTTTGGACTGAAAATGGTTCTAAACTTGGCACAGGAATGGAAGTGATTTTCTTATCGTTGTCGATGGCAAACTTGATTAGAAATTTGAAAAACGAACGTGAAGCCTTGCAAGAACTTGCACTACAGCGTGCTGAGGAAATGAATGAATTAAAATCCTATTTCCTTTCTAACATCAGTCATGAATTAAGAACGCCTTTAAATGCCATTATGAGTTTGACCGATGTTATAGCCAACGAAACAGATGCTTCAAAAGTAAAATCGAATTGTGATATTATTAAATATTCTTCGCAAAGCTTATTGAGTTCTGTGAATGATATTTTAGATTTCTCTAAAATAGAGAAAGAAGAATTAAAATTAGAATTAGCACCATTTGAACCTGTTAAAATATTAGAACAGATTAAAAACAATGCAATAGAAACTGCCAAAAACAAAGGAATCAATATTAAATACACTATTGAAAATGAAAATCCGTTAAATGTTAATGGCGATGGCACTCGTTTTGCACAAATTGCCAATAATATTATCAACAACGCCATTAAATTTACTCCTGAAGGCGATGTGAAAATTCATTTGGATTGGAAAAAAACTTCTGGTAATCAAATTAAACTAGTTTTAAAAGTAACTGATACTGGTGTTGGAATTCCGAAAGAAAAGATGAATAGCATATTTGATTCTTTTTCTCAGGAAAGTATCAATAATAAACGAAAATTTGGAGGACTTGGACTTGGTTTATTTATCGTTAAGAATTTGGCAGATTTGCATAATGGTTCAGTAGATATTAAAAGTCAACAAGGATTGGGAACTATTTGTACGGTTGAACTTCAATACGATTTAATTGCTTCAGAGAACAAATCGGTTACTATAATTCCGAATGAAGATTATGATTTGAAAGGAAAAAGAATTTTAGTTGTTGAGGATAATGCAATGAACCAAATGGTAATAAAAATGATTACCAAAAAATGGCTGAACACCGTTGTTGAATTTGCCAACAATGGCGAAGAAGGTGTTGACCAATTAAAGAATAATCCGTTTGATATTGTATTGATGGATTTGCAAATGCCTGTAATGGATGGCTATGAAGCTACAATCGCTATAAGAAAAGGTGAAGCTGGAGAAAACAATAAAGATATACCTATTATTGCCGTTACTGCAGATGTAATGGAAACTACCAAAGAACGGGTTTTTGAAATTGGCATGAACAAATACCTATCAAAACCAGTAAATAAAGATACTTTATACCAAAATATTAAAGCATTAGTATAATCGCTGTCAAACAATTATAGAAAACTATAATTTTACTCCTATTTGATTAGAAATTTAAGGTTCAAATCATTAGGAGTAAACTTTTTTTATGTTTACTTTTGCCTCGTTTTTAAATATACTTTACAAAATGGTAAAAGATTTATTCGAAAGAATACAAAACAATAAAGGTCCATTAGGAAAATGGGCATCTCAAGCCGAAGGTTATTATGTATTCCCAAAACTGGAAGGCGAACTTGGACCAAGAATGAAATTTCACGGAAAAGAAATCCTTAACTGGTCAATCAACGATTATTTAGGCTTAGCCAATCATCCAGAAGTTAGACAAGTAGACACTGAAGCTGCGGCTCAATATGGTGCTGCTTACCCAATGGGTGCAAGAATGATGAGTGGTCATACTGACATTCACGAACAATTAGAAAGAGAATTAGCGGCTTTTGTTCAAAAAGAATCGGCTTATTTATTGAATTTTGGTTACCAAGGAATTATGTCAGCTATTGACGCTTTGGTTACTAAAAACGATATTATCGTATACGATGTTGATGCACATGCTTGTATCATTGATGGTGTACGTCTTCACATGGGTAAACGTTTTACCTACAAGCACAACGATTTAGAAAGCATGGAGAAAAACCTTCAACGTGCTACTAAAATGGCACAAGAAACTGGTGGTGGAATTCTTTTCATTACTGAAGGTGTTTTTGGAATGCGTGGTCAACAAGGAAAGTTGAAAGAAATTGTAGAAATGAAAAAGAAATACAATTTCCGTCTTTTGGTTGATGATGCACATGGTTTTGGAACATTAGGAAAAACTGGTGCTGGTGCTGGTGAAGAACAAGGTTGTCAAGATGGCATTGATGTTTACTTCTCTACGTTTGCTAAATCTATGGCAAGTATTGGTGCTTTTCTTGCTGCCGATAAAGACGTTATCGATTATTTGAAATACAATTTACGTTCTCAAATGTTTGCTAAATCGTTACCAATGATTCAAACTGTTGGAGCATTGAAAAGATTACAATTATTGAGAGATAACCCAAGCTTGAAAGACAAACTTTGGGAAAATGTAAACGCTTTACAAAACGGATTAAAAGCCCACGGATTTAACATTGGTGATACCAACACATGTGTAACTCCAGTTTATCTTGAAGGTTCTATTCCTGAAGCAATGGTAATGGTGAATGACTTACGCGAAAACTATGGAATCTTTCTTTCTATAGTAGTATATCCAGTTATCCCGAAAGGAATCATCTTATTAAGAATGATACCAACCGCTTCTCATACGCTTCAAGATATCGAAGAAACGCTTACTGCTTTTGACGCTATTAGAGAAAAACTGGTAAACGGTACGTACAAAAAACTTGCCGATGCAAATGTTGAAAACGTTTCTTAATCATTAGATAAAATAAATAAAAAAGAGGTTGAATAATTCAACCTCTTTTTTTTATCTAACATAAAACCTAATTTATTTGCCTAATTCTATTCTTTGAATATTGCTATCGTCAATTTTGAATTCTTTTATTGTTTTCTTGTAATCAGAGAAATCAAATTGTTGTGCAGATTTATTTCCAAAGAAACCAGGAACTACTACTACTCTTAATATTTGATTTAATCTTATGTTCGATGGCAAACCTGCTAAATCAAAACCTTCAAGATTAACTTCTGCATCAAAACGCGTAAAATCGTTTACAAATCTGTAGTCTAAAGTTCCATCGTCAAAATAGCGACTCTCTGGTAATAACTTCCAAACATCATCTCCTTGAAATACTCCTGATAATCTATAAACTAAAACCATATCAGAAGCATAAATTGTATGAGGAAAGTTCAACACTACGCTATATGAATTAGGTTGGAAGTTTACTCCTGTATATTCCCAAACTTCGCTGATAGTATCGTTATCAGGTCCGGTGTCTTCATTAACTGTACAACTATTTAGTGTTATCATCCCGATAAAAGCTAAAACTAACGTAAATTTTTTCATGGTGTGTATTTTTTAAATGATTAATGATGTTCAAAGATATCCAATTGTTGTGCCAAACTTTTTTAGGAAGCTAATTTAACTTATTTTTAACCCATGGGAAGAAATAATCCAAAAAATATTAAAGCGCATAACGACAAGCTACACAAGGCACAAGACAAAGAAAAAGCTAAAAAAGCTGCTCGTGCCGAAAAGCTAAAAGAAATTGCAAAAAAATTTAATGAGGATAAAAATAACACTTCATCTTGATTAATTATTTTTCTTTTTCTGCTCATTATTAGTGGCAATCTGATAAACATTTTCTATAAAAATGTAAAACCAGCACTTACACTCTTTTATAATTTTATCGAAATTTTTTAAAAATTAAAGATTATGAAAGCACCTGCAATAGTGGGAAGTATTTTAACCCTTGTTGCCTTAGTTTTGGGCGTTCTTGGAATCACTACCATATCAAGCAGTACTACTGAAGTAAACGTATTAGGACTTGAATTAAAAGCATCTGATTTATCTGAAAAGCAAAAAGGATATATGTATCTTGGTAGTGCTGTACTATTACTAGCTGGTGGTTTGTATTCTTTGAAGAGTAAATCGTGAAGGATGCATATTACTCATAAATGCATCTGAGATTGAGGATAATTCTTTGTTCTCTTTTATTACATTTTGATTGACTTACTTAGTGTTTTGTTGCTTATAAATCTATAGGCTGTGTATTCTTGTTGTTTAAACTAACCTTATCTTGTACTAAAAAGAAATCTTTCAATTTCGTTCATGCGTGCTTCAATTTCGCTCATGTTTCTTCCCATTTCGTTCATGTGTGCTCCCATTTCGCTCATGCGCGCTCAAGTTTCGTTCATGCGAGTTCCTGTTTCGGACGTGCGCGTTCAAATTTCGCTTCCGTCAGTACGTTTCGCGAGTTCGTCAGTACAGTTTTCGCTCATGTACATTTCATTTCAGGCTTGTAAGCTGCTGTTATTTTTCTGTTATTATTGAAATTAGGGGGAAATCCCCCTTTTATGGTGAAAAGAAATAAGTTACTTTTGAATAATTAACCTAATTGTAAAATTATGTGTGACAATAAACCTGCTTTTGCTGTTAAAATAGGGAATAAAAAAATTTATCTCTGTGGGAAATGCATCATTGAGCATGATGATGTTATAGTTGAAAAAAAGAGACCATCTATTGGTAAAAAGTGTGAATGCAAACTTTGCAAATAATATTGATAGTAAAAAACAAAAACCTCACATCGCTGTGAGGTTTTTTTATTTAAATGAGGAAAGCCGTAAAATAATTTGAAATTAATTTATTGCTTTATCAAAGTAAGAAATGACTATAATTTATTTACATTTGATAAAATTCAAACAAAATAAATTTATGAGAGTATTTATTTTACTGTTACTGAGTTCGGTTAGTTTTTTTGCAACCGATATTAAAACAAAAGCCAAAGTAAAAGAAGTTACGGTTTATACTTCGGGAGCACAGATTAGTTCGGAAGTTGGGACTACTATTCCTAAAGGTGCTTCAGTGGTTCGAATAACTGATGTTTCGCCGTTTATTATAGAAAATACTATTCAGATTAATGGTTTGAAAGAGGTTTCTATTTTATCTATTGGGTTTGAAGTAGCAGCCTATCCTAAAAAGGTACTTTCGGAGAAGATAAAAAGTTTGGAAACTGAAATTGCTTCAAGACAAAGAGAAATTGCTTTGCTTCAAAATACTATCAGAGGACTGGAAGAAGAAAAGTCTATCCTTAGTTTGAATAAAAATTTAGGAAGCACGCAACAAGCGGCTACTTTAGAAAAAATTCTTTTGCACTCGAAACACTACCGAGAGCGTCTTCCTGTTTTGGAAATGGAAGTTTATGATACAAACAAAAAAATTGCAGGATTGAATGAAGAGTTGCGATTGAAACAACTGGAGTATCAAAAAACTCTTGGCGATGCCAATGAAAACAAAGGAGAAATCATTTTGAAATTTGACAATCCCAATGAAGCGGTTTCATTAAATTTAGGATTAAAATATTTGGTTACTGGTGCTGGCTGGGTTCCTTCGTATGAAATTAAAGCTAAAAACAGTAAAGATGGTTTGGACTTTTCATATAAGGCGCAAGTATATCAAACCACGGGTGAAGACTGGAACGATGTTAAACTTACGCTATCTACCGGTAATCCAACGTATAATAATGACAAACCAACTGTTGAACCTCATTATTTGAACTTTATTAATCCATATAGCTACAACGGTTCAAGCGCTTATGACAAGAAAACTAACTTTGTTTATAACCCTATGGTGAAAACTGTAACAGGTGTTGTTACGGATAAAATGGGACCACTACCAGGAGTTAATGTTATGATTAAAGGAACCAACGTTGGCACACAAACTGATTTTGATGGCCGCTATACTATTAAAATAGAAAAAGGTCAAGAATTGGTATATTCTTTTGTTGGAATGGAGAACTTGTCGTTACCTATCTATAGTAATACAATGAATGTATCGCTTAAAGAGAGCTCAACATCTTTACAAGAAGTTGTAGTTGTTGGTTATGCTACAAAATCAAAAAGGGTTGATGATAGTTCGATTGAAGCTGATGAAGAAGTTTTAACGGGTACTGGAGATGAAAAGGAGATTATTATGAACACGGTTACTTTTAAAATTAAGAAGTCCTACTCTATTCCGTCGTTGGATACGCCATCTATTATAGAGATTGATAATTTTTCGATGCCGGCTGAGTTTGAATATTATACTGCGCCGCTGTTGAGCGAAAGCGTGTATCTGACTGCTAAAGTAAAAGACTGGAACAAATATGATTTACTGCCGGGTGATGCGAGTATCTATACGGAAGGTAGTTATGCTGGAACTACGTTTTTAAATCCATATCAAACTGAAGAAGAGCTTGTAATTTCTATGGGAATGGACAGTAATTTGATTGTTGAAAGAAAACAAGTGAACAACTTGAAAGCAAAATCATTATTAGGTGGAACCCGAATTGTTGACCGTAATTATGAAATCACGCTGCGCAACAATAAGCCGATTGAGGTTACTGTGAAAGTATATGACCGTATTCCTGTGAGCCAAAATAAAGAAATTAAAGTAGAGAAAACGACTGTAGACAATGCGGACTTTGACGAAAAAACCGGAATCCTGTTTTGGCAACTTACACTGCCAAGCAAACAGTTGGTTAAAAAACAATTGGGCTATCAAGTGAAATATCCTAAGAGTAAGAGAGTGAATCTTTAAATATATTGGAATAAAAAACCTCACATCGCTGTGAGGTTTTTTTATTATCTAGTATAACTTATTACATATTTCTTCTATACTGTCCGCCTACTTCAAACAAGCCCGAAGTGATTTGTCCGAGTGAACAGTATTTGGTAGCTTCCATTAATTTTTCAAAGATGTTTTGGTTTTTGATGGCAGCTTCCTGTATGATGGCAATGTGCTCGTCTTCTTTGCTGGCGTTGGCTTTGTGAAGGTTGTGTAGCGTTTGTATCTGGAATTGTTTTTCTTCTTCGGTAGCACGGATTACCTCAGCTGGTAAGACTGTTGGCGAACCTTTAGAACTCAAGAAAGTATTTACCCCAATAATAGGAAACTCGCCGGTGTGTTTTAGCATTTCGTAGTACATACTTTCTTCCTGTATCTGGTTGCGTTGGTACATGGTTTCCATAGCACCCAGCACGCCGCCACGTTCGGTAATTCTATCAAACTCTCTCAATACGGCTTCTTCTACCAAGTCGGTTAGTTCTTCAATGATGAACGAACCTTGTATTGGGTTTTCGTTTTTAGCCAATCCTAACTCTTTGTTGATAATCAACTGGATTGCCATAGCACGACGCACTGACTCTTCGGTTGGCGTAGTAATCGCTTCATCGTAGGCATTCGTATGCAGCGAATTACAGTTATCATAAATGGCATACAACGCCTGTAGCGTGGTACGAATATCGTTGAAGTCAATTTCCTGTGCGTGTAGCGAACGACCAGAGGTTTGGATGTGGTATTTCAACATTTGTGCTCTTTCGTTGGCTCCGTATTTGTTTTTCATGGCTTTTGCCCAAATTTTACGTGCCACACGACCAATCACGGCATACTCTGGGTCGATTCCGTTTGAGAAGAAGAACGACAAATTAGGTCCGAACTCGTTGATGTTCATGCCACGGCTCAAGTAGTATTCTACATAAGTAAATCCGTTAGCCAAGGTGAACGCCAATTGGGTAATTGGGTTGGCTCCTGCTTCGGCAATATGATAGCCCGAAATAGAAACCGAGTAGAAATTACGAACGTTCTTTTGGATGAAATATTCCTGAACGTCACCCATTAATCGCAAAGCAAATTCGGTAGAGAATATACAAGTGTTTTGTGCCTGGTCTTCTTTTAAGATATCGGCTTGCACGGTTCCGCGCACTTGCGAAAGGGTTTTTACTTTAATATCGTTATAAATATCTTGTGGCAATACTTGGTCGCCCGTAACACCCAAAAGCATCAACCCTAGCCCATTGTTACCTTGTGGCAAGTCGCCATTGTATTTTGGACGAGGCACGCCTTTTTTCTTGTAGATTTCGTTGATTTTCTCCTCTACTTCTACCTGAAGGTTGTTCTCGGTGATGTATTTTTCGCAGTTTTGGTCGATAGCCGCATTCAGGAAGAATCCTAACAACATCGGCGCAGGACCATTAATGGTCATGGAAACCGACGTCATTGGATGCGACAAATCGAAACCAGAATACAGTTTCTTAGCATCATCCAAACAACAAATTGAAACACCGGCATTACCGATTTTTCCATAAATATCCGGACGTAAATCAGGATCGTTACCGTATAACGTTACACTATCAAAAGCGGTAGAAAGCCTTTTTGCAGGCATACCTAACGACACATAGTGGAAACGACGGTTGGTTCTTTCTGGTCCGCCTTCGCCGGCAAACATACGTGTTGGGTCTTCGCCTTCACGCTTGAACGGATACAAACCAGCCGCAAAAGGAAACTCACCTGGAACGTTTTCCTGTAAGTTCCATTTCAAGATATCGCCCCAAGCCTGGTATTTTGGTAACGCTACTTTTGGGATTTGTGTATGCGATAAACTTTCGGTATGGGTTTGAATTTTGATTTCTTTGTCACGCACTTTGAAGCTATAGACTGGGTTTTTGTATTTGGCTACTTTATCGCTCCAATTCAAAATTACTTCCCAGTTGTAGGCATCCAAGTCCATTTTTATTTTGTCGAATTGTTGTACTAACAATTCCAAGAATACTTTGTTGTCTTCGTTGCGGTTTAAACTATCTTCAACTATACCCGCTTTGTCTAGCTGTGGTGCTTTTCTGTTAACCGATTCAATGGTTTTGTAGATTCCGTATAACTTTTGCGCTACTTCTACCTGCGTTAACACCACTTCATCATAATGGCGGTTGTTTTCGGCAATCTCTGATAAATATCGGGTTCTGTGTGGTGGAATGACGAAAATCTTCTCGCTCATCTCACGGGTGATTTCAAACGTAGATTTTAAATCGGCATTGGTTTTCTCTACCACTTTATCCATGATGCGTTTGTATAACGTATTCATCCCTGGGTCGTTGAATTGAGAAGCAATGGTTCCGATTACCGGCATTTCATCTGGGTTTACATCCCACAGATTGTGATTGCGTTGGTATTGTTTTTTTACATCGCGAATGGCATCCAAAGCACCGCGTTTGTCGAATTTGTTAATCGCTACCAAATCGGCAAAGTCTAACATATCTATTTTTTCTAATTGGGTAGCAGCACCAAACTCTGGTGTCATTACGTATAACGAAACGTCTGAATGTTCTAAAATTTCGGTATCGCTTTGCCCAATTCCCGAAGTTTCTAATATAATGATGTCGTATCTAGCGGCTTTCAATACCTGAATGGCTTCGGCAACGTATTTAGACAATGCCAAATTAGATTGACGCGTAGCCAGCGAACGCATATACACTCTAGGATTATTAATAGCGTTCATACGGATTCTATCGCCTAATAATGCACCACCTGTTTTACGCTTTGATGGGTCAACCGAAATTAAACCGATGGTTTTTTCTGGGAAATCAATTAGAAAACGACGTACTAATTCGTCTACCAAAGACGATTTACCAGCACCACCTGTTCCGGTAATTCCCAAAACTGGAATGTTGGTTTTTTCATTTTTCTTATGAATAGCCTCTAATGTTTCTTTGGCTACTTCCGGGAAATTCTCTGCTGAAGAAATAACACGAGCAATTGCCGTTGGATTTTTATCTTCCAGATGATTGATTTCACCATTAAGTTTATTACCAACAGGAAAATCAGATTGTTGCACTAAATCATTAATCATGCCTTGTAATCCCATAGCACGACCATCATCGGGAGAATAGATGCGTGTAATTCCGTACTCTTGAAGCTCTGCAATTTCACTTGGCAGAATTACTCCACCACCACCACCAAAAATTTTGATGTGTCCTGCTCCTTTTTCTTTCAGTAAGTCGTGCATGTATTTAAAATACTCGTTGTGTCCGCCTTGATAAGAAGTCATGGCAATAGCATTGGCATCTTCCTGAATGGCGGTGTTGACTACTTCTTCCACACTGCGGTCGTGACCAAGGTGAATTACTTCGACACCAGTTGCCTGAATGATGCGGCGCATGATATTGATGGCGGCATCATGACCATCAAAAAGAGATGCTGCAGTAACGATTCTTACTTTATTTTTAGGAATATAAGGAGTTTGTGGTTCCATTTTAAGAATATGATAATTTTAAGTGCGCAATTTACGGATTTATTAAAAATTATCTAAACAAAGCATGGCATAATTTTTGGAAGTTTTAAAGTATTATTAACATCAAAGTTTATTCGTATTTTTAACTTTGAAAACTAAATATACTACTATGAAATACATTTTTCTTTTCCTGTCGGCCTTTACTTTTGCAAGTTGCGCTGAATTACAACAAGTTGCCAATCAATTTCCGGAGTTAAACCAAAATGGCACTTTAGATATCAGTGCTGGTTTGAAAGAAGCTTTGAACAACGGAATCAGTAAACAAGTATCAAAATTAACCGCAACCGATGGTTTCTTTAAAAATGAAATGGTAAAAATTCTATTACCTGAGGAATTACAAAAAGTAGATAAAGCTTTGAGAAATGTTGGAATGAGCAGTTTGGCTGACGAAGGATTGAAAGTGTTGAACCGCGCTGCGGAAGATGCTGTTAAAGAAGCAACTCCTATTTTTGTGGATGCGGTTAAAAACATGTCGTTTACGGATGCAAAAAATATTTTGATGGGAAGCAATAACGCTGCAACTACTTATTTACAAAATACAACTTCAACGGCGTTGTATGCTAAATTTAATCCGGTGATTAAAAATTCGTTTGCTAAAGTTGGTGCTGATAGAGTATGGAGTTCAATTATTACCAAATACAATTCGCTACCTTTAGTAAAAGATGTGAATCCTGATTTAACCGACTACACTACTAATAAAGCTATGGAAGGAGTATTTAAAATGATTGCTGTTGAAGAAGGAAACATCAGAACGAATATCAGTGCTAGAACTTCTACTTTACTTCAAAAAGTGTTTGCAATGCAGGACAAAAAGTAAATAAAAAGTTAAGATAATTTTTTAGTAATCAATAACATAAGTATAACATAATCTTAACATCAAAATGAAAACAGGATACCTATCTTTGTAGAATAAATTTGAATTTGAATTTATATCATTTTGGTTAAGGTTAGTTAAAAACCCGATTCTTGTCCCTTAGAGTCGGGTTTTTTATATTTTGGAATGTAGCTGTTTGAAATAAGAGAATGCTTTAACCAATCGGCTACCGTACCAAGAGAACATTTCGCCATCTACGAAAATTACTTTAGCATGGTGTGTGAATCGTCCCAATTCAAAAGCGTGGTCGTCCGTAAACGGAAAAGGCTCGGAAGACAATAAAACAATATCAGGATCGCCTTGAATGCGCATTTTTTGAATAATCACTTCGGGATAACGTTCCTCTCGATTGGTGTAAATGTTTTCGAAATGATTTAATTTCAGCAACTCATTGATGAACGTATTTTTTCCTGCAACCATATAAGGATTTGCCCAAATGAAATAGGCAACTTTTTGAACCTGTTTGTCTTTGATGAAGTTTTGAAAATCAATCAGCGCATGGTTTGTCTTGTCTATCCACTTTTGTGCTTCTACTCTTTTGTTGAACAGCAACCCAAAATCGGTTATCATTTGAAGATTGTCTTCGAGTGTTATTATATCCGTAACCCAAACCGGACAGATTTTTGATAACGCTTCAACAATTTCGGGTGTGTTTTCTTCTTTGTTGCAAATGATGATATCAGGTTGTAACAATCTGATTTTTTCAACGTGTACTTTCTTGGTTCCGCCAACAATCTTTTTTGTGGATTTGAAATGAAATGGATGCACACAGAACTTCGTTATTCCCACTATATCATCTTCCAAACCCAAATCGTATAATAATTCGGTTTGTGAAGGTACCAAAGAAACAATTCTTTTAGGTGTTAATGTAAAAGAATGTGAAGTTCCGAGTTGGTCTGTGAAGGTTTTAGACAAGAAATAAAATTTTATTTATTAATAAATTTTGCGATTGCTTTATTGTTAGTTAGTAGTAACCAACCAAAAATTATGTTTATCACTTTAGCAAAAATCCAGAAGTAATCTGTCTTTCTATCAAACACTTCTACATTTGATAATTTTGATTTAAACTCATTCAATATATCGAGAATGAATTCAGATAAAAAATCTATTATAAGCCACAAACCAATTATTGCTATTGAGTATCTCAAAAATGTTTCGAAATCTGTATTTCCTAGAATTATTTTATCATCATCAAAACCTTTGTCTAAACCTAAAAAACCGATTATAAAATCTGATTTAAAAATTAAAAGATAAGTTAGTCCAAAGCAAACAAACAATGAAAACAATAAAACTAATATTAAATCAAAACTTATATTAATAACCAAATTTGTAATATTCCAAGGAATTACTTGAAACAGGGTTACAATCAAAAAGTATAATCCAAATACTTTTAATACAATTCTAAATAAGTCTCTTTTTGTCATCTAGCTTTAATTATTTCTTCCATTTCTTGTTGCAGTTTCAAAGCTTCTACTCTAGCCTTTTCGGCAAAGTCAACTCCGTTTGAAGCGTAAATGATTCCGCGTGAAGAATTAATCAGTAAACCAATATCATCGTTCATTCCGTAAGAGCAAACATCATAAAGGTTTCCTCCTTGAGCGCCAACGCCTGGAACTAACAGAAAACTATTGGGTACAATTTTTCTAATCTCGGTAAAATATTCGGCTTTTGTAGCGCCAACTACATACATTAAGTTATGAGCATTTTTCCAATGCTTTGAAGTTTCAAGCACTTGCTTGTAGAGTTCTTTACCGTCTGTTTCCAGTGTTTGAAAATCAAACGCACCTTCATTGGAAGTTAATGCTAACATGATAGCATGTTTGTTTTCGAAAGCCAAAAACGGTTCTACTGAATCTTTACCCATATAAGGCGCAACTGTTACACTATCGAAATTTAAATCTTCCAGGAAAGCTTTGGCGTACATTGTTGATGTATTGCCAATATCGCCGCGCTTTGCATCGGCAATGGTGAAGATTTCAGGATATTTTTCGTTGATGTAATTAATCGTTTTTTCGAGTGATTGCCAACCTTTCAATCCATAGGCTTCATAGAAAGCAGTATTTGGTTTATAAGAAACACACAAATCATGCGTGGCGTCAATAATGGCTTTGTTGAATTCAAAAATTGGATCTTCTGTTTCAAGAAGTTGTTTTGGTATTTTATTCAAATCGACATCTAAACCAATGCATAGAAAGGATTTTTTCTTGTGGATTTGTTCAATAAGTTGTTGTGTTGTCATAGTGTTGCTTGTGTGGCTTCAAAGTTACAATCTTTCAAAGTTTTCTACTAATTCCTTTGAAAAATAATCTTCGTTTCTAAAAATTGTATAACTATTTGAAAAATTGATATAACACACTTGGGCATTAGTTGTTGGATATTTGTAGTATAAATAATTATAAAATTAAAGACTATGAAAACAGTAACATCAAGAATAGGATTAGTAATAGTATTGTTTTTAACAACAATTTGCTATTCGCAAGAAACTAAAATTGATAATGACGACAGAGACCAAATGCGATTTGGATTTAAAGCAGGAGTTAATTTTTCTAATGTTTATGATGAGGAAGGAAATAATTTTGTTGCAGATGGAAAAACAGGATTGGCAGCTGGTGTATTCTTATCGGTTCCTTTTGGAAAAGTTATAGGATTTCAACCTGAGCTGATTTATTCGCAAAAAGGATTTAAAGCCACAGGAAGTGTTCTTGGATTTGATTATGACTATAAAAGAACCACAACCTATTTGGACATTCCCTTATTATTACAAATAAAACCATCGAGTAATTTTACCTTACTTGCTGGTCCGCAATTCTCTTATTTATTGGAAACTAAGAATGAATTTAACAACACTTCCAATACAGTTGAAGAAGAAATTAATGGTGATAATTATAAAAAGAATATTTTCGGGTTTGTTGTTGGTGCCGATGTTAACCTTGACCAATTTGTAATTGGCGGAAGATTGGGTTGGGATATCAGCAAATCAGACTCAGATGGTAACTCAGATTCGCCGAGATATAAAAATCAAGTGATTCAATTAACTCTTGGTTATCGATTTTAATTGAAATAGACTGAATTAAAAAAAATGAAGTAAAAAGTAAATGGCTTCATTTTTTTTTAGAATTATTTATCTCTAAATTTACAAGAAAGAAACCTTTATGAAAGCTTTTATAAAATTTGACATTAACATAGTAACCAAAAAATTATTAGAAGATTTATTAAAACCTTTTAATATCAAATTTAGAGTAATTGGTTTTGGTGAAATTGAATTTTTAGAAAATGTGTCTCAGCCAAAGATTGATGAAATAACATCAATTTTAAACGAATATGGCATTGAGATTATAGAAAATCAAAAAAGTATTTTAGTTCAAAAAATAAAAGATACTATTACCGAAATGGTGAATAGTGAAGAACCTTTGTCTGTAAAAAGTTCTGTTTATTTAGCAGATAAATTGAATCATAGCTATGGTTATCTTTCCAATCTTTTTTCTGAAGTAACCTATACTTCTATTGAGAACTATATTATTATTCAAAAAATTGAATTAGCTAAAAACTTAATCATAAACAACCAATTGACATTGACCGAAATTGCTTTTAAATTAAATTATTCGAGTGTTGCGCATTTGAGTACTCAATTTAAAAATATCACCGGAATCACACCTTCTGCTTTTCAGCGAATATTAATGAAAAGAAGAGAAATGTCTATTAAAAACCTTTAAACCTAACATATTATGCAAAAAGAATTTATAACCATTGCGCTTGCTGATGATGATGAAGATGATAGGCTTTTCTTTACCGATGCTTTTGAAGAACTAAAAATAAACACCAATGTTACTACATGCAACGATGGTGTTGAACTAATGGAATATCTTTTAAATCCTGATACTATTTTGCCAAACATTTTATTTTTGGATTTAAACATGCCTAGAAAAAATGGTTTTGAATGTTTATTAGATATTCGAAAAGAAAAGAAATTCAATGATATAGCTATTGCTATTTATTCTACCTCTTCAAGTGAGGAAGATATTGAGAATACTTTTGTTCATGGTGCTAATATTTACATCAAAAAGCCCAGCGATTTCAATACTTTAAAAAAAGTACTCTCTGAAGTTGTAACCCTAAATTGGCAATACCATACTTCGGGACTAAACAAAGAAAACTTTTTACTAAGACTATGATTGGAATATTAAATACTTTCAAATCAAGAACATTTTTAAACATAGCATTTGTTATTTCGCTAGCAAGTATATTTTTTACGGCTTCTATTACTTATAAACACATTGAAGAATTAAACAAATCTTCGGAACTAGTGATGAAATCGTATGAGGTAAAAATCAACCTTGAGCGATTGATGTCTGAGTTAAAAGATGCTGAAACTGGATTTAGAGGTTATTTATTATACAAAGACAAAGCCTTTTTAGAACCTTACAACAGTTCAAGAGAAAATGTTGATAAAGCATTTTTAAGAATTAAACGATTGACTAAAGACAATCAAACCCAACAAAAAAATTTACATGAGTTATACCGATTAATTGCCATCAGGTATTCCTATTTTGATGAAGATCGTGAAGATGAAACGAAGTATAAATATCAAAAATATTATGTATACAATAGCAAGAAAGCCATGGACGACGTTCGAAAAAAAACGGACGAAATGGGAAAACTTGAAGACTATTTATTACTGAAAAGAGAACAATACTTTAAAGACACTTCGTTCTACACTCCTTTTTATGCGTTGTTAATTATATTGATAACCTTATTTTTAATTGTAATTGCCTACATTAGAATCAACAGAGATTTACTGCGATTAAGAAAATCAAATAATCGATTACTTGTTATTAATGAATCTCAGAAACTTGCCGAAATAATAGGGAAATTTGGTATTTGGGAAATAAATCTTGAAACAAAAAAATATACTTTCTCTGATAATCTTTATCGAATATTAGGATATGAACCACAAGAGTTTGAACCAACTCTGGAAGACTTCTTAAAAAATATTCATCCCGACGATTTAGAATATGTAAAAGAAAAATCGGCTAAAATACTTGAGCAAAAAGAATTACCATCCTATACTTATAGAGTGATAAAAAAGAATGGAGACATTCGATTTTTTCATGCTTCGGGTATTATGATTCAAAATAATTTTGGTCAAAACATACTCGTTGGAACAACGCAAGATATAACTGAGCAGCAAGAGTATACCGAAAAAATTAAAAAAACAAACGAAGAACTCTTTGAAAACAATAAACAGTTAAAAATCTATGAAGAATCCAGTAAACAAGCTGAGATTTTAGGTAATTATGCAAGCTGGACTTTTAATTATGAAAAAGAACAATTTACCTATTCTGACAATAAGTTCAGACTTTTAGGATGCAAACCACAATCGTTTGAACCAACTATTGAAAATTTTGTTGAATTTGTTCATCCTGATGACAAACCAATATTTTTAGAAGGCTACAACAACATCCTTAAAAAAGAAAACCTAGAAACCATTAACTACCGAGTAATCCGAAAAGACGGGAAAGTTCGATATTTCAGGAAAAATGCAAAATTATTTATCGATTCTCATGGCAATAAAAATGTTATTGGAACTACACAAGACATTACTGATGATGTTGTTAAAACCATTGATTTGAAGCAAAAGAATTTAGAATTAGAGCGTTCTAATAAAGAATTGATTGAATTCAATTATGCTGCCAGTCATGATTTACAAGAACCGCTCAGAAAAATTCAAACCTTTATATCAAGGATTAACGATTCAGAAATTGAAAATCTTAGTGAAAAAGGAAAAGAATTCATGGAAAGAATTGTGAATGCTGCCACAAGAATGAGAATTCTAATTGATGATTTATTACAGTATTCCAGAACTAATAAATCGGATGCTTTATTTGAATCTGTTGATTTGAATGAAATACTTAGTAACGTAACACAGGATTTATCAGAATCAATTTCAGAAAGTAAAACAGTTATAACCATTCCTAATTTGCCGAAAATAAAAGCAATTCCGTTTCAAATTCAACAGTTATTTATAAATCTTATTAGTAATTCTATTAAGTATAAAAAACCAACGAAAAACCCAATTATCAACATAGAATACAGTAAAGTTAAAGCCAAAAATGAAAATATTGGAGACGAAACTAACACTCAATATCATAAAATAGTTGTTACTGATAATGGAATTGGTTTTGATCAGGAACATGCTGAAAAAATATTTTTGCTTTTCAATCGTTTACATGGTAAAACAGATTATCCTGGAACTGGAGTTGGATTAGCAATTTGTAAAAAAATTATAAGTAACCATAATGGTTATATTCAGGCTATTGGTGAAGTTGATAAAGGAACAAGTATTATAATTCATATTCCAGTTGATTTATAAACTTTTAGCCTAAATTTTTATTATAGAAGTCCCATTTTTCGATGGGATTTTTTATTTGAGAATAATTATATAACAATTGAAAAAAATGTTATAACACAAAAAGGTGATAGATGAGTGAACTTTGTAGTAAAGAAATTCAAAAACAATATCGCTATGAAAAATTTATCTCTCACAATAGTTTTAGTCTTAATGACCGCAACTATATCTGCTCAAGAAAATTCTACCGACTTTGTAAAAGCAACCGTTGAAAATAATGAAATAGTTGCTATTGAATCTAACGTAGAAACTGCCGATACCGATTTAGAATATAGATACTATTATTTCCCTAACATGTATGCTTATTATGATTTAGAAACTAAAAACTACATCTACAAAATAAACAACAAATGGGAAACTAATTCTGAATTACCACAATATTATGGAGGTTATTCGCTTTTCAAAAATGCAAGAGTTCCATTAAAAAATTATTATGGAGAAACTCCACAAGAAAACTTGAAAGAGCACAAAAAACAATACCCTTACATAAAAAAATCTAGAATGGCTAGATCATTATATGTAGACAACAAAACAGCACTATCAAATATATAACAAGAAAAATTAACTTTTAAAAATTAGAAATCATGAACAACTTATTATACACCGTAGCAGTTATTTTGGTTATACTTTGGGCATTAGGCTTCTTTGTTTACAGTTTTGGAAACATCGTACACCTATTATTAGTAATCGCAATAATTGCAATATTATTGAGAGTCATTAAAGGAAATAAACCAATATAAATTAATTAAAAAAAGAAAATATGAAAACAAGTAATGTAGTATTAGGAATAGTTGGCGGATTGGCCGCTGGAGCAGTTTTAGGAATTTTGTTTGCACCTGATAAAGGAAGTAACACAAGAAAAAAAATTGCAAAAAAAGGAAGCGATTTAAAAGATAATTTGAAAGACGGTTTGAATGATTTGATGTCTAACGTTGAAAACAAATACAAAGACTTATCATCAAAAGTATCTGAAACAATAGATAAATCTGCAGAAAACCTAGAAAAAATAAACAGCGAGTTAAAACGCTAATCAATAAAATCAAAAATAATTAATGGAAAATATAGCAGAGAATATTGAAAAACTATATGAAAAAGCAGAGCGTTATTCTAAAACAACCTATGAGTTGGTTAGACTTAACACTATAGATAAAACATCAGATATTATCTCTTCGCTTGCCATAGTTATAACAATACTTATTATAGCTGCTATTTTTACTTTATTTATAAACATTGGAATTGCTCTTTGGATTGGACAAGCTTTGAACAGTAATGCGCTTGGGTTTTTTATAGTATCTGGCTTTTATATTATAGTTGGCATTATTGTATTTATTAAAAGAAATGAACTGATAAAAATTCCGTTAGATAATTTAATTGTGAGCAAACTTCTAAAGTCAAAAATGGATGATAACAATTCGGAAACTAAAAATTAATTGCTATGAAAAAGATTAATCAAAGTGAATTGTTAGACCAAATGATTTTAGAACTTAGAGAGAAAAGAGATTCTGAATTAATTGACTTAAAAAATCAATATCAGCAATTTGTTCTTAGCGCTAAACCATCGAATATTATCAAACAAAGTATATCAGAGGTTTACAATTCGTCTATTGATAAAGAAACTATAATTAACGCCTTCACAGGATTTATTGGAGGCTATATTTCAAAAAAGTTGTTTGTTGGAAAATCAGATAATTCGTTTAAAGAAGTTTTAGGCAATGTTTTGCAATATTCAATATCAACTTTAATTAACAAATTTTACGAAAAAAAATAAACTATGAAAAAATTACAATTATCGATAATTATCTTATTAATAAGTGTAACATTTTTTTCATGCGAAGATGCCAATGTAAAAGATGCTAAAAACTATGTAGATGACTATGCCGAATTTGTAGATTCAATTAGTGTTGTTTCAATAAAAAATTTACGAGATAATTGGTATAAAATAGAGTCTACTTATTTAGAAAAAAAATTACAAGCGCAAAGTTCAGTAGAAACAATAAGAGACAATCCAAAATTGAAACAAAAGCTAAATGATGCATCCTCAAAATACAATAAATTTAGAACAAATTATAGATTGCAAGTTGACAAACTGGAGGCTATGGAAGAAAAAATAGCTTTCAGAAAAAAATTATTCAACGGAAAGGAAATAAATGATGATTTGAATTTTGATTGGGTTGATAAAACTAATATAGTTACAGTTTATGACAATTTTGTAACCACAGTATCTGATAACAAAAATGGCTATTCAAGAGAAGAATGGGATGAAATTAAAATGCTGTATGAAGCTCTTGATACAAGAAAAAACACAGTAGAAAAAGAAGGCTTAAGCAGTTCTGATAATTTTAAAATAGCAAAGCTAAAATTAAAATTTGCCCCAATGTTTTCGATTTACAGAATGGGAGCAAAATCAGAAGAAAACGCTGAAGCAAAAAAATAAATTGGTTGGTTTTGTTTAGGGTTGGAAGAAAAGCAGCATTCATTTTTTATAATAATGCTGCTTTTTGATTTTTAGAAAACTTCGCTTTCTTTTAATTTTTCCATGTTGTTGACCAACTGAAGTTCATCAACAAATTTTTGAATTTTTCCGTTCATCACACCGTCCATATCAAAAACGTCTAAACCTATTCTGTGATCTGTTACACGACCTTGAGAATAATTATAAGTTCTAATTTTTGCAGAACGGTCACCAGAACTAACTTGAGAAGAACGTTTGGTTGCATCTTCTGCTTGTTTTTTAGCCAATTCTTGTTCGTATAAACGTGAACGCAAAACTTCTAACGCTTTGTCTTTATTTTTATGTTGCGATTTTTGATCTTGACATTGTGCTACCAAACCAGTTGGAATGTGCGTTAAACGAACCGCTGATTTTGTTGTATTCACCGATTGTCCTCCAGGACCAGACGAACAGAAAAAATCAACACGAACATCGTTCATATCAATTTGTACATCAAATTCTTCAGCTTCAGGTAAAACCATAACTGTTGCAGCAGAAGTGTGAACTCTACCTTGAGTTTCTGTTTGTGGCACACGTTGCACACGGTGAACTCCAGCTTCAAACTTTAAAGTTCCATAAACATCTTCGCCTGTAACTTCAAAAATAATTTCTTTAAAACCACCCGATGTTCCTTCATTCATATCAACAACTGAAGTTCTCCATCCGCGAGTTTCACAATATTTAGTATACATTCTAAACAAATCACCCGCAAAAATAGAAGCTTCATCACCACCAGTTCCTGCTCGAATTTCAACCATAACATTTTTGGCATCTTCTGGATCTTTTGGTATCAACATGAACTTGATTTCTTCTTCCAATTGTGGTAAACGTTCTTGCGCTTCGTCTAATTGCATTTTTGCCATTTCAACCATTTCAGCATCACTTCCATCAGCAATTATTTCTTTGGCTTCTTCAATATTTCCTGTAACGTTGATTAATTCTTCGCGCTTTTCCATCAAATCTTTAAGCCCTTTATACTCTTGATTTAACTGAACATATCGTTTCTGATCGGCAATAACATCAGGTTGAATAATCAAATCTGAAATCTCGTCGAAACGCTGTTTTACATATTGCAATCTTTCTAACATAATATAGTATTACTATTTTGGAGTGCAAAAATACAACATTTTGTTTCAAGTTTAAAGTATAGACTTTCAAGTTTTTTTTATACTATTGCAACTTAATATAAATTGATGATGAAAAAATACTTTTATATTTTATTTGCCTTATTAATAGTGGCTTGCAATAAAAATTCAGATAAAAATTTTGAAAAATTAAATGAATTGTCATGGCTTGAAGGAAACTGGGGAAACAAACTTCGTGATGGAAACCTTGTTGAAAATTGGACAAAAGAAAATGATAGCACCTTTACTGCAAAAAGTTATTATATCAAAGGAAAAGACACGCTTCACTTTGAAGATATAAAATTAACACAACGCGAAGAAGATGTTTTTTATATCGCTACCGTAAAAGGTCAAAATAATGACGAACCCGTAGAATTTAAATTAAACCCAAATACCGAAAATGGTTTTTCTTTTGAAAATCCAACTCATGATTATCCTCAAACAATAGAATATAAAAAGCTATCAGACAACCAAATGAGTGCAACTGTTTCTGGAAAAATGGAAGGAAAAGTTAATTCTGATACTTATATTTTAAATAAAAAATAGTTCATACAAACTCAATATTTGAATGCTTACTACTTCTAGTAAGCATTTTTTTTCTTCATATTTTCATGATTATCAAACAAATAAAATTTTTATTTAAATTAAGTCTAAATAAGTTTTGTTGATTCAAATTCCTATAATATATTTGCATCGTTATTTTAAATTATTCTAAATAAACATGAAAAAATATATTTTAGCCTTCGGATTTACTCTATTTCTTAACCAACAATTTAAAGCCCAAGAAACCGCAAAAGCACATTCTGATAATTATGATGAAGCAGCTTTTTTTACAGAAAATGATACTGTAAAAAAATTGACTGAAGTTGTAGTAGGTGGAAAAAGCAATTCAACTAATTCTTCTGTAAACAGAGCTGGTATAAAAACAATTGATTTACCACAAGCCGTTCAGGTAATTGCTTCAGAAATTATTACGCAACAACAATCTGTTCGTTTAAGCGATGTTGTTAAAAATGCAAATGGTGTTTATGTAGGCTCAGCTCGTGGTGGTGCACAAGAATCATTTTGGTCAAGAGGTTATGATATGACATCGAATAACATGTTTAAAAATGGATTTCGTTTTAATGGTGGTTCAATTCCTGAAGTTTCATCATTAGATAAAGTAGAAATTTTAAAAGGAAGTGCAGCACTTTTATATGGAAATGTTGCTCCAGGAGGAATTTTGAATATGGTTACAAAAACACCAAATTTCAAGAAAGGTGGTGAAATCAGTATGCAAGCTGGAAGTTATAGTTTTTACAAACCTTCTGCTGATGTATATGGTGTAATTAATAAAAGTATTGCTTATCGCTTTAATGGTTCTTATGAAAATTCGGAAAGTTTCCGTGATTATGTAACCAAAGAACGTTATTATTTAAATCCTTCTTTTCTTTTTAAATTAAGTAATAAAACAGAAATTATTGCACAGGCAGATTATTTAAATGATGATTGGACACCTGATTTTGGTACAGGTTCGATAGGGAAAGAAATTGCTGATGTACCAAGAAGTACTTATTTAGGAGCAAAATGGTCTGATGGAAATACAAAACAAACAACTGCTTCAGTATTAGTAAATCATGATTTCAATAACAGTTGGAAATTAAATTTTAATTCATCTTTCCAAGATTATAGCAGAATATCTATAGGAACCGAAAGAATTCAACCAGCTGACAATGGTGACTGGAACCGTCCTTATGGAAGACAAAGAGCAGAAGAACAAATTTTAGCTAATCAATTAAGTTTACAAGGAAATTTTAAAACTGGTAAAATCAAACATCAGTTATTTACAGGTGTCGACACTGAAATTTCAAATACTGACGCTTACACTTTCAGATTTTTTGACCCAACAACTGGTAACACAGTTACTGTTTATGATGCTGTAAATATCTTTGATCCTAACTTATACAATTCGTCATTAGACGGACCAATTTTACCTTCTGAAGTTACCAAAATTGTAGAAACTGAAACAAACCGTTTAGGAATTTATGCTCAAGATTTAATTTCTTTTGGCGAAAAATTCAAAGCTTTATTAGGTGTTCGATATTCTTATCAAGAAGCAAAACCTTTAACTCATGATATTGTTAATGATACTGAAACTAGAGAAACGATTAGAAATGACAGAGCTTTTTCTCCAAAAGTTGGATTAGTTTATCAGCCAACAAAATACATTACATTGTTTTCAAGTTATTCTAACTCATTCACTCCAAATACTGGTGTAACAATATACAATGAAGCTGTAAAACCATCTATTATAGACCAATATGAAGTTGGAATTAAAAACGAATTCTTAAAAGGTCAATTATCAACTAACGTTACATTATATCAAATTGTAAATAGTAATTTAGCGCAAATGGCTGAATTTGATGCAAATGGAAACATCAATACCAACAACAATGTTAAAGCATTAAGTGGTGAAACAACGAGCAAAGGAATAGAGCTTGACGTAACTTACAAGCCTATGGAAAGTCTTAATATCATTGCTGGTTATAGTTATAATGATATGCGCTTTACAAAAACTACTGGTGCAACTGGAAGTTTTATTGAAGGTGATCGTTTGGCCAGAACACCACAAAATACAGCAAATTTGAGTTTCTTCTATACAATTCCGAATGGTGTTCTTAAAAACTTATCGATTGGAGCTATTGGAAATTATATTGGTAACAGAATTGCAGGATGGAACAATCAAATAAATCCAAGTTATCCTAACGGAGTTTGGGACAGAGAAATTCCTGTTGACGGCTACACTACTATAGACTTATCATTAGGATACAATTGGAATAAATTTTCATTACTATGTAAACTATCAAATATTACTAATGAGCTAAATTATACTATGCACGAAAATTATAGTGTCAACCCTATTGCCCCAAGACAAATTTTAACTTCGTTACGATATAAATTTTAATTATGAAACAAGCAACCATCAGAAACCTACACCGTGATTTGGGGTATTTCTATATTGGATTAATTATTTCTTTCGCTTTTTCTGGAATATTAATGAACCACAGAGAAATGTGGCATCCCGAAAAATATACTATTGAAACGCAGTCAATTGATGTAAAATTGCCTGAAGAAAATCAAATTAATGATGAATATGCCGAAAACTTTGCTAAAGAATTAGGCATCAAAGATAAGTTTCGTCGTCAAATGGTAAAGAAAGGAAGCTTTAAAATTTCTTTCGAAAAACATGATGTAGAAATTGACATGAAAACAGGTAAAGGTGAAATTGTTTCATTCAATAAAACACCTATTATCAGCCAAGCAATGAAGTTACACAAAAACACTTCAAACTGGTGGATATATTATTCGGATATTTTTGGAATTTCGTTAATTATCATTGCCGTCACTGGAGCATTGATGATTAAAGTTGGTAATAAAACTTTTTCTAAAAGAGGTTGGAAACTGGCAGCAGCTGGTTTACTTGTACCGCTTTTAATACTTTTGTTTGTTTAAAAATTGGTTAACTAAAAAGCTCCGCAATTGCGGAGCTTTTTTTATATAGAATAATTTTTAAATAAATAAATCCAAATCATACGCGATAATCGAATGTTAAAAAACATCAATGATATTATTACAACTGCAATGATTGGAAAAATTCTAATATCAAACGTTTCCTTAAAAAATTGACTCGCAATAAAATATACAATCAATCCTTGTAAAACTGTTAATGCATAATTGATGAACATAGCGCCAAAAAAATAACCTGGTTCTTTTTCGAACTTAAAATTACAACTTTCGCAATGTTGGTGCATTTTTGGAAAACCTAAACTGAAGAAAAAACTTTTGTCAGCAAAAACTTTTCCTTTATGACAATTTGGGCATTCATTTCTAAAAATATGATATAAACTTTTAAACATGTTATTTATTTTTATGCAAATTTATAATGTTTATGGTAATCAAATGTTTAGTATATTCGCTAACTATAGCACAATAAAGACATTTTGAAAAAAGACCCTATTTACAATATTCAGAACTTCTCGACTTCATTTAAAAAAAATGATTTATACATCAATACTTTTAAAAATCATTTAATAAAACACAGTTTTATAGAAAAACCGCATCGTCACAACTTTTATCTTTTGGTTTTATTTACGCACGGAACAGGTCTACATGAAATTGATTTCACCAAATACATCATAAAACCAGGAAGTTTATTTGTGTTACAACCTGGACAAATTCACAATTGGCAATTATCAAATGATATAGAAGGCTACATTTTCTTTTATTCTCAGGAAATTTACAATTTGTATTTTAGAAGTAAAAAAATTGAAGATTACCCTTTTTATTCAACGGTGATGAACCAACCTGAAATTGTTTTTGATGAGGAAGAAATGATGACAATTAAACCTTTTTTTGAGTTAATGATAAAAGAAAGTGTAAAAAATGCATCAAACAAAGAGGATTTACTTTTAAACCTTTTAGATTGTATTCACATAGAAATTTCTAGGAAATATAGTCATAGTTCAAATCATGTTTCACACTTATATAATCACAAAATATATGATTTTGAACAATTTGTAGAACACTTTTATAAGACCGAAAAACTTCCTTCTTTTTATGCTTCAAAAATGAATATTTCTTTAAAACATCTCAATAGAATTTGCAAAGAAACTTTAAATTTAACAAGCACAGAAATGATTACTAATCGTGTGATTTTAGAAGCCAAAAGACTTTTGATAAATCCTTCCTACTCTATAAATCAAGTGGCGGATCAATTAGGGTTTGAAAATTACTCCTATTTTTCACGATTATTCAAAAAACAAACAGAAATGACTCCAAATGAGTTTAGGAATTTTATAAATAACAAAAACCTCGCTCAGAAATAAACGAGGTTTTTATATCGATAGTGCTTTAAATTATTTCTTCAACGGAATATTAGCCAAAATCTCAACTAAAAATTTCCAAAATTTTTGAGAAGATTTAATTGAAGCTCTTTCATCTGGAGAATGCGCACCGTGAATGGTTGGTCCAAACGAAATCATGTCCATACCGGGATAATTAGTTCCTAAAATTCCACATTCCAATCCAGCATGACATGCCACAACTTTTGGTTTTTCTCCATGATTTTGTTTTTCATAAATATTCACTAAAACATCCAATATTTCAGAGTTTACATTTGGTGTCCAACCTGGATAACTTCCAGCAAAAGTAACTTCACAACCAAACAATTCATAAGCAGAACGCAAACTATTAGCCAAATCCATTTTAGAACTTTCTACCGAAGAACGAGTCAAATTTTGAATCGAAATTTCGCCATCTTTCACCACTACTCTAGCAATGTTGTTTGAAGTTTCAACTAAATCTTCCATATCTGGTGACATTCTGTAAACGCCGTTGTGAGCAGCATAAATTGAACGCAACAAACCTTCTTGAACACCTAAATCCATCACTTTATTTGGCAAATCTCTTTTCACGATTTCAATAGTTAATTTAGGTTCCATGGTTTTGTATTCCGTTTTGATATCATTGATGATTTCTTGCATATCAAAAACAAAAGCTTCATCATACATACCAGCAACAATCACTTTTGCAACACTTTCTCTAGGAATAGCATTACGCAAACTTCCACCATTTATTTCCGCAATTTGAAGTCCAAAATTCTCAAATCCGTCAAATAACAAACGGTTCATAATTTTATTAGCGTTACCCAAACCTTTGTGAATATCCATACCGGAATGACCGCCATTTAAACCTTTTACAGTAATGGTATAGCCAACTGAACCTTCAGGTGTTTCTTCTTCATTATAATTACGATTTGCCGTTACATCAATTCCTCCAGCACAACCAATATCTATTTCATCGTCTTCTTCAGTATCTAAATTTAGAAGTATTTCACCTTGCAAAATGCCTCCTTTCAAATTTAAAGCACCGGTCATTCCCGTTTCCTCGTCAATTGTAAACAAAGCATCAATAGCTGGATGTGGAATATCTTTACTTTCTAAAATAGCCATAATTGCCGCAACTCCAAGTCCATTATCGGCGCCAAGTGTTGTTCCTTTAGCACGAACCCAATCACCATCAACATACATTTGAATTCCTTGTGTCAGGAAATCAAAATCAGTATCGTTATTTTTTTGATGCACCATATCCAAATGACCTTGCATGACAATCGTTTTACGATTTTCCATTCCAGGAGTAGCTGGTTTTCGGATAATTACATTTCTTATTTCGTCTTCAAAAGTTTCTAATCCTAAACTTTTTCCAAAGTTTTTCATAAATTCAATAACGCGTTCTTCTTTTTTTGAAGGACGAGGAACTTCGTTTAAATCGGCAAATTTATTCCATAATGCTTTTGGCTCTAAGTTTCTAATTTCTTGACTCATGTAGTATATTTGATTATTAAAAATCCAAAGTTACAAAGTTTATAAGGCATCAAAAAAGTTTTGTGATTATATTTACATTTTAAATTCCGAAATTGAAACGCAAATACATTCTTCCTCTATTTCTTTTAATTCAGATAGTGTTTCTGAAAATAATTGCTTTTTTTCCAGAAACTGTAGAACAATATTATTCCAATGGACTATACGTATTTATTTCTAGCACATTAAGAACTCTTTTTGGAAGCATTCCATTTTCGGTTGGTGATATTTTTTATGGAATCTTGATTTTGTATTGTGTTTATTGGATGTATAAAAACTGGAAAATAAATTGGAAACAAAAAGGTTTGAAAATTTTAAGTTTTCTATCGGTCATTTATTTTTTCTTCCATTTGCTATGGGCAATGAACTATTATAGAGTTCCATTATTTGAAAAAATGAACATCAAAAGAGAATATTCAGATAATGATTTAATAGCATTTACCGAACGACTAATTCAGAAAACCAATGAAATTCAATTTGAAATAACTAAGAATAAAAACAATAAAGTTATAAATCCATATTCTCAAGAAGAAATTTTCATTTCTACCCAAAACGGATATGATAATTTAAATAAACAGTATTCATTTTTCAACTATCAAACTCCTAGCAAAAAGAAATCGTTATTTAGTTTACCATTAACTTATATGGGATTTGGTGGTTATTTGAATCCGTTTACCAATGAAGCCCAAGTCAACTACAAATTACCAATGTATGGATTTCCTGCGGTAGTAACTCACGAAATGGCACATCAAATGGGTTATGGCAGCGAAAGTGAATGCAATTTTATTGGTTTTTTGGCCTGTATTAAAAATAATGATTTGTATTTTCAATATGCAGCATTCAGTAATGCGTTACGTTATTGTTTGGTAAATATTGCCATGAAAAACAATCTTCAATTTGAAAAAATGAAGAAAAAAATTAACAAAGGAGTTTTAGAAAATTACAAAGAAAGTGAAGAATTCTGGAAACAATATGATACTTTCATTGACAAAGGATTTCATCTTTTTTACGACCAATATTTGAAAGCCAATCAACAAAAAGATGGAATTGAAAGCTATAGTAAATTTGTTGATTTATTGATTAACTATTATAAAGACAAAAATCTTTAAACAAAAAAACCACTCAATTGAGTGGTTTTATAATGTGATCTCAGAAGGATTCGAACCTTCGACCTACTGCTTAGAAGGCAGTTGCTCTATCCAGCTGAGCTATGAGACCATAGATTGAAATTTGTCGGGGTGGCAGGATTCGAACCTGCGACCTCCTGCTCCCAAAGCAGGCGCGATAACCGGGCTACGCTACACCCCGAATGGCGGAGAGACAGGGACTCGAACCCTGGCGACGGTTACCCGTCGACAGATTAGCAATCTGCTCCGTTACCACTCCGGCACCTCTCCTATTTTCAATCTTGAATAAGAACTTTTTCTTAAAGCGGTTGCAAATGTACTTTATCATTCTATAATTTACAACTATTTCATTTCTTTTTTTGCACTTTACTTTAATTTAATTTCAAATAACTTCAAATTCAATAAACTAGAATTTATACTTGTATTTTCAAGCCACCCAAAAACATAATAATTTAACGAACAATTCCATATATTACAATAAAAGATTAGTTTTGCAATACAATAAAACTAAACAAAACCATGAATAAAAAAGTTGTAATCGTTTCTGCTGTAAGAACTCCAATAGGAAGCTTTATGGGATCATTATCCTCTGTTTCTGCTACAAAATTAGGTGCTACAGCTATAAAAGGTGCATTAGATAAAATAAACTTAGATCCAAAACTTGTTGACGAAGTATTAATGGGAAATGTAGTTCAGGCTGGAGTTGGTCAAGCTCCTGCTACACAAGCCTCTATTTTTGCTGGAATTCCTGATACAGTTCCTGCAACAACTGTTAATAAAGTTTGTGCTTCGGGAATGAAAGCAGTCATGCAAGGTGCACAAGCTATAATGAGTGGTGATGCTGAAATTATTGTTGCAGGAGGAATGGAAAATATGAGTTTGATTCCTCATTATGTTCATATGCGTAATGGTGTAAAATTTGGACCAACAACCTTGGTTGATGGCATGCAAAAAGATGGGTTGACAGATGCTTATGATAACAACGCTATGGGTGTTTGCGCAGACTTGTGTGCATCAGAATATAATATTTCCAGAGAAGAACAAGATACTTATGCAATTCAATCGTATGAGCGTTCTGCTAAAGCTTGGGCTGAAGGAAAATTTGATAATGAAGTTGTACCAGTTGAAATTCCTCAACGTCGTGGAGAACCAATCATCTTCTCAAAAGATGAAGAATATACTAATGTAAAATTAGATAAAATACCAACTTTAAATGCTGTTTTTACAAAAGATGGAACTGTTACTGCTGCCAATGCCTCGACTATAAATGATGGTGCAGCTGCTTTAGTTTTAATGAGTGAAGAGAAAGCAAACGCTTTAGGACTAAAACCTTTGGCATATATTAAATCTTATGCAGATGCTGCTCAAGAACCAAAATGGTTTACTACTGCTCCAGCAAAAGCATTGCCAAAAGCATTGGACAAAGCAGGAATTTCACTTTCTGATGTAGATTATTTTGAGTTTAATGAAGCTTTTTCAGTTGTTGGTTTAGCCAATGCTAAAATTTTAGGGTTAGATAATACTAAAATCAATGTAAATGGCGGTGCGGTTTCATTGGGTCATCCACTAGGATGTTCGGGAGCAAGAATCATTGTTACTTTAATTAATGTTTTAGAACAGAATAACGCCAAGATTGGTGCAGCTGCAATTTGCAATGGTGGCGGTGGTGCTTCTGCAATTGTTATCGAAAGACCATAAAATTCATAATTGATACTGAATGTTTGCCATTTGTAATCTTGCTATTATTCCTTTAAGAGCTGAACCTAGTGACAGAAGCGAAATTGTTTCTCAAGTCTTATTTGGGGAACATTTTGAAATTTTGGAACAGCAAAAACAATGGGCTAAAATCAAATTGCATTTTGATGACTACGAAGGTTGGGTAGATTCAAAACAATACCAAGTTATTTCAGAAAAAAACTTTAATGATTTATCAAAAGATGGTATTATTTTAAATTCTGATTTGGTAGAATATGTCACCAATACTAAGAATACTTTAATACCCATTCCATTGGGTGCTTCGTTGTCTTTTTTGAATCATGACGATATTAATATTGAAAATTTTGAATTTGAAGGATTGCGAGTAAGCGGTATAAAACCTAAGTCAGAAATTGTTAAAACATCTTTCATGTACTTGAATGCTCCTTATCTTTGGGGTGGAAAAACACCTTTTGGTATTGATTGCTCTGGTTTTACACAAATGGTTTATAAACTGAATGGTTACAACTTACTGCGTGATGCTTCGCAACAAGCCACACAAGGCGAAGCTTTAAGTTTTATTGAAGAAAGCGAACCTGGTGATTTGGCTTTTTTTGATAACGAAGAAGGCAACATCATACACGTTGGTATCATGATGGAAAACAATTATATCATTCACGCTAGCGGTAAAGTTAGAATTGACCGCTTAGACCATTTAGGGATTTACAACGCAGAACAAAACAGACATACACACCGATTGAGAGTAATAAAGAAGATAATATAAACCGAAACTTTTGTTTCGGTTTTTTTTATTACATTTAGTTCACTAAAAGCCAAACTATTATGAAACCAATTACCTTCTACTCTATTTTCTTTTTATCTATAGTATTTTCAAGCTGCATCAAAGACAAAAAAGAAGCAAACAACGATTCAAGATACCAACCCAAAGAATTTGTAGAACTAAAACACCCTGATTGGAGTAAAAACGCTACAATTTATGAAGTGAATGTGCGCCAATTTACACCCGAAGGAACATTTAAAGCTTTTGAAAGTCATTTACCAAGAATTAAAAACATGGGAATTGACATCATTTGGTTGATGCCAATTCACCCAATTGGTGTTGAGAAAAGAAAAGGAACATTGGGAAGTTACTACTCGGTGAAAGATTATTATGGTATCAATCCTGAGTTTGGAACCAAAGAAGATTTTAAACATTTGATTGACAAAATTCACAGTATGGGAATGTATGTCATTGTAGATTGGGTTGCCAATCATTCATCTTGGGATAATCCGTTGGCAAAAGAACATCCAGAATGGTATACCAAAACCGAAGACGGAAATTTTCAACCAACACCTTGGTATGATTGGGATGATGTGATTGACTTTGATTATGAACAACCAGGTATTCGAAAATACATGACCGAAGCTTTAGTGTATTGGGTAAAAGATTTTAACATCGATGGCTATCGATGTGATACCGCAGGTTTTTTGCCAACTGATTTTTGGGATAATGCTCGTGCAGAAATGGATGCTGTAAAACCTGTTTTTATGCTTGCTGAATGGGAATCGAAAGATTTGCTAAAAAATGCGTTTGACATGACG
This sequence comes from Flavobacterium sp. PMTSA4, assembly GCF_032098525.1. NCBI lineage: Bacteria > Pseudomonadati > Bacteroidota > Flavobacteriia > Flavobacteriales > Flavobacteriaceae > Flavobacterium > Flavobacterium capsici. The sequence continues at coordinate 728,862 of NZ_CP134890.1, forward strand.
TATTCTTGGACACTTTGGGATAAGATGACTGCGGTAACTCGTGACAAAAAAAGTATTGCCAGTCTGGTAGAATATATGGCTCACGATGTAAGCACATTTCCTCGCGATGGTTACCGAATGACTTTTACCGACAATCATGATAAAAATTCATGGGAAGGAAATATGGTTACTAATTTTGGTGACGGATTGGAAGCTTCTATGGTTTTGTGTGGTACGGTTAACGGAATGCCTTTGGTTTATGGCGGACAAGAAGCTGGATTAAACCGTTCGTTGAAGTTTTTTGATAAAGATTTGATTGATTGGAGTAAAATGCCTTATGAAAATTTATATAAAAAAATATTTGACTTAAAACATCAAAATCAAGCGCTTTGGAATGGAAAAGAAGGTGGCGTTATGGTTAGAATATTTAATGATAAATTAGACCAAGTAATTTCTTTTTCGCGTACAAAAGATAATGACAAAGTGGTTACCATCATCAATTATAGTGATAAACCAACTACTGTAAAGCTAAATTCTAAAAATCAAAAAGGAACCTACACTGAACTATTTTCGGAAGAGAAAATTACTTTGAATGGCGACGATGTTTTTGAACTGAAGCCTTGGCAATATTATGTTTTAGTAAAATAAAAAAAAGTCCCGGATTCGGGACTTTTTTTATTATTTGCAGTAAGCTACTTAAGCAAAAAATTAACTCCAAAATTAAAACTTCCTCTACTATTGGTTACTGCCGAGTAGTCGTAATTGTTTTGGTATTTTAAAATATCTGTAAATCCACCTTGACCTTCAAACTCAAAGAATAGTTTAACTTTATCAGAAACCGGTATTTTTACACCAACTCCAAACGCCAATCCAAAATCTGTATTATTAAAAAAATCTGTAACATCATTATTAAACCTAGCATCTTTTGCATTTAAAAGAAAACCAACATATGGACCAAAATTCAAATACCAGTTTCTTGTGTTTCCAAAATGCCAATTTGCCATAACTGGCACTGTAAGATAGTTTAGATTATAATCTGTAGCATATTGATTTCCGCTATTAGCATCATAGTATACATCATTATTCCATCCTTTTTGATCATAAATTAATTTTGTTTTTATACTCCAAGTATTAGACAAATAAAAATCTAATGAACCACCAATGTTAAAACCATTACCAGAATCGGATGTATTTCGAGAATCTGAAACGCTTGAACTGTTATATCCAATGTTAAATCCAGCTTCTATATCACCTTTCTTTTGGGCTACCATGTTTAGAGAAAGCCCAAATGCTACTAAAACAAAACAAGCAATTTTCTTCATATCTATTATTTTATGTTATTTAAATCTCTTTCAACTCTTTAATAAAAACATCTATTTCTTCTTTCGTGTTATAATGACTAAACGAAATGCGTAAACTTGGTTTTTTTAAATCATCATCTCTCAACATTTGTGCCAAAACATGCGAAGGCTTTACACTTCCACTTTGACATGCGCTTCCACGAGAAACTGCAATTCCTTTAATGTCCAAATTAAAAAGAATCATAGCGGTTTTCTCCTCTGTGAAAGGCAGCAAAACATTTAAAATATTATAAAATGTATTTTCTCCGTTTTCTTTAATTTCTGGAAAATTATTTTTTAATTTACCCCAACAATACTGCTTTAATTCTAAAACGTATTTAGCTTCATTTTCAATATTTTGAAACGATAAATCTAAAGCTTTAGACAAACCTGCAATTTGATGTACCGCTTCAGTTCCTGCGCGCCAACCTTTTTCTTGTTCACCTCCAAAAAGTAATGGTTGTAAAACATTTTTTTTATTGATGTAAGCAAACCCAATTCCTTTTGGACCATGAAATTTATGCGCACTAGAGACCAAGAAATCTATATTCAATTCTTGTAAATCAATAACCATTTTTCCAATAGACTGGACAGTATCGCAATGAAACAAAGCATTATTTTGTTGACACAAATCACCAATTCGTTTAATATCATTTACAACACCAATTTCATTATTAACATGCATTAATGAAACCAATGTTTTATCGTTGGAAGCAAATAAATTCTCCAAATGAGTGTAATCTAAATTACCGTTTGGAAGAATATTAATATACTCAACTTTAACATCAAATTCATTCTCTAATGCTTGTATAGTGTAAAGCGTTGCGTGATGCTCTATTTTTGAAGAAACAATTCTTTTTATTCCTAAATCTTTCACACAACTTTTCAAAATCCAGTTGGATGCTTCAGTTGCACTTGAAGTAAAGATAATTTCTTGTGCTGAACAATTTAAATGCTTGGCAATAATTTTTCTAGAACTTTCTACAATAGCTTTAGAACTTCTACCAATACTATGTGTTGACGAAGGATTTCCATATTCTGTTTGCATTACTCGCACCATTTCATCAATAACTTCTTGACGAATTGGTGTAGTAGCTGCGTTATCTAAATATATTTTTTGCATAGTGCAAATATAAAAGTAAGCTTCCTAAATAAATGATAAAAGATTCTTAATTGCCATAAAAAACTATATTTTTGCTATAAAATTGTACTAATAATGAAACGAATACTAAGTATTGTAACTTTAATTTTTTTAATAAACGCTTGTGATGATGGTGATTTACAAGTAGAAAACATTGATTTTGCAGATGTAACTGCCCAAAAATGTAATAGTAAAGATGTAATATATAAAATTAAAGATTCTGAAATTTTATTTATTGAAATTCCTTTAGAAACCAATTTTTTAAATGATGAAACACCTGTTGATACTCCAAGAACAGTACAAATTTCAAGTACAGTTAAAGTTACTTACAGACAATATAATGGAAACGTTACTCAAGACAACATCTGTCCAACAGTTCCAAGCGCAACTCCGAACGTTTTAGAAGAATGGACTGCAACTTCAGGCACAATTCAAATTACATCGACCGCTATAAAAACTACAAATACAACAACTGGCGCAACAAAAATTACTGGTTATAAACATTATATAGTTTTTAAAGATATTACCTTTCAAAAACCAACAGGAATTCAGACCTATGAAACCTATATTTTCGGAAATTATAATACAACTGTAACTAATTTACCTTTAAATTTTGATGAAGAAAGCGGTCAAAAAAGCACTTGCTCTGAATCAGTTTATAATTTTGGCACAAGTGAAGTATTAACGTTCAATCCATCAAATTTTTCAACTTTATTTGCAAATGAAGTAACCACAACTCCAAGAACTGTTTTAATTGATGCTTCCAACACTATAAGTTATAGATTATTTAGTGGAACTATCAATAATGAATATTTCTGTACAACTCCAACACCAACGACTCCAACATTAAATCAACAATGGAATGCGGTTGATGGTGTAGCTGGAACAAGCGGAATTGTTGAAGTAACCACAACTACTTTTGGTACTTCCTTTCAACACACCATTCATTTAAAAAATGTATCGTTGAAAAAAGGAAACAGCACTTTTAATCTTGGCAACGATTTTATTTTTGGAAAAATAATCACAACCCCATAAGAATTTCAAAATGATTGAACCCGATTGTATTAGTTATCAAAATTCAGGTTATTTCACTAAATTAATTTGTGATTATTTAGATGAAAAACCAGAGCTGAAACAATTATATCATCGTTTTCCAAAACTTGAAAATTTTAAACTCCAGATTGAAGAGAAACAAAATAGTTTTTCTGAAGAAACCAGAAATATTCTTTTTAATGAATTGAATCATCAATACAAAGGATTTGAAGTTTCTAAAGTAACTTCAAACAATATTAGTTTACTAAAAGATTCAAATACTTTTACAATAACTACTGGACATCAACTCAATTTATTTACTGGTCCGTTGTATTTCTTGTATAAAATTATTTCGGTTATCAATCTTTGTAAAGAGTTAAAAACCGTTTATCCAAACCATAATTTTGTGCCAATATATTGGATGGCAACTGAAGATCATGATTTTGAAGAAATCAATCATTTTCAATTGCATGATAAAAAAATCCGTTGGAATAAAGAAAGTTTTGGTCCTGTTGGAAGACTTTCAACAGATAGTTTAGAAGCAGTTTATCAAATTTTTGAACAGGAAATTGGCATTGGAAAAAATGCCGAATATTTAAAAAATGTTTTCAGAAATGGTTACTTAGAACATAAAAATCTTGCTGCTTCAACACGATTTATTGCAAACGAACTGTTTAAAAAAGAAGGTTTAGTTATTATTGATGGTGATTCGACTGCCTTAAAAAAACTGTTTGTTCCTTTCGCTAAAAAGGAACTTTTAGAACAGACTTCTTTTTCTAAAGTGATAGAAACCTCTGAATTTTTAAAAGATTATAATATTCAGGTAAATCCAAGAGAACTCAATCTTTTTTACATTGAAGATAATCTTAGAGAACGTATTGTAAATGATAAAGGAATTTTTAAAGTTTTAAATACTTCAATTTCATTTTCTGAGAAAGAACTTAGTACTGAACTTGAAAATCATCCAGAAAAATTTAGTCCAAACGTAATTTTAAGACCATTGTATCAAGAAGTGATTTTACCAAATCTATGTTACATTGGTGGTGGTGGAGAAATTGCATATTGGTTAGAATTAAAATCAAATTTTAAAGCTTTTGGAATTCCTTTTCCAATATTATTGGTTAGAAATTCTGTTCTCATTATAAACGAAAAACAATTGAAGAAAGCTGAAAAATTAAAACTTTCAATGAAAGATTTATTTAGCAAACAAAATGATTTGATTAATCAAAAAACAAAAGAATTATCAACCGTTGAAATTGATTTTTCTACTCAAAAAGAATTTCTAAAACAACAATTCGCAGATTTATATAAAATTGCCGAAGCAACCGACAAATCTTTTATTGGAGCAGTAAAGGCACAAGAGGTAAAACAAATAAAAGGTTTAGAAAATCTTGAAAAAAGATTATTAAAAGCCGAGAAAAGAATTCATCAGGAACAATTAGAGCGAATAAAACATCTTCAAAATGAATTATTCCCAAATCAATCGTTACAAGAACGCAAGCTGAATTTCTCTGAATTCTATAAGGAATCAGGAAACGATATAATTCAAAAATTGCTTCAAAACTTGAAACCTTTAGAAGCAAATTTTACTATAATTACTTTATAGTTGTACTTGCTTATCGTTTAAAAAACACTACTTTTGCACCCGAATTAAAAAATACAAAACAAAAAAATGGCAACAAATAGAACTTTTACCATGATTAAGCCTGATGCTGTAGAAAACGGACACATCGGTGGAATATTAAATATGATTACTGAAGGTGGTTTCAGAATTGTAGCAATGAAATTAACTCAACTTACAGTAGCTGACGCTAAAGAATTTTATGCAGTTCACGCTGAAAGACCTTTTTATGGTGAATTAGTTGAATTTATGACGCGTGGTCCAATTGTAGCGGCTATATTAGAAAAAGAAAATGCGGTTGAAGATTTCAGAACATTAATTGGAGCTACAAATCCAGCTAACGCTGCTGAAGGAACTATCCGTAAAAAATATGCAACTTCTATGGGAGAAAATGCAGTTCACGGTTCAGATAGCGACGAAAATGCTGCTATCGAAGGTGCATTCCATTTTGCTGGAAGAGAGCAATTTTAATACACAGGAATATTGAAAACAAAAAATCCTCTCAAATTGAGAGGATTTTTTTATTGTAAACTTTTCAAACTTTGCTCAATAGTAGCAATCTTGGCTAACGCATCGGCTTCTTTTTTACGCTCATTTTCAATTACTTGAGCTGGCGCACCAGATACAAATTTTTCATTGGATAGTTTTCCTTGGACACTTCGCAAGAAACCTTGAGTGTATTTCAATTCTTCAGTTAGTTTGGCAATTTCTGCAGCAACATCTATACTTCCAGAAACCGGAATAAAATATTCATTTGATTTAGCTCTAAATGTTAAAGCTCCGTCAACAGCTTCTTTGATGTATTCTAAGCTAACTACATTTCCAAGTTTTAAAATTACAGAGTCAAAATAAGCTGAACTATTTTCGTTATTGATTACTTTTAAATCAATGGAATCCTTAAACGAAATGTTTTTCTCTTTTCTGATGGTTCTGATACCTGAAATTACTTCGGCAGCAAAATCAAAATCAGCAATTAATTGTTCATTAAATGCTTTTGACTCTGGCCATTTTGAAATAATTAAAGCTTCGGCTGGAGTTCTGTCTTCAATATGTTGCCAAATTTCTTCGGTCAAAAACGGCATGAACGGATGTAATAATTTCAAATTATTCTCAAGCATTTCAATTGCTTTATCAAAGGTCGTTTTATCAATTGGTTGTTGGTAACCCGGTTTTATCATTTCTAAAAACCATGAGCAGAAATCATCCCAAACCAATTTATAGATCGCCATTAAAGCATCTGAAAGTCTATATTTTTCAAAATGATCTTCAATTTCGGTTAATGTCTTTTGCAATTTAGCTTCATACCATTCTATAGCTACTTTGGAGCTTTCAGGTTGTGATATATCTGCAACTTCAAAACCTTTAATCAATCGGAAAGCATTCCAAATTTTATTAGCAAACGATTTTCCATTGTTACACAACTCTTCATCAAACATAATATCGTTTCCTGCAGAAGCACTCAGCAAAAGTCCAACACGAACACCATCAGCACCAAATTTTTCAATTAACTCTAATGGTTCTGGAGAATTTCCAAGTGATTTAGACATTTTTCTTCTTTGCTTATCACGAACTAAACCTGTTAGATAAACATTATTGAACGGTTTTTTACCTGTATATTCATAACCTGCAAAAATCATTCGGGCAACCCAAAAGAATAAAATATCTGGTCCAGTTACTAAATCGTTAGTTGGATAGTAATATTTAAAATCTTCATTTTCTGGTTCAAGAATTCCTCCAAAAACTGCTATTGGCCACAACCATGATGAAAACCAAGTATCTAAAGCATCAGCATCTTGTTTTAAATCAAATTTAGTTAAATCCTGATTATTGGTTGCTTTTTTTGCTAATTCTAAAGCATCGTCACTATTTTCGGCAACCACAAAATCTTCTTTTCCATCGCCATAATAATATGCAGGAATTTGTTGTCCCCACCAAAGTTGGCGCGAAATATTCCAATCTCTGATATTTTCTAACCAATGACGATAGGTATTGTTGAAACGATTAGGATATAATTTGATTTCTTCGGTTTCTAAAACTGCTTTTAAAGCAGGTTTTACCAAAGTATCCATTTTTAAAAACCATTGATCAGACAATCTTGGTTCGATAACCGCTTTTGTTCTCTCAGAAGTTCCAACTTTATTAACGTGATTTTCAACTTTAGTTAAAGCACCAATAGCTTCTAATTCTATAGCAATGTCCTCGCGAACAACAAATCGGTCTTTTCCTTGATAATGCAAACCATATGAATTTAAAGTAGCATCTTCATTAAAAATATCAATAATTTCTAAGTTATGTTTTTCGCCCAATTCTTTATCATTAACATCATGAGCAGGCGTAACTTTTAAACATCCTGTTCCAAATTCCATATCAACATATTCATCAAAAATAATTGGAATTACTCTATTACAAATAGGAACAATAGCGCTTTTGCCTTTTAAATGTACATATCGTTCATCATCAGGATGAATACAAATAGCTGTATCTCCAAGAATCGTTTCAGGACGTGTAGTTGCAATGGTTACAAACTCGTTTGATCCTTCAATTTGATACTTTAAATGATATAATTTTCCCTGACGTTCTTCATAAATTACTTCTTCGTCAGACAATGTAGTTTTAGCTTCCGGATCCCAATTTACCATTCTGTAACCACGGTAAATCATTCCTTTATTATACAAATCAACAAACGAACGAATTACCGAAGCACTCATATCTTCATCCATTGTAAACTTAGTTCTACTCCAATCACAAGAACAGCCCAATTGTTTTAGTTGCTCTAAAATTGTACCTCCATATTTTTCAGTCCAATCATAGGCATGTTTCAAGAATTCTTCTCTAGTTAAATCACTTTTGTTGATACCTTCTTTTTTTAATTTAGCAACAACTTTAGCCTCAGTAGCAATAGAAGCATGGTCAGTACCTGGAACCCAACAAGCATTGAATCCTTTCAATCGAGCACGACGAATCAACACATCCTGAATTGTATTATTCAACATATGTCCCATGTGCAAAACTCCAGTCACATTAGGTGGTGGAATTACTATAGTATATGGAGTTCTATTATCTGGTTTAGAAGTAAAATAATCATTCTTCATCCAGTAGTCATACCATTTTTGCTCAGCTTCTTTTGCGTTAAATTGTGCAGGAATTAACATGTCTTGATAATTTGTTTATTCAATTATTTATTTACAAATAAACAACAACACACACTTAAAGATTAGTATGGTATGCTTTTTGTAATTTGATTTGCAAAAGTAATTAATAAAGACTTTAGAAAAAATTAAGATGTTATTTTTTGCGTATTAATTTAAACAAACTAATTTTACATAACTAAATCTAGAAAATATGAAAAAATCTATACTTATTTTTATGATACTTTTATCGGGATTTATTTTTGCCCAAGATGGCCCAAAAATTGAATTTAAAGATAAAGACAATACACTAGACTATGGAACCGTAAACAAAGAAGATGATAATGGTCTGAGAAGTTTTGTGTTCACAAACACCGGTAATGCTCCGTTAATCATTCTTGATGCCAAAAGTACTTGTGGATGTACAGTACCAAGTTTTTCAAAAGAACCTATTCCACCAGGTGGAACCGGAAAGATTGAGGTAAAATACAACATGAACCTTGGACCAATCCGCAAAACCATTACTATTGAAACTAATGCAGTGAATTATGACGAAGGTCGAGTGCCATTAAAAATAAAAGGTGAAGTAGTGACAAAACCTGTAGAAAACCTACTCGAAAAGAAAAGCAAAAGTCCGATGATGCAATAAACAAAAAAGTCCCAAATTGGGACTTTTTTTATAGTATTTTTTTAAGTTTAAACCTTATCAATCGTTCCATTCCATTTCGCTCAATAACCATTTCAACTACTCTTCCTTCTTCAGATCTTAGCAACTCATGAATTTTTTGAATAGTAAAACGTTCTACACTTCTACCATCAATTTTTAAGATTCTATCTCCTTTTTTTAAACCTGCTTTTTCTGCTTCGGAATTTTGACGAACGCTAAAAATTTTAAATATTGGAATCAATCTAAATTGAGCATTATTTTCCTTTCTCCCTTGATTATTATAAGCGTTTTTACCATCAGAATCTATAAAAATTGAAATACCATCGCTAGATTTATTCTCAACTTCCTTTATCCATTCTAATCCAGCATGTTCCACTTCAATTCCACTCATATTAAAATTAAAAAGATCGTCAATTTTTTTATTTGGCTGAGTATAAATAGCATTATTTCTATAATCAAAAAACAAATTAAATCTCGATAAAATTTCACCTCCAATAGAGCCAACCCTGTTATTTACAAAAGTTACGCTTTTAGTTGATGTTGAATCTGCAAAGTTAGTTAAAGCATTTTCAAAATTATGTCCACCAAATTCAACATAATCTATTCTTGCCCTTTTTCCGTAAACATTTCCGTTAAATCCCCTTCCTAAAAAGTCTTCTAAAAAAATATCGGGCAAAGGAACTTCCGCTTTTTCATGGTTAAATATCCATACAGCATCACTGTTTCCTGTATCAATTAAAAGTTTAGAGTGCTTTTTTACTCCTTTGCTTGATATATTTTCATAAAGATATGGTTTCCTTAACTCTAACGAAATAGAGTCTTTTCTGTATCTTTTTATGAGCTTTTCTTTCTTCATATATTTATTGTTAAAAATTATGAGATGTTTTTTTTGATAGTCAATTTGTATAAAATGGTTTTTAAAAAAATGATATCCTATAATTCCATTAACAGGTATACCAACATGCGAAGAAAAATTAAATTCTTGATCAAGAACAATGTAAACTATATGATCTTTATCAAAAAATTGCTTAACAGATAATTCATTATGTGATGATTTATATCCATCAATAGATTCACTATCACCTAGACCCTTCAATTTTATCACTTCAATATTATTCAATTCTACTTCACTATCAACATTTAAACTAAACAATACAGTTTCTTCTACACCAGTATCTAAAAGAAAAGTTAATTCTTCTCCATTTAGTTTTATTGGAACAAAAATTAAATTATTAATAAGTTTAAAAGGAATAGTTACTTTACACTTATCCCCTTTTATCTGAAATCCATCTTGAGAAAAAGAAGGAAAAACAGCAAGGAATAGAAAAAATGAGAGTATAAAAATTCGCATTCGGGTGTTTTTTTATAAAATTAGCAATAAATCTATAATATTTTACACTATTAACAATTATTAAAGCAATAAAATGATTTTTTTAAACGCTAAAAATATCGCAAATTTGCGGTTACAAAATTTGAAATCATGCCAAGAATATCCAAAAAAGGGCAATGGATGCCTGAATCACCTATTAGAAAGCTAGTTCCATTTGCTGAAATGGCTAAAAAGAAAGGTCACAAAGTATATCATTTAAATATTGGGCAACCTGATATTAAAACTCCTGAAGTAGCTATAAACGCAGTAAAAAATACTGATATTACCGTATTAGAATACAGCCATTCTGCGGGTTTTGAAAGCTATCGCAAGAAACTTTCTGCCTACTATAAAACTCATGGATTACCAGTAGAAACCGAAGATATCATCATTACAACAGGTGGTTCTGAAGCACTACTTTTTGCTATTGGTACTGCTTTAGACCAAGGCGAAGAAATCATTATTCCCGAGCCATTCTATGCCAACTACAATGGCTTTTCTACAGCATCTGGAGTAACGGTCGTTCCAGTAACAACATCTTTAGAAAACAATTTTGAGTTACCTCCTATTTCAGAATTTGAAAAATTAATAACACCAAAGACAAAGGCTATCCTAATCTGTAATCCTGGTAACCCTACAGGAAGACTATATACCTATAACGAAATTGTGCTTTTGGCAGAGATTGTAAAAAAACACGATTTATTCCTAATTGCTGATGAAGTCTACAGAGAGTTCATTTATGACGTAAACGAAAAACACTATTCAGTTTTAAACATCGAAGGAATTGAACAAAACGCTATCATGATTGACTCAGTTTCCAAACGTTTCAGTATGTGTGGTGCTCGTATCGGTTGCATAGTATCCAAAAACAAAGACGTAATGGAAGCAGCTATGAAGTTTGCACAAGCACGTTTATCACCGCCTACATTTGCACAAATTGCCAGCGAAGCAGCTCTAGACACACCACAAAGCTACTTTGATGAAGTAACTATAGAATACAAAAGCCGTAGAGACACTTTAGTCGAAGAGTTAAACAAAATTGAAGGCGTAGAAGTTGGAGTTCCTAGTGGTGCATTCTACTGCATAGCAAAGTTACCTGTTGACAATGCTGATGATTTTGCACGTTGGCTATTAGAATCTTACGACAAGAATGGCGAAACAGTAATGATTGCTCCAGCCGAAGGTTTCTACTCTACCCAAGGTTTAGGGTTAAAAGAAGTACGCATTGCCTATGTATTAAAGAAAGAAGATTTAATTCGTTCAGTAGAAATACTAAAAGATGCGTTAAAAGTTTATAACTCTTTATAAACAATATTATAAGAACTCAAACCCGCCTATCACTAAGCGGGTTCATTCATTCTAACTAAATTTGAATCTGTATTATCGTTTCAACGAGAAGTGTGCTCTGAATTGTTTCATTGCTCCACCTTCCAGATAATCTACCGTAAACCAGTAATCGGTTGATGGCAACAGGTGACCGTTCATAGTACCATCCCATCCTGCACTCGTTGAACTGATTTGTTTCAATAGTTTACCGTAGCGGTCAAAGATGTAAATCTTAGCTCCCGGTTGGCCTTCTAAACCTACAATATTCCATGTATCATTAAAGCCATCGCCATTTGGAGTGAAGTAATGTGGATAATCAATGATTTGTACGCCACTGATGCTTTGTACTCCACACGAGTAGCCATTCACATCTCTAACATCCCATACATATACCGTATGTTCTCCTAAGGTTACATCGGTGAAGATTCCTCCATTATCTAAGATTGGTCCGTCGTCTAAACTGTAGTGGTAAATTCCATATCCATCGTTTGTCACTGTAATGATTTGTGTATCACTAAAGGCATTGGTTACCGTATACGTCAGGTTAGCCGCCGGTCCTGAACGTACCACCGTGAAGAATACTTCTTCTGATGCACATCCTAAGTTGGCTGGGGTTATACTTGTTGCTATAACACTATACACTACTTGGTCTACACTAATATCGGTTACCGCTAACGTTGGTCCTGTTTCTGATAATAATACTCCATCGGCATACCACTCAAAGGTATAGTTCGCCGCATTGGCTACATTACTGTCTAGTATCAGGTTGTTGTTTACAGCTGTAGTGTTCCAATCCACACACGCTATTGCGCTTCCGGTATTGGTAGTGATTAATGGCTCGGCCAATTGTTCTATCACTACATTAAAGTCATCCAAGATGTAACATCCTGTTGCGTTATTGGTTACGCGTATCCAATAGGTTCCTGTTTGTACTTGATAGGTTGACAGGTTTTGTATCGCATTGGCACTAATGCCTGCCTCTGCATCCGCCTGACTCAGGTAGAACTCTACCATGTAATCGGCTGGTGCTTGGGTAGCTCCTAAGATGTCATCGATGTAGTCGCCTAATCCTAATGGGTTGTTGTCATAGAACATCATGCCATCGTTTACGCCATCGGTATCACAGCTCTCAAAGTCATCTAATAGTGTTGCCACTATAGGTTTTGGGTTTACCAAAATGTTGAAGGTACCGATATCACTGGTACATCCTGTGGTAGTGTTAGTGATTACTACATAGATAGGTTGTGGGTTACTAATGTTGGTGTAAGCACTTGGGTTTGGTACTGGCGTTGTAGCTGCAGCATCTAAATAGAAGGCTACACTATAGTTTGACGTTGGGGTTGTGGTATTCCCTTCCAATAAGTCGGCTACCTGACTGGTTAAATCAAATACTTCAAAGCCATCGTTCACACCACTTGCATCGTCTTCACATACTTGGTATTCGTTGTTTGTGCCTACGATGTCAACTACTGGTAGTGGGTTTATTATAAAGCCTTGTTCTACCATTTTATAACATGGTCTGCTGGTGTAATCAAAGTTTTGTGTACTTGATACGGCTATATAAATGTACTGCACTTGATTTATTGTAGTACCTGCTATACTTGGGTCGCCTACTAAGGCTGCCGTTGGTGTTAGTATCTCGTTTACATTGTTCTCCAAATCCGATTGGGTATAGAAGTAATGTAAAGCTACATTCGGGTCACCATTAGCAATATAGGCTGCTGTTGCCGTTAAATCTACTGTTGCCTGTCCTGAACCTGTGGCGTTTTCACATACTGCGGCTAAAGTCGCTGGATTGGTTCTTGGTGTTGGTATTGGCAACACTCTGATGTTTAACGTCGTATAGCTTTTACAACCTTGTGGACTGATAATCTCTACTCCTAAGGTTTGTACTGCTGCAGGTACATTGATATAGTTGGTTGGTGTAGTGATTTGATTTGTGCCTGTTTGTGCTTCAGCTAAACTTGGATAGTAGTTTATCGTATAACCTGGTAGTGCAGTGATTTGTCGTACCGTCAAATCAAAGTTGGTGTGTTGGTCATTTGGATTGGCATCGTCATCACACTCATTGATTGGTTGTGGTGTTGCTACTACTAACGGTGTGCCAACAATTATCTGGAACGAACCAATGTTATAACACTTACTTGCTATATTCTCTACTCTAACCCAAATAGTTTGTGGGTTGGTAGTGTTGGTATAATTAGTCACATTCATGATCGGAAGGCTTCCTTGTTCTGCCAATGTTTGTGAAGTATAATAGGTCACTGTATACGCTGATGCTGGTAGTGGTTGTTGTGCTAATACTAACGGAGTTTGTTGCGCTAAGTTCACTATCGTTTGTCCGTTTTGCGTATTGCTATCGGTATCACATATCTCTATGTTTGGTAAACCTGTAATGGCTTCTGGACTTGGATTGACATTCAACTCTACTGTAGTGATGCCTATGCATCCTGTAGTTGGGTCTTCGGCTCTTACATAGATGATTTGTACAAACGGATTGATGTTAGTGTACAACATCGGTAATGGGTTGTCTCCTGTTTGTGCATTGGTCAATGTTTCATGGAAAGTCAACGTGTAATTTGCTCCTTGAAGAATATCTGTTGTCAAAGTATTCAAATCAAACTGTGCAAAGCCATCCTGATCATCATCACAAACGGTATAGGGCTGTGTTGGTGGTATTGGTGTCGGTAATGGTTCTACTCTGATGTCCATCGTTGAGATAACGTAACATCCTGTAGCATCATTGGTAATACGGATTCCTAACGTTTGAACATAGATAATCGCATTTTGATAGCTCAGATTTGTTATCTCATTGGTATCATTTTGTGCATCGGTCAAACTTGGATAGAAGTGTACACTCATACCGGTTTGGCCTAACAGTATATTAGCCACTTGGCTTTGTAAATCGAACACTTCATAACCAATCAAACTTTGGTCGTTGTCACACAACGAATACTGCGGATAGTTTGGCTGTGTCGAATTTGGTAGTGGATCAACAATGATATCAAAGTCTACTATATCAAAACATCCTGTTGCCGTAGTTTCTACTCGCACATAAATCGTTTGTTGGTCTATTACACTATTAATGTAACTCGCCACATTGGTTATCGCATTACTTGGCGTTTGTGCATCTGCTAAACTCGTGTAAAACGTTACCGTATGTGTTGATGGGTCAATGCTTCCTAATACTTGTGGGATTACTAGTGTCAGGTTAAAAGGCTCATAACCTACTGCTCCCGTATAATCACATAAATGTAAATCATCTGGCTCCGTAGCTTCTGGCGTTGGGTTGACTACTAGTTGAAGTTCAACAATTTCATAACAAGTAGTAGTAGTTGATTCAACTCTAACATAGATAGTTTGCATCCAAGGATTAATACTAAAATAATTAGCTGGAGTTGGAATTGTCGTACCATTAACCAAGGCATCTGTAATCGTTTCATGAAAACTTACATTATAACTCGCGCCACCTGTAATAGAATTTATTGCAGATGTTAAATCAAAAACATTAAACCCATCGTTATTAGTATCACACAAAACTAATGCAGGTGGATTATTATTAACTACTACATCATTCCCAACCATTACAATTGTAAAAGTTGTAGTATTAGAAAAACAATTTGCTGGAATATGATGAGCAACAATAGTATGATTCCCTGAAGCTAAATTATTAAAAACTGGACTAGATTGATAAGGCAATCCATCCACTGAATATTCATATTCAATTCCAACTGGATTTGTCACTGTTACTGTATTAGCATTACATGTTTCAACTATATCAACCACTGGATTCACTTGCTGAATTACTATTATTTGTAATGTTGTTGTCATAGCACATTGTCCTACGTTTGGTGTAAATGTATATGTGGTTGTTGTAGTATTATTTAATGCTGGTGACCAAATTCCTGTTATTCCATTTGCGGAAGTTGTTGGTAATGCAGTCATTGTTTGTCCTGCACAAACTGGCGCAACCACAGTAAAAGTTGGAGTTACATTTGAATTAACAACAATAGTCAATGCAGCAGTTGTTGCGCATTGTCCGGCAGTTGGTGTAAATGTATACGTTGTAGTGGCAGTGTTATTTAATGCTGGCGACCAAGTTCCCGTAAATCCATTCGTTGATGTTGTTGGCAAAGGACTTAAAGACTGTCCGCTACAGATAGGAGCAATAGAATTAAATGTTGGTAGAATATTTGGATTAACTGTTATAGTTAAAGTAGTTGTAGTTGCACACTGTCCTGAAGTTGGTGTGAAAGTGTAGATTGTAGTGGCAGCATTATTTATAGCTGGAGTCCAAGAACCATTAAAACCATTGGTTGACGTTGTTGGCAAAGGAGCTAAAGCTTGTCCATCACAAATTGGCGCAACAGAATTAAAGGTTGGCGTTACATTTGGATTAACAGTAATAGTTAACGTAGTTGTCGTAGAACATTGTCCTGCATTTGGTGTAAATGTATAAGTGGTTGTAGATGTATTATTCAAAGCTGGTGACCATGTTCCCGTTATTCCATTTGTTGAAGTTGTTGGTAAAGCAGTCATTATTTGACCTGAACAAACTGGAGCAACGGCATTAAATGTTGGAGTTACATTTGGATTAACAGTTATCGTTAACGTAGCTGGCGTAGCACATTGTCCTACATTTGGCGTAAAGGTATAAGTGGTTGTTGCGGTATTATTCAATGCTGGTGACCATGTACCAGTTATTCCATTGTTAGATGTAGTTGGTAGTGGGGTTAATGCTTGTCCGCTACAAATTGCACTAACCAGGGTAAATGTTGGAGTTATATTTGGGTTAACGGTAATTGTTAAAGTTGCATTAGAGGAACACTGTCCAACCAAAGGAGTAAAAGTATAGGTTGTAGTAGCATTATTATTGAGTGCCGGTGACCAAGTTCCAGTAACTCCATTAGTTGATGTTGTAGGTAATGGAGATAATGTTTGTCCACCACAAATTGGAGCGATAGCATTAAAAGTTGGTGTTATATTAGGATTAATAACAACTGTCATTGAAGTTCTTGATGCACATTGTCCTCCATTTGGAGTAAAAGTATATGTTGTAGTAGCCGCATTATTAATAGTAGGTGACCATGTTCCAGTTTTACCATTTATAGAAGTAGTTGGTAATGAAAAAATTTGACCAGCACAAAATGGTCCTAACTGTGTGAATGAAGGTACTGTTGTAGAAGCTGTTAAACTCGGAGCACATATACCATTCCAAGTTAATGTAAAAGTTACTACTTGTCCTGGAAGTACTCCATTTACTGTATAATTAGAAGGAGCTACCAAGCTTCCTGTAACTGGAGTTCCGCCATCTATTGTATAAGTATAAGTAAAACTACTTTGCCCTGCATTATTAAAATCAAATGCAACTGAAGTTGGAGTTGAATTTGCCGTATCACAAAACAACTGAGGTGTTGCAGTTGGCGACTGATTTGTAATAGTTACAACTATAGATGCTCTAGTACTTTCACAACCACCAATAGTTTGACTAACATAGTAAGTAGTTGTTCCTAATATTGTTGTTGAAGGAGTTGGAGCCGTTGAAGAAGCAGTTCCACCAGTTGCATTTGTTCCATACCAATTTAATGTTCCTCCAGCACTTGGAGTAGCTGTTAATGGAGTTGCAGCATTATTTTGACAGTAAGTAACGGGGGAAACTACAGTTGGTGGATTTATTCCAACTGTTATCGAAGTTGTTGCGTTTATTGAATCGCCACAACTATTCGTAGCTGTTAATGTAAATGTTATTGTGCCAGTTGCGTTATTTGGCACTACGTAAGTTGCATTAAGATTACTCGGATTTGTAACCGTTCCATTACTACTAGTCCAATTTAATGATTGATAACCTTCAGCAGTACCAAATAAATTAATTGTTGTTCCTGGCGAAACACAAGTATTAGGATTTGCACTTGCCGTTACTGTAAATGGAGTTACTGGAGCAACACAACCATAGTTAACATATGTTGGAACTCCTGCAGGAGTAAAATTAACTGCTGCACCATCTTGATCTGAAGATGCACCTCCATAAGTTCCAAAAATATTAATAAGATTACTTCTTTCATAAGTAACTGTATCTGTACATGCACCACCAAATGACATTGTCAGTGTTCGTGTACCTGGTGTTGCATTATAATTTCCAAAATGTCCAGCTGTAGTCGTTGTATTATTCTGGAAAATAATATACAAAGTACTCGTCAAAGAGTTGAATGAATTAAAATTAACTGTAAAATTTTGACTAGTAACTAATAATACTTCAGCATTTGCTGGTAACACACCACCTGTTGGTTCAAGCACAAGACCACAATTTCCATTTAAAATAATAGATTGATTTATTGCAGCTACTTTTGTAGCAGTTACCGCATTTTGAATTAAACCTGTCCAAGCATTTGAAGGCCATGTAACTGTTAATGTAGAAGTATTTAATGCTGCTGGACCAACTTTAAAACGAACCATTTCATTAAAACCTTCGTCATTAGATGGAGAAACTGCTGAACAAGCATCAACTAAAATTGTTTGGATTTCAAAACATTGTGAATAACTTTGTAGTGAAATTATAGAGAGTAAAAAAAATAAAATTCTTTTCATTTTTTCGAATATTTATATGCTTTCTTTTTGCAATTATTAATCAAAGATAAATATTTTAAACACCTATCTAAATATTTTTGTTTCGTTAATTAAAAAAAAAAACTCAATAATGAGGTTTTAAAATTTAATTACTTTTCTAACTTTCTTCTCTTTCGTTCCGCTTTTAAAAGATTTAACTCTCTATTTGTTTGACCTGCTACAGAAGTATTCTCTTCAGCTCTTCTTATCAAATAAGGCATAACATCTCTTACTGGACCAAATGGTAAGTATTTGGCAACATTATAGCCTTTTTCGGCTAAATTATAACTAATATTATCACTCATTCCATACAGTTGTCCAAACCAAATTCTTGAATCATTTGGAGAAATTCCTTTTTGACTCATTAATTCAATTAATTTATATGAACTTTCCTCATTATGAGTTCCAGCAAAAATGGCCATTTTATCCAAATGCTCCATCATGTAAACAACTGATGCATCATAATTTTCGTCTGTAGCTTGCTTTGAAACACAAATTGGAGACTTATAACCTTTTTCTTCTGCACGTTTATTTTCTTTTTCCATGTAAGCACCACGAACTAACTTCATTCCAATAAAAAATCCTTCTTCTTTAGCAACTTGATGAAGTTTTTTTAAATAGTCTAATCTGTCCCAACGGTACATTTGCAAAGTATTAAAAACTATCGCTTTTTCTTTGTTATAACGACGCATCATTTCAGTTACAATATCATCTGCTGCATCTTGCATCCAGCTTTCTTCTCCATCAATTAACAATGCTACATCTTTTTCATGTGCCGTTTTACAAATTAAATCAAAACGGGCAACTACTCTATTCCATTCTTCTTGTTCTGCTTGATTTAATTCTTTTTTCTCTCCAATCTTAACATACAAGTCAAATCTTCCAATTCCAGTTGGCTTGAAAACTGCAAAAGGTATTGCTTGTCGTTCTTTAGCAAAATCAACAGTTTTCAAAGTCATCGCTAATGCTGCATCAAATTGATTTTCTTCTTCTTTTCCTTCAACAGAATAATCTAAAACTGATGAAACCCCTTTTGTATACATTTTATCAACCACAGAAAGACAATCTTCTTCAGTTGTTCCTCCACAAAAATGATCAAAAACAGTTGCTCTTATTAATCCTTCGACAGGAAGATGAGCTTTGATTGCAAAATTGGTCACCGCTGTTCCAATTCTAACCAATGGTTCATTGGCAATCATTTTAAATAAAAAATAAGCTCTATCTAATTCGGTGTCTGTTTTTAATCCAAATGCAACTTCGGTATTGTTAAATATTTTTTCCATTCTATAAAATAATTGAGCAAATATAATCAGAGTTTATAATTATTTATCAAATTTTACCTTATTTTGCCTCTCTAAATTATCAATAATGCAATCAATCAAAGCAAACGATTATTCAATTCATTTTTTACAAAACTCTTATCAATATTTAAATGAGCAAATAGAAAAAGTGAATTACTCTACTATTTTTATATTGGTTGACAGTAATACTAATGAATATTGCTTGCCTTATTTTTTGCCTTATTTAGAAACAACTAAGCCTATTGAAATCATTGAAATTGAAGCTGGTGAAGAACAAAAAAACATTGAAACTTGTGTTGAAATTTGGAAAATACTTACTGAACTTGGTGGCGACAGAAAAAGTTTAATCATCAATCTTGGCGGTGGAGTTATTACCGATATTGGTGGTTTTGTGGCATCAACTTTTAAAAGAGGAATTGATTTTATAAATATCCCAACTAGTTTGTTAGCTATGGTTGATGCTTCTGTAGGTGGAAAAAACGGCGTTGATTTAGGAAGTCTTAAAAATCAAATTGGTGTTATTAATGTTCCAAAAATGGTTCTTATTGACACTGAATATTTAGCAAATTTACCTCAAAACGAAATGCGTTCTGGATTAGCGGAAATGCTAAAACATGGTTTAATTTATGATAAAAATTATTGGGAAAAATTTATTGACTTGTCTAAAATTGATTTAGCTGATTTAGACCAATTAATTCATCGTTCGGTAGAAATAAAAAACGAAATAGTTTCACAAGATTTAACTGAAAATGGCATCCGAAAATCATTGAATTTTGGTCACACTTTAGGTCATGCCATCGAAAGCTATTTTTTAGAAAATCCTGAAAAGAAAACCTTGTTACATGGCGAAGCAATTGCTGTTGGAATGATTTTAGAAAGTTATATTTCATACAGAAAAAATTTAATTTCAGAAACTGATTTGGAACATATCAAAAAAACTCTTTTGAACTATTTTGAAAAAGTAAATTTTGAAGAAAAAGACATACAGCCAATATTGGATTTACTTATTCATGACAAGAAAAACGAATATGGAAAAGTGCAATTTTGTTTATTAAATTCAATCGGAAAAACAATCTACAATCAAGAAGCTGATAATGAATTAATTAATAAAGCTTTCCAATATTATAATACTTAACTTTTTTTTAATCATTTTATTGGAAATAGGAAATATTATTTTTTAAATTTGCCTAATGAAAAAACACAATAACGCTTTTGTTTACAACATATCCAATCAAGGAAATTCTTTTCTTTTCGGTAGTGTTATAACTATGTGTTCTTCTGTAAAAAAAGACTTCAAAACACTTATTACTGAATTTGAATTACTTTTTCAAGAAAAGTTACCTATTATATATGCTAACATTAGGGTTTGAATTGCGATAGATTTTAGTTTAAAACCATCTATACATTTCTTAATAAAACTCAATGAATACTAAATATTTCGACTTAATAAACCAAACATATTACTTTCCGCAAGAAGAATTTACTTTAAACAAAGATAGCGCGCTTCAATTTCATAACATTGATTTAATGAAATTAGTCGAACAATATGGAACGCCTTTAAAATTCACATATTTACCTCAAATTTCCAACAACATAAAAAGAGCCAAAAATTGGTTTAGAAATGCTATGGAAAAAAACAAATATGAAGGTAAATATTATTATTGCTATTGTACAAAAAGCTCACATTTTGAATACATAATGAATGAAGCTTTTAAAAACAATATTCATATTGAAACGTCTTCTGCATTTGATATTAATATTGTTGAAAATTTATTAGAAAACGGAAAAATCAATAAAAGCACTTACATTATTTGTAATGGTTTCAAAAGAGATCAATACATTACAAATATTGCTCGATTGATTAACAACGGACACAAAAATGCAATTCCGATTATTGATAACTACGAAGAGTTAGATTTATTGCAAGCAGAAATTAAAGGAAAATTCAAAATTGGAATTAGAATTGCTGCCGAAGAAGAACCAAAGTTTGAGTTTTATACTTCACGATTAGGAATTGGTTATAAAAACATTCTTGGTTTTTATAAAAAACAAATTCAGGAAAATGAAAATTTAGAACTTAAAATGCTTCACTTTTTCATCAATACCGGAATTAATGATACAGCTTATTATTGGAACGAACTAGTAAAATGTATCAAAGTATATATCCAACTTAAAAAAGAATGTCCATCATTAGACGGATTGAATATTGGCGGTGGTTTTCCTATCAAAAATTCATTAGCTTTTGAATACGATTACCAATACATGATTGACGAAATAATCAATCAGATTAAAATTGCATGTGACGAAGCTGAAGTTGATGTTCCAAATATATTTACGGAATTTGGTTCTTTTACAGTAGGAGAATCTGGTGGAGCAATCTATCAAGTTTTATATCAAAAACAACAAAATGACCGTGAAGCTTGGAATATGATTGACAGTTCTTTCATTACCACTTTACCTGATACTTGGGCAATCAATAAACGATTTATTATGCTAGCTGTAAATCGTTGGAATGATACTTATGAAAGAGTTCTTTTGGGCGGAATGACTTGTGATAGCGATGATTATTACAACTCTGAACAAAATATGAATGCTATTTATTTGCCAAAATACAATAAAGAAAAGCCATTATACATTGGATTTTTCAATACTGGTGCATATCAAGAAACCATTGGCGGTTTTGGTGGTTTGCATCACTGTTTAATTCCACAACCTAAACACATCTTGATTGATAGAGATGAAAATGGAATTTTAGCAACCGAAGTTTTTTCAGAGCAACAAACTTCAGATGATGTATTGAAAATATTAGGTTACACTAAAAAATAGTTCAAAAAAATATAAAATAAATTAATAATAACTGTTTGTGGTTTTAGAAAAAAAGTTTTTCTTTGAACCACGAACTACTCGTAATAAAAAACAAAATGAGCAAAGGACCAATTAGTCAATTCATAGAAAAAAATTACCTTCATTTCAATGCTGCAGCCTTAGTTGACGCAGCAAAAGGATATGAAGAACATTTGCTTGACAATGGTAAAATGATGATAACATTGGCTGGTGCAATGAGTACTGCCGAATTAGGAAAATCATTGGCAGAAATGATTCGCCAAGACAAAGTACATATCATTTCATGTACTGGTGCAAATCTTGAAGAAGATATTATGAATTTGGTGGCACATAATTCATATAAAAGAGTTCCAAACTACAGAGATTTATCACCACAAGAAGAATGGGATTTATTAGAAAACCATTATAATAGAGTTACGGATACTTGTATTCCTGAAGAAGAAGCTTTCCGTAGATTACAATCGCATTTATTTGATATTTGGAATAATGCCGATTCAAAAGGAGAACGCTATTTTCCACATGAATTCATGTATCAAATGATTAATTCTGGAGTATTAAAACAATACTACGAAATTGATCCAAAAGATTCTTGGATGGTTGCTGCCGCTGAGAAAAATTTACCAATCGTTGTTCCTGGTTGGGAAGATAGTACAATGGGAAATATTTTTGCTTCATATTGTATTAAAGGAACATTCAAACCAACAACCATGAAATCAGGTATTGAATACATGATGTGGTTAGCTGATTGGTACACTAAAAACTGTGAAGGTAAAGGAGTTGGATTTTTCCAAATTGGAGGTGGAATCGCTGGTGATTTCCCAATTTGTGTGGTTCCGATGCTTTATCAAGATATGGAAATGCATGATGTTCCATTTTGGAGCTATTTTTGCCAAATATCAGACTCTACAACAAGTTATGGTTCTTATTCTGGAGCAGTTCCGAATGAGAAAATTACTTGGGGAAAACTTGACATTACAACACCCAAATTTATTGTTGAATCGGATGCAACGATTGTTGCTCCATTAATATTTGCTTACATACTAGATTTATAAACTTATTTTATGAGAAGAATTATCGTTGACTATGCAAAACTTACTGGTGATATTTTAAATTTACTAGTAGAAAAATTTCCGGAAGGATATGACGATTCGGATATAATTCGTTTTAGAAATGCTCAAAACGAATTAATTGAAGCTGTAGAAGTGAGAACTGA
Source organism: Flavobacterium sp. PMTSA4 (assembly GCF_032098525.1). Taxonomy (NCBI): domain Bacteria; kingdom Pseudomonadati; phylum Bacteroidota; class Flavobacteriia; order Flavobacteriales; family Flavobacteriaceae; genus Flavobacterium; species Flavobacterium capsici. The sequence continues at coordinate 752,426 of NZ_CP134890.1, forward strand.
AGACACTATTTATTTAGTGAAAGTAAGCACAAAACTTGCCAGCAGAATGGAAAAATTTGAAGAAGATGACGATTTAGATGCAGTAATTGAACCAATTGCTCCAGTAAAAGGAATCGACCTTGATGATGATGACTTATCAGGTGATGACGAAGATGACGATGTTGATTTACTAAAAGACAAAGGTGGTTCTGATGATGACGATGAAATTGATGAAGACGACTTTTCTGATTCAGACAACTTCGAAGAAGATGATGACGAAGATGAATAATAAATAACAGAATTTACAAAAATAGAAAATCCAAATTCCAATTGTATAAATTGAAATTTGGATTTTTTATTTCAAATTAAAGATAACGTTCTTGAAAAACCCTTAGATGATGATTTTGATGACCAATAATAATAAAACCAATTGCTCTAACTGAAACTGGATTTTCAGATGCCGTTCCGGTTCGTTTTAACTCTTCCTCCGAAAATGATTTAAAAAGTGATAATGTAGCTTCACGAACTATTGCTAATTCAGTAAGTAATGATTGAATACTTCTACTCGATCCATTTGCTTCTTTTGCATAATCATCTTCTTCAAAACCAGGCAATTCTGTTTTATCATTTCTAGCAATACGTATAGCACGATAAGCAAAAATTCTTTCAGAATCAATGATGTGTTGCAGTATATCTTTTATTGTCCATTTTCCTTCTGCATAGCGATAATCAAATTTATCCATTGGAATTTCTCGAACAAATTTTATTAATCGATGAACCGAAATTTCAAGTTCTTCTATTAATGTATATTCATCAGAAACTTGACTAATATAATTACCAAAATAAGTAGCGTATTCGGTAGGATTTAAATCTTTTGGTTTCATAATATATTTTTTATTAAGCAGAATTTCTACTGGCATTAGTATTTCCGAACAAAGAACGAACAACTAATTTTTCATAAACTTCTTTTAGCACTTCGTTTTCAATTTTTCCTTTTCTAAGTTGAGACAAAGCATACTGTTGAATTGTTAATAATGGACGAACAATTTGCTCTCTTATTTCAATCGAAGCTTTTCCATCAGGATAATTTTCCATCAATTCCTTGTGTCCAGCAATTTTTAATAACAATCGTTTGGTTTCTAAAAATTCATCATAGATGATTTGCCAAAAATCACCAAAATCTTTGTCATCTTTCATATAAGAAGTCAATGGAAAAAATGATTTTGCCAACGACATCATACTGTTTTCCAACAAAGTTTTAAAGAACAATGAATTGTCATACAGCGATTGAACTTCTTCCCAACGATTGTTGTCTTCAAAATATTTTAATGCCGTTCCAACGCCATAAAATCCAGGAACGTTTTGTTTCAACTGACTCCATGAACCAACAAAAGGAATAGCACGCAAATCAGAGAAATTTAATTTTTCATCAGCATTACGCTTTGCCGGACGACTTCCAATATTAGTCTTTGCATAAAAACGTAGTGTACTCATTTGCTCCAAATAAGGAACAAACTTTGGATGATTTTTAAAATCAATATATTTTTGATAACCCAATTCAGCCAACTTTTGCATAGTTTGCTTTTCAGTTACTGTCAGGTTATTTTCATCCTTATTAAAAATCTCATTAGTAACTCCAGCGCTTAAAAGATTCTCTAAATTCAATCGACACGAATCTAAAGTTCCAAAATTTGAACTAATAGTTTGTCCTTGAACCGTTAATTGTATTTCTTGATTTTCAATCGTTGAACCTAGCGAAGCATAAAATTTATGTGTTTTCCCTCCGCCGCGAGCTGGCGGACCGCCACGACCATCAAAGAAAATAACTTTTATACCATACTTTCTAGACATTTGAGTAATGGTTTCTTTGGCTTTAAAAATACTCCAATTAGCCATCAAATAACCACCATCTTTTGTTCCATCTGAAAAACCTAACATTACGGTTTGCTTGTTTTTTCTTGACTCTAAATGCTTTTTATAAATCTCATTAGTATACAATTGTTCCAAAATATGATGTGCATTTTGTAAATCATCAACTGATTCAAACAAAGGAACAATATCCACTGTTGGGTTTTCCCAACCGCAAAGTTTGAATAATGAAAATGCCTCCATTACATCCAAAGCACTTTCATTATTGCTAATTATATAGCGGTTACATCCTAATTCTCCATTGTTTTTTTGAATTGTTTGTATTGCTAAAATAGATTCAAGGGTTAACTTGGTTATTTCATCTTCAAAATTATCTGGAGTAATTGTTTTGTTTACTGAAAGTAATGCATCAATTTTTGATGCTTCATCAAGCTCATTGTAATTTTTTGGAAAATCAATTGCACTATCTTTTCCCAAATAATTAACAATATCATCAAACACTTTACTATGAATTCTACTGTTCTGACGAATATCTAAAGAAGCAAAATGAAATCCAAAATTGTTCACTTTTTGAATCAAAGCATCTACATAATCCAAATACAAAGATTGATGATTATTGATAAGAATGTCTTTTATTTTTAACAACTGAATTTTCAACTCTTGGTGACTAATAAAAATTTCACCTTCTGAATAAAAAACAGAACGATAAAGTTTGCTTTCTAATTCAACAATAATATTCTCAACTCCAGTAAAAGTTAATTTTCTTCTCAGTTTTCGAATATCAAAATAATAACATTTCAAGATTGATGTACGCAATCTATCTGCAACTTTTAGCGTGATTTCAGTAGTTACAAATGGATTTCCATCTCTATCTCCACCAGGCCAAAAACCCAGACTTATAATTGAGTTTTCAATAACATTTCCACCATATAAATTCTTTTGCATGTATTGCACCATGTCACCAACTGTTTGATAAAATACATTTTCAAGATACCAAATCAGGCTAACAGCTTCATCAAAAGGTGATGGCTTTTCTTTTTTGAAAAAAGGTGTTTTTCCTAATTGGGCTAATAATTGTTTAATTTGAACTAAATCATTTTGTCTAATTGCTTGGGTTAAATCAGTAATTATTCCTAAAACTGAACCAGGATAAAATTGTGTTGGATGTGCAGTTAAAACCGTTCGAACTTTAAACTCTTCCAAAAAACTAATTAATTCTTCACGTTTATTTTTTGCTTCTGTTTTTTCTTTAATATCACGCAATGAACCACGACCTTCAAGATTATTAATTACAGCAAAAGCAGCATCTTCTATGGCATCAAATAAAACAATTTGTCTTTCGATGTATTGAATAAAACGAAACATTAAATCAATTTTATCTTGTTCGGTCGCGTTATCTAAATATTTTTCTGAAAAGAAATTTATAATTTGCTCTGGTGTCCAATTATTTTTATATCCATTGTCACATACTTCAGCAAAAAGAGGCAACATCACACCAGTGTTATCAATAGCATCAAAAGGTAATGTAATAAACACACTGTTATAAACATGATATTTAGACAATACATTTTGATTAAAACGTTCAATTTTTGGCAATGTGTACATTTCTATTTTTTTGGTTAAGTTAACAAAAAAACCTCAAGCAAAAAACTTGAGGTTTGTATATTTAATAAAAAATGTATTTAGTCTAACTCTTGAAATATAGTATGCATTAAACGCTTTTTATCATTGATACTTTCTTCAAGTGAAATCATAGTTTCAGTTCTGTAAACACCTTCAATATCATCAATCATAAAAATTACATCCTTTGCATGTTTAGTATCTTTTGCTCTTATTTTACAGAAAATATTAAATTTACCTGTAGTTACGTGAGCAACTGTTACATATGGAATTTCATTTATTCTTTCTAAAACAAATTTAGTTTGTGAAGTATTGTTTAAAAACACACCAACATAAGCAATGAATGAATATCCTAATTTTTCATAATCTAAAGTTAAAGACGAACCCATAATAATACCTTGGTCTTCCATCTTTTTAACTCTAACATGAACGGTTCCAGCAGAAATCAATAATCTTTTTGCAATATCAGTAAAAGGAATTCTGGTGTTGTCAATTAACATATCTAATATTTGTAGATCAACTTCATCTAATTTAAACTTACTCATTGTATTTATTTTTGTTTGTCAATTTTAAAAGCCCAAAAGTACATTATTTTCATTAAAGAAAAGAATTTATTAACAAATCTTTAATCCATTAACAAATTTCATGCGATTTCCTATCAAAAAATCAGCTTTCTTGTCATTTTGTGGAAACTTATTTTCACCGTCAAAAAAGTGTTCTCCATTAGCGTCAAACTCTATGTGACCAAAATAATTTTCTAAATTATCGACTTGAGCAATTCTTGCTTCAAACTCGATTTTCTCGTGATTAAGAACTTCTGTGTACTGCGCTGCAAAATTCAAACATTTTTCTAAATTATCATAATTTATTTTGACATTTTTATAAACAAAATCATAAAAATTAACTTTATTTTGCGGAATATTCAAATAATCTTCAATTTCGTTGCAAACTATATCGTTTTCGTAAATTTGTTTAATTCCTGAAAATAAAGCAATAAAAATAAATTTTCGGGTAATTTCTCTTTCATAATCATTTGGGAAATGACCTGCTTCAAAAAGAACTGTAGGCACATTTAATGACTGAAACATATCGCCTACACAATTTATGTTGAATGAATCGTCAAAACGACCAATTTGTCCTGGTATTATTTTTTGCAATTCATTGTTCATACTAACAATTACTTTAGCTGCTTTTTGGCGACATTGATTCCAATTTCTTGCTTCATCAAATGCTGGCGCTAAAAATGATACTGTTGCTGGTTTTCCTGTGTCGGCAACTCCAAAAATAGTTCGCTGGTCGTGAAGATTATAGCAATAATCTGGTTGGAAATTTTCAAATGTATTTCGCAGAATCTTACTTTCAGGTTGACTTAAATTTTGTGAATCTCTGTTCAAGTCTATTTCATTGGCGTTAACTCTTGTATATGCTTCTGCTCCATCGGGATTCAACATAGGCAATAAACAAAACGTAAAATTTTCAAGAATTACTTTGCTTTGCGAGTTATTTGAATGAAGAAAGTTTAAAAAATCAAATAATGCCTTTGTAGTAGTGCTTTCATTTCCATGCATTTGCGACCACATCAAAATCTTTGTTTTGCCACTTCCTAATTCTAATTTATAAATTGGTTTGTCTATTACTGATTTCCCAATTACTTTGGCATTATATTTTAACAACAATGGTTCAATGTGCTTCAATGAAATATATCTTCCAAAAATGCTGTTATCTTTATATTCTTGATGGAGTTTATCATAATTCATAGTCCAAAAATAGCTAAACAAATGCTCAAAAAAAAACCTTCACCATTTTACTGATGAAGGTTTCAAACAAATTTTAACCAACCATTTATTCTCTGTATAAATAAACACTAGAAATTCCTGCTTCATTTCTCATATCAACAGGTGTAGTGTTTGTATTTGAACGCGGCAAATCAAAAACTAAAAGTCTTCCTCCGCCATTTAATCTTTCTGCAACATAAATCTGTTTTGTGAAATTATCGTAAGCTACATCGACAGGATTTCCTAATAATGTTTGCGAACCATAAATTCTTGTTTGTTTGTTCATAGCAATTGTTCCCATATTTGGTGTTTGTGACAGAACATCTGTAAATCCTTTTATAACAATTATTCCACCATCCGAATCTGATGCTGCGCTTCCAACATCTGTTAAAACCATTGTATTGCTTCTTTTAGAATACGTAATACCATGAGTTCTAACCAATCCTTCAATAGTTACTCTTTTTGTTGGAAGAATATCTCCATCCATATTACTGAAGAAATTTTCAAAAACTACTAAATCTGAAGTTAAATCAGCTACTGCATAAAGTGTATTTCCTTCTAAATGAATTCCCCAAGTTTTGAAGTTTACTGTATACGAATTTAGTAAGGTCAATCCTGAATTTGTTTTTTGATAAACAACTAGCTTGTTAGTGTTTGAATTGGCAGCACTTTGATCTTGTGCAACAACAATTTTATCTCCATCAACTGATATTTCTCTTGGATTGTTGAAATCAGAAGTGCTAAATTGTGAAAGACTTAACATTGCTGCATTTGTAGCTAATGCGTTAGCTACATTGTTATAGACTTCCAATCGATTATTGGTTCTTGAAGCAAAAACAACTTCATCAGAATTTGGATAATAATAAGCACCATCAGCATCTGTTGAAGCAACTAAAAAAGAATTGTAATCTTGGAATGAAGAATTCAAGTCAGTAACAGAAACACTTCCTGTTGTATTACTTGTTGTAAATAGTTTAAAATCTTTGTTGGCCGAACGTTCTAATTGGTCCAAAGATTCATTGTTATCATTACTACATGAGAACAAAATTGCTGATAACAGCACCGAAGTTAAAATTGTTTTTTTCATAATTAATAATTTTGTTGATTATTGACAATCTTATTTACGAAAAAAAAACAATCTTGGTTTTAAAAATTTATTTGTCTTTCAGGAAATCTTCCTTTTACACCTTTATAAAAGTTAGAAATGAGTTTAAAATCTTCATCATAATTACCAGTTGGATTAAAAGGATTACCTATTTTAACTTCTTTTTTTTCATAATCAAATGCAACCGGAACAATTGGAACACCAGCTTTTAGAGCAATATAATAAAATCCTGTTCTAAGTTCAGAAACTTTTTTTCGAGTTCCTTCTGGAGCAATAGCCAAACGAAATACTTTTCTTGAATTAAAAATATCAACAATAGCATCAACTAAATTTTTTCCACCACTTCTATCTAAAGCTGCGCCACCAATACTTCTAAAATAATATCCAAACGGAAAAACAAATAATTCTTTTTTGCCCACAAAATTCATTTCCATATTCATAATTCCTCTAGTGAATAATCCAATAAAAAAATCAAAATTACAGGTATGGGGAATCACTATTATGACACATTTTTTTAACTCTTCATCAATGGTTCCATTGATTTTCCAGCCTAAAAGTTTGAAAAAGATAAATTTATATAGTTGTCTTCGCATGACTAATATTTTCGTAAAATTAGTATTTATGTTTTACATTTGAGAAAATTAGATTTCCAATGATTAAAAAACTATTCAGCTATTTATTGCCCATTACAATCTACAAAAAGAACTCTGAACTGAGCCGTTCTTTAGAAGTAACTTGGAATAACGGTCAATTGGTTTTAGATAGTAAAAATACAAATTATTCATATGGTAGTCTTCAACGCATACTTAGAAAAGGTTTAAGGTATATTGGATTTGAAAGAATAAGAAAATTTGATTCAGTATTAATACTTGGTGTTGCTGGCGGAAGTGTTATCAAAACATTGGTAGACGAAATTAAATTCAAAGGAAAAATTACTGGGATTGAAATTGATAAAGAAATCGTTGAAATTGCTAATAAATACTTTGAGTTAGATAAAGTTCAAAATCTAGAAATCATAATCGATGATGCTTTTGAGTTTGTATTGCGTACTAAAGAAAAATACGATTTGATTATTATAGATATTTTTCAAGATACAACGATGCCAAGTTTCTTATTTCAGGATTTCTTTATTCAGCGTATTAATTTTTTATTAAATACAAATGGATTTATTTTATTCAATACTATGGTGATTTCTGAAGAAGATAAAAGAAGAAATGAACTCTATAAATCGAAATTTAAAGACAATTATTCATTAAGAATGTATCCAAAAGTTGAAATTCATAATGAATTGTTTACCATAAAAAAACTATCCTAAAAGCTGGCGTGCTTTTTCTAAATCTTCAGGAGTATCTATTCCAATGCTGCCCTGATTCGTTCCTACCATTTTAATACGTTTTCCAAATTCAAGATAACGTAATTGTTCTAACTTTTCAGATGCTTCTAATGATTTCATTGGTAAATGATAGAAATCTAATAAAGCTTGTTTTCTAAATGCATAAATTCCGATGTGTTTCATATAACGAACCCCAACATTTTTCTCTCTAGGATAAGGAATCACTGAACGTGAAAAATACAAAGCAAAACCATTTTGGTCAGTTACAACTTTTACATTATTAGGATTATTGATTTCTTCTTCATCAGTAATTTCAAACATCAGTGAAGCTAAATCAACTTTTTGCTCAAAATCATTGAAAAAAACATCTATTACTTTAGCTAACGGTTCAGCATTTATAAAAGGTTCATCACCTTGAACATTCACTACTATATCAACATTCAAATTCTCGACAGCTTCTGCAATTCTATCACTTCCACTTTCATGTTCTTTGATACTCATAATAGCTTTGCCTCCGTTATTGATGATTTCATCATATATCAATACACTATCAGTTACTACAAAAACATCGCTAAATAAATTAGTATTTATGGCAGCTTCATAAGTTCTTTGAATAACTGTTTTTCCACACAAATCTTGCATCAATTTAGCAGGAAATCGTGTAGAAGCGTATCGTGCAGGAATTACGGCTATAACTTTCATTGATTTATTTACAGAAAATTTTCTTTCAAAGTTAAATTAAAAACCATTTTAGACAATGAGTAAACTTAAAAAGTTAATTGTTTTACCTAAATTTGTAAAAACAACTAACTAACATAATTTATGAAAACAAAACTACTATTACTTTTTTTAATTTCCTCCTTTTTTACAACTTCTAAAGCTCAAACATACATTAATGTCTACGACAATGTTTTATTTTATGATGGTTATGCTGGCTTAGTAAGTGCACCAACTCCACCTGATGTTTTTAGATTAAGAAATGATTTATTTACAACTAAATTGACTCAAGAACAATTAGCACAAATTGGCAATATACTTCAATTAGATGTAACCATTTCTGCTGCGTGTGACAATTATGATAGAATTGGAAATGTAAATCTAGTATTAGTGCCAAAGGGAAATTTAACTTATGACACTAACACTGCTCTTAAAATAGAAATAGGAAGATTTATAACTCCATTTATGAATAAAAACATTTCTCCCACTTCTGTTCCATATTCTTTTACAGTAAGTAATATTGCTAAGATACTTAAAGATACTACAATTAATCTAAATTATGATTTTTGGGTAGAACTAGAAGTTTTTGGAGTTCCATATGCAGCCCAAACTCAAGTTGTTGGATGTAGCGGAAGAAATGATGTTTTTTATGGAACATTAAATTTTATAACTAACACAAACTCTTTTAGCCCTGAAAACACATTTTTGCTCCCGCTAAATTTCAAAAAGGATTTAAACAATTATCAAACAAATGCTACTGATGTTATAGGACAAACAATTAGAACTATTAATTACATATTACCTCAAGACATTAATAATGCAAGTTATTATTTAATAACTTCCAATCATGGTGCAAATGCTGGAGGTGAAGAATATAACCGAAGATGGCATTATATTTATCACGATAATAATTCAATTTTAACTTACAAACCAGGCGAATCAACTTGTGAACCTTATAGAATATACAATACTCAAGGAAATGGAATTTATGGATCAACTCCTAGAACTCCTGCTCAATGGCAATCATTTAGTAATTGGTGTCCTGGAGCAAAAATCCCAATTAGAACTATAGGGATGAATAATTTAACTGCTGGAAGTCATTCTTTCAAAATTGAGGTTCCTGAAGCTGTTTTTGTTGATGGTCAGGGATACATTCCTGTCTCTCTTTACATACAAGGTGAAAGTGCAGCACTTAACATCAATGATATAGAGTCGTACAGCTATGATATCTATCCTAATCCTAGTTCTGATTTCATCAATATAAAAGGTACTGACGTAATCAATTCTTATCAATTAATAGATTCACAAGGAAGAATATTAGTCTCTAGCGTCTATAATGATAAAGACTTAAAATTAGATTTAACCAATTATTCAAAAGGCATTTATTTTTTAAAAATGAATTTTGATAAAGGAACTAACACCGAAAGAATTATCAAACAATAATAAAATCAATACTAAAAACTTTTAAAGCGATTATTTTAATAATAATGGCTTTTTCTTTACATTTTTTTATTATTTTCGGAAGTAATAAAAACACTTCAAAATGATAAAGCTAGTTTCATTGTTTCTTATTCTATTTTTAGTTGCTTGTAGTCCAGCAAAAATCAAAGACTTTGACAAAGATTATACGCAAAGTTTAGTTGGAAAACTTAAATCCATGGAAATAAAAAACTATGAATATAAGTACATCAACAAAGACACTATTTTACTAGTAAAAACAACAGTATTAGATTTTGATACAAATAATAATGTCATTCACGAAAAAATAGTTACAGAAGATAAAGTGAATGAAAACAACTATATCTACGTTAATAATCAACTTATTGAAAAAATACCTTTGAATGAAAAAAATAATTCAAAAACCACTTATAAGTATGATGAAAACAATAATCTGATTGAAGAAAAATCATTTGACGATAAACAAACATTTTTAGTTAAAACAAAAAAGTTTGATAAATATCATAATCCAATTGAAGAACAACTTACTTATTTTGGTAAAAACAAAACGTTAACTAAAACTGAATACGATTATAAAAAACGTTCTTTTATTTCAAGAAAATCTTTTGACACTATTATTTCAACAACTGTGGAAACTAAAAAGCTTTTCAATAAAAAAGGATACATTATTAAGAGTCCAACTTTTGATAAAAATTATTTCACCTTTGAGATTGACAAAAAAGGAAACCTAACTAAAAAAACATATTATAAAAATGACAACAGTATCATAGAAACTGTTACATACAATAATGTTTATGATAAAAAAGGGAATATAATTGTCAGAAATCGGTTTTTAGATGGAAAACAGATTGATAAAACTACTTATAATATTACTTATTATTAATTTTCCTCAAAACTATCTTCCTTAAATCCAATCAAATACAATTTATCTTTCGCTCTAGTAATAGCAGTATATAACCAACGAACATAATCAACATCAATACCGTTAGGCAAATAAGGTTGTTCGATAAAAACGGTATTCCATTGTCCGCCTTGACTTTTGTGACACGTAATAGCATAAGAGAATTTTACTTGCAAAGCATTGAAGTATTCATTGTTTTTTGTTTTCAAAAACTTTCTATACTGCGCTTCGCCTTCATAATCTTTCATCACTTCTTGATACAATCGATTGCTTTCCTCATAAGTTAACGATGGTGATTCGCTGGTAATAGTATTTAGTAAAACTATAGTTTCTAATGGTCGTTGATTCGGATAATCAACCATTCTGATTTTTACTTTCGCAAAATTAAACCCATACAATTCTTTAAACGAAAAGATTTCCAAAACTTCCACAATATCACCGTTAGCAATAAAACCTGCTTCGTCTGAATCTTTCAGCCAAAAATAATTGTTCTTCACCACCATCAAGAAATCTCCAACCGAAAGTTCACTTTCTTTATCCAAAATCTTAGTTCTAATTTGCTGATTGTATTGGTTGGCTCTTTTGTTAGAACGAACAATAAAACAAGTATCTTCAATACTATAATTTTGGTAAGCACTTTGAATAGCATCTTGAATGTCAAATCCATCTACTAATCGTACGATGTCTTTAAATCCTTTTAATTGGAATTTAAAATCGGTTATAAAACTTTCTTTCAATAGTTCTCGCAATTCTGTAGCGTTATACAAAATCCCCGATTTCTCTTCCTGACGCATTACTTCGTCCAATTCTATAAAAAAAACTTCTTTATTATAATTCAAAGATAAAGTATCAACATTTAAAGCCGGACTAATATCCAATTGAACTGGCGGCAACTGAGCAGTATCGCCTATCAAAATTAATTTACAATTCGTTCCTTGATAAACATACGAAATCAAATCATCAAGCAAAGAACCATTTTCATAAAGTTTTGAATCAGTATCAACATCCGAAATCATTGACGATTCATCAATGATAAAAACCGTATTGGTATGCTTGTTTTCTTTTAAAGTAAAACCAACGGAACCATTCTTTCCTTTTTTAGGATAATAAATTTTTTTGTGAATGGTAAAAGCAGCTTTGTTGGAATAATTGGCAATTACTTTGGCAGCACGACCAGTTGGTGCCAGTAATACATACTTTTTTTGAACTACTGCAAGATTATTGACCAACTCCGAAATCACAGTAGTTTTTCCTGTTCCGGCATAACCTTTTAAGAGAAAAACCTCATCCGCATTATTATTAGTTAAAAAAACAGCAATCTGTTGAAAAAAAATATCCTGTTTTACAGTTGGTTGAAATGGAAATTTGTTTTTAAGAATACTGTAAAACTGGCTTGAAGTCATGAAGGGTTATTACTTTTTGTTGAAGTTCAAAGATAAGGTTTTATACAACTTCAAATTCCGTAAATTATTAACATTGCAATTGTCGCTGATTTTCGTAAGTTTGTTTTTTCTAAACAAGAACGCCTTTTAATGTATCAAAACACAAGTATCACAAACAAAACCTATAAAAAACTTGTTATTCAAGTATCATTGAATGGTTTATCTTTTGCTTGTTTTGATACTATTTCAAACAAAGCGCAAACATTTGAAAAAATACCTATGGGTAATTTTCAAAAAAATACGCCTATCGAAGAACTTTTTGGAGAAGCATTTATAAAATATCCTGAACTTAAAGCAGGTTATGATGATGTTTTAATCATCCACAGCAATAATCTTTCTACGTTTGTTCCAACTGCTCTTTTTGATGAAGAATATATTGGAAGCTATCTTCAATTCAATACCAAAGTATTTGAAACCGATTTTTTCACCTTTGATGCTATTGATAATTATGAAATGAATAACGTTTATATTCCTTATGTCAATATGAACAACTATTTCATTGACCAATTTGGAACTTTTGATTACAAACACGCCAATAGTATTTTGGTAGAAAAACTGTTAGACAAATCAAGAAATTCTTTTGACAGAAAAATGTTTGTTCATGTTGCCGAAACACATTTTGAAATAGTAGTCATCAAAAATCAAAAACTAGAACTCTATAATTCATTTGAATATAAAACACCCGAAGATTTTATTTATTATGTGCTTTTCACTGCAGAACAGTTATATCTAAATCCAGAAAACTTCAATTTAGAATTCCTTGGTACCATTGATGAAGAAAGCATTCTATTCAAAATTGCTTATAAATACATCCGAAATGTTTCTTTAATGGAAGTTGATACCAATAACAGTTCTTTTTCAGAAAAACAACTAAGAGAACATTTTATCCTGCTAAATTCATGAGAATAATTTCTGGAAAATATAAAGGTAGAAGAATACAAGCTCCAAAAAACTTACCTGTTCGCCCAACGACTGATATGAGTAAAGAAGCATTATTCAACATACTCAACAATCATTTCAACTTTACAGAATTAACAATCCTCGATTTATTTGCTGGTACGGGTAATATAAGTTATGAGTTTGCCTCGCGCGGTAGTGATACTATTTTATGCGTTGATGCCGATATGGGTTGTGTAAACTTCATCAAAAAAACTGCAGCAGAATTTAGTTTTGATATTGTACCCATTAAATCAGATGTGTTTACTTTTTTAGAAAAACATCAAGAAAGCTACGATATTGTTTTTGCCGATCCACCGTATGATTTACCCCAAAAAGACTTTGAGAAAATACCTGAGTTGGTTTTTAAAAACAACATCCTTTCAGAAGAAGGAATGCTCATCATAGAACATTCAAAACATACCAGTTTAGAACATTTAGAATTTTTTACTTCTGCCAGAAATTATGGTGGTTCTGTTTTTAGTTTCTTTGAAATAGCAACTGAAGAATAAATAAAAAAAATGCAGACCTATAAGCCGGATTCTGTATCCGCCGAGGCGAACCCTTATCATTTATCTAGACCAACAATTACTTGTTGGCTCAAGCTTCCTACCCTTCGACAACGGACGAGTAATCCTTAAATGCCGATATACTTGGAATTTCACCGCATAGAGTTTACCTGGTTTCACTACAGCATTACCTGTACCTGCTTTCTGTTGCACTTGTCCTCGTCCTTCAACGGTTGGGTGTTACCCAATATGCTACTCTGTGGTGTCCGGACTTTCCTTCCGCCGAGGCGAACGATAAGGCGGTCTGCGCTGCAAAAGTAATCAATTACCAATTACTCATTGGGAATTTTAGAATTGATTTACTATATTTATATAAATTATTCTATCATGAAAAACAGATATCACTACGCTTCCGTTTCTAAAGCATTAGAAGAATTAAAAGAGAAAGGGTTTACTGTTGATTTTAACCTTCAGGAAGATGTTATAGAACAAAATCCTGCGCATTTTGAAATCATACATATATATAGGTATGAAGGCGATTCTAATCCTGATGATTCAGCGGTAGTATACGGAATTAAATCCACCAAAGGCGATAAAGGTGTTTTCGTAGCTGGATATTCTGCTAATTCCGAAAGTCACGCTGCACAAGTTTTAAGAGAGTTAAGCATCAAAGGAAATTTATAAGGTTTATTGATTATATTTTATTCACATTTTGCTGAAAACTTTTTTCTAAATAATAGTAATCCCAATTAACCAAACCAACAAAAATTCTATATTTGTAATCCAATAAAAAAGTAATGGAACAATTTGTTGTATCAGCTCGTAAGTATCGTCCGCAAACGTTTAAAGACGTGGTTGGACAACAAGCTATTACCAATACTTTACTCAATGCTATTGAAAATAATCACTTAGCACAAGCCCTACTTTTTACTGGTCCAAGAGGTGTTGGAAAAACGACATGCGCGAGAATCTTAGCTCGAAAAATTAATCAACCTGGTTATGATGATCCGTTTGAAGATTTTGCTTTCAATGTTTTCGAATTGGATGCTGCTTCTAACAATTCGGTTGACGATATTAGAAACTTAATTGACCAAGTTCGAATTCCACCACAAACCGGACAATATAAAGTATATATTATTGACGAGGTTCACATGTTGTCATCGGCAGCGTTTAATGCTTTTTTGAAAACATTAGAAGAGCCACCAAAGCACGCCATATTTATATTGGCTACTACCGAAAAACATAAAATCATTCCAACGATATTATCGCGTTGTCAAATTTTTGACTTCAAAAGAATTACCGTAAAAGATGCTCGCGAACATTTAGCAGAAGTTGCCAAAAGTCAAAATGTTACTTTTGAAGAAGATGCTTTACACATAATTGCTCAAAAAGCCGATGGTGCTATGCGTGATGCACTGTCCATTTTTGACCGAGTAGTTTCGTATTGTGGAAATAATTTAACCCGTCAGGCAGTTACTGAAAACTTGAACGTGCTCGATTATGAAACCTATATTTCCATCACTGATTTATTGCTTGAAAATAAAATACCCGAAACCTTAATTGCATATAACGAAGTGTTATCTAAAGGTTTTGATGGTCATCATTTTATAGCAGGTTTAGCATCGCACTTTAGAGATTTATTGGTTACCAAAAATCCCAGTACATTATCATTACTAGAAGTTGGCGAGCAAACTCAAGAATTATACCGACTACAATCGCAAAAAGCTCCGCAAGACTTTTTATTAAAAGGTATTGAATTGGCAAACGATTGTGATTTGAAATACAAAGTATCACAAAACCAGCGTTTGCTTGTTGAACTTTGCCTCATGCAGCTTTGCTCTATCACTCTTGATGGAGAAAAAAAAAAGCTAACTTTATAATTCCACCAACTTATTTCAAAAAACAAGGATTTTCAATTGCTGAAAAGGTTGTTAGTCCTAAAGAAAATGTTTCAAATATCAAGCTTGAAGTTTCAAGTTCTGAATTGCAGGTTTCGAGTTCTCAAGATGTAGTTTCAGATTCAGAGGTTTGTACGCTTAAAACTGAAGTAACAGTAACTGCTGAAAAAGTAGAAACAAAAATAACCGACCATTATACTTCAACCAAAGTTTCTGCCTTTTCGCTGAAAAGTATTGCGCTTAAAAAAGAACTAGCCGAAAGTCAAAAATCAGTTAATAAAGATGTTACTCATTTGCCCAATGAGGAATTTACTGAAACCCAAATGCTGGAACAATGGGTAAAATATGCCCAACGAAAAGAAGACAAAGGTCAGCGGATTATTGCTTCGTTACTAACCATAAACGATCCTGTTCTTGAAGGTACTACCATTGTTCATGAACTTCCTAACGAAAGTTCTAAAGAAGAATTTGAAGGCGAAATGCCAGAACTGCTAGGTTACCTTCGTGGCAAACTGCACAATCACGATATTAAAATTGAGGTTAAAGTAAACGAAGCTTTAGAATCTAAAAAAGCATTCACGGCACAAGATAAGTACAACCGCATGAACGAAATTAATCCTAATCTTGAGTTGCTTAAACGAACTTTTGATTTGGATATTTAAATCATCCCTTGATACATAGCCTTCACGATACCATCGGCAAGACCAATTTTTGGCACATAAATTTTAGTGGCACCGCTCCATTTCATGGCGTTGAGATATATTTTGGTAGCAGGTATAATCACGTCGGCTCTATCGGTGTTTAGCCCAAGTTCGGCAATTCTCTGTTCGTAGGTTAACGAATTGAGGTATTGGTATTGTGAATTGAGGTATAAATAGGTTAACGGTTGGTCTTGCTGTTTGCCCGAGAGCTTGAATATCTTATTGATGTTTCCACCCGAACCTATAAGTATCACGTTGTCGAGTTCTTGGGTATTGGTTTTTATCCATTTTTCAATTTCATGCCAAACGATGTCGTTTACCATTTCATTCAGCAAACGAACGGTACCGTTTTTAAACGATTTGGAAGCAATCATTTTACCATCATTAAATAATGAAAACTCCGTACTTCCACCACCAACATCTACATATAAATAGGCTTGGTCTGTTTTTATAAACGAATGCAAATCGGTTGAGGCAATAATTGCCGCTTCGTTTTTGCCGTCAATAATATCAATCATTATATCGGATTGTTGGTAGATATAATCGGCAACTTCTTTTCCGTTGTAGGCTTCGCGCATAGCAGAAGTAGCGCAGGCTTTATACTTTTCTATTTTATAAACTTTCATTAAAAGCTTGAAAGCTTTCATGGCATCAACCATTCGGTCAATATTGTCTTCGGATATTTCGCCTACGGTAAATGCATCTTGACCAAGACGAATTGGCACACGGATGAGCGCACTTTTATTGAATTGGGTTTCTTTTCCGGGTTGTTCAACAATATTAGATATGAGCATTCGCATGGCATTGGAACCAATATCAATTGCTGCATATTTTTTAATAGTAATCATTATTTATTTTTTTCGGGTAAAGGACAATTTGAATTCAAGACTTCATTATTATGGTCTAAAAAATAGTTGTAGGTTTCAAATTGTGCTCTAAATACTGGTTCGTCTTTCGCTCTAACTCTATAGTGATTGTCTAAATTTTCAGAATGGATGCGTGCTTTCACATTTCCTTTCCAGCCAATTTCGAAGGTGTCAATAATAGCTTTCTTTATGTCTTCATCATAAATTGGACAAGTAACTTCTACTCTACCATCAAGGTTTCTTCGCATAAAATCGGCAGAAGAAATAAATACTTCAGGATTGTCATTATTGCAAAAAATAAATACTCTCGAATGTTCAAGATAATTATCAACGATGCTAATGGCTTCTATATTTTCACTCATGCCTTTGGCTCTAGGTATTAGCGAACAAATTCCTCTAACTTGTAACTTTATTTTCACTCCAGCATTACTGGCTTCATATAACTTATCAATTATAGGATAATCCGAAAGGCTATTCATTTTCAAATTCATGTATGCAGGTCTACCCATTTTTGCATTTTGAATTTCCCTATCTATTAGCTTATTAAATCTAGTTCGTGTATAATGAGGAGAGACAATTAAATGTTTATATCTATGAATTCTATAATTTACATCAAAGAAGGCGAATATCTTGGTTACATCTTTTAGTATTTGCTGATGACAGGTGAAAAGCGTTAAATCAGTATAAATTTTTGCAGTTGATTCGTTGAAGTTTCCTGTAGAAATAAAACCGTAACGTTTTATTTTTTCGTTTTCAAGTCGCTCAATTACACAAATTTTACTGTGAACTTTTAATCCTTTAATACCAAAAATAAGTTCAATGCCTTCTTGTTGCATCAACTCGGCATACGATATATTAGTAGCTTCATCAAAACGTGCCTGAAGTTCAATTTGTACGGTTACTTTCTTTCCATTCTTAGCTGCATTAATAAGTGAACTGATTATTTGAGAGTTTTTTGCAAGACGATAAAGTGTAATTCTTATTGAAACTACTTTTGGGTCTAATGCTGCTTCTCTTAAAAATTTTATCAAATATGAATAGGATTGATATGGAGTGTGCACCAAATAATCTTTTTTGGCAATACGATTTAAAATACTACCATCCAACGAAAGTCCTTCGACAGGTAACGGATCTTTTTGTTGGTACAATAAATCCTTTCTGCCCAAATCTGGAAACGACATATAATCACGACGGTTATGGTATTTTCCACCAGGAATAATACTATCTGTAGATTCAATTCCCATTTTGGTTAAGAAAAATTGAAGCGTATCTTTTTCAATCGCTTGGTCGTAAACAAAACGAACAGGTTCGCCAATTCTTCTATCTTTTACAGAAGTTGCTATTTTTTCTAGCATACTTTTACTCATGTCACTATCAATATCTAATTGAGCGTCACGAGTGATTTTTATCATATGAACAGAAATACTTTCGTAATCAAAAATATTAAATATGCTTGCCAAATTCAATCGAATAACATCATCAAGAAGGATAATATATTGCTTGTTCTCTTTTGGAGGAAGCACAAAAAATCTATTAAAAGACTTAGGGATTTCAATTAAAGCATACCTGATTTCTTTCTTTTTCTTTTTTACAATATCAAGAACAGAAGATGATTTCTCTTCACTTTTCATTACTAATCTAACCGTCAAATAACCAGTATTATCAATCAATAATGGAAATTCAGCCAAATCGTTAAGAATAATGGTAACCAATTCTTGGCTAACTTTTTGAATAAAAAAATCTTTAATATATTCTTCTTGTGACTGGTCAACTTGTGTTTCGTCAACAATTATAATATTCTGTTTCTCAAGTTGCTTTTCAATTTTATTAAGTACTTTTAAACTTTCCGACTGTTGTTTAATTACAATTTTGGTAATATCTTTTACTAATTGTTGCGCTGAAATTCCTCCTAAGACTTTTTCACCAGAAACACCAGAAAGCGAAAGTCTTCGCACTGCTGCGAATCTTACTCTAAAAAATTCATCTAAGTTATTGGAAAAAATCCCTAAAAATCGAAGTCGCTCAAGTAACGGTACTGTATCGTCGGCTGCTTCTTGTAAAACTCTAGCATTAAATGCCAACCAACTTTTTTCCCTATCTATATAAGAATAGTTTTTTTCTTCACTCATAAATTATTCTAAGTCTTTTGGAAAAACAACTCTTGTCGTTTCTCCTTTTGAAATGTTTTGCCAAGAATTTGTTTGAAATGTTATAGATACAAATCCAGAAGTTGAAACATTATCAATATTAATGTTGCCAAATTTATTAACAAAATTAGTAATTGCCTCGTTATGTCCAAAAAGAATTAGGTTATCAAATTGATCACTGCAACTTTTTATGGAATTTTCTAATTTATGAAGGTCAAAAGTATATAGTTCTTTTTTAAAAATAATACTTTCAATAGGGCATAAAAAATTTTGAGTGAATATAATCGCAGTTTCCATAGCTCTTTTTGCAGCACTAGACCAAATAACAAAAGTCTCAGGCAAATACTTTACTACTTTACTTGAAACTAAATGTGCATTTTGTATTCCTCTGTTTGACAATGGTCTATCAAAATCTTGAACTGGTAAATCCCAACTCGATTTTGCATGTCTAACTAATATTAATTGTTTCATGACTTAAATTTTGAAAAGCAATTATTGATTTATAAATATAGTTAAATATTAATTAACTATAAAAAATAATTTAAAACCATTAAAGAGGTTTACAAACAAATTTTAAACTAAATAAGATTTACTTACAAAAGTTTTCAACAAACTAATGTTAAATTTTATTTGTAGTATTTTTATACATTAAAAATATATAAAAACGCATTTTAACCTATTTTTTTGCATTTTGTCGATACTTTTTTTGGTGGAATAAAAAATATGAAATACTTTCGATGAAGAAATTAACAATAAAACAAAACAAATGAACAATAAAAAAGAAAACAAACGGCAAAAAAAGCTCGACGAAAGGTTTAAAAAGTAATAAAATAGACACTTTATCGAGTTTTCAAGCTATTTGTAGAAAAAATTAAGCATTAATTAACAATGTGCATAATTTAGCCTCAAATAGTTTAACCCAAATTATCTCTATCTCATAAATGCCTACGTTCATGAATTCAAGCCCTAAATGGAACTTTTCAAAAAATTATTCTACTAAATTAAAATGTATGAAATCAAAAATTACACTTTTATTACTTATCCTCTTCACGACAATAGGTAATTTGTATTCGCAATTTGATGCTCAACATCCCGACTTAAGAAATTGTGGAGTTGCTCCTAATTATTACTTGGATGTATTTAATTGTAATTCAAACAATTTTACATTAAATAATGTTTTCTTGAGTCTGACAAATGTTAATGGTCAACCAATCAACAATACCACATGTACTATTGGAGTTACTCAACAAGTATATGTTATGTTGAACTACACTTCAAATGCAAGTAACACACCGAACAACTGTAGATTATTTGCAGATTTAACAATAGACAATGTTGTAACACCAATTAATGCCTATTTAGGTAGCATAACACCTGGTGCAGGTCAAAGACTTATTTATGGACCTTTCAACTGGACATGTGGACAAGAATTAACTTTAAACAGAATTTTAGTTGTTTGGAGAACTGGAGGAAGTTCAGCTCAATTGGCTTCTTATAACTGTAGTACTTATGGTTCGTCTCAATGTGAGCTACCTGGAAATACCATTATTACAAAGCCATTAGCAGTACAATTCACTTACGTTGCATGTAAAAATGGAAATAACACAACTGTTTCTTTCACTTCTACATCAAATGGAGGAACACCTCCATATACGTATGCATGGGATTTTGATAACAATGGAACTACTGATTCTACTTTAGCAAATCCAACCTTTACATATACTACACCAAATAACACGGCTAAATTAACCGTAACCGATTCAATGGGATTGACAAATAGTTATACTATGACAATTATTATTCCATCAGAAATTTTATTAACTGAAACTCATACAAATGTAAGTTGTAGTGGTGGAAATACTGGCTCAATTGATTTAAGCGTTTCTGGAGGTGCTCCAGGATATACTTATTTATGGTCAAACGGAGCTACTACACAAGATTTAAGTGGTTTATCAGCTGGTACATATAATGTAACTGTTACTGATTCTAAAGGATGTCAAAAAACTTTATCGGTAATTATAAGTGGTGGTGATAATACTCCTCCAGTAGTTAATGCGCCAGCAAACACTACAATTGAAGGTTGTGTTACATCTGCAATTGCTACGATAAGCAATCTGCCTTTTTCTAGTTCACAAGCAACAATTTCAAATGCTGCATTTACTTTAGCAGGAGCTTCATACACTGATGCATCAGCTATTGCTAGTTTTACCTATCAAGATATAGTTAGCGGAAGTTGTCCTACTATTGTAACTAGAACTTTCAGAGTAACTGATGTTTGCAACAATGTAGGCTCTGCAGTACAAACTTTTACCATAAGAGATACAACAGCTCCTGTGATTGCAACTTTACCTGCAACTTCTACCATAAACTGTCCGGCTACACCTAGCTTTGCTACAGCAACGGCAACGGATGCTTGTGGAAATCCTAACTTAAGTTTTAATGATGTTACAACTCCTGGTACTTGTGCTGGTTCGTATTCGGTAACCAGAACTTGGACAGCTACCGATGCGTGTGGTAATTCTTCTACGGCTACTCAAACTATTAATGTTCAAGATACAACGGCGCCAGTGATTGCTGCTTTACCTGCGCCATCAACTATCAACTGTCCTGATACACCTAGCTTTGCTACGGCTACAGCTACTGACGCGTGTGGTTCTGGTGCTACTTTAACTTTTAATGATGTTACAACTCCTGGTCAATGTGCTGGTTCGTATTCAGTTACTAGAACCTGGACGGCTACCGATGCGTGTGGTAATACTTCTACAGCTACGCAAACTATTAATGTAATTGATACTACTGCGCCTGTAATTGCTGCTTTACCTGCGCCATCAACTATCAACTGTCCTGATACACCTAGCTTTGCTACGGCTACAGCTACCGATGCGTGTGGTTCTGGTGCTACTTTAACTTTTAATGATGTTACAACTCCTGGTACTTGTGCTGGTTCGTATTCAGTTACTAGAACCTGGACGGCTACCGATGCGTGTGGTAATACTTCTACAGCTACGCAAACTATTAATGTAATTGATACTACTGCGCCTGTAATTGCTCAGTTACCAGCAGAATCTACTATCAACTGTCCTGATACACCTAGCTTTGCTACGGCTACAGCTACTGACGCGTGTGGTTCTGGTGCTACTTTAACTTTTAATGATGTTACAACTCCTGGTACTTGTGCTGGTTCGTATTCAGTTACTAGAACCTGGACGGCTACCGATGCGTGTGGTAATACTTCTACAGCTACGCAAACTATTAATGTTCAAGATACAACGGCGCCAGTGATTGCTGCTTTACCTGCGCCATCAACTATCAACTGTCCTGATACACCTAGCTTTGCTACGGCTACAGCTACCGATGCGTGTGGTTCTGGTGCTACTTTAACTTTTAATGATGTTACAACTCCTGGTCAATGTGCTGGTTCGTATTCAGTTACTAGAACCTGGACGGCTACCGATGCGTGTGGTAATACTTCTACAGCTACGCAAACTATTAATGTAATTGATACTACTGCGCCTGTAATTGCTGCTTTACCTGCGCCATCAACTATCAACTGTCCTGATACACCTAGCTTTGCTACGGCTACAGCTACCGATGCGTGTGGTTCTGGTGCTACTTTAACTTTTAATGATGTTACAACTCCTGGTACTTGTGCTGGTTCGTATTCAGTTACTAGAACCTGGACGGCTACCGATGCGTGTGGTAATACTTCTACAGCTACGCAAACTATTAATGTAATTGATACTACTGCGCCTGTAATTGCTCAGTTACCAGCAGAATCTACTATCAACTGTCCTGATACACCTAGCTTTGCTACGGCTACAGCTACTGACGCGTGTGGTTCTGGTGCTACTTTAACTTTTAATGATGTTACAACTCCTGGTCAATGTGCTGGTTCGTATTCAGTTACTAGAACCTGGACGGCTACCGATGCGTGTGGTAATTCTTCTACAGCTACGCAAACTATTAATGTAATTGATACTACTGCGCCTGTAATTGCTCAGTTACCAGCAGAATCAACTATCAACTGTCCTGATACACCTAGCTTTGCTACGGCTACAGCTACTGACGCGTGTGGTTCTGGTGCTACTTTAACTTTTAATGATGTTACAACTCCTGGTCAATGTGCTGGTTCGTATTCAGTTACTAGAACCTGGACGGCTACTGACGCTTGTGGTAATTCTTCTACGGCTTCTCAAACTATTAATGTTCAAGATACAACGGCGCCAGTGATTGCTGCTTTACCTGCGCCATCAACTATCAACTGTCCTGATACACCTAGCTTTGCTACGGCTACAGCTACTGACGCGTGTGGTTCTGGTGCTACTTTAACTTTTAATGATATTACAACTCCTGGTACTTGTGCTGGTTCGTATTCAATTACTAGAACCTGGACGGCTACTGACGCTTGTGGTAATTCTTCTACGGCTTCTCAAACTATTAATGTTCAAGATACAACGGCGCCAGTGATTGCTGCTTTACCTGCGCTATCAACTATCAACTGTCCTGATACACCTAGCTTTGCTACGGCTACGGCTACTGACGCGTGTGGTTCTGGTGCTACTTTAACTTTTAATGATGTTACAACTCCTGGTCAATGTGCTGGTTCGTATTCAATTACTAGAACCTGGACGGCTACCGATGCGTGTGGTAATACTTCTACAGCTACGCAAACTATTAATGTTCAAGATACAACGGCGCCAGTGATTGCTGCTTTACCTGCGCCATCAACTATCAACTGTCCTGATACACCTAGCTTTGCTACGGCTACAGCTACCGATGCGTGTGGTTCTGGTGCTACTTTAACTTTTAATGATGTTACAACTCCTGGTCAATGTGCTGGTTCGTATTCAGTTACTAGAACCTGGACGGCTACCGATGCGTGTGGTAATACTTCTACAGCTACGCAAACTATTAATGTTCAAGATACAACGGCGCCAGTGATTGCTGCTTTACCTGCGCCATCAACTATCAACTGTCCTGATACACCTAGCTTTGCTACGGCTACAGCTACCGATGCGTGTGGTTCTGGTGCTACTTTAACTTTTAATGATGTTACAACTCCTGGTACTTGTGCTGGTTCGTATTCAGTTACTAGAACCTGGACGGCTACTGACGCTTGTGGTAATTCTTCTACGGCTTCTCAAACTATTAATGTTCAAGATACAACGGCGCCAGTGATTGCTGCTTTACCTGCGCCATCAACTATCAACTGTCCTGATACACCTAGCTTTGCTCAAGCTACGGCTACTGACGCGTGTGGTTCTGGTGCTACTTTAACTTTTAATGATGTTACAACTCCTGGTCAATGTGCTGGTTCGTATTCAATTACTAGAACCTGGACGGCTACTGACGCTTGTGGTAATTCTTCTACGGCTTCTCAAACTATTAATGTTCAAGATACAACGGCGCCAGTGATTGCTGCTTTACCTGCGCCATCAACTATCAACTGTCCTGATACACCTAGCTTTGCTACGGCTACAGCTACTGACGCGTGTGGTTCTGGTGCTACTTTAACTTTTAATGATATTACAACTCCTGGTACTTGTGCTGGTTCGTATTCAATTACTAGAACCTGGACGGCTACTGACGCTTGTGGTAATTCTTCTACGGCTTCTCAAACTATTAATGTTCAAGATACAACGGCGCCAGTGATTGCTGCTTTACCTGCGCCATCAACTATCAACTGTCCTGATACACCTAGCTTTGCTACGGCTACAGCTACTGACGCGTGTGGTTCTGGTGCTACTTTAACTTTTAATGATGTTACAACTCCTGGTCAATGTGCTGGTTCGTATTCAGTTACTAGAACCTGGACGGCTACTGACGCTTGTGGTAATTCTTCTACGGCTTCTCAAACTATTAATGTTCAAGATACAACGGCGCCAGTGATTGCTGCTTTACCTGCGCCATCAACTATCAACTGTCCTGATACACCTGAGTTTGCTCAAGCTACGGCTACTGACGCGTGTGGTTCTGACTTTACTTTGACTTCTAATGATGTAACTACACCTGGTCAATGTGCTGGTTCGTATTCAATTACTAGAACCTGGACGGCTACTGACGCTTGTGGTAATTCTTCTACGGCTTCTCAAACTATTAATGTTCAAGATACAACGGCGCCAGTGATTGCTGCTTTACCTGCGCCATCAACTATCAACTGTCCTGATACACCTAGCTTTGCTACGGCTACAGCTACTGACGCGTGTGGTTCTGGTGCTACTTTAACTTTTAATGATATTACAACTCCTGGTACTTGTGCTGGTTCGTATTCAATTACTAGAACCTGGACGGCTACCGATGCGTGTGGTAATTCTTCTACAGCTACGCAAACTATTAATGTAATTGATAATACGGCTCCTGTAATATCAACCAATGCAAGTAATATTATTGTTGAATGTGACGGACAAGGTAATCAAACAGCATTAAACGATTGGTTATTAAATAATGGAGGTGCAATTGCAAGTGACGAGTGTTCAAATATAACTTGGACAAATAATTTCAATGCACTTTCAAATGATTGTTCTGCAGCTGTTACTGTAATTTTTACAGCTACAGATGAATGTTTAAACAGTAGTTCTACTAGTGCAACATTTACAGTAAACGACACTCAAAATCCAATAATAAATCAGCTACCTGCGGAATCAACTATCAACTGTCCGGCTACGCCTGAGTTCGCTCAAGCTACGGCTACTGATAATTGTGATGATAATGTTCTATTGACTTCTAATGATGTAACTACACCTGGTCAATGTGCTGGTTCGTATTCAGTTACTAGAACTTGGACGGCTACCGATGCGTGTGGTAATACTTCTACAGCTACGCAAACTATTAATATTCAAGATACAACTGCGCCTGTAATTGCTCAGTTACCAGCAGAATCTACTATCAACTGTCCGGCTACGCCTGAGTTCGCTCAAGCTACAGCTACTGATGCTTGTGGTTCTGACTTTACTTTGACTTCTAATGATGTAACTACACCTGGTCAATGTGCTGGTTCGTATTCAGTTACTAGAACTTGGACGGCTACCGATGCGTGTGGTAATACTTCTACGGCTACTCAAACTATTAATGTAATTGATAATACGGCGCCTGTAATTGCTCAGTTACCAGCAGAATCTACTATCAACTGTCCGGCTACGCCTGAGTTCGCTCAAGCTACAGCTACTGATGCTTGTGGTTCTGACTTTACTTTGACTTCTAATGATGTAACTACACCTGGTCAATGTGCTGGTTCGTATTCAGTTACTAGAACCTGGACGGCTACCGATGCGTGTGGTAATACTTCTACGGCTACTCAAACTATTAATGTAATTGATAATACGGCGCCTGTAATTGCTCAGTTACCAGCAGAATCTACTATCAACTGTCCGGCTACGCCTGAGTTCGCTCAAGCTACAGCTACTGATGCTTGTGGTTCTGACTTTACTTTGACTTCTAATGATGTAACTACACCTGGTCAATGTGCTGGTTCGTATTCAGTTACTAGAACTTGGACGGCTACCGATGCGTGTGGTAATACTTCTACGGCTACTCAAACTATTAATGTAATTGATAATACGGCGCCTGTAATTGCTCAGTTACCAGCAGAATCTACTATCAACTGTCCTGCTACGCCTGAGTTTGCTCAAGCTACGGCTACTGACGCTTGTGATTCTGATGCTACTTTAACTTTTAATGATGTTACTACGCCTGGTCAATGTGCTGGTTCGTATTCGGTAACCAGAACCTGGACGGCTACCGATGCGTGTGGTAATACTTCTACAGCTACGCAAATTATTAATGTAATTGATAATACTGCGCCTGTAATTGCTCAGTTACCAGCAGAATCTACTATCAACTGTCCGGCTACGCCTGAGTTCGCTCAAGCTACAGCTACTGATGCTTGTGGTTCTGACTTTACTTTGACTTCTAATGATGTAACTACACCTGGTCAATGTGCTGGTTCGTATTCAGTTACTAGAACTTGGACGGCTACCGATGCGTGTGGTAATACTTCTACGGCTACTCAAACTATTAATGTAATTGATAATACTGCGCCTGTAATTGCTCAGTTACCAGCAGAATCTACTATCAACTGTCCGGCTACGCCTGAGTTCGCTCAAGCTACAGCTACTGATGCTTGTGGTTCTGACTTTACTTTGACTTCTAATGATGTAACTACACCTGGTCAATGTGCTGGTTCGTATTCAGTTACTAGAACCTGGACGGCTACCGATGCGTGTGGTAATACTTCTACAGCTACGCAAATTATTAATGTAATTGATAATACTGCGCCTACATTTAATGAATCTGTACCTGTAGATACAACCGCATCATGTGATAATATACCTACTATAGATGTATTAACAGCTTCAGATAATTGTGGAACCGCTACAGTATCTGTAAACGAAGTAATAGTTCAGGGAAATTGTCCAAATAATTATCAAATTATTAGAACATGGACAGCAACAGATTCATGTGGAAACAATATTTCTGCGTCTCAAACTATTACAGTTCAAGATACTACTGGACCAATTCTGACTTCAACTTATACTGAAAAAATGATTGTAACTTGTAGTACAATACCAGTTGCTCCTGAATTAACTTTCGAAGATAATTGTTCAGGAAATGTAACTGTTACTTTTACAGAAACACAAAATGATCCAATTGGAGATACATATACAATAATCAGAACTTGGGTTGCTACTGATGCTTGCGGAAACCAATCAAGCGTTTATACACAAACGATTAATGTTGAAATTGTATCAGAATTAGTTGATACTATTAATGATACAGATAGATGTAATGAAGCTGAAGAAGATCAAATTGATTTAGCTACATTTGTTTCAAATTATCCTAGTAATGGTACATGGATTTTGAACAATACTCCAGGTATTGTTGGAACTATATTTAATCCATTGGATGTAGCTGCTGGAACCTATACTGTTAGTTATGAATTTGATAACGGTGAAGCTTGTCCAAAACGTGTAGATATTAATTTAAGTGTAATAAGTGATTGTGCGGTTTTGGATTGTCAAAATATTGTAATTCACAATGCATTTACACCAAACGGAGATTCTTTAAATCAATATTTCAGTATTGAAAATATTGAAGATATAAACTGTTATCCAACTAATAAAGTTGAAATTTATAACAGATGGGGTATTTTAGTTTATGAAACTACAAACTATGACAACCAAACAAGAAGATTCGAAGGAATCTCTGAAGGTAGAGCTACTGTTAGTAAATCGTCTGAATTACCAACTGGAACTTATTTCTACATCATTCAGTATACTACTACTGAAGGAAATACGGTAACTAAAAACGGATATTTGTACCTTACAAGATAAAAACCTACTAATAATACCTGAGGATTTATCCTCAGGTTAAAAAAAGAAAATAAATGAAAACAAGAATTTTAATTTTCGCTTTAATGTTAACATGTTACTGTTCTTTTGCTCAGCAAGATTCACAGTATACCCAATACATGTATAACACAATTAATGTAAATCCAGCTTATGCAGGATCTAGAGGAGTTATGAGTATTTTTGGATTACATCGTACCCAATGGGTAGGCTTAGATGGTGCTCCAACCACTAATGCTTTCTCAATAAATACTCCAATAAATGAAAGCAATATTGGATTAGGGATTTCTTTTGTAAATGATAAAATTGGTCCAACCAATAATAATACAATTACAGCTGATGTTTCGTATTCGATTCAAACTTCTGAAACTTATAAATTATCATTTGGTATTAAAGCTGCTGGAAATATTTTTAATTTAGATACAAATAAATTAAATCCACAGGATGCTAACGACCCAAATTTACAAAACTTCAGTAGTGAATTCTCTCCTAACTTTGGTGCTGGTGTTTATTTACATTCTGATAAATTGTATTTTGGAGTATCTGTCCCAAATTTTTTACAAGACACAAAGTATAATGATAATTCAGTAACTGTGTTCAAAGAAAGAATGACGTTCTATACAATTGGAGGTTATGTTTTTGATTTAACACCAGATTTAAAATTCAAACCTGCATTTTTAACAAAAGTAGTTACTGGTGCTCCATTGCAAGTTGATGTTTCAGGAAACTTCCTTTTATTTGATAAATTTATGTTAGGTGCTGCTTACAGATGGGATTCTGCTATTAGTGCTATGGCAGGCTTTCAAATTACTGATGGTTTATACATTGGTTATGGATATGACAGAGAAACAACAAATCTTAAAAATTATAACTCTGGTTCTCATGAAATTTTCCTTAGATTTGAATTATTTAATAGAGTAAGTAAAATTGTAACACCAAGATTCTTCTAATATCCCAAACATTATGAAAAATAAAATTATATATATAGCAATTTTAGCAATCTTCTCTTTTAATGGTTTTTCTCAAACTATTACTAAAGAACAAAAAGGGAAAAAAGAATACGATAAGTATGCTTACATCGATGCTATTAAAACCTACGAGCGTTTATATGAAAAAGGATATAAATCGCCTGACATGCTTTTAAAACTTGGAAACTCATATTATTTCAATGCAGATTTAGAAAAAGCTGTAAAATATTATGATGAATTATATGCAACAAGTCCTGATCAAGAAGCTGAATATTTTTATAGATATTCTCAATCTCTGAGAGCTACAAAAGATTACAAAAAAGCTGATGAAATGATGGCTATATTCAATTCAAAAAGTGGAAATGATCTTAGAGCAAAACTTTATAATCAGAACAGAGACTATCTAGCTGAAATAAAGAAAAATTCTGGTAGATATAAATTAGAAAATGCTGGAATTAATTCAAAATATTCAGATTATGGACCAACATTTATGGGTGAAAAAGTAGTATTTTGTTCTGCTCGTGATACAGGTAATTTTTCAAAAAGAATTCATACTTGGACTGGTGAATATTTTACAAATTTATACAGTGCAAATTTAGCGGAGGATGGTTCGCTTGGTGAAGTTGAAAAATTTGGAAATAAATTGAATAGTAAATATCACGAAGATACTCCAGTATTTTCAAAAGATGGAAAAACTGTTTATTTCACAAGAAACAATTATCTTGACAAAAGAGGTTATGATGCTAGTAAAGTTACATTACTTAAAATTTATAAAGCAACTGTAGATGAAAAAGGAAAATGGGTAAATATTACTCCATTACCTTTCAACAGTGATAGCTATCAAACTGCTCATCCAGCTTTAAGTCCTGATGGTAAAACAATGTATTTTGCTTCTGATATGCCAGGTTCATTTGGAAAATCAGATATTTATAAAGTTGCAATTTCTGATGATGGAAGTTTTGGTAATCCAGTAAATCTTGGAAATACTATCAATACGGAAGGTAGAGAAACTTATCCTTTTGTAAATGGTAAAAATGAACTTTATTTTGCTTCAGATGGTCATCCAGGTTTAGGAGGTTTAGATATTTTTGGAGCAAAAATTCCTGAAGATGGTATTTTCACAAAAATATTGAACGTTGGTGAAGAAGCTAATAGTCCAAAAGATGACTTTGCTTATATAATCAACTCCGAAACTAAAAGAGGTTTTTTAAGTTCAAATCGCGATGGCGGTGAAGGAAGTGATGATATTTACAAATTCATCGAAACCAGAGAATTATTTATTGAACAAGCTATTTTTGGAGTTGTAACTGATACAAATACAGATGAAGTTTTAGCTGATGCAAAAATTACTTTGTTAGATGAAAAATTCAATAAAATTGCAGAAACTACAACTGATGCAAAAGGTTTTTATGAATTCTTAAAACTTGAACCTAATACTAAATTCTACATTAAAGCAGAAAAAGAAGGTTACAATACTAAAGAAAATCCAGTTATAACTGGAAAAGAAGAAGGAAGAACTGAATTAAATATCGACCTAGAAAAAACAGCAAAACCAATACCAGTTGGTGGAGATTTAGCTGATGTATTTGGAATAAACCTTATTTATTTTGATTTAGATAAATGGAATATTCGTCCTGATGCTGCCGTTGATTTAGCTAAAATACTTGATGTATTAGAGCAATATCCAACTATGAAAATTGATATTCGTTCTCATACTGATAGTCGTGCATCTCATGCTTACAATGAAAGACTTTCTGATAGAAGAGCAAAATCAACAATGGCTTGGTTAGTATCAAAAGGAATTTCAAAAGACAGATTGACAGCAAAAGGTTATGGTGAAACACAATTAATAAATAAATGTTCTGATGGTGTTCCATGTACAGAAGCTGAACATCAATTGAACAGAAGAAGTCAATTTATTATAACTGAATTATAAAAATTAAATAATATTATAATCAAAACTTAAAAAGCACTCTTAATAGAGTGCTTTTTTTTATTTTTGCCGCTATGAAAATAACTAAACTTTTTAAAGACTTTCTAGAAAGCGAAAAGATTGGAGGTTTCCTACTCATACTTTGCACAATAATTTCATTGATATTTGCCAATTCTATTTTCTCTTCAGAGTATATACATATTTGGCATAATGATATTGGTGGTAAACCATTAGAATATTGGATTAACGATGGATTAATGGCTATTTTCTTCCTACTGATAGGATTAGAACTTGAGCGTGAAATTTATATTGGTGAGCTATCAAATTTCAAAAAAGCATCGTTGCCAATATTTGCTGCTATTGGCGGAATGATTGTTCCTGCTGCATTATATCTTTTTTTAAATTACGGAACCGAAACACAATCTGGAGCAGGAATTCCAATGGCTACAGACATAGCTTTCGCTTTAGGAATTTTATCTTTACTTGGAAACAAAGTGCCTACTTCATTAAAAGTTTTTTTAACAGCATTAGCTGTTATTGATGACTTAGGTGCTATTTTGGTTATTGCTATTTTCTACACAAAAGATTTAGATTTTTTTAATCTTTCTATTGCATTGGGAATTTTTGGTTTCTTATTAATTTTGAATAGACTAAAAGTTAGAAACCTTATTCCATATCTTGTATTAGGAGTTTTTATGTGGTATTTTATGCTTAACTCTGGTGTTCATGCAACAATAACTGGAGTATTGTTAGCATTTGCAATTCCTTTTGGAAATGGCGATAAAAAGTCAACTTCTTATTTACTACAAAATGCTTTGCATAAACCTGTAACTTGGATTATTTTACCATTATTTGCATTGGCAAATACAGCAATAACTATAAATTCTGATTGGCATTATGCCTTAACTCATCATTACACCATTGGAATTGCTCTTGGTTTGATAGTTGGAAAACCAATAGGAATATCGCTATTCAGTTATCTTTCTGTAAAAAATAAATTTTGCAAACTTCCTGAAGACTTAAATTGGAAAACCATCATTGGAGTAAGTTTCCTTGGTGGAATTGGATTTACAATGTCTATTTTCATTACACTCCTGGCTTTTTCTGATTCAGAGCACATTACAAATAGTAAAATAATGATTTTAGTATCATCAATTATTGCTGCTCTAATTGGATTACTTTATTTAAAGTCAACACTCAAAAAAGATTGTTTAGAAGATGTTCTTAATGATGATTAGAAATTAATACCACTTTTTCTTTTTAAAATAATATACCATTCCAAGCAAAAGAATGAACATAAAACCTAGAATTAGAAAATAACCATATTTCCAATGCAACTCTGGCATATTTTCAAAATTCATCCCATAAATTCCAACGATAAAAGTTAAAGGCATAAAGAAAACTGAAACTACAGTCAAAGTTTTCATTACTTCATTAAGTTTTTGGTTTTGAGTTGAAAAATAAAAATTTGTAGCACTTTCTAGAGAAAGTAAATCATATTCAATTTGTTCTAAAAGTTCGATGGATTTTTGATGCAATCTTGAAAAAAAACTAAAATTATCATCCTCAATTACATTAAAAACATTGTCTTCTTTCATACTTTTAATTGAAAACAATGAATCTCTGAGCGGAATAATTGAGCGTTTCAGAAAATTAAAATTATCACGATGTTTTTCAATTTTTTCTAAAATTTGAAGATGTGTATTTGCTTTAGTCAAATTAATTAGAGCTTCTACTCTATTCTCTTCATTTTCTAAAGTGATATAAAAATTTTCCATCACCGCATCAAGCAACAAATACAACAAATAATCAGATTTTTTATCTCTAACTAAACCTGAATGTGTTCTAATTCTTTCTCTGATATGTGTAAAAAAGTCACTTCGCTTTTCTTGAAAAGAAACTAAGATTTCCTTTTTTAGTAAAAAACTAATTTGTTCAATTTCTATATTATCTGAGTCTTTTACAGGTAAAATTGATTTGATATTAAAAAAAATAACATCTTGATATTCTTCAAGTTTAGACCTTTTAGTTGTATTAACAATATCACTTAGCATGAAATTATCAACTTCTACAAATTGTCCAATTGTTTTAATAACAGATTCATCATTCAAACCATGAACATTCAACCAATTATTTTTTGAAGATAATATACATTTGTCTAGTTGAGAAACATCAAAAGGATTGTATTCTATTAAATCATTTTCATCATAAACAAACAACTGAAGTTCGGTAATTGTGTTTTGATGAATTCCAGTATATTCCAGCAAAGTTGTTTGAACCTTTCTACCTTTTTTATATTTTATCTTTCTCACCTTGGCTAAATTTGTATAAATTTAAGCATATTTATTTTTTTCAAACTATTTTTACCCAAAATCAATTTATGCAATTATTAATAACAAACATCAAGGAACTGCTTCAAGTTAGAGAAACTAATATTGAAAAAGTTTCAGGAAAAGAAATGGCAACTTTACCAACAATTAAGAATGCGTTTCTACTAATTGAAAACGACTATATAATCAATTTTGGCGAAATGAATGATTGCCCAAATACTGATTCAAAAAAAGTAATTGATGCCACTGGAAAAATAGTATTGCCAACTTGGTGCGATAGTCATACACATATTGTTTATGCGGGAAATCGAGAGCAAGAATTTGTTGATAGGATTAACGGATTGAGTTATGAAGAAATTGCAAATCGTGGTGGTGGAATTTTAAATTCAGCAAAAAAACTCAACGAAACTTCAGAAGAGGAAATCTATAATCAATCAAAGTATCGATTAGAAGAAATAATGCAACAAGGAACTGGAGCTGTTGAAATAAAATCGGGATATGGATTGACTGTTGATGGAGAATTAAAAATGCTACGTGTGATAAAAAAGTTAGCCAAAAATTATCCAATTACCATTAAAGCTACATTTCTTGGTGCACATGCTTTTCCTAAAGAATACAAAGAGAATCATTCGGGTTATATTGATTTAATAATCAATGAAATGCTTCCAAAAATTGCTGAAGAAAATTTAGCCGATTACATTGATGCTTTTTTAGAAACAGGTTATTTTTCGGTTGAAGAAACAGAAAGAATTATGATTGCCGGAAAAAAATATGGTCTTCAAGCAAAAATTCACGTCAATCAATTCACAGCTATAAATGGTATTGAAGCTTGTGTAAAACACAATGCATTAACTGTTGATCACCTTGAAATTATTACAGATGAAGACATTGAAGCTTTAAAAAACAGTAAAACAATGTCAGTTGCTTTACCAAGTTGTTCTTATTTTATAAGTATTCCTTATACACCAGCCAGAAAAATGATAACAGCAGGTTTACCGTTAG
Organism: Flavobacterium sp. PMTSA4; assembly: GCF_032098525.1. Lineage (NCBI taxonomy): Bacteria > Pseudomonadati > Bacteroidota > Flavobacteriia > Flavobacteriales > Flavobacteriaceae > Flavobacterium > Flavobacterium capsici. The sequence continues at coordinate 787,259 of NZ_CP134890.1, forward strand.
CATTAGCTTCTGATTCAAATCCAGGAACAACTCCTTCAGGAAATATGAATTTTGTTGTTGCTACAGCTTGTATAAAAATGAAAATGACTCCCGAGGAAGCCATCAATGCAGCTACCATAAATGGTGCTTATGCTATGGGAATTTCTGAAACACATGGAAGCATAACTAAAGGTAAAAAAGCAAATTTTATCATTACAAAACCTTTGAATTCATACTATGAACTTCCCTATTTATTCGGTTCAAACCTTATAGAAAAAGTATTTATTGATGGTAAGTTAGTATAAATAAAAAAGTCTCGAGAAATCGAGACTTTTTTATTTATGTTTTTCTTTAAATTTATCTTAAAGTAAAACTACTTTTTGATACTAACTCATTTTTATCAAATACGTTTACAAAATAAGTTCCTTTAGCAAAATCTTTTCCTGGTAATTGTTCTGAAACTTCAACTGTTTTATTTTCATACTTAACCGTTGATGTAAAACTATACGTCAAAGAAGTTTCTCCAAAAGAAATTGTTGCTTTATCACCAAGAACATTATTTTTAGCATCAATAACCTGAACATAATAGGTTTTATCTCCCGATTTTGCAATTTTGTTCTCAGCAATTGTAAACTTGATTTGCAACATATCAGTTCTACTAGCTTTATCAGTTTCTATTTGTTTTCCTGAACTTCTAACTTTGTAAGCAGCAGTTTTCAAATTAGTAATTGATAATTTTTGTCCTTTTTCAACTGTTTTTGCCAATTCTTCATTTTGACCTACAAGAACTTGATTGTAATTTTTAGAATCCTCAAGAATTACTTTTGTACTATCTAAATCTGTAGTAAGTTTTTCATTTTTAGATTTTAAAACTTCAACTTCAGCCATCAAGTTTTTCATTCTTTGTTCCAAAGCTTTGTATTGATCTCTATATTTTCTAAGTGATGCATTGTCACCTTTTGAAACTTTTAATTCTTGAATTAATTTTTCAACTTTATCTCTTTCAGCAATCAATTCATCTGAAATTGAAGTGTTTTCTGCAATTGCTGCATCATAAGAAGTTTTTAATTCAGATAAATCTTTTAATACATCTTCTTTTTCTGATTTAGTAACTGTAACAACGTTTTGCAAAGTTTTTGCATCCGAAGTCAATTTGAAAATATAAATCAAACTACCAACCAATAATACTGATAATATAATTATTATTGATTTTAACTTAGAATTACTATTCTGATTTTCCATAAAAAAATTGTTTTAGTTTTAACAAAAGTAATAATATTTAACATAATAACGCAGGATATATATTTATATTATATTTTTGGGAAAACTTTAACTTAATGGAAAAATTAATACCTTTTTCTATAAATGATTTAGCCAAAGTGACCAATCATCGTAGTGGTGAAGTCAAATTTGGGGAAAAAATGCTAACGGTTCCAAAAGATGCCTCGCCTTTAGAATTCTTGAAAACATGTCCTGCAAAATTTGTGCTACTTGGAGTTCCAGAAGATGTAGGTGTAAGAGCAAATTATGGTCGTCCTGGTGCATCAAGTGCTTGGGAAAGTGCCATTAAAGGAATTGCAAATATTCAGCATAATCGATTCTGTAAAGGAAGTCAAATACTTGTTTTAGGTACTTTAGATGTTTCGGAACAAATGGAATTAGCTAAAGATTTAAAATTTAACATTACTAATGACCGAAAAAAACTAAACGAATTAGTTACTCAAATTGATAAAGATTTAGCCCATATTATAAGTTGTATTATCAAATGCGATAAAATTCCAATTATTATTGGCGGTGGACACAATAACGCCTATGGAAATATAAAAGGAACGGCACTTGCACTTGGTAAACCTATTAATGTAGTTAATTTTGATGCGCATTCCGACTTTAGAATTTTAGAAGGAAGACACAGTGGAAATGGATTTTCATATGCATACGAAGAAGGTTTTTTAAAAAAGTATTTCATTTTTGGATTACATGAAAACTATACTTCAAAAAATGTTTTAGACAATCTAAAAAAACTAGAAAGTCAAATAAATTTCAATACTTATGATGAAATAGGGGTTAGAAAAGAAAAAAGCTTTACTGGAGAATTAAATAGAGCACTAGAATTTATAAAAAATGAAGCATATGGTATAGAAATCGATTTAGATTCTTTGCCAAATATTCCTAGTAGCGCAATGACTTTAAGCGGTTTTTCAATAGAAGAACTTAGATATTTTATTAGCCATTTTGGAAATCATAAAAACTCAAAATATATTCATATTTGTGAAGGCGCACCAGAACTTGGAGATGAAAAAAACAATCATTTAGTTGGAAAATTAATTGGTTATCTTGTAACTGATTTTATGAAATCGAAAAGAGAATTTTAGATAAAATTTTATCAAGTTTAAAAACCTTATCTTTGCCTCGACTTACAAAAAACAGTAAGTAATCAATATGTTATTCGAAGATTTATCATTATCAAAAAGTATTCAAAGAGCTGTTTTTGAAGAAGGATATACTAGTCCAACGCCAATTCAAGAAAAAGCAATACCAATAGTTCTATCAGGAAAAGATTTAGTAGGTTGTGCTCAAACAGGTACAGGAAAAACTGCTGCTTTTGCAATTCCTATCATTCATAATTTACATAGAATGATTGGTTCATCAAAAAAGACCAAAGTAATTCGCTGTTTAGTAGTTACTCCTACCAGAGAATTAGCTGTTCAAATTGGTGAAAGTTTTGACACTTATGGAAAATATACCAACCTAAGACAATTAACCATTTTTGGCGGTGTTTCGCAAGTGCCACAAGTTGATCAGCTAAAAAAAGGAGTTGATATATTAATTGCTACACCAGGTAGATTATTAGATTTACACAAGCAAGGCTTTTTAGATTTTGATCATTTGCACTTTTTGGTTCTTGATGAATCCGATTTAATGCTTGATATGGGATTCATAAATGATGTAAAGAAAATTGTAAAATTAGTTCCATCAAATAGACAAACTTTATTGTTTTCGGCCACAATGCCATTAGCTATTAGAGAATTAGCAGACACATTTTTAACAAAACCCGAATATGTATCTGTAACACCAGTTTCATCTACCGCAGAAATTATAGAGCAGCAAATTTATTTTGTTGATAAAGAAAACAAACGCGGACTTTTATATCACTTAATTCGCAATGAAAATTTAAAAGATGTTTTAGTTTTTGTCCGCACCAAACATGGTGCAGATAATGTGGTAAAAGCGTTAAAAAAGCAAGGAGTAAATGCCGAAGCAATTCACGGTGATAAATCGCAAACTGCAAGACAACGTGTTCTAGACAGTTTTAAAAACAAAGAAATAACCGTTTTAGTTGCAACTGATATTGCTGCGCGTGGAATTGATATTGAAAGTTTACCATTTGTAATTAATTTTGATTTGCCTAATATTCCTGAAACTTATGTTCACAGAATTGGAAGAACTGGTCGTGCTGGAAACAATGGTGTTTCAATATCGTTTTGTGGACGTGATGAAGAAACCTATTGGAAAGACATTTTAAAATTGATTAAAGTAAATGTAAAAACTATAAAAGACCATCCTTTTCCTTGGAAAGAAAGTGTTCCAAATCCTGAGGCTAAACCTGATTTAAGAAACAAAAAGAAGAATAACTCAGGTAATAAATCTAGAAAATCTGAAGGCTCTAAAAAAAATAAAAAGCGATGGTATTAATCATCGCTTTCTTTTTTATGTAAATGGTTTGATATTATTTGATAAAGTTTTGTAGGTTCGAATGGTTTAATCAAAATATCATTCATTCCTGATGCAAAAACTTCATCTGAAACTTCTTGTTTGTCAAAAGCTGTTAAAGCAACGATTGGCATTTTATAACCTTTCTCTCTAATTTTTCGAGTAGTTTCAAAACCGTTTATTAGTGGCATGTTTATATCCATTAATATTACGTCAAAATTTTCTCTTTCAATAGCAACTAATGCTGCATATCCATCATCAACAATAGTGCAATTCAAATTACTGTTTTGAATAATCTTTTTGGTCACTAATTGATTGATTTTATTGTCTTCAATTACCAATATATTATAAGTATGTTGTAATGATAAATCAACTTCAATTTCATTAATAATTGCTCTTGACTTTTCTTCATCATGTTCAAAACCAATTGTAAAACTAAAGGTTGTTCCAACTCCTTCTTCACTCTCAAGTTTAATTTCACTATTAAATAATTTTATTAAACTAGATACAATTGAAAGTCCTAAACCTGTTCCTTGATAATCTTCTTCTTTTCTCTCAATTTGAACAAATTTGTCAAAAATATTTTTCTGATGTTCTTCGGCTATTCCAACTCCATTATCTTTTACTTTAAAAGCAATGTAATAAGTGGTGTTTTCAATTCTTTCTAAATCTGCAGTAATAGAAACTTCTCCATTTTTAGTAAATTTCAGAGCATTACTCATTAAATTCATAATTATTTGTGACAATCGAAGTTTATCACCAATTAAGAACTCAGGAATTTCAGTATCTATTTCAATTACAAGTTTGTTGTTGTTTTTATCTGCAATGTATTCAATTGAACTTTTTATAGTTTCAATTTCATCAGCTAAATTGAATATTAAATCTTCTAAAACTAACTTCTTTTCCTCTATTTTATTTATTTGCAAAACATCATTAACTAATGACAATAAATATTTTGCAGAAAACTTTAAAGATTTTAAATGTGGACTATTTGCTAGCTCTTTATGTTCGTCTAATAAAATATTTGTAATTCCTATTACACCATAAAGCGGCGTTCTTAGCTCATGTGTAATTGTTGAAACAAACTGTGATTTTAATCGTGATGCTTCTTCAGCTTTTTCCTTAGCTATCTGAAGTTCATCATTTGCATATTTCAATTCAAGATTTAATTTTTCTCTTGTTTTTATACTTTTATAAAGCGTCAACAACAACAGTAATAATATTATAACGATAACCATAAAAAGAATTAAAACCAGTTTTGAAGTTTTAATAATCTTTGTACTCTTTTCGCTTTGATCTTCTATTTTTTCTAATTGAATTTTATATTCATCTAACTCAATGCCCAAAGCTTGCTTTTCAAGACTTGTCATTTTGTCTTCAGAATATAACTCTTTGTGTAAAGAATCATGTTTTGCTGAATATTTTTCCTCTAAATCCTTTTCATCAAATTCTTTATAATGCTTTTTTAGATTTTCATAAATATTTAAAACAAATGAGTAGTTTTCGGTTTCATTTGCAATTTTTAAAGCATTAAAATAATTCTTCTCAGCCTCAGCTTTATCTTTTAAGTAGGTATTTTGCATACCTTGTAAAATATAGAAAGACAACTTAGCATCTTGAGTTCCTTTTTTTAGAACATAACTTCTAAGTTGATTAATCAAAAACTCAACATTTTCATAATCTTTATCAGCAAAATAAGCACTTGCTAAATTTAGTTTTCCGTAAACAATTTGACTTGAATCCTTAATTTTCTCAGCAAATTCTATTGACTTTTTATAGTATTCAATGCCTTTTTTAACATCTACATCATTAAAATAATAAGCACTTCCCAGATTTCCATAAATCCAGTTATTCAATGTATCATTCTTAACTAGCTTAGCAAACTTCAATGCTTTTTCATAAAATTCAATGGCTCTTTTTGAGTCAGAACACTCATCATAAATAGCTGCAATTGTATTGTATGATTGTGCTATATATGAATTATCGTTAATTGAATAGGATTTAATTAAAGCTTCTTTGGATGATGACAAAGCCTTGTCGTAATGTGCATCTCCAAACTCATCAACAGCATTTCTTAGGTATTTTTTAATTAATGATTTCTCTTCAACATTATTTTTTTGGGCAAAAAATGAGTTGAAAACAAAAAAAGATATAATAGTTAGCAGAAATTTATTAATGCTATTCATTGATTAAGTTTAGTCATCAAATATATGATAAATCAAAAAAAAATCCTGAAAACTCAGGATTTTTTTAATTTATTAAGTTAATTTCTAATCAACTTTCTATATTTAATTCTTTTTGGAGTTACATCTGCTCCTAGACGTTTACGTTTGTTTTCCTCATATTCAGAAAAACTTCCTTCGAAGAAATATACTTCAGAATTTCCTTCAAACGCTAATATATGAGTACAAATTCTATCTAAAAACCACCTGTCGTGACTAATAACAACTGCACAACCAGCAAAATTTTCCAAACCTTCTTCTAAAGCACGAAGTGTATTTACATCCAAATCATTGGTTGGCTCATCCAGCAACAATACATTTCCTTCTTCTTTTAAAGTCATTGCAAGATGCAAACGGTTTCTTTCACCTCCAGAAAGCGCAGAAACTTTTTTGTTTTGATCGCTTCCCCCAAAGTTGAACCTTGATAAATATGCTCTTGAATTAACTTGTCTTCCACCCATTAATATTAATTCTTGTCCATCACAGAAATTCTCCCAAATGGATTTATTTGGATCAATATTTGAATGCGATTGATCAACATAAGCTATTTTAACAGTATCTCCAATTGAAAACTCACCAGCATCTGGTTTTTCTTCATTCATAATCATTTTGAAAATGGTAGATTTACCAGCACCATTAGGACCAATAATTCCAACAATTCCAGCTTGAGGTAAGGTAAAGTTTAAATTATCATAAAGTAATTTATCGCCAAATGCTTTTGCTACATTTTTTGCTTCTATTACATTATTTCCTAATCTAGGACCATTTGGAATATAGATTTCTAATTTTTCGTCTAATTCTTTTTGGTCTTCATTTAAAAGTTTGTCGTAATTCTGTAAACGAGCTTTTTGTTTGGTTTGTCTTCCTTTTGCACCTTGACGTACCCATTCTAACTCACGTTCCAAAGTTTTTCTGCGTTTTGAAGCCACTTTTTCTTCTTGTTCCATTCTTTTAGATTTTTGGTCTAACCAAGAAGAATAGTTTCCTTTCCAAGGAATACCTTCACCTCTATCTAGTTCTAAAATCCATCCTGCAACGTTGTCAAGGAAATATCTATCGTGCGTTACTGCGATTACAGTTCCAGAATATTGCGCCAAATGTTGCTCTAACCAAAGAACTGATTCAGCATCTAAGTGGTTTGTTGGTTCATCTAACAACAATACATCAGGTTGTTGTAATAGTAAACGGCAAAGCGCTACTCTACGTTTTTCCCCACCAGAAAGGACATTGATTGGAGTATCAGCATCTGGAGTACGAAGTGCATCCATTGCAACTTCTAATTTATTATCAATTTCCCAAGCACCAGCTGCATCTATTTTATCTTGAAGTTCAGCTTGTCTATCCATCAGTTTTTGCATCTTATCAGTATCTTCATAAACTTCTGGTAAACCAAACATATCATTTATTTTATTGAACTCATCTAAAATAGCCATTGTTTCGGCTACACCTTCACGCACTATTTCAATAACAGTTTTTGTTTCGTCTAGTTGTGGTTCTTGTTCAAGATAACCAACAGTATAACCTGGTTGAAAAACTACATCTCCTTGATAGTTTTTATCTACTCCAGCAATAATTCTTAACAAGGATGATTTACCCGAACCATTAAGCCCAAGAATACCAATTTTTGCTCCATAGAAAAAGCTTAAATAGATATTTTTAAGCACTTGCTTATCACTTCCTTGATAAGCTTTGCTTACGCGCTGCATTGAAAATATTACTTTCTTATCGTCTGACATAACTAATTTTTAATTAAAATTATACAAATATAGTTCTAAATAAAAGAATACAAAAGATGATTTTTGCACTTTTGAGATATGATTTTCTTAAAAAAAGAAAACCTCTAAATGTTTTAAAGGTTTTATAATTGGTAAATTTTAAGAATCAATTAATTCACAAACTTTTTGGACAATATTTTATTGTCTTGTGTTGTTATTTTAACAATTAAAACTTGCTGATTAGCTTTCAAATTCTTGATTGAAGTAGTTGATGCATTAACATCTTTTTGTTCTACTATCAATCTTCCTTGAAGATCATAAACTTTTACATTGTTCATTGTCAAATTACCCGAATTTATATTTACAATTCCATCATTTTTGTAAACTATGACATTATTTAAGTCTAAATCAGGATTATTAATTCCTAATGCATTAGTCGTATATCTCAACACAAAACGGTTGTTATAAATTCCAGGTTCTGCATTAAAAGTGTAGCTATCGGTTTTCAAATTTGTTGTTATACCTGTTACAATGTCTTCAAGAAAAACATCTTGATTAACAAACAATCCATCTACATTACTAATACTAATAGTCAAAGGACTAGTAATAGTAGTTTTAAATCCTAATGGCACAATATCACTTTCATCAAATGGTAAAGCTCGTCCTTGAATTCCTAAATTCTTATCCTGATTTATACTGTAAAAATTCACATATTGATTTGCATTCAAACTCTCACCATCAAAAAGATTATCTAACTCATTTGTTGCACCAGTTACATAACCTATTAATGTCTGTTTGAAAACACCTTGAGTATTTGTTAAATCTAACCAAATACGATTTCTTTCAATGGTATTGGTAGTTCTAAAAAATTGAGAATTATTACCAGTTATTCCTCCAACACCAACTCTCATCGCATTTGAAAAATCGATTGTTGTATCCCCATTTGTAAGAGCTGGATTTTTACTATTAACAAAGAATCCTTGTCCAGATGCAATTTTACCTGATGGAGCTGATGAACTGACGCCAGAATTTAGTGCTACAGCTGCAGTTGATACTCCACCAGTACGATTATATGAAGCATAATCATTAGATGTATAAACATTATTTGCAATTGGTGTATTATGAGTCCAGAAATATAAAGTCCCATTAAGAACATCTTGATTAGCATCAATAAAAGTATCTGCATCTAATGCTGATGCATATGGATTTCCAATAAGATATAATTTATTAGCAACGATTCCAGATAATTGATACTTGCCATTATTAGGGACTCCAACAAAAGTAGCCTGATATGTAGAAGGTGGATTTGGAGACATATATGCACTTAACTGTGGACCTCTGATGATATAACCAGTACCCGGATTCATAATAGTTGATGTGGTCTCTTGACTCCAATTTTGAGTTACCGAGTTAAAAGAATAAAACTTATCAGCTAAAGTGTTAGGAGAAACACCTCCTAAAGTAAATCCCTGCACAGGTGAAGACCAATAAGTGTAATCCATATTGCTAATTGGAGTAGTCTGCCTGTTATAATTTATAACTCCAGAATTAGGTGAAGGAATAGCATCGTTTACCTGAACTAAACTACCATTATTTTCAATAATTATAGCACTTGAACCAGCATTATTAATGAGTTGATTTTGTACAGTAATAGTAGTTCCGGCCTTAATAGTTAAAGAACCCCCTGAATTTATGGTTAATTTTTTAGCAGTGAAACCACCACCCGTATCACTTGACGTATCAAAAGGAGCTAAAATAATAGCGTTCTTAATAGAAGATGGAACCCCATTACTCCACACAAATGCTGATCCATTCCAATACCAAGTAGTTGAAGCTGAAACATCTCCGCCGATTACCAACCCATCAGTAGCTTGAATACCTACCCCACCACCTGGATTCGGTGAACCAAAGCCCCAACCTTCAGCTGCATAACCACTGGCATAATAACGTAAAATAATCTTAGTTCCAAAAGGAACATCCTGTAAAGCTGTAATCCCTGACACGTCAATTTGCCCCATTCGTAAAGAGGTTGATTGAACCGCTGAAGCTATTGGCACTATAGTCGTTCCTCCATCTAAACTATACCCAAATCGGGAAATTGTACCTGGTGAAGCATTAAAACCATTTCCTGAATCATAAAAATACGCATCTATGGTAGAAAGAGAGACTGTACTACCAGCACTAGCAGCTTGAAGTGTAACTTGAAAATAATCATTACTTCCAGCGGTAACCGGAGGGTTAGCTGGTGCATTATTTGGAAAATTAAAAGTTCTAAAAGCACTTGTACCACCACTGGCTGCAACGCCTGAACCGCGTGTAATATATTTTGGTGCCAACGTAGCAGAAGTGTTTGTACCTGGTAAACCAGTATTATTCGTAGTCGAATCCAAACCTGTATCATACAAATAGGCCTGTATATTAGTCTGGGTAACACTACCTGAAGTCCAAAAATTCCAAGCCGCAATCGGCATAGCCATAACCGTAAGTGCTACTGATACGCTGGCGGCATTGTAATTTGTACTTGCCGCTTGTGAAGCGGTTATTGTAGTAGTCCCTAAACCAATATAATGGACTTGAGTTCCAACAATAGTAGCAACATTAGTATTTGAACTGGTGAATGAAATAGGATTAGTTCCCGAAGAAGGTGAAGTGGCTGGGGGAGTATAATTGGCAAAACCTACATAATTCAACAATGGACCGTGAAATAATATGGCTTGATTGGCTTTAGTAATGTCAGCGGTTAAACCTATCGGCTGTACTAAATTATACTTTGCTGCATTAGCGCCACCTAAGGTAGAGGTTGAATTAACCACTATTCCTGTCCCTACATTTGCAGTCGCAAACATTCCTGTCCCATTTAGTGTAACTACATCGGCATTAATAATTCCAACCAAAGTTCCGGTAATAGTAGCCGCTGTATTTCCGTTATATACTTTATTATTGGCCGTAGCCGGTGAAACCGTTAACGATTTAGTGCTCACGGTTAAAGTTTGTGGTACCGGAGTAGCAGCGCTATAGGTACCGTTTCCTGTTTGATAGGCTGTAATGGTTGTTGTTCCCGGTGCAACAACGGTCACGGTATTACCCGAAACGGTAGCCACTGCTGGGTTTGAACTTGTATAAGTAATGGTTAACCCTGAACTGGCTGTAGCCGTTAAGTTAAAATTGGCATCGCCATAGGTCACCGCAGTCAAAGCTCCAAACGTAATGGTTTGATGCAGTAGTTCGATATAAGAATAAGCAGAACCAACATTGGTTATACCATCTGCCACTTGCACCTGTATGCTGATTCCGTCATTTGAGTCAATGTAAGACGGAAGCGTTACTGTAAACGCTCCTACACCGCTGGAATTGGTAGGAACCGTAACAAAAAAATCATTTATTGTTGAGGTACGCGGGGTACCATCAATAATATATGACTCCGATGTTGTAGCATCATTGTTGGTAATGGCTGCATCATAGATAAAATTGTATCCCGAAACCAAATTATTGTATTGGTCTCTGGCTGTTATGGTTATCGTTGAAGTAGTTCCCGATGCCAATACCGGACTTATTGAAGTAGAGCAATTGGCCGCGACAGGTACACCCGGATTAATGATTTGGGTACATGGGGCTGGAGCATAACCCGTAGCTTCTAGAGTTACTGCTTTGGAACCCGAAGTGGTTAACAATACATTTAATCCTGATGGCTTTAATTGTAAATTCCCTGCTGTTAAAACATAGTCGGTTCCTGCTGTTAAGGTTGTCCCTCCTATTTTAACTGCAGTAACTAATCCTCTCCAGGTTACATCATCAGTAAAGGTAATATCTAGATTGTAATCAACTGTATTTAAAGTGGTATCAGGTGTAAGTGTTGGCGGTGTTAAACCTGCATATGGAGTTCCACTGCAAGTAGCAGCAGCAGCATAGTTGAACGCTTTATCCACCGCAAAAATACTATAGTAGTAGGTAGTGCCTGTTGTCAAACCAGTATCAGTAAAACTTTGACTGGTTCCTGCAATTCCCGTAGTAATTCCTACAATGGTACCACCACCAGTAGCAGTAGTATTACCCACAGCATAAATACCATTCGCATTCAAAGTAACTACAGTAGCTGAAGTGCTACGAACAATTACATATCCTCCACCATCACTGGCATATTGCGTACCAGTCCAATTAACTGCTAATGAAGTCCCTGAAACTACAGATGTTGAAGCTCCGGAAGCTGCCGTAGGCGCAATATTATCGGCAGCACCAGCATATACACACATATCATCAAAATAGATGATGTTAGTATTACTGAAATTATCAGCAGCAAAAACAATTGAACCATATTTTGTAGCGGCAGCACTAGTCCCTGATGTAACTGAAATCTGTTTAAACACCCATGTTCCCAAACTTGATGCAATTGTTGAACCTGCTGGCGTGCCTACAGCTCCTGAACCATCGGGTGAAATGGCTATTGTAGGAACAGAACTGAGTGCATTGGATTTAGAAGTTTGATAGTAAAACTGAACTGTATATGCAGTTGCATTAGCAACCCCTCCATTAGTATTTACGGTAGTACTATATAATTTTCTTCCTGTTCCTGAAGTTCCCCAAGTTAGTATTTTTGTACCAGTTCTTGAAGTTGTTGTAGTAATAGAACCAGAATTACTAGATGTGTGACTTAAACTGTAAGCAGAATATTGAGTTCCAGAGGTCAACCCTGTAGTATTTGAACCCAAAGTACCTACAGTAAAACTTTCAAATCCACCGTTAAAATCAGGGAACTCTCCAATTACTTGTTGTCCCCAACTGGTATGAACCGTCAACAACAATGCAAAAAGAGTCAGCAATCGAGTGAATGCCTTAAAGGTTTTTGCCTCAAAAAAAAGTGTTGTATTCGTGTTCATATAGTATGACGGATTAAGTTGAAATTTTTACTTTTTATTATCAGTGCAATCGATTGCGTTATTTTTGTTTAAAAAAAGTATAAATACCTGAATGTGTGCTCATAGAACACACATTCAAAGGTACAAATATATTTGTTTTTGTATAACTTATATACATTTTTAATTATTCGAATGCTACTACAATAAATTCGCTTCTTCGGTTGGCCTGATGCTCCTCTTCGGTACATGGCACGCCATCCGCGCATTTGTTCAATAATTGCGATTCTCCATATCCTTTTCCAGTTAATCTTGATGCTTCCACTCCATTCTTCACTAACCAATCAATTGTAGCTTTTGCCCTATTATCCGATAAGGTTTGGTTGTATTGAGCCGATTGACGACTGTCAGTATGTGAACGAACATCAATTTTTAATTTAGAGTTTTGTTTCATTACATCAAGAATTTTCTCTAACTCGAAAACTGCTTCTTTAGTAATTACTGACTTGTTTACATCAAAATAGATTACTTTAATTCCGAAGCACTTCGCCAAATCACCTCCTACTACCAATTTACATCCTGCTTTTTCAATTGTAATAGGCAAAGTGGTTGTTCCATTTGCATTACCAACCATAACAGGACTTTCTTTTGTGATGTAATTTTCCAATTCAGTTCTTATATAATATTTTTTACCACATTCTGCCTCAAAACTATAGCTTCCTTTGCTATCTGATTTAGATTCTTTAATTAATTCAAATTTATCGTTAAACAAACTCACTTTTACATTTGCCAAAACTTCATTTGATTCAGAATCAGTAATGATACCTTCAATCTTTTGTTTGCATTGAGCTTCGGAAACTTTATAAATATCATCACTTCCTTTTCCTCCTGCTCTATTCGAGGTAACATATCCTTTTCCGTTGCTTTGAATACTGAATCCAAAATCATCTTGAGGACTATTAACCGGAGCTCCAACATTTTGAACATTTTTAAAACTTCCATCGCTTTCTACTTTAGAAGCAAAAACATCATAACCTCCTAGTCCTGGACGACCATCTGTAGCAAAGTATAATTTATTATCAGCTGATACAAATGGGAACGATTCTCTTCCTTCAGTATTTATTGTTTTCCCAAGATTTACTGGATTACCAAAACTTCCATCAGCTTTAACTTCAACTTTAAATAAATCGGATTGTCCAATAGTTCCAGGCATATCAGAAACAAAATAAAGTGTTTTATCATCAGGACTTAAAGCCGGATTTGCCACATTATATTCGTTACTATTGAAAGGCAATTCGGTTACATTACCCCAAGCGCCATCATCATAAGTTGCTTTGTATACTTTAAGTACCATTATGTTGTTGGTAATTTTACCTTTTTTACCATCTATAAAATTATTTCTCGTAAAATAAACAGTTTTACCATCTTTTGTAAAGGTTACAGATGATTCATGGAATTTAGTATTGATAGTAGAACCTCCAAATGGTTTTGGTTCAGATAGTTTTCCATCTGTTCCTACTTCTGATTCATATAAATCCGTAAACGATTCTTTTGTTTGTTCAAAAACTTTACCTGAATTTCCTGGACGCGATGAAGCAAATACTACTTTATTTCCTGTTAAAACACCACCAAAATCTGAGTTTGCCGAATTAATTCCTGCATCTTCAACAGCATATTTTCCCGAGTTGGCTTTTATTTCTTCCAGATAATTTTTATGACTTGCATAAAGCTTTGCTCTGTTATCATTACCTGATTTTTTATTGAACAACTCCATCATTTCATTGGCTTTGCTATAATTACCAATTGACTTCAATGATTGAGCATAACGGTAATAAAATTCTGGCTCTTGTTCTTTATTCATTTTATAAAGTTCAGTGTACCATTTTTCGGCTTTTGGTAACTCTGCATTAAAATAATTAGCATTTCCTAATTTTAGGAACATATTTTCATCCTTATATCCTTTTTCTGCTAAACGCTCATAAGTAGCAATTGCATCAACATAATAACTGCTTTCATATTTTTTGTCAGCAGCAGCAACTTCTGATTTTTGAGAATATCCTTGTTGAGATAAAACAAGAAGTAAAAGTGAACTGTATAGTGTATTTTTTATTTTCATGATATTACTATTAGAAGAATCTTGGAGACATAATTTTTACATTTCTTTTGGCTAACTCAAAACGCAGAAAAAATTCATGAGAACCAGAGTTATAATTTGCTAATTCCGTAGTTTCTCTATCATAGGCATATCCTATAAAAATAGAGTTAGTTACTTGAAATCCAGCCAAAGCACTAAATGAAGAGCTCAACCTATAGCCTAAACCAGCAGAAAATTTATCATTAATTAAAAAGTTACCTGACAAATCCAACTGCAACGGCGCACCTTGAACCACTTTTGATAATACTGATGGCTTAAATTTGAGGTTTTGATTTAAATCAAATACGTGTCCTGCGATAACGTAAAAATGCTCTTTCTCGGAAGCAATAAATGTACTAGAGTTATCTGAAGCTGAACCATCATAGTGTTTACTTTCTATTAAGTAAGGAACAGAAACTCCAAAATAAGTTTTATCAGAATTCAAATAAACTCCTGCTCCAACATTTGCAGTAAATCTGTTATCAATATTGTTTTGAAATCTAGGATCACTAGGATTGTATATGTGCAATTTTGTAAAATCAACATTTAAGATATTAGCACTAGCTTGAAGTCCGAATGATAATTTATAATTCTCTGAAACATTAAAGCCATAAGAGAATTGTGCTGCAAAATTATTTTCGTCTGCTGGACCAATTTTATCATTTACAACTATTAAGCCTAATGCTACATTTTTTCCTATTGGTGAATTAATTGAAAAATTATTTGTTCTTGGTGCTCCTTCTAATCCAACCCATTGAGCTCTATGTAATCCAAAAATAGTTAATACGTCTTTTGAACCTATATATGCAGGATTGATAATACTTGTATTGTACATATATTGTGTATATTGTGATTCTTGCTGTCCAAAAGCAATTACACTAAATAACACTAAAAATAAACCTGTAAATTTTGTCTTCATATATTTTAAATTGAGAACGTTAGTATATAATAACAACTTTTATAATTATCGAGTTAGATATAAATATCCTGATCGCTCTTTGTTTTTTCCACTCGAGTTAACATATTTCAACACATAAAAATATGTGCCTTCTGGCAATTCAGAAGATGTAGAAACTGTTGCTCTACCTTCAGAAACTCCTCTGAAATATTTGTTATTAGTTCCATAACCTGACACATCATAAACTACAACTCCCCATTGATTAAATATTTGTAGCGTGTTGTTAGGATACATTTCTATATTTCTGATGGTAAATACATTGTTTTTAATATCATCACTTGAAGGTGAAACTCCATTAAAAATTTCTAAATCGTCTTCGTAATTTGATAAATAGTAATTATTAACTTCTAAATAATCTGGAATACCATTTCCATTACTGTCAAATGGTTGACCAATTATATTTCCGATTTCCTGACCATTTACAAGACCGTCACCATCACAATCTGCATCCATAAACTCTTGAGATTGAGGTAAAGTAGCATGTTCTTCTATAGATTCACAAAAATCCAAAGGATTAGTATTATCTGCTACTTCAGTTCCATCCAAAACACCATCACCATCTGTATCAGGATTATTTGGGTCTGTTCCTATATTGATTTCTTCTGAATTTGATAATCCATCCAAATCACAATCACCATTTGGATCTGTACTACATGGACCAACTACTATAGAAATAGTTCCGATATTGGATATCAAACCTTCGTTATCTTGTATCACATAACCTATAGGAGTTGTTGAACCTTCAAAACCTTCGACTGGAGTGAAAGTCACAGTGCCATCACTATTAGCAGTGTAAGTTCCTTCTCCAGGAACCGTAAAAGTAGTTTGGATACCAGGAGTTGAAGGATCTAAGTCAATTGTTGCAACGTTTATTGTACCATCAATATCATAATCATTTGATGCTACTGGTATAGTTACACTTGTAAAATAAGGAGTTGTTATAGTATCATCAACAGCAACTGGTGGATCATTTACTGGATTCACAACAAATGTAATGGTTGCTGAATCACAAGCTCCACTCGGATCACAAAGTGTATACACTAATGTAGCTGTTCCAAAATAATTATCTGCTGGATTAAATGTTACTATACCTGTTGCCGGATCTAATGTCCAAACACCTTCTGGAGTAGTAACTGTTGTTTGAATTCCAGGTGTTGAAGCATCTAAATCTACCGTAAATTGTCCTGCTCCATTTACAGGTGCAGTTGGATTTCCATCAGGATCTGTATCATTAGCAATAACATTTACTGTACCATTCGGACCATCTTCTAATAGAGGATTTGCACTTAAATTATCATCAACTGCATCTGGTGCGGCATTAAGAAAAGTCAATGTTGCTGGCGCACTAAAGCTGTCACCACAAACATAATCACTATCAGTAACTTTTAATCTAAACTGATAATTATTCATTGAATAAGGTACTCCAGTCAGAGTAAGTGTGGTTGTATTTGCTCCTGAATAAACTCCTCCATTTATAACATCCGTCCAAGTAAGACCTCCATTGGTACTTACCTGCCACACAAAAGTAGTTATACCTGTTGCTCCAGTAGGAGTTACTGAGAAGCTAGTATTTGCGCCAACATTAATAACTTGATTTACAGGACTAGTAAATGCACTTACTCCATTAACAGTAATAGCCAAAGCATAATAACCGCTATAACTTGCTCCTATCACTAATCCATTTACATCAACTGGAGCAACATTTCCTCCTGTCTGTCCATATTGTTGTCCAGGTCCAGCTAGATTGCTATCATAATAATACTCATTTGAATCAGAACAACCATCATTATCAGAATCTAAATCATATTGATTAATAATTCCGTCACCGTCAGTATCTACACCATTAATATTACCCAAACGAACAAAAATTTGAGATCTTCTTTCTCCTATTTCACTAGTTTCTGTACCGGTAGCACCATAAATAAACTCACTACTTGAATAAACATCCTGATAGGTTGTTACCATATATAAAGGATCAGCAAGAATTGTTGTATTAGGAGCTCCATTTGTTGCAGTTAATTGAAAAGGTCTATAGTAATCAAATGCTGGACCTGGACCTCCGATTCCAGAAGTACCAAATGTAAAGCCCTGATTAACCAAGTTAGCACCAACGATAGGCGCACCTGTAATATTGTTTGCAAAAGCATAACCTGCAACATCTCCCATGTCTGAACTATTACCATTACCATCAATATCAGCAATCGTTATAGCCACATTATTTATTACTGCACCAGTTATTGGACCTGTTGGAGTTGCTGTTCCTGTGGGCACAAATTTTATAGTATATGCAAAATATGGGTTTTGGTAGGCATAAATATCTTGAAGAGCAATATCCCCACCACCAATTAACCTAACTCTACCAGAACCAGGTTGAACATCAGTAAATTCAAGTACAGCATCATAAGATGAACCCAAATAGGTTAGTGCATTTACTTTGATTAAGCGATTACCAGTTACCAATCCCGATGATGGAATAACAGCAGGATAATATGCAGTGAATCCATTTAGTTGAATATAATTAATAACATTTTCGACAGTGTCAAGAATTCCATCATTATCATCATCCAAATCAATACTATTTGGAACACCATCTCCATCTATATCATCCGGAGTACCTTGAGCATTAGCAGTAAGAAAACTACCTAAGAGCATTAAAAAGACAATTGCTTTTGACATTGAAAAAAAATTAACTCTTCTCATAAAAATTTTCGTATTTATTAAAATCATAATTGTATGCTGTGAATTAATTAAGCGCTTGATTTACTTATATCAACATATATTTTGGTGATTAGATACTTTTTTTAAACGTATTTAATTATGTCTAAAAAAGTCATGCAATCGATTGCAAATATATTTAAATTTTGGAAAAACAATATTCATAATGTAATTTTTTAGTATATTTTTTTTTGTATGTAAAAAAAAATCATCTTTTTTTTCAAATATTAACAATGATTTCTTCATTCATATTAATATTTTTTTATTTTTGTGCAATCGATTGCAGCTATTTTTGTTGATATTAATTTTTTTCAAAATGAATAAAATAATTACTTCTCTTTTCATTTTATTTACTTGTGTAGCAAGTTACTCACAGTTTAGTAAAACTCATTATATTCCACCTATAACTTCTGCTACAAATAGTGGAATGGCTCCTGGTGAACAATATTTATATATTTCAACACCAAACACATCACCTGTGACAGTCACGGTAACTCCTATTGGAGGAACACCTTTTACTTTAACGGTAACTAACGGAACACCTATTCAATATCCAATTAATACTACAACATCTGGAAATACTGGTAGAAATTCTCAATTATTTACTCCAAATAATACTATAGGAGTATTAACTAATAAAGGTTACTTTATTGAAGCAACAGATTTAATTTATGCAAATATTAGAGTAACATCAAATAATGGTTCTCAAGCAGGTGGACTCGTAGCAAAAGGAACAAGCGCTATGGGAAAAACATTTAGAATTGCTGGAATGCTTAATCAATGGAATCCTTTAAACAACAATCATGATTCGCTTTTGAATTTTGCTTCCGTAATGGCTACCGAAAATGATACTCATGTAACAATTAGTTTAAGTAACCCATCAGCAATTGGAACGCCAATGACAAATGGTGTAGTTTATACAGGTCCAATTACTGTAACACTACAAAAACACGAAAGCTATATTTTTTCATTTGAAAACACTACAACACTTTTTAGAAGTAGTTACATACATGGTGGATTAATTCAATCGGATAAAAATGTTGTTGTAAATTCAGGTTCTTTTGGTGGAAATAGTTATGTGCCTGGAGTTACAGGAGATAACGGATCAATTTCAAATAATAATCTTACTGATGGTTCTAGTACTGGAGATTTCAGAGGAAAAGATTATGGATTTGATCAAATTGTACCTTTAGAAAAAAATGGTCAAGAATATATTTTTGTTCGAGGACTTGGAAGTAATGCTTTAGAGCGTGTAATGGTAGTTGCGCATACTAATGGAACACAAATATTTAAAAACGGAAGTGCCACTGCAACCACTACATTAAACGCGGGAGAATATTATGTTTATAATGGTAGTGACTTCATTAATGGAAATTTATATGTTACTTCATCCGAAAAAGTTTTTTGTTATCAGGCAGTTGGAGGAAATACTGATTTAGGAAATCAAAATATGTTTTTTGTACCTCCTATCAATTGCTCAACACCGACTGTAGTAGATAACATTCCATTGATTCAAAAAATTGGTTCACAAACTTTTCCAGCTTCTGTAAATATAGTAACGGTAGCTGGTTCCATAGTAAAAATCAACAACGTTACTGTTACAACTACCCCAGTTGCTGTAACAGGTCCAGCCTCTACTGCAACACAATTTGTAAGATATACGGTAACCAATAGAACTGGTAACATCAAAGTTACTTCAACCAATCAGGTTTATGTTTCTTATTTTGGTAATGATGGTAATGCTACTTATGGAGGCTACTATTCTGGCTTTGATACTAAACCTGAAATTAGTTATACTCATAATTCATCATCTACTGCTGATTGTATACCTAATATTACTTTAAATTTAAATCCAATTGCTTTAACAGATACCTATGCTTGGTACTATAATGGAAGTACAACGCCAATTCCAGGTGAAACTACAAACACATTAACACCAACTCAACCTGGATATTATCAAGCAACAAGACAAAATGCTGCTGGTTGTGCAGCAATATCTTCAGATTTAATTCCTGTTAGCGATTGTCCTACTGATATTGATAATGATGGTGTAATTGATAATTTAGATATAGATGACGACAATGATGGGATTACTAATTGTACTGAATCTTACGGCAATCAACAAGTTAACACTTCAAATTCTAGTACTGGTGCAGTAACAGTTGGAAACTATTCAAATTCATTTACTGGAATTATTACAACCTCTACTAACGCTAGTGCCACTCCTTTTACAGGTAATGCAAATGGTAGTTTTGTCACCAGTATTCCTGCCGGAAACACCAATTGGGTAACCTACAAAATGAATTTTACCAATCCTATATCTCTTGCTTTAGAATATGTTGCTACAGCTAATGCAGCTGATTTAATGAATTCAAAATCTGAATATGTAGTAACATGCGATGTTAATAAAAATATCACTGTCTTAAACCCTAACAATCAACTCTTAATTGACACCAACTATGATGGCATTTTTGAAAGTGGTGTAACCAAATTTTCTTCGTTCGATATTAGATTCAGACTTAATAGTGCTGTTTCATTACCTGCAGGAACTGGAACTTTTAAATTCTTAACTTATTTAACCAATTCGTTTAGCATTACACATAAAAATTTATCCAGCATAGACGCTAATAATTCAACCTTTCAATTGGTTGCTACTTGTGTACCAAGAGACTCAGATTTAGATGGAATTCCTGATTATTTAGACTTGGATAGTGATAATGATGGTATTCCTGATAATATTGAAGCACAAGGTTCAACTTTTATCGCGTGGACTAATGTAGATGCTAATAATGATGGTTTATCTGATGCTTATGGAACTGGCATCAACCCGGTAAATACTGATGGTGATTCAAACGCTTCAGGCCCAATTTACGATTACTTAGATTTAGATAGTGATAATGATGGAATATTTGATTTAGTTGAATCAGGAAGTGGAGCTGTTGATGCAAATAATGATGGAATTGTTGATGGCGCTGCTGCAAGTTTTGGTTCAAATGGTCTTTCCAATTCATTAGAAACTGCAGCTGATTCAGGTATCATAAATTATACTGTAGCAGATGCTGATGGAGATGGAATTAAAAATTACATTGAGTTAGATAGTGATAATGATGGATGTTATGACGTAATTGAAGCTGGTTTTTCAGACTCAAACGGAGATGGTTTATTAGGAAATTCTCCTTTAACCGTTACTGCTAACGGAGTTGTAACAAGTGGAACAAATGGATATACTACTCCAAACAATAGCTATGTTGTAGCTGCTACAATATCTATCACAGCTCAACCTTCTTTTACTACAAATTGTGCTACTAATACTGCTACTATAAGTATTACCGACAATGGTGGAAATTCATATCAATGGCAATTTTCTTCAGATGGCATTAACTGGACAAACGTTACCAATAATTCAACGTATTCTGGTGCAACCACTAATACATTAGTTATATCAGGAGCAACTCCAGCAATGTCAGGAGATATGTATCAAGTAATTTTAAGTAATCCAAATAATGTATGTGGATTAACTTCATCTTCTGTTACATTATCTTTTCCAACAGCACCTACCGCTTCATTCAGTTGGGCTGGCTCACCATTCTGTCCTGAGTTGAGTACTCCACAACCAGTCACTTTAACTGGAACTGGAGCATATACAGGCGGAACTTTTAGCTCAACTGCAGGATTAACAATTGATCCTACTACTGGAGCAATTACTCCAAACACAAGTACATCTGGTGTTTACACTGTTACTTATATGGTACCAGCTAGTGGTGGTTGTGCTGCTTTTCCAGTTACTGGAACGGTTGAAATTAAAGTTACTCCAACTGTTTCTATTACTTATGCAGGAACACCTTTTTGTGATACTCTAACTACCGGTCAGGCAGTTACATTAACTGGAACTGGTAATTACACAGGTGGAACATTTAGCTCAACTGCAGGATTAACAATTGATCCTACTACAGGAGCAATTACTCCAAGTACGAGCACTCCAAATACTTATACTGTTACTTATACCATTGCTGCAAGTGGTGGATGTACTGCAGTAGTTGCTTCAACGTCAATAACTATCAATCCAATTGCTACGGCTGCAATATCCTATGCTAGTACACCATTTTGTTCTTCTCTAGCAACTGCTCAAGCTGTAACGTTAACTGGTACAGGTGGATATACAAATGGTGTTTATTCCTCTACTACTGGTCTAACTATAAACAGTTCAACTGGAGCAATAACACCTAATACTAGTACTCCAGGTACATATACTGTATCTTACACAATTGCTGCCACTGGAGGTTGTGCTGCTGTTGTAGCAACAACTTCAATAACAATTACTCAACTACCAACAGCAACTATAAATTATGCTGGAGCACCATTTTGTTCTTCTTTAACGTCTGCTCAAGCAGTAACTTTAAATGGTACTGGAGCATATACTACAGGGGTTTATTCATCTACTGCTGGACTTACTATTAATAGTTCAACTGGAGAAATCACACCTAATACAAGTACACCAGGAACTTATACTGTATCCTATACAATTAGTGCCGCTGGTGGTTGTGCACCAGTTGTAGCGACAACATCGGTAACCATTAATTTATTACCTACTGCTTCAATATCTTATACTGGAACGCCTTATTGTTCTTCACTATCATCAGCGCAAGGAGTTACTCTATCAGGTACTGGTCCTTATACTAATGGCACCTATTCATCTACTGCAGGTCTTAGTATAAACAGTACAACTGGAGCTATTACTCCTAATACAAGTACACCTGGCACGTATACCGTTTTATATACTATTGCTGCTTCTGGAGGTTGTGCTCCTGTGGTAGCAACTACATCAATAACTATAACCGAATTGCCAACAGCAATTATCAGTTATGCTGGAACACCATTCTGTTCAACAAACTCAACAGCTCAAACTGTAACTTTAACAGGTACAGCTGCTTATACTGGTGGTACCTTTAGTTCAACAGCTGGTTTAACTATTAATTCTACTACAGGAGATATTATTCCAAGTACTAGTACTCCTGGAAGCTATGTAGTAACTTATACAATAGTAGCTGCTGGTGGATGTTCACCGGTAACAGCAACTACTACTATTGTAATTAATAATCCTCCTGTTGCAACAGCTACTCCAAGCACTGCAACTATTTGTTCATTAGACACAACCAATATAGCTTTATCAAGTCCTGCTATTGGAATTACTTTCTCATGGACTTCTGTTCAAAATAATGTTACTGGTGCTTCATCAGGAACAGGAACAACTATTGCTGATATTTTAACCGCGACGGGTACTACTCCGGGAACTGTTACTTATACAATTACACCTGTACAAAGTGGTTGTCCTGGCTTGCCAACAACAGCTACAATAACGGTTAATACATTGCCAACAGCAACTATAACAGGAGCAACAACAGTTTGCTACAATGGTTCAACTACTATTACTTTCAATGGTACTCCTAATGCAACGGTTACCTATAACGTTAATGGTGCTAGTACTAATCAAACTGTGATTCTTGATGGTACTGGCTTAGGTTCTGTGCTTACAGGTAACTTAACTGCTACCACAACCTATCAATTGGTGAGTATTGTTTCCTCTGGAACTCCAGCTTGTAGTCGAGGATTAGTCGGTTCTGTAGTAGTTACAGTAATTCCTGTTCCATTAGTTAATTCAGTTGTATCTTCAAATACAATTTGTTCTGGACAACCAACAGGTATTTCGCTTTCTAGTAATGTTGGAACAGCTACTTTCAGTTGGACTGCTTCTCAAACTGGTGTTGCTGGAGCAAGTGCTGGAACTGGTTCAATCATCTCACAAAATTTAACTGCAACAGGTGTTGTACCAGGCTCTGTTATCTATTCTGTAACGGCGAATGTTGGAGTATGTCAAGGACCAGTGAGTCAAATTACTATTAATGTTAATCCAACGCCAACAGTTGTTGCTTCAACAACGATGCAATCAATTTGTTCAGGTGATTCTAGTTCGATAACACTAAACAGTAACATAACAGGTACAACTTATAGCTGGAACGTTGTTCAAACTAATGTTACCAGTGCAACAAACGGAACAGGTAATTCTATTGCTCAAATACTAAATACAACAAGCAACAATGTTGGGGAAGCAGTTTATTCTGTTACACCTTTAGTTGGTGGTTGTCCTGGTGCTCCATTAAATGTAACGGTAAGAGTAAATCCAATTCCAGTTGCTACAACAAATGCTTCAGCTTCTACAATCTGTTCAGGACAAACAATCAGTATTCCTTTGACTAGTACTGTTGCTGGAACTACGTATTCTTGGACAGTTATTCAAACGGATACTTTTGGTGCCTCATCGGGAACTGGGTCAAATATTGCTCAAACATTAACTACTGTTGGCAATACTCAAGGTTCTGTTCTTTATACCATTACCCCTATTTTTAATGGATGTTCAGGTACTCCAGTAACCGTAACAGTAACAGTTAATCCAACTCCAGAAGTATTTGGTTCATCAGCAACTACTATTTGTAGTGGAGATTCTCCAAATATTTCTCTTACACCAAGTATAGCAGCTACTACATTTGCATGGACCGTAAATCCGACAAATGTAACTGGAGCTCAAGCTGGTACTGGAAATGTAATCAATGATATATTATCTTCTACTCCAAATGTTGGAACTGTAATTTATAGTGTAACACCAACTCTTAATGGATGTTCTGGTACGCCTTTAAACATCACTGTAACCGTTAATCCATTACCGTTACCTCAACTTAATGATGGTGTTATTTGTGTAAATGAGACAACCAATGTTTCTTATCTAAATTATGTGCTTGACACTCATTTGAGTAATGCTGCTTATGATTTTGTATGGTATTTTAATGGTGGTATTATCAATGGTGCTGTGAATAATACTTACGAGGCTGATGAAGCTGGAACCTATTCTGTGGTGGCGACCAATTCAACTACTGGATGTGTATCAACAATGGAACAAGCGGTAGTATCGGCGTCTTTCCCAGGTCTTTCAATTGATACGGCTCAAACTTTAGCATTTAGTTCTAATGCAAGTCTTGTAGTTACTGTGACTGGTGGAAATGCAACTTTTTTATATTCGGTAGACGATGGACCAATGCAAACTTCAAATATCTTTACCAATTTATCTGCAGGATTACATATGGTTACAGTAACAGATAGTAATGGTTGTACTTATTTGACAAAACAAGTAAACATTATAGGTTATCCTCATTATTTTACACCTAATGGTGATGGATTTAATGATACTTGGAACATTATTGGATTAGATGCTACTGCAAAAATTCTCATCTTTGACAGATATGGAAAATTAATTAAACAAATCAGTGCAATTGGCGAAGGTTGGGATGGAACATATAATGGACATCTACTTCCTGCCAGTGATTATTGGTTCTCTGTTGAATATACCGAAGATTTACCTGTTATAGGAACTAGAAAGTTATTCAGAGCACACTTTTCTCTTAAAAGATAGTTTATAACATAAAAATAAAAAGAGGTATTATTGAGTTCAATAATACCTCTTTTTCTATACTTTAAAATTAGATTTTAAACTCTTCCTTTTAATGAGCTAAAAACCCAAGCATTTGCCAAAAAGCCAACTCCAACAGCTCCAAATCCCCAACCTGCAACATCGGCATAACGGTAGATTCCTAAACCAATTAAAATCAAACCCATAATTATCATTATAAAAGTAGCCCAACCAAGGACTGTATTTTTGTTCATTGCCATATTTTGTGGTATTTATTTTAGCGGATACAAATATAGTAAATAATAAAAGATGAGAATTCTAGAAAACTATTTACCAAATACACTTATTAAAAAATCTTTATACAATTCGATATCTTCCATATTCGATGCTCCAACTCCTTTACTCATTCCGTCAATTTTTTGCAATTTATTAATTACAGAACTCACTTTTTTCATTGGATAATTGGCTGCTGCAATTTTATATTCTTCCACAAAAAAAGGATTAATCCCTAATGCGCTTGCAACACTACCTTGTGACCTGTCTTTAAGACCATGAAATTTTAACAGATTAACAAAATAGCCGTATAATTGAGCAATCACCAAAGGCTTTGGATTATCTTTCGGGTTTTGGTGAAAATAAGTAACAATTTGATAGGCTTTAAAATGATTTTTTTCGCCAATTGCTTTTCTTAATTCAAACACGTTAAAATCTTTACTGATTCCAATATTTTGTTCAATATGATCAGGCGTAATTGTGCTTCCTTTAGGTAGAATTATTTCAAGTTTTTTTAACTCATTGGCAATTCGGCTTAAATCATTTCCTAAAAATTCTTGAAGCATAATAGCAGCTTTTGGTTCAATAGAATAACCTCTACCTTGAAGAACTCTTTTTATCCAATCGCCCACTTTATAATCTTTTAGTTTTTCGCTTTCAAAAAGTAAATGATTTTTGGCCACTGTTTTTAACCATTTCTTTCTTTTATCAACTTTACCATATTTGTAAGCAAAAACCAAAACCGTAGTTGGCTGTGGATTCTCGACATAAGGTTCAATTTTATCAATAGTTCTTGATAAATCTTGTGCTTCTTTTACAATTACAACTTGTCGTTCTGCCATCATTGGATAACGCTTTGCATTGCTCACAATTTCATCAATGGTTGTATCTCTACCATATAAAACCATTTGATTAAACCCTTTTTCATCTTCCGTTAAAAGATTATCTTCTAAATATTCGGTAAGTTTATCAATATAATACGGTTCTTCACCCATTAAAAAATAGATAGGTTTAATATTTCCTGCTTTTATATCGTTAATGATTTTTACAATTTCATCCATTACTTTCAGTGTTCAGTATTCAGTTGCAGTTGACAGTTTATTAAATTTATTTACATTTGTTCTATGCAAAAACTTAATTTTCCTGCTTATTCGTTTCGCTTCAAAAATAGTGAAAATAAAGTGTCTATTTTTGACCCAATCAGGAAAAAATTTATTCTTTTGACACCAGAAGAATGGGTTCGTCAGCATACGATTCAATTTTTGATTCAAGAAAAAAAATATCCTGTTTCCCATATCAACGTTGAAAAACTAGTTAAAGTAAACGATATCAATAAACGCTATGATATTGTTATTTTTAAACCCAATGGAGAAATCCTATTATTAATAGAATGTAAAGCACCTGAAGTTGCTGTTACCCAAACTACATTTGACCAAATTGCCCGATATAATCTTATTTTAAAGGCAGAATATTTAATGGTTACCAATGGTTTAAATCATTATTTTTGTCAAATGGATTTTGAGCAGGAACGCTATCATTTTCTTCAGGATTTACCCAATTATATCTCTAAATAAATTGAAAAAAATTGCAGTTGTCATATTAAATTGGAATGGTGCAAAACTCTTAGAACAGTTTTTGCCTTCTGTAATTAATTTTTCAGATGAAGCAACTATATACATAGCTGACAATGCTTCGACGGATAATTCGATTCAATTTATTAAGGACAATTATCCAACGGTTTCAATTATTCAAAACAAAGATAATTTTGGTTTTGCAAAAGGATACAACATCGCTTTAGAACACATTGAAGAAGAAATTTATTGTCTTTTAAACTCTGATGTTGAAGTTACTCAAAACTGGCTTACTCCTATTCTATCTGCTTTTGAAAACGATTCAAAAATTGGAATTATTCAACCTAAGATTTTAGATTACAAGGACAAAACCAAGTTTGAATATGCTGGTGCAGCAGGTGGTTTTATAGATAAATATGGTTATCCTTTTTGCAGAGGCAGAATTTTTGAAAATATAGAAGAAGATTCAGGTCAATATGATGATGAAAAAGAAATTTTTTGGGCTTCGGGTGCATGCTTTTTTATCAGAAAGGAAGTTTACAGAAAACTTAATGGTTTTGATGATGATTTCTTTGCCCATCAGGAAGAAATTGATTTATGTTGGCGTGCTTTTAACCTAGGTTATAAGGCTAAATATATACCGAATTCTACTGTTTATCATGTTGGTGGAGCAACGCTTAATGAAGGTAATCCAAAAAAAACATTTCTGAATTTTAGAAATTCTTTGTTTATGCTTTTAAAAAACCTTCCAGAAAATAAATTAGTTCCTATAATTTTTACTCGATTAGTTTTAGATGGTATTGCAGGAATTCAATTTTTATTGAAAGGGAAATTCAAACATTTTGTTGCGATACTAAAAGCACACTTTTCATTTTATAGTTTTATAAACAAAATGCTCAAAAAGAGAAGTGCAAATCAATCTCCAAATTATTTTTACAATAATAGCATTGTGTATTCCTATTTTGTTAAAAAACTTAACAGATTTGTTAATATTTAACAATAGTTTATAAAACTATCCCTTTTAATTAAACTAAATTTATACGTAATTTTGCATTAAAATCAAATACGAAATATTCTTATGAAGAAATCAATTATTGTAATGTCGTTAGTAGCACTAACATTGACATCATGTGGAACGAAGAAAAAAATAGCCGCTTTAGAAGCACAAAACAAAGAATGCCAAGATTTACTAAATTCAACAACAATGAAATTGAATTTATGTTTATCAGAAAAAGAAGCTTTATCTAAACAAAACGAGTATTTGAAACAAAACAATACTGATTTGATTAATAGCTCAAAAGAGATGACTGTTTTAACAACAAAAGGAGCTCAAAATTTAGAAAAATCGCTAGAAAGTTTAAAAGAGAAAGACCTTAAAATATCACGTCTTCAAGATGCTTTAACTAAAAAAGACAGTGTTACTCTTGCATTAGTTACCAGCTTAAAAAGTTCGGTTGGAATTTCTGATCCGGATATTGAAATTAATGTTGAAAAAGGAGTTGTATTCATCTCTATTGCAGATAAATTATTATTTAAAAGTGGAAGCTACGTAGTTAGTGATAAAGCTAAAGAAGTTTTGGCTAAAGTAGCTAAGGTTGTTAATAGCCGTCCAACTTTTGAATGTATGGTTGAAGGTCACACTGATAATGTACCGTTTACTGGAAATGCAGTTCTTTTAGACAACTGGGATTTGAGCGTGAAACGTTCTACTGCTATTATCAGAGTTTTAACGAAAGATTTAGGTGTTAAACCATCTCAACTTATTGCTGCTGGTCGTGGAGAATATATTCCTTTAGTTGAAAACAATACTGTTGAAAATAGATCAAAAAACAGAAGAACTCGTATTGTAGTTTTACCTAAGATTGATGAGTTTTATGAAATGATTGAAAAAGAAATGAAAAATCAAACAAAATAGTTCTTAAGAAAAAAGAATATAGAAACAAGAGCAAAGACTCATATTCAAAATAAAAAACGCCCTAAGTCATTTAGGGCGTTTTTTTTTCTTTTTTACTCTATTTTCTTTTAAAAAATATCAATATCTCCTTTTCCTTCGCGAACAACTTCAGGTTCATAGCCCGATAAATCGATGATTGTTGAAGGAGTGTTATCACCATAACCACCATCAATAACCATATCGACCAGGTTTTGCCATTTTTCGAAAATCAATTCGGGATCGGTGGAATATTCTAATACTTCGTCGTCATCGTGAATGGATGTTGAAACGATTGGATTGCCGAGTTTTCTAACAATTTCAAGCGCAATGTTATTATCGGGAACACGGATACCGACTGTTTTTTTCTTTCTGAATTCTTTTGGCAAATCGTTATTTCCTGGAAGAATGAAAGTATATGGTCCAGGCAATGCACGTTTTAAAATCTTAAACGTTGGTGTATCTATCTGACGAACATAATCGGAAAGGTTACTTAAATCACTACACACAAATGAGAAATTGGCTTTGTCCAATTTAATTCCTTTGATTTTGGCAATCTTTTCTAATGCACGAGAATTGGTTATATCACAACCCAATCCGTAAACCGTATCGGTTGGATAAATCACCAAACCACCATTGCGCAACACATCTACTACCTTTTGAATAGCGGCTTCGCTGGGTTTGTCTTCGTATATTTTGATAAACTCTGCCATTTATTTTTGTTTCAGGTTTCAAGTTTCAAGTTAAAATAATATTATCCTATAACTTCAAGTTTTGCAAACTTTAATAATAACTTTTTTATTCCGCCAACGTCAAATTTTATTTCGGCTTTTTTGTCAGCTCCAACGCCTTCGAGGTTCAGGATTTCTCCTTTTCCGAAGCGTTCGTGCATTACGATATTTCCAACGGTTAGTTTGCTGTCAAACAAATTAGTGTTACTATTTGAAGTGCTTGAATTTACAGGTTTTAATTTACGAATATTTAACGAAGAAACAGGTTCTTCTCCATATCTTTTTGGTGGTGTACCCGAAACTGGCTTAGTAGTTCGCAATTTTGACTTATCGATATCACCAAAAATATCCAAGTCGATGGTTGGTTTATAACGATAACCTGTGTTTTCGGCTGGATTCATATATTCTAAATACTCGTCTTTAATTTCTTCGATAAAACGCGAAGGTTCAGCATCAGTAAGTTTTCCCCAACGGTAGCGCGATTGTGCATAGGTTAAATACGCTTGATGTTCGGCTCTTGTTAGAGCAACATAAAACAAACGGCGTTCTTCTTCGAGTTCGCTGCGCGTGTTTAAACTCATGGCCGATGGAAATAAATCTTCTTCTAAACCTACGATAAATACATAAGGAAACTCTAAACCTTTTGCCAAGTGAATAGTCATCAGCGCAACTCTATCGTCATCGCCTGTATCTTTATCTAAATCGGTTGCAAGAGCTACATCTTCGAGGAATTCGGATAATGCGCCACGAGCACCATCAACTTCTTTTTGTCCTTCGGTGAAGTCTTTGATACCGTTGAGTAATTCTTCAATGTTTTCAAGTCTAGCGATACCTTCGGGAGTTCCGTCTTTTTTCAATTCCTGAACCAAACCTGTTTTCTTGGTTACATGTTCGGCAAGGTAAAAGGCATCCTGGCTTTCGTTGATGATTTGGAAACTCTTAATCATGTTTACAAAATCCTCTAACTTAGTTTTGGTTCCTGAATTGAGTTTTAAATCAATCTTATCGATGTTTTCCATTACTTCAAAAATGGAACGCTTGTAATGATTGGCTGCTATGGTTAGTTTTTCGACTGTTGTATCACCTATTCCACGAGCTGGATAATTGATTACACGAACTAAAGCTTCTTCGTCTTTTGGGTTAATTACCAAACGCAAATAACACAATACATCTTTAATTTCCTTGCGTTGATAGAACGACAAACCACCATAAATTCGATAAGGAATATCTTTTTTGCGCAACGCATCTTCTATGGCACGGGATTGTGCATTGGTTCTGTATAACACTGCAAACTGCCCGTTGTGCATTTGCTGATTCATTTTGACTTCAAAGATTTCGCTGGCTACAAATCGGCCTTCTTCTCCATCGGTAATGCTGCGGTGTACTTTTACTTTTGGTCCGTAATCGTTGGCTGTCCAAACTACTTTTTCGAGTTTGGTTTTATTTTTATCGATGATGGAATTGGCGGCTTCTACTATGTTCTTGGTAGAACGATAGTTTTGTTCCAAGCGATAGGTTTGCACGTTATCATAATCCTTTTGGAAGTTCAAAATGTTATTGATGTTGGCACCACGAAACGCATAGATACTTTGTGCATCATCGCCTACTACGCAAATGTTTTGAAACTTATCGCTCAAGGCACGCACAATCAAGTATTGGGAATGATTGGTATCCTGATACTCATCAACCAAAATGTAGCGGAAACGGTCTTGGTATTTTGCCAATACATCTGGAAAACGATTTAAAAGCTCGTTTGTTTTCAATAATAAATCATCAAAGTCCATTGCGCCTGATTTGAAACAACGTTCTACATAATTGGCATAGATTTCTCCCAATCGCGGCTTTTTGCTCATGGCATCAGCTTCCATTAATTCGGGATTGTTGAAATAGGCTTTTACGGTTATTAATGAGTTTTTATAGGATGAAATTCGGCTAAAAACCTGCTTTGGTTTATAGATGTCTTTGTCTAATTGCATTTCCTTGATAATGGCAGAAATCAAACGAACAGAATCCTGAGAATCATAAATGGTGAAATTAGACGGATAGCCCAATTTCTCTGCTTCAATACGCAAAATCTTTGCAAAAACTGAGTGGAATGTTCCCATCCAAAGGTTTTTGGCTTCATTGCTACCAACGATATCCGAGATACGTTTTTTCATCTCTCGCGCTGCTTTGTTGGTAAAGGTAAGCGCCAAGATATTGAACGCATCTACACCCAAACTCATCAGATACGAAATACGAACGGTAAGCACACGTGTTTTACCCGAACCAGCACCAGCAATGATAATCATTGGACCATCCTTCTGGAAAACAGGTTCTTGTTGCGCTTCGTTGAGTTGAGATATATATTTAGTAATCATAGCAATTGCGAAAGTTCAAATTTAATGCTACTGAGAGTCAATAGCAATATTTTTTTCTAGTATTTCTATTATATTTGTGAACAATTTAATTAAAAACTCTAACAAAATGAATATCGACAAATTATTAGAACTAATGATGTATGCTGTACCTTCTTTAATTGTTGGTGCTGTAGCGTTTTATATGTTTCAAAGTCATTTTAAAGACCAACAAAATACTAGAAAATGGTTGCTGTTGAGAGAAAAACAAAAACACAGTATGCCTTTAAAATTACAGGCTTATGAGCGCTTGGCTTTGTTTTTGGAACGTATTAATCCTTCTAAGTTGTTGATTAGAGTAGCACCTTTGAGCGACAACAAAGAAGAATATCAAAACTTATTGATTCGTCATATTGAACAGGAATATGAGCACAACCTTACGCAACAAATCTATATTACGGATGATGCCTGGGTAATGATTTTGAATGCGAAGAATGCGATTATTCAAAATATTAGAAAAACTACCCTTGACAGTAGCATTGAAAATGCAGATAAATTGCGCGAAAAGATACTAAGCAATCTGCTTGAAGGTGAATCAGCTAGTACTGTTGCATTGGCTTATTTGAAAACTGAAGTAGCTCAGGTTTTAGGGTAAAAAAGTACTAAAAAGCGTTAAAATATGTTGTTTTTTTAAAACAAAACAAATATTCTGTTGTATATCAATTAATTAAAGTTATATTCGCACTTTAATTATAATTATAATGAACGAAGGAAAAATCAAATTTTTTAACGAAGCAAAAGGCTTCGGCTTCATTACTCCAGCAGATGGAAGTAGTGATGTATTTGTTCACGCTACTAGCCTTAACGGTCAAGTTCGTGAAAATGATAACGTAACCTATGATCTTGAAGAAGGTAGAAAAGGTATCGTTGCGGTAAATGTAACGGTGGTATAAACTACTTATCTTATATTAATACCAAAGAAAGCCTTCTCGTTGAGAAGGCTTTTTTAGTATCTATAATTATTTAAAATGGCTTAATTGATAGAAAAAAAGCGAACTTTTATTAATAATAAAGAAGGCCTAATTATGTACTTTGCTTCGTTTTTTTTATCTTAGTAGAGAATAGAATTTAATTCTCTTATTCAATAGAATGAGGTTATTTTTAAACTTAAGAAATGAAAAAGAAAAAGAAGGTAATAGTTGTTGGTGGCGGATTTGCAGGAATTAAACTGGTTCAAAATTTAGATGAAAGGCTGTTTGATATACTTTTAATTGACAAAATAAATCATCATCAATTTCAACCTTTATTTTATCAGGTAGCTACTTCGCAGATTGAACCTTCGAGCATATCGTTTCCACTCAGAAATATATTCAAAAGAAATAAAAACGTTCATATTCGTCTTGCTGAAGTACTGAGTGTTGACCGAGCGAATAACAAAATCATGACTACCATAGGTGAGTTTAACTATGATTATTTGGTGTTGGCTATTGGTTGTACTACAAACTTTTTTGGCAATGAAAATATTGAAAAAAATGCATTAACACTTAAATCTACTTATGATGCTATAACGATTCGGAATCATATTTTACAGACGTTTGAAAAAATAATTTCGGCTGATGAAGAGGAAAAAGAAACTCTTTTGAATTTGGTTATTGTTGGTGCTGGACCAACTGGTGTTGAGTTGTCGGGCGCTTTTGCTGAGATTAAAAATCATATTTTACCCAAAGATTACAGAGGCATCGATTTTTCAAAATTTAGAATTTATTTGATAGAAGGCAGTAAAAACACCCTGAATAACATGAGTGAGGATTCCAAAAAAGAATCGAAACGGTATTTGGAACAAATGGGCGTTACACTCTATACCGAAACCTTTGTTAATGACTATGACGGGACGACTGTAACACTCAATACTGGGGAACAAATAAAAACCAAAACAGTTATTTGGGCTGCTGGTGTTACTGGGAATAAGATTGAAGGATTTGCAAAAGAAGAAATGGCTTCGGGTAACCGCCTGAAAGTAGACCGAACCAACAAAGTACTAGGAACTGAAAACATTTATGCCGTTGGGGATATTGCTTTGATGGAAACTCCTAACTATCCAAAAGGACATCCACAGGTAGCCAATGTTGCCATCAATCAGGCTAAGACACTGGTAAAGAATTTAAAATTAATAACCGAGAACAAACCAACTGTAGTGTTTGAATATATAGACCGAGGTTCTATGGCAACCGTGGGTAGAAACAAGGCTGTGGTTGATTTACCAAAGTTTCATTTTAAAGGGTATTTTGCCTGGCTTGTTTGGATGTTTTTACACCTAATGCTGATATTGAGTGTAAAAAACAAATTGATTATTTTTATAAACTGGGCATGGGCTTATGTCACTAAAGATACTTCGCTGCGGTTAATATTAACGCCAAATAAACCGAAAAAATAGTATGTAAAAAGCCTTCTCGTTGAGAAGGCTTTTTTGTTTTGAATTACTTAAAAATCCTTGAGAACATGCGCAACACCTGTTAAGGTATGCGTAATTCCATTAAAATCGTTATAGGTACCGCTAAAGGTCATATCGATATATTCGCCGACGGCTCCAAATTGATTGAGATTGTACTGCATGGTATTTGTTGTAGTTGCACTTATGTATCCAATTTGAGAAGCTTCTATATAAAAAGAACTAGTAGGACCATAAGTTCCGAGAATATTGGTATCACTTCCTATACTAAGCCCATTTCCTGTAGTAGAATCTTGATTATATGCAGAAATATAAAAACCAATATTAGGTCCTGATTGATAGCCTGCCTGAATTGTTTCAAATAAAATTACTGTTGGCTGATTGTCTATTTGATACGAAACGAATTCAGAAACAGCATTACAAGCGTGTATATTACCAATAGCAGTTGTTATTGGTGTGAAATTATAGGTTATTGAGTCGGTGGTTTGAAGACTTTCATAATCGACACCTTTTAGAGTAAACTCAGTGTTATCATTACAATATAATTGATTAAAAGAAAAGTCACCATTACTTACAGTCGAAAGTGAAAAATTATTGTTTCTTTTTAAAAGTACGTAACCGTTGGTTACATTATTTCCATTACATTTCAATAATGTTCCTGTAACCTGAGTTGAAATGGCGGATGAAGCATCAATAGTTACAGCCGGTAAGTTCGTATCGGAACTAAATGGTCCGATAGTGCTTGTGTTACTAATTCCACAGTTAGAAGTAGGATATAAATTCATGGTTAAAGCCTGATTGGCAGGAACTAATCCTGAAACTTGACCACTGGCGTTAGTGCTTTGTATGTATGAAGTAAATCCTGTGCTGTTTACTACCAATTGTACTCCTGCATTGGATACTGGGTTTCCGTTAGCATCAACCACTGTAACGGTTAGAGAAACTGTTGAAGAGAAAGTATCACAATTCCACCAAGAGAAATGGGATACTTCACCAACGTATTTATTGCTTACTTTGGTGGCTATGCCGTCTTCTTTCCAGTAGCCTTTGGTTTCGTCAAAGTGCCAAAGAGGAATGGTGCTTGGTGCTGTGCTTAGTTGGGTGTCATCAATGAGCATGCTTATCTCGGCGGTGTGACCTGATTTGATGTTTAGTTTTTGTCCTGCTGCACCTTTTAGTTCTACGTTGAGCATTCCGAAGGTTGCCAACACGGCTTCTTCGTTATTGCTTCGTTGTGCATAGAGCATTCCTGGCATTAGCTTATCGATGTTTTCATCGGATGTTGTTAAGTGGAACATTGCCACATTTACAGCTCCTGAATAATCATTGCCGTTTTCGTCTTGAAATGCACCGTCAAAGGTTACTTTGGTTCCTGATGGCAATGCTACTTCACTGGATTGTCCGGATTGAATTGTTGCTACAGGTGTATTTGGTAACAACATGATTTTGACGTTGTTTTTTCCTGTGGTTGGCACCATAGCTCTTGAGCCATCAATGTAGCCGGTTTTCTTTGCCTGTATGTAGGCAAACTTTTGATTGACGTTAGCATTGTTGATGATGAAAACTCCGTTGATGTCGGTTTGTGCGGTTGATGTTCCGATAGAAACCGTTACGCCTTGAATGGGATGATTGTCCTTGTCAACGACTTGACCAATGAAATCTCGGTTGACTGCTGCGCCAAAGTTCTCTGCGAAGGTATCGTCGTTTTGGCTGGATGATGGGTTGTCATCATTAGGGTTACACGACGCGAAAGCAAGGCTGATGAAGGCTACTTTCAGGAGGAAAGAGATTCTTTTCATAATTGGTTTGGTTTGTGTTGATAATTTAAAGATACATTATTTGTGAATTAGTTGCGTGAGAAATGGAAATCTATTTTTAGTTTAGGAGGTTATAAGTTAAAAGTGTTTTGAATATAAATTTTTAAATTGTTATAAGACTCTTTCGTCTTCAGAACGATAAGTGAGATTTATTTTCTTTGTTCATCATTTTACTTATCCTAAAAAAACACTTAATCGTTTTTATTTGCATTTTAACAATTATTATCTCAAACATAAATTCATTTATTTTAAATTTAAGAAACAAAATAATATAATATAGAAAACTGAAAACCAACTTAATGAAGTTGAATAAAATCAATTTAAAAACAAAATTGATTTTCAAGAAAGGAATTAACGGTTTGCCTATTAAAATGAAACTATTTGGTTTAAAAAATCAAATAGTAGTAGATTTTAAAAGTGTTAGATTGATGATTCTTTTTTTTTAATATCAACTAAATAAAAAAATTATTTCTTAAGTCTAAAGGGTTCAACTTTAGAAATAATCAAAAAAGCCTAACCATCGAACCTATTTTAATTAAAATGAAAAAAATATTTACAGCAGCAGTTTTAGTTTGTTCGCTTATTATCGGAATTCTCGGTTGTAGTAGTGACGATAGTGGTGGCAGTGTAGATTATGTTGAAGATACAGCATCTTTAATGAGACACATGACAATTCCTGGAGCAGTCCTTAAAAATGGTGATATTCCTGTTCCATCGGGTTCATTGGCAGATAATATAACCAGTATACCCAATACGGTTATTGTTACTTCAAATAGTTTGTTTACCATTCCTATTAGTACTAACTCATCAAGTGGAAGACTTCCTAAAATGATTTTTATTAAATTAGAAGGTTCTGACAAATATTATGAGATTGAACTTAATGAAAATGGTGATATAGTAAATAGTAGAAATTCAAATGTTAATCAACGTATCTTAAGTTGTACAGGTAATGATATCAGACTAAATGCTCAAGGTGTTAACCCAAATTCATATGAAAATAATGCTCAGGTATATGTTTATTCTCCACCTGTTCAGAGTTTTCAGGATTTATCATTCTTATCACAACCTCAATGCTGGAGTACACCACGTACTATAAAATTTAAAGCATTGGATGTTGGAACAGGAGATGTGCAAGTTTCATTGACTTGGGATACACAATCTGATGTAGATTTATGGTTAACAGAACCTAATGGAAATAAAATTTATTATGCTAATAGTACTTCAAGCACTGGAGGTGAATTAGACTTTGATAACACCGTAGAGTATGGTCCTGAGAACATTTTTTATAAAAATTCTGCACCATCAGGTACTTATAAAGTAGAAGTTGATTATTTTTCTGGTGCACCACAGGTAACTAACTATAATGTTGTGGTTAAAAATGGAAGTAGTGTATCTGTTTATCAAGGAACTTTAAGTAATTATGATCAAACAAACTTAGTGACTACTTTTACGAAATAAACTCTTTATAAATTAACACAGTACAAATGGCATCCTTTATCAAGGATGCTATTTTTTTGGTTGCTTTAAAATTATAAGTGGAATAGTTTTTATTTATTTTTGTCTTTAAACACTTGATACATGAAAAAAATTATATACCCCTTTTTATCTTTCCTATCATTACTTTCCTCCTATTCTTGCATGGCGCAGGAGAATGACCCAATTCCTGCTCATGATACTTTTACTATCGATTCGAAACAGGTTGGAGAGCAACGGGTAATTAATGTTTGGGTGCCTGAAGTGTATAAAATCAGTTCTGATTCTTTGCCGGTGATGTATATGGCGGATGGTGGTATCAAAGAAGATTTTCCACATATTGCGAATACTTTGGCGGAACTTATTGGGCAGAAAAAAATTAAACCGATGATTCTTGTTGGGATTGAAAATACGCAACGAAGACGCGATTTGACTGGTTTTACTGAGGTAGAAAAAGACAAAGAAATAGCGCCTGTTGTTGGTGGCTCGGAGAAGTTCAGAGCTTTTATAAGCGAAGAGTTGTTTGCGGAGGTTAATAAACGCTACCGAACTACTAAGGAGAAAAGTATTATTGGTGAATCGTTGTCGGGGTTGTTTGTGATGGAGACTTTTTTGCTAAAGCCTGAGTTGTTTGATAATTATATTGCTTTTGATCCTTCGTTTTGGTGGAATAATCATTACTTGATTAGGCATGCGAAAGCGCTTTTGACTAACCCTGAAACAAGTAAAAAGAGCGTGTGGTTTGCTGGTTCGGATGCGAAGGATATTTATAAGTATACTGACCAACTGGAAAAAATATTAACTGCTCAAAAAAGCAATACTCCAAAATGGCACTATAGCTTTGAACCTAAAGAAAAACACAGCACTATTTTTAGAGCTGCGAAAGTGAAGGCGATTGTTTGGACTTTGGGGGAATAGTTTCAGGTTTGCTTCGCCAGTCGCTGCGCTCGTGTCAAGTTTCAAGTTTTAGGTTTGTTCCTTTTTTTCGTAGTTTTTTTAGTCTATTCTGCGTAAAAGGTTAGCAAAGCTGTTCTTTGCTTTTTTGTTTATTTTTGGATTAGGTTAAAAATCTAAAAGATATAAAACCAGATTAGTAAAACTTCATTCTAAAAGTTAAAAAATGGATTTAAAGTTAGATGATTTAATAAAAAATTTAATAATTATATCTTCTGAAAAAGAGGAACAACTGAATTTAATTGGATACGGGAACGTTGGAACTGAAATGCTTATAAATTTTGGTATTTCAAATAAAAAATTAAGTGGTTTTTTTGAGCAAAATTTAATTAATCAAAAACAGAAAGAAAAACTAGAAGAGTTTCAAGCTTATATAGACGAAAAAGCAAATTTGGATGACAACCTTGATTCGGAAGAATGGAATAAAACAAGGTTAATTGCTAAAGAGATTTTAATAATTTTAAAAGCAAATAATTATAGAGTTTACTTGGATAAATCAGGGAAATTTTGGGAGCCTAAATTAATCATGTGATATAAAAAAACCCAACGGTGAACGCACATTCCGTTGGGTTTTTAACAAACCAATTAAAACCAAAACAAATTATTTATTTAACTATCTCCATTCTTTTTAAATTTTTTATGCCTGCATTTTGAGGTCTTGCTTTTTTAGTTGAAGGCTGAGTTCGTGAGGCGAATTGGGCACTATGGCGAGGTAAATGGTTTCGCTTACATAGCCAAGTTTACTGAAAGTTACTGGCCAAACGCCTTCGGGTAACCTACGGAACAGGTAGTTTCCTTTTTCGCCGCTTTGGGTTTCTATAGCGGTGTTTGCCACAATAGTTACTGTTACGGCGCTTAAGGTTTCGCCTTGCTCGTCTTTTATTTGTCCGTGGAGCGCGTTTTTGCGCACGCCTCGTGTTATTATTTTTCTGCTGTTGAAATACTGTGTATAGAACTCCTTTTCTGAGAAGCGCAGCATGATTACCAAGCCATCAATGCGTTTCATCAACAGGTCAATGTTTTCTAAAAGTTGCTTGATGGTCATCGTGCTGATGGCTTTGTTTACAATAGCGCCACGTGTTTTTGGCACCATAATACCATATTCTATAGTGGCTTCCTGCAAGTCGGTTAGCAAGGTTGGTATTACGCCAAATGGCGCTAATTCTGCCTGTAATGCTGTGGCACGTTCGTGAATATAGTTGCCTAAATCGGTAACGGTGTGTTCACGCATTTTTTTTATTTTGTATTCTCTTTGCTCGATTTCTTTTTGCAATACTTTGTTGTTAATCGAAATAGTATAAGCTTCCATTCTTGCGGCAACTTCTAGGATTAAAGCGGTTAACTCACCACGAAGCGTTAGTTTTTGCATGCGGATTCCTTTGGTATTGCTCGTTTGCGTTCGGTAGTTTTCATTAATAGCATCAATGTGTTGGTCTAACTCCTCAATTAAACTAGCCATGTGAGGCATTTGGACAATGATAGTAGCGTTGGTACTTTTTAGTACCGAACTTACTACTAGTAGCATTGTTAGTTTATCGATTTGTCTGCCGGTCAT
This sequence comes from Flavobacterium sp. PMTSA4, assembly GCF_032098525.1. Taxonomy (NCBI): domain Bacteria; kingdom Pseudomonadati; phylum Bacteroidota; class Flavobacteriia; order Flavobacteriales; family Flavobacteriaceae; genus Flavobacterium; species Flavobacterium capsici. The sequence continues at coordinate 828,091 of NZ_CP134890.1, forward strand.
GATGCTTTTGTTTTAATTCAACTTAAACTTGTATTCGAATCCTACTTGCACTACAAACGTAGAAAATATTTTTGTACGAAATTAAAAAAACATCGATTATTTACATATTTTATCGATAAAATACATAATTTATATAAAATATATTGTAATTATCTTACTAAATTATTTAAATGAATGGGTATTGAAATTGAATCGTTTTATGGTTTTTTGAGATGAAATGAAAAGAAATTGAGGTCGATTTTGGAAGAAATGGGATGAATATGATAGAAACACGTTCTTGCAGGTTGGAAACACAGTGTTACATGATGGAAACACTGTCTTGCAGAGTGGAAACACCATCTTGCAAAGTGGAAACACTGTCTTACATGATGGAAATAGAATCATGCAGTCTAGAAACGGAATCTTACTGTGTAGAAAAGGTTTCTGGCGGAATGGAAATGGTATTTGACAGGTTCTGGAAAGAGAATTATGGGTTTTGGAAGGTTATGCTTGGGGAATAAAAAAACGCTGCCGAAGCAGCGTTTTGTATCTATTGTTTATTTAAACTTTCCTATTCCGTCTTTTAACCAAGCGAGGTATTCGTCGATGTTTGGTGTGTAGCTTATTGGTGTGTTTAAACTCTTTTCGTTTAAATCGGTTAGCACGTAATAGGGTTGTGTGTTGGTTTTATAGCGTGTGATGATGAAATCGGTCCATTTGTTTCCAATGGTTTTTACTTCTTTGCCGGTTTCTTTTGAAACGTATTGCTCGTCGGCTGGTAATAAACGCTTGTCGTCAACATATAACGAGATTAGAACGACATCGTTCTTTAATACCTGTAATACTTTTTCATCTGACCATACATTGATTTCCATTTTTCGACAATTTACACAGGCATAGCCAGTGAAGTCGAGCATGATTGGTTTGTTTACTTTCTTTGCGTAGGCAAAACCATCGGCGTAATCGTGGAAGGTAATGATATCGTGTTCGCCAAGCTCTGCTCCTTCTGGCAATTCGACTTCTGTATTGGCAGATGAACCTCCGAAGAAACCTCGTGGGCTTTCACTATACGTTTGTGGTGGTGGAAAAGCTGAAATTAACTTTAACGGTGCGCCAAATAGTCCAGGAATCATGTAGATGGTAAAGGCTAAAACAAGTACTCCGAAGGATAAACGACCAACTGATATGTGTGTCATCGGGCTGTCATGAGGCGTAGTGATTTTTCCAAATAAATATAATGCCCATGTTCCGAATATTGCTATCCAAATGGCTAAGAATACTTCGCGCTCTAGCAAATGAAGTTGTAATACTAAATCGGCTTGTGAAAGGAATTTGAATGCTAGCGCTAACTCTAAGAAACCTAACGATACTTTTACTGTGTTTAACCATCCGCCTGATTTTGGTAGTGAACTTAACCAGCTTGGGAACATGGCGAACAACATGAATGGTAATGCTAATGCTGATGAAAAACCAAGCATACCAATTGTTGGTGCAATGCCACCTTTGGAAGCGGATTCTACTAAAAGCGTTCCTACGATTGGACCTGTACAAGAGAATGACACGATGGCCAATGCTAATGCCATGAAAAAGATGCCTACTATTCCGCCTTTATCGGCTTGACGGTCGACTTTATTAGCCCACGAATTAGGCAACATAATTTCGAATGCACCCAAAAATGAAGCAGCAAACACTACTAAAAGCAAGAAGAAAATAATGTTGAACCAAACATCGGTTGAGAGTTCGTTTAATGCTTCAGCACCGAAAATACCAGTTACTAATGAACCTAAAATTAAATAGATTGCAATGATGGAAACTCCGTATAAAATGGCGTTTCGCTTGCCTTGAGCAGGATTTTTACTTTGCTTGGTAAAGAAACTTACTGTCATTGGTATCATTGGGAATACACAAGGTGTTAGCAAGGCAGCAAAACCACCTAAAAACGCCAAGAAAAAGATTGTCCAAAGTCCTTTTTTCTCTTCAGGTTTTGGTGTTTCTGTTGGGGTTGTTGCTGGGGTTGCTTTGGCTACAGTGGTGGTGTCAACGGTTACTTCTGTTGCTTTGGCTGTGTCTTCTACAACTGTTTCAGTTGGAGTTGCAACGGTTTCTTCTTTTGCGGCTGGATTGAGCTTTGGCAAAGTAAATGTAAAGGCGTTATTATCATTGATACACACTTCTTTACATACTTGAAAATCAATCGTAGCTTTAATGGTTGTTAGCTTTGGGTTGGTGATTTTTACCTTTTGGGTGAAGGTTGCTTTGTTGGCAAAATAATATTCATCCACCTCAAAGATGTCGTTATATTGTTTTTTATATGGGCTTTCTTTTACTTTACCAATCAACTCATAATTGCCTTTGGCATCTTTGAAATCGAACTCGGCTGGTAGTGGTCCGCCATCTGGTGTGAACTGAGAATAGACGTGCCAGTCTTTTTCGATGGTGGCTTCCATGATTAGATTGACTTCGGTTTCACTGATTTTTTCTACTTTGGAGTTCCATTTTACTGGTTTTACCATTTGAGCGGTTGCAGTTGTGATGCTCAAGAAAGCAAGTAGTAGTAAAAGTATTTTCTTCATTACTTAATTGGTGTAGTTTATTTTTAAAATTTGTGTTGTTTCGTTTGTTACTTTAAATCGTTCGTCTTGTCGCTTGCCGATAATCCAAACAATTTGATTGTTGGAACAAAGCAACCAAGTGTTGGCTTTATCAAAAAGAGAATACTTTTCGTCTTTGAAATATTTGCTCAATTTCTTGGAACCCTTCATCCCGAGAGGAAAAATAACATCGCCTTCTTTCCATTTTCTGATGACTAATGGGAATGTTACTTTTTCTTCGTCCACAAAGATAGCAGTAGGTTCAGCATTTGAAATGTCATCTGTGTTACAAAGCGACAATTTTAAGGGAAATTTAACTTCTTTTTGGTCTTTTTTAATCAGATAATGCACCGATTGGTCTTCGTTTTGCTTCGGGAAAAGTATCAAATAACTTCGGTCTTTTAGCAAAATATAATTTTCAGACAAAACTTGCTTACCCGATTGAGCATTAACCAAATTATAAATATCGTCCCAAGCGGTGAAGCCAAAAGCAGCCAACCAATGGTGGAGATATGCCTTGTAATTGGGGAATGAAAGTAGTTTGGTTAGACTAATTTTGATGGTATCTTCCTCGGAAACGACCTTATCATAGACCAATTGACTGGCGTCTTCGACCATAGATTGGGCTTGTTTGAGATATTCTAAAGTGTTTTGGAAGGATTGCAAGAGGTTGATGTTCTGCTCTTGCAGTATTGGTACTACCGAATGACGGTACTTGTTGCGCTGGTATTTCTCGGTTTGATTGCTGCTGTCTTCGCGCCACGTGATGCCGTTTTTTATGGCATATTCTTCGATGTCCATTTTGGAAAATGGCAGTAAGGTGCGGACGATTTTATCGTTTTGTTGCGGAATTCCGGTTAGGCCTTCTAAACCAGTTCCTCGTGTGAAATTGATTAAAAAGGTTTCTAAACTATCGTTCAAATGATGCGCCGTCAGTATGTAATCGTAATCGTTATTGATTAGGATGGAATGGAAAAAATCGTAGCGTAGGCTTCGGGCAACTACTTGGATTGATTGTTTTTGTTCCTTAGCATAAGTTTCAGTATCAAAGTGCGTTAGAAACAACGGAACATTTAATTCTTTACATTGAGTAGTTACAAACTCTTCATCTTCATTGCTTTCCTCACCACGCAGCTGAAAGTTGCAATGTGCCACGGCAATATCAAAATTGGAGGCTTTGCATAAATGCAGTAAAACCATGCTGTCTATTCCTCCGCTTACCGCCAAAAGGAGTTTGCTTTCGGTTAGAAAAGGAAGGTTTTGGATGATGTGGTTTTTGAACTTTTCGAGCATGTTCAAAAATAGTTATTTTATTTTATTTTTTTGAAGGATAAAAATAAACCTGACAGGTTTTTGAAACCTGTCAGGTTTGATAATGTTTTGGACTTACAAAGTTTGATGCGATTCCTCCTTTGTCGGAATGACAAGTGATAACTATTTATTAAAATATATAATTTAGTATTTTAAATTAATTCGTTTAATAAACTTCTTATCTGAATAAAGAAATACTTTCTTTTTAACTAAATCAACTTTAACAGAATCTATACCATTTTTTATTACAAATTCTGGTCTACTAGGCGCTAAAAATGATAAAGAAATAGAAACTGAATTCTTTGGCAAAATCAATTCAGCATTTCCATTAATATCTGTTTGAGTTTCAATAAATGGATTAGAATTTTTGAGTAATATATTCACTCCAGGCATTGAAATTTCATTTCTTTCAACGATTTTAAATTTCACAGTTCGACTCTGCGCTTGACAAAAATTATAACATATTAATAAACAAATTAAAACTAAGTTTTTCATTTTATTTTTTGAAGTAATTATGATATCAGAATAAATGATAATTCTTGTTTCCCAAAAATAAACAATTTATTCACTCAAAACCTCAAACATCGCATTGGCTTTCAGCAAACATTCTTCGTATTCTTTTTCAGGTTCAGAAAGTGATGTGATGGCGCTGCCAACGGAAAAGGAAACGTATTGTTCCTTGGAGTTGTATAAAATACTACGGATGACAACATTGAAATCGAAATCATTATTGGGAGTGAAATAGCCCACGCTGCCGCTGTATAATCCGCGTTTGGTTTCCTCGAGTTCTTCGATGATGTTCATGGCGGAAATTTTTGGCGCACCCGTCATGCTGCCCATTGGGAACGCGGTTTTGATGATTTCTACTGGCGAAGTACTGGCGTCGACCTGAGAAACTATTGTTGAAATCATTTGATGTACTTGCTTGAAGGAATAGATTTGGCATAGTTCTTCCACCTCAACTGAACTTTTTGTAGCTGTATGAGATAAATCGTTGCGCACTAAATCGACAATCATGATGTTTTCGGAACGTTCTTTTGGGCTGTTTTGTAAATCGAGTTTGGATTGGTTGTCCAAAATCTCATCTTCATAACGCTTGGATGTTCCTTTGATGGGTTGTGATATTACTTTTAGACCTTCTTTCTTTAAAAAACGTTCAGGTGATGCTGAAAGCAAGTAGTTATGGTTGTTCTTGAAGAAAGTTGCAAAAGGCGGATTAGAAATGTAATTGAGTTTGTTATAAATCGTCAGCGGATGAATGGTTGTGTTTTCGGCATAGAATTCCATGCAAAAATTGGCTTCGTAAATATCGCCACGATGAATGTGTTCTAACATCGAAGTCACTTTGGCAATATAACTTTCTTTTGAAATGCGTTGCTTGATTTCCACTTTTGAGGTTTGCACTTCAAACGCAGCACATTGAATTATTTCCTCAAAATCGGTTTCAAACTCATCATCACAAAGTCGCAAATAGTGTACTTCGAGTTCGTTGCCTTTTAACAGAAACAACTTTTTAGGCTGAAAGAAAAACAAATCGGGAAAATGCAAACCGTCGTGATTGTTGGATTGTAATTCTTCTGTATCGTTTTTTAAATCATAGGACAAATAACCAAATAACCAATCTTTAGTTTGCTGTTGGTATTGTTTTAAATCTTCGAAAGCGTTTTGCTCATCGGTTTTAATAGATGTAAAGGCATCGACAGCAAGAATGCAATCGTAGTAGGCATATTTTTGATGGTAGTTGTTACTGTCTAAAAAGACTACTTCTCTAAACTGTTGCGACCAAAGTAATAGCTGGTTTTTAAACTGAATTGGTTCGAAAATGGTTTTAGAAAAATGCGTTCTCAAAGTGATTTCTTTTGCCTCCAAAATTACGATAAAAAAATAGTCTTAAGCAAAAATTAAGTTTGGCACACTTTTTAGTGCAAGTCATTTTAACGAACCAAAACTCATTTTACTTATTGATAGAACATTACTTTTTTTAAGCGCTTTTAAAATTAAACAAAAAAGAAAAATTCTATTAATCATTAAAAAAAGTAAAATGAAACAGTACTCAAAATTGGGTTTGGCATTACTCCTACTTGGAATTGCCTTTGCGTGTAAACAAGCTGACAACACGGAAGCATCAGCAGACGTAACAGAAATTGCATCAGAAAACAAAACAACAGCCGACATGGTTTCGTCGAACGCTGCGGTTGAACCGAAAGATTCTAATCGGAAATTTGTTAGAACTGCCGATATTAAATTTAAAGTAAAAAACGTAGCACAATCAACCTATGTCATTGAAAGCATTATTGCCAAGCATGGTGGTTTTGTAACTTTTACCGACCTGAAAAGTAATATTAATCAAAAGACCGAAACTAAGATTAGTCAGGATAGTATTTTGGAAACCACGAAATATACGGTTGATAACTCGATAACTTTCAGAGTTCCAAATACTGCTATGGATACGGTTTTGAAATCGATGGTGAAAGAAATTGATTTTCTGGATAACCGATTGATTAAAGCTGACGATGTTTCGATACAAATGCTTTCGAATAAACTGGCACAAAAACGCTTGCAGAAAAGTCAAGCTCGATTGGAAAAAGGCATTGACAGCAAAGGAAAAAAACTGAATCAGATAGTTGATGCAGAAGATAAGGTTTTGGATAAAGAAACTGATAGCGATAGTCAACTTTTAAACACTTTGAGTTTGGAAGACCAAGTTAATTTTAGCACCGTTACACTTTACTTGTATCAAAGAGAAACCACCAAGCACGAACTGTTTGCTAATGACAAAAACGCAGATGCCTATAGACCAAATATTGGTTTGCAGTTGTTGGAAAGTTTAAAAACAGGTTGGTATATACTTGAAGGCATACTGGCTTTTATTGCGCAGTTGTGGTCGATAGTATTACTGGGAGTTTTAGGATTTATTGTTTACAAAGTTTATTTAAAAAAGCAATAAATAAGCTGTTTCTCAATAAATTAAACGCCAATATCTTACCGTATTGGCGTTTTTTTTATTAAATTTGATAGTCAATCAATAAAACCACAAAACCATGAAAATCGCAACCATTATTGTTAGAGTATTGTTAGGTCTTACTTTTATTTACACTTCCATGAGTTTCTTTTTGAAACTAGATCCTCAAACAGCTTCAACCGATAGTTTTAAAGCCTTTCACGCTGGATTAGCTGTATCATCTTATATTATTCCGTTAGAAAAAGCGATTGAATTATTATGTGGATTATCGTTCCTGATGGGAAGATACACTACGTTAGCTAATGTTGTTATTTTTCCTGTTACCATAAACATTTTGTTAATCAATTATTTCTTGACACCAGAAACATTACTATTTGCTATTGCAATTTTCTTGGGCAATTTGTTTTTGATATATGGACATTGGGAAAACTACAAACCACTATTTAAAGCACAATAAAAAAAATGTCCCGAATTTCGGGACATTTTTTATTTATCTATTGAACCAAGTACTCGTTTCATAAAATCGTTCAAGGCTTCTTTTTTGTCTTTGCCTTGTTTAACCATTTTATGCACTTCTAAAGCACCGTACATGTTAGAAATCAATTCGGCAATCACATCGAGTTCTTCGTCTTTCAGTGAAGGAATTTCAGTGAGGTTTTCTAACACTTCAATGGCTTCTACAACGTAATCTTGGTCGTTTTCCTCAATAAATTGAGTTAGTTGTTTTATAACTGGTAATTTCATAAAATGAGTTTATGAGTTTAAAAGGTTATAAGTTTAAGAGTTAACCTTAAACTACTTCATTAACTAATTCGGTTAAAACTTCCAATTTATTAGTTTGTGTCTGGTTTACTAAAACACCTTTTTTGAAAGTAGCAAAGGTTGGCAAATTATCCACTTTTGCTAATTTTCTTGATTCAGGAAACTGCTCAGCATCAACCATAACAAACGGAACATTATCGTTTTGAGAAGCCAACATTTTGAATTTAGGTTTCATAATACGACAGTTTCCACACCAACTTGCTGAATATTGCACTACAACAGTATCGTTGTTAGCAACAACATCGGCTAAGTTATCTTGTTCGATTTCTGTAAACATGGTTTAATTAGTTTTGGCTTAAATAAGCAGCAGTACTGTTTCTGTCTGCATTCATTGCTTCTTTTCCTTCTTCCCAGTTTGCAGGACATACTTCACCTTTAGTTTGAACGTGAGTGTAAGCATCGATTAAACGTAAATATTCGTTAACGTTTCTACCTAATGGCATGTCGTTTACGCTTTCGTGGAATATTTTTCCAGTTTCGTCAATCAAATACGTTGCACGGAAAGTAACGTTAGAACCTTCAAGGATTTCGTCGTTTAATTCTTGGTCATAAACCCATTCTGCATCAAGGATATCTAAAGCGGCTGATAAATTTCTAGTAGTATCAGCAAGGATTGGATAAGTTACTCCTTCGATTCCACCTTGATTTTTTGGTGTATTTAACCAAGCAAAATGTACTTCGTTAGTATCACATGAAGCACCAATTACCATTGTATTTCTGTTTTCGAAATCTTGTAAAGCTGTTTGAAAAGCATGTAATTCTGTTGGACAAACGAAAGTAAAGTCTTTTGGATACCAAAATAAAATTACTTTTTTGTTGTTTTTTGTAGCTTCTTCAAGCACGTTGATTCTTAAATTATCTCCCATAAAAGAGATTGCATCTACTGTAATGTTTGGGAATTTTTTTCCAACTAATGACATAATGTGAATGGTTTAAAATGTTATTTTTTTTCAGGTGCAAAAGTACTGCTAAAAAAAGCTTATAAAAATGACAACAATCATATTTATTTATTGTTTTATAACAAACGGCTATTTTTTAAATGGTACTGAATTTTCAGTAAGAACAAAATACTTGACAACTACTTGAAATAATAAGATTTGGTTATATTTGTTTTTTAAACCAAAACCAAAACTATCAATGGGATTTTCTAATCTTTTCCGAAAAAAATCTGTACAAGACATATTAAATCAAGTGGCCAAAAACGAATCTGATGGTCACACCGCATTAGGAAAACATTTAACTGCAAAAGACTTAGCCGCATTTGGAATTGCTGCTATCATTGGTGCTGGTATCTTCAGTACGATAGGTAAAGCAAGTGCCGATGGTGGACCAGCAGTTATTTTCTTGTTTCTTTTCACAGCAGTTGCCTGTGGATTTGCAGCCTTTGCCTATGCTGAGTTTGCTTCAATGGTACCTGTTTCTGGTAGTGCTTACACCTATTCGTATGTTGCCTTTGGCGAATTGATTGCTTGGATAATAGGTTGGGCTTTAATCATGGAATACGCTATCGGGAATATTACTGTGGCCATTTCCTGGAGCGATTATTTTACTGGCTTGCTCGAAAGCGGCGGAATATACATGCCACAATGGGCACAAATGGATTACTTGACCGCTTCTAATGGTTTTAGCGATGCAACTGCTTTTATGCAAGGAGGAAAATCTTTTGAAAATTTACCTGAACAACTTCAGGCAGCTTACACTGCTTGGACCACTGCTCCTACTATTGGTTCCTTTCATTTTGTGGCTGATTTTCCAGCGCTACTGATTATTATTCTTATCACTTGGTTGGTATATAGAGGAATGAAAGAATCAAGAAATGCAAGCAATTTAATGGTTGTCGTAAAGCTTTGTATCATTCTTTTAGTAATTGCTGTGGGTATTTTCTATGTTGATACTGCTAACTGGCATCCGTTTGCACCTAATGGCGTTACAGGTGTTTTAAAAGGAGTTTCGGCTGTGTTCTTTGCTTATATTGGTTTTGATGCTATTTCTACCACTGCAGAAGAATGCAAAAACCCACAACGCGATTTACCAAAAGGTATGATGTGGGCAATTATTATCTGTACCATTTTATACATTGCTATTGCCTTAGTATTAACTGGAATGGTGAATTATTCGGATTTGAACGTAGGTGATCCGCTTGCGTTTGTATTTGATAAACTGGATTTAAAATGGATGTCGGGAATCATAGCCGTGAGTGCTGTGGTAGCTATGGCAAGTGTGCTTTTGGTTTTCCAAATGGGACAACCACGTATCTGGATGAGTATGAGCCGTGATGGTTTGTTACCAAAGAAATTTTCCAAAGTACATCCAAAATACAAAACGCCTTCTTATGCCACTATTGTAACAGGATTTGTGGTAGCTGTTCCTGCTTTGTTTATGAATTTAACTATGGTTACCGACCTTTGTAGTATCGGTACCTTGTTTGCTTTCGTACTGGTTTGTGCTGGAGTTTTGGTGCTTCAAAATAAGAAAGATATACCTCGTGGTAAGTTTAAAACGCCTTATTTCAATGCTAAATATATTTTTCCTTTGTTAATTATTTTGGGATTAGCCTTTGCTTTTACCAGCAAAAATGAGCAAACCATGGCGTTTATTACTAACGAAAAACAAATAAACGACCCAACAACGATAGTTACCGCACTAACCAAAGAACAAACCGCTACCGTTCACGATTATCTGCAAAACAATGTTAACGATTACAAAAGCAGCGATTTAGAAGAAGTTCTTGATTTCTTTCATAACGATGCCGATATGTATAAAAACGTAGTTGACCAATTACCAGTAGATGAAAGCATAAAATATGAAAGTGGTTTTGCTTTGTTCAAACACAAAATTCCAATGTGGATATTCTTGATTTCTCTACTCTATTTTGTGTATTGGTCGTGGAAAGACAACCTGTCGTTAATACCATTATTAGGGCTTGTTAGCTGTTTGTATATGATGGCAGAGCTAAGTGTTTGGAATTGGATATACTTTACTTGTTGGCTTTTAATTGGATTGCTGATTTACTTTGGCTTTAGTTATAAGAACAGTAAACTGAATGTATAAAACAAAAAATCCCGAATGTTCGGGATTTTTTTATGTCTTTATTTAGGTAAACGCTATTCTCTGAGCACTGATGATGGAAATACCACCATGCTTTCAAAACCATTTTTATAAACTGTTGCTACTCCAAAATAGTAGTTATCTATCACAATACCATCCAGTGTAAAAGTGGAAACATCACCTACAAAACGACTGTTTTCCCATTGAGGAGAAGTAGTTAATCGCCAATAGATTTTGTATCCTGCTATTTGTTTATCGTCAATGGTATCCCATTTTAAAACTGTACTTGGTGCTACTACGCCACCAATTGCTACTTTTTTTGGACTTGGTGGCGACCATCCTAAACTAGCCAAATTGATAGCATTAACCGCTGTAAGCTTTTTGGCATATTCAAAATTTACCCCTTCGATAACGTCACCGTATTTGATGCCGTTTTCTACTCTGGTATTTTGATGCTGACGGTTGTAGTTTTCATGCGCTTCCATAATGCGAACACCCGCATAACCCAAATCATTAAACGGACGATGATGACCACCACGACCAAAACGGTCTAAACGATAGACCATCATTGGGTTCATTTCGGGCATGTAAGTTTGCGTGGTTTTATGAATATAACGCGCCAGTTGACGTGAAATTCCATCTACTTCTCCACCATAAAAACGGCGTGCATTTCGCTCTTTATCAGTTTCGGTAACTGGTGTTGGTTCTGAAAATATTCGGAACGTGCGGTTGTCAATCACACCATCTACACCTTCAATATTGCCTATCATGTCGTTGTTTAACACGGCTATAATCTCCATTCCTTTGGCTTTGGCGTATTCTGCAAATCCTTTTCCGCCAAACAAGCCTTGCTCTTCTCCTGATAATCCTAAATAGATGATACTGTTTTCAAATTGGTACTTGCTCAGCACTCTGGCGGCTTCCATCGTTCCTGCCATACCCGAAGCGTTGTCATTAGCACCAGGCGCATCGGTAGTGTAATCCATTGTATCCGAGTTGCGGCTGTCTATATCGCCACTCATGATGATGTATCGGTTAGGGTATTTTGTACCTTTTTGTATAGCAACTACATTGACCACATAGGCTTCTTTTGGAATGCGATTCCCATCTTTGGGAGTTACCAAATCCTTTTGATAAAATACCTCCAAACAGTTCTTGCAGTCTTTGCTAATTTTATCAAACTCACTTTTAATAAATCGGCGTGCTGCTCCTATTCCTCTGGTGTTGGAAAGCGTATCGCTAAACGTATTTCGGGTACCAAAATCGGCCAGTGTTCTGATGTCTTTTTCTATGCGTTGCGCCGAAACGGCATTGATAATATCATAGATACGGGTATCCGTTTGTGCTACTAGAGTTGAAAATGGTAGTAGAAAAAATAGGGCTAATTTTAGTTTCATGGTGTGTTTTTAAGTGTGTTTTTTCAAATTTAAGAAATAACTTTTATTGATAGTGTAATACAAACACAAAACAATCACCAACCTTGTCATGCTGAGGCACGAAGCATCCCATAACACTAATAAAAACCAAACCCGACAGGTTTTAAAAACCTGTCAGGTTTATCAAAACAACACAAAAAAACAACCATCTTTAATAATCCCGAAACTTCGGGATAAAAGAGGTTGTTTTCTACTTTTTTTTAAAATTATTTGTTGAAATTGGTTGTTGTGCAACAGTTACCGTTGTTATAAGCAGTTCTTTTATTCGGCGCGTATAAGTCTTATTGGTTTTTTCTCTGTCGGTGATTGAACTTCCATTTCAGATTTCGTAAGCTTTAGAATTTTCAGATTCAATTTTTGTTTTTCGAACTCATAATGAATAACATTTTTGACAGTATCAAATTTATACTGAGTACTAAATCTTTGAGCTAACTTTTTATTTGCAAACATTTCAACGACTACACTGTCTTTATAAAAAGTTGTCTTTTCTGTTGCATTTTGTCCAGTTTGATCTATAACATCTCGCATTTTCCAACTTCCGATTAGTTCTTTCGGTTCAATTTTCGGTTCGGCATTTTTACACGACACAACAAATATTAATGTTGGAATAATAAAGATGTATTTCATTTGAAAACGAGAGTTTAAGAATTGCTGGTAACGTTCCGCGGCTTCGCGTCAGTAGCGGCAAGTTAAGAAAAAATAGTATGCGGAAGACAAGGTTTCAGGAATCCGTTGGGATTCCGGCGCAATGCTAACGAGCTATTGCGCGAAACCGCTGTTATGCACAGTGCTTAATCTGTCTTTACATAGAGTTTTATAATTTCATCTTTAGGAAGTAGTTCTACTATTCCGCCTCTGATTCCTATAAAAATATGATTGTCATTTTCAATTATGAGTGAATTTGGGTAAAGACTATCCCAAAAACCTTTAATTTCTTTTTCAACTTTCCAATTATTTATTATTACAAAATTCTCAAAAGTGGCAATATATATTTTATTCTCAAAAACTTGAAATGTTTCCGGATTATCAGGAAGTTCTAAGACTTTTTTATATGTAAAAACATCTCTTGAATATTCAACTTCATATATTTCTCCATAGTTAGTAACGCCATGAGCCAAACCTTCTAAGAAATATATTTTTCCTTCAAGTTCAAAAAGGGAAACGATATTTCCTTCCTTGATTTGAATTTCTTTTTCGCCAATTTTATAAATTAATTTTCCACCCCATTCACCATTATCAGAGCCAATTAAGTATCCATTTTTAAATTTCAATTTTGAATCTACTCTTCTAGGAGTTGGAAAAGTCTCAATTTTGCTTCCTGTTAGTTTAATTGATATATCTTCTGAATAGTTGAGTTTTCTAAATTCAGCACTATTCTCTTTAGGAATTTCTATTTCTTTATAATTAGATGGAATTTCAATTTTTGATTGCGCACATGAACTTAACGAAATAGATAAAATCAGTATTAAAATGTTTCTCATATTACAAATGGTTTAGTGGCATTGTGCATAACTTGTGTATATGTATGACAAACGTCAGACATTATTTATTTCCCAAATCTAATCAATTCCATTTTATAAAAAAGGGGGATTTCCCCCTAATTTCATCAAAGTTAGAAAAAAGGTGTAAGTGGGTTTTACGGAGTGTCCGTATTTTTAGTGGTCAGTGTTTAGTTGTTGAAGAGATTGCTTCGTGCCTCGCAATGACGAAGAGAGGTTATGAGGTTAAAAATTTAGAAGTTTAGAAGATTTTTTAATATTGTTTTTTTGGAATGGTAAGGGAGCGTTCTGCAAACGTATCTCGGGAGTCTGCAAATGGTATCGGTGTGTCTGCAAACGCGTCTCCGGACTCTGCAAAAGGAGCGCCGGACTCTGCAAAAGGAACGCTGGACTCTGCAAAAGGAGCGCCGGACTCTGCAAATGGAACGCTGGACTCTGCAAATGGAACGCTGGACTCTGTAAATGGAACGCTGGACTCTGCAAAAGGAGCGCCGGACTCTGCAAAAGGAACGCTGGACTCTGCAAAAGGAACGCTGGTGTCTGCAAATGGAGCGCTGGACTCTGCAAAAGGAACGCTGGTGTCTGCAAACGAAACGCCGCTGTCTGCAAAGGGAAGGTGATGGATTGTTTCTGGGGCTTATAAAACAACAAACCAAAAAAATGATGTAGCTTTGCATTCCTTAAAAAAACACCAACTATGGATAATAATACTTCACCTAAACAAAGACACGGCTGTTTAACCGCATGGTTAATCTTGATGATGGTTGCAAATGCACTAAACTCGGTAGTAAGCTTTATTGTTGACCCAAGTTTTTTTAAACCACAAGGCATTGATATTACTAAAGAAGAGTTGATAATTGGTGCCATTTTAAGCATATTTAGCCTTGGTTTTGCTATCGGACTTTGGTTTTGGAAGAAGTGGGCTTTCTATGGTTTAGCGCTTAGCAGCACCTTGATGTTTTTTACCAACCTCAATAAAGGTTTGGATGTAATGACTTCCTCATTAACCTTTGCAGGATTGCTTATACTGTATACCATTCTTCAAATCAAAAAAGAAGATACTTCGGGTTGGGATAATTTAGAATAAACCTTTATTTTTACCTTTTAAAGTACTGCTTATGAATCCTGTTATTTTTTATATAATCGGCTTTTTTGTGATGATGTTTATCGCCCGACAAATGGGAGAAAAAAACATGAAACTCCTCAATCATGAGCAGAAAGCAGGACTGATAGACCTTTTTGCACCGCAAAGAAAATATACGTTTATCATCATGATAGTTTTGGTAGTTGGGTTTTTATTTCTGGCACAATCGGGTTTACTGCCAATGCTTACTTTGTTATCGCTTTATTTCTGGTTACTGATACTGTTGGTCATCTTAAAAGCCTATCACACCAACCAATTATTAAAAGCAAACAACTATCCCGATGCGTATATCAAAAACTCTATTTTAGCTTCTAGTTTGGCCTTTTTAGGGTTGCTGTTGTTCTCGGTTTTGATGCTTTTGAGTAAGATGTAAACATCAGTTTTACAAGCATAAAAAAACCCGCAAGCCATGACTAAACCTGCGGATTTCAACTATTAAAAATAAAAAAGACTACAAGATATTCAGTTCCTTCATGCACTGTTTCATCATTTGATACGTGCGTTCTATGTCGTTATCCAACCCTATAGAAAAACGGATTAAACCATCAGTCAAACCCATTTCCTTTTGTTCCAACAAAGGAATTTCGGACGATGTAGAAGTTCCTGGTGCGCTGAACAAGGTTTTATAAAATCCTAAACTTACAGCAAGATAACCCAGGTTTCGGTTTTGCATCAACTCCATCAAAGCGTTAGCTTTATCTAAGGTTCCAACATCAACGGTCATCATACCACCAAAGCCATATTCTTTGTTAATCATAGCGCTATATACTTCGTGACTAGGATGGCTTTTTAAACCAGGATATACTACTTTTAGTCCATCTTTTTCAAAAGCATTGGCCAAATACATAGCGTTGTGGCTGTGCTGTTTCATACGGATATGCAGCGTGCGAAGGTTTTTTAGGATACTCGCAGAGCGGTAACTGTCCATTGTTGGACCCAGCAACATGCTGGCGCCGTTATTGACATTTTTTAAATCATCTATAAACGATTGCGAAGCACAAACTACACCACCAACAGTGTCGCTGCTTCCATTGATAAACTTAGTCAAGCTGTGAATTACAACATCTGCACCCAATTGAGCTGGCGTAACCGAAAGTGGTGAAAACGTATTATCAACCACCAACTTGATGTTGTACTTCTTGGCTATTTTAGAAAGTGCAGCAATATCGGCAACTTCCAATAGCGGATTGCTCACGGTTTCACAATAAAGCACTTTAGTATTATGTGTAATTGCAGCTTCAACACTATCTAATTTAGTAATATCTACAAAGTTGGTTTTGATGTTCCACTTTGGCAACATATTCTTCATAAAGGCGTAGGTTCCGCCATAAATTGTTCTACTCGATACGATTTCATCGCCAGCGCTACACAATTGCATTAATACTGGCGTGATGGCACCCATTCCAGATGCGGCAACATTAGCAGCTTCGGTGCCTTCCATAGCAGCCAATGCCTGACCAAGATATAAATTAGACGGCGAAGAATGGCGCGAATAAAGGTAGCAACCTTCGGCGTTGCCTTCAAAAGTGTCAAACATGGTCTTAGCCGAAAGAAAGGTATAAGTTGAACTATCGGATATGGATGGGTTTACGCCTCCAAACTCTCCAAAGTATTGCAAGTCTTGAATTTTATCAGCAGGATTAAAAGTGCTCATTATAAGTGTGGTTTTAGATTTATTGGTACCCAAAATTGATACTTTATAAACATATTTTCAATACATTTGAAAAAATTTAGAATATTAAACTAATAATATCATTTATTATAGATTTTTATTCTAAAAATACTCTTTAAAACTCAAAAAAACCGAAAAGATTAAAGCCACACTATCTATGGATGCTATTGATAAAAAACTACTGAATTTGCTGCAAGAGGACAGCAAAAAAACCAATAAAGAGCTATCGTCTAAACTGAACTTATCGGTTACTGCCGTTTACGAACGCATTAAAAAGCTGGAACGCGATGGCGTTATTGCCAATTATATTGCACAATTAGACCGCACAAAGATTGACAAGAGTTTTATGGTATTTTGTCATATCAAGCTGGTGCAACACACCAAAGAGTTTTTAACCAAGTTTGAACAGCAAGTGGTTAAGCTCGAAGAAGTGCTGGAATGTTTTCATGTAAGCGGCGATTACGACTATATTCTAAAGATTTATGTAAAGGATATGGAAGCCTATAGAGAGTTTATGGTTACCAAGCTAACGACACTTCAACATATAGGTAGCACACATAGCACGTTCATGATTGGAGAAGTAAAGAACACGGCTGCTTTTAGTTTATAGCTATTAATTTATTTTAACTAAAAGAAAGATATTTTTATTATTTTTAAAACTTTAACCATAGAGCCAACCCATAACAATGTACACTAGAAAAGTATTCCCGTTTAAAGAGATGATGCTATGGACACGATTTGAAACGTATTTGTTCATTATCATTGCCATTGCAGAAGTATTGCTGTTTATTTATAGTGATCAAATCATACAATTTCCATTTACGCCTATAGCTTTAATAGGTACAGCTGTTGCTTTTATAATAGGTTTTCAGAGCAATTCTGCCTATGGAAGAATATGGGAAGCAAGACAAATTTGGGGTGCCATCGTAAACAGCTCCAGAACATTAGGAATGATGACTCAGGATTTCATCAATAATGACCATGCTAAAAATCCTTTATCGGAAGAAGAATTACATCAGGAACGAAAAACAATTATCCACCGACACATTGCCTGGCTTACTGCTTTGCGTTATGCAATGCGCCAACCTCGCACTTGGGAATATGTAATGAATGAGAAGACCAATAAAGAATGGGCTAATATGATATACGTTCCTGAGTTTAAAGAAAACTTTGAAACTACCATAAGTCAGTATCTTTCAAAAGAAGAAATGAACTATATAGCATCAAAAACAAACAAGCAAACGGCTATTTTATACCTACAATCCAACCATTTAAGAACCTTAAAAGAAAAAGGATTGATTTGGGAATTTTCATTTTTAGAATTAGAAAATGTACTCGAAGAACTCTTTACCCATCAAGGAAAATCAGAACGAATTAAGAACTTTCCCTATCCAAGACAGTTTGCATCGATAATGCACTATTTCACCTGGATATTTCTATTGATATTACCATTGGCTATGGCATCGCAGTTTGGTGAGATTGCAACCAAAATAGCAGCCAAAACAGGTCACTGTCCTAACTGGATAACATGGCTTTCGGTACCGTTTTCGGTAGTAGTAATGTGGGTGTTTTTCACCATGAACCGTATTGGAAGAGTTGGCGAAAACCCGTTTGAAGGCTCAGCCAACGACGTACCAATATCGGCAATTTCCAGAGGAATAGAAATCGATTTAAGACAAAATCTAGGAGAAAAAGAAGAAGACATTCCTAAAGGATTTGAGATTAGAAATGACGTACAGATGTAAAAATTCCATAAAAACTAAAAAACAACACACGGATGGATTTAAATAAAATTTTTGAAAACAACGAAAAATGGATTGCCGGTAAAACAAAAGACAATCCAGATTATTTTGTAGATTTAAACAAAGGACAAAAACCTGATGTTTTGTACATAGGTTGTTCTGATTCTAGAGTTACAGCCGAAGACATCATGGGTTTACAACCAGGTGAATTGTTTGTACACAGAAACGTTGCTAATATCGTAAATGCTATCGACCTGAATGCACAAAGCGTTATTAATTATGCCGTGGCGCATCTTGAAGTGAACCATGTTGTCATCTGCGGACATTACTCTTGTGGTGGTGTAAAAGCAGCCATGGAAGCTAAAGATTTAGGGATTTTAAATCCTTGGTTGCGCAACATTCGTGATGTTTATAGAGCACACAAAAATGAATTAAACGCCATTGAAGACCAACATAAACGTTATGACAGATTGGTTGAGTTAAATGTAAAAGAGCAAGCTATCAATGTGGTAAAAATGGCATCAGTTCAAAGAGCTATGCGCAAACGAGGAATGAAGATACACGGATGGGTTTTTGACATCAAAACAGGTAAGCTTATTGATTTGAAATTTGACTTTGAAAAAGCACTTCAAGACATCATGGAAATTTACCGATTAGAAGATTAAATCTTATACTTAAAAATATGTACTTTTGTATCCGATTTTAAAATAACACAAAATAATATATATAAAATGAGTCAATTTGATGTTACTATTATAGGTTCTGGTCCAGGCGGATATGTTTCAGCTATTCGTTGTGCACAACTTGGTTTCAAAACCGCTATCATTGAAAAATATTCTACACTTGGTGGAACCTGCTTAAATGTGGGTTGCATACCTTCAAAAGCTATGCTTGCATCATCTCACCATTATGAAGAATTACAACATTTTGCTGACCACG
Source organism: Flavobacterium sp. PMTSA4 (assembly GCF_032098525.1). Classification (NCBI taxonomy): domain Bacteria; kingdom Pseudomonadati; phylum Bacteroidota; class Flavobacteriia; order Flavobacteriales; family Flavobacteriaceae; genus Flavobacterium; species Flavobacterium capsici. Next base: position 847,236 of record NZ_CP134890.1, read on the forward strand.
GAATTGAAGTTAAAGGCGATGTAAAAGTGAACTTAGAAAAGATGGTTGCTCGCAAACAAGCAGTAGTTGACCAGACATCAGGTGGTGTAAAATTTTTGATGGATAAAAATAAAGTTACTGTATTTGAAGGTATAGGTTCTTTTGAAGATGCAACTCACGTAAAAGTAACCAAGAATGATGGTTCATCAGAAACCATTGAAAGTAAATATATCATCATTGCAACAGGTTCTAAACCATCTAATTTGCCTTTCATCAAATTAGACAAAGAAAGAATCATTACTTCAACAGAAGCGTTAAAATTGCCAGAAGTTCCAAAACATTTGGTAATTATTGGCGGTGGTGTAATTGGAATTGAGCTAGGACAAGTTTATCTGCGTCTTGGTGCTGAAGTTTCTGTTGTAGAATTTATGGATAGAATTATCCCTGGAATGGATAGTTCATTATCAAAAGAATTAACCAAAGTACTTAAGAAACAAGGCATGAAATTCTATGTTTCTCACAAAGTACAATCGGTAGATAGAAAAGGAAAAACCGTTACTGTAAAAGCCGAAAACGCAAAAGGTGAAGTAATAACACTTGAAGGAGATTATGCTTTAGTATCTGTTGGCCGTCGTCCTTACACTGATGGATTAAACGCAGATAAAGCAGGAGTTAAAGTAACAGAGCGCGGAATGGTTGAAGTAAACGACCATTTACAAACTAATGTTCCAAATATATATGCTATTGGTGACGTAGTTCGTGGTGCCATGTTAGCACACAAAGCAGAAGAAGAAGGTGTTTTGGTAGCTGAAATTCTAGCTGGTCAAAAACCACATATCGATTATAATTTAATTCCTGGTGTTGTTTATACCTGGCCAGAAGTTGCTGCTGTTGGTAAAACAGAAGAGCAATTAAAAGAAGCTGGAGTGAACTATAAAGCGGGAAGTTTCCCTTTCAAAGCTTTAGGAAGAGCTCGTGCTGGTGGTGATACTGATGGATTTGTTAAGATTTTAGCTGACGCTAAAACCGATGAAGTACTGGGAATTCACATGATTGGTGCTCGTTGTGCTGACTTAATAGCCGAAGCTGTAACTGCTATGGAATTCAGAGCAAGTGCTGAAGATATTTCGAGAATGTCACATGCGCATCCAACTTATGCTGAAGCAATTAAAGAAGCTGCCTTAGCTGCTACGGAAAATAGAGCTTTGCATGTTTAAAAAATATATTTCTATAAAAAAAGCCAACTCAAATGAGTTGGCTTTTTTTATTTAATTCTTGAAGAAGTAATTTTTATATCAGATGTTGCCCAACTTTTTGCAAGCAAGTCATCAACTTCTTTTACCTTGTCTTTATTGTTTAGTTTTTCATAGGCTAATCTTAAACCATGTTGTGCCCAACCGTTATTTTTTAATACTTTCAAATCTTGCTCAAATGTTTTTATTGCATCATTATATTTTCCTGCTTCTATTTGAACCGCACCAAGATTATGTCGTACAGAGAAGAACCAATCTGGTGGTTCATTATAATTTAATGCATCTTCAACAACAACTGCTGCCTTGAGTTCAGCTATGCTTTCATCATACTTTCCTTCAGAAGCTAAAATCTCTCCTTTTAAAACTTTAAAGGAAACTTGAATCAAATCGTACATTGAATTAATTTGCCAGATAGTCATTTTTTTCATAGAATCATCATTGGCTATTTTTTCTAATTTGGATAACTCTAATTTAGCCTTTTTTAAATCTTTTTTTCCTAAATAAGCCATTCCTTTAGCATAATGAGAAATTGCATTTGGGTATTTTAGAGTGTCTGATATTAACTTCATATCTAAGATATCATCCCATTTACCAAACTTAACTGCAACATAATATGGAATTACATAGTAATGTTGTAAAGTAGACCATCCAGGTTCAATCATTGTTTTAGGATGTACATGATTAGAAGTTTCATTTGCTCCTATTCTAGCCCATTTATAATTTCCTTCTAAAGTAGCACAAGCAGCTAAAAAATGATAATTATGTGGATAATATGCCAAAGGATAAGCACCTTGTGCATGACACATTGTTACATAAGTGCTGTCTTTTTTTGCAGCCTTGATATTTGTTAAAGTACCTTTATGGTATTCACCCGTTCTTATATAAATATGCGAAGGCATATGAACTATATGCCCTAAATTATCTGCTAAACCTTCATAAAATAGTTTTGCGCTTTGATTTCCTCTTTCTGGAGTATTTGAAGATTCAACTGCATGAATGTAAAAATGATTTGCACCAACATGTTTTGGGTCTTTTTTTAATATTTTAATTAAAAGCAATTCAATTTCTGGTGTCCATTGTTTAGGTAAACCTTTCTTATCATACAAATCCCAGGGATGCAAATTCATAATTGACTCTACATACAAAGTATTAATTTCACTATCATCAGGATATTGCATAGCTAACTTTTTCATAGCTTCTGAATAAGCAATATCCAAAGCACTTCTGTCATCAATTGGTTTTTCAACATATCGTTTTGATAAAGCATTTATGAGTCCTTTTTCTTTATCGGTAGCATTATCACTTAGTTTTATAGCTTGCTGAATAGCTTTGTATGCTCTTTCATAATTATCTGGTTCCATTCCAGCATTGTAATTTGGACCTAATACATATGCATAACCCCAAAAATTCATTGCGCATAATGAATCTAATTTTGTAGCATAATAAAAAGAACGAGCTGCTTCGGCATGATTAAATCCATAAGCAAAAGCCAACCCTTGATTGAAGTACTTTTGAACTTCTGGATTATTAGTGCTTATAGGATAATTAACAACATCTAAGCCTTCAAAAAGTGGTGCTTTATTATCAGATTCAAACCATTTTGCATCAATAGTTTGTGGCGCACAACTGAATCTACTTTTTCCAATTGCAATTTTTTCGTCTGTTGCTTCTTTTTTACAAGAGCATAACAACAGGAAAAACATGATAAATAATCCAAAAATACTTTTCATAATAGTAAGCTTTAAAACACTATCAAATATAAAATAAATGAACTAAAAATCAAACATTTACAAAAACATAAACTGAAATTTTTAATAAAAAAAGCCAACTCGAGACAAGTTGGCTTTCAAAAACATTTATAGATAATTTATTTTTTTATAAAGTCGCAAAAAACAAAATTCTGTTCGGTATCAAATGGTGTTTTGTGATTTTGGGTGAAGCTGTTTTTTATCAGAAATTCATCTTTAAATACTTCATTTAATGATTCAGTGGTATACTGACTAATATCTAATCCGCTACATTTTTTTGGACCATTTTCAGAAAAAGTTCCCAGGAAAAAATGAGCTTTTTTATTAGTCAAATTATTAAGTATACTTCTATATTTTTGAATATCTTCAGGCTTGGTTAAAAAGTGAAATGAAGCTCTGTCGTGCCAAACATCAAATTTAACTTCTGACTCAAAATCTAAAATATTAGAAACTATAAAGTTTACATGTGCTGCTTTTTCACCAAGTCTTTTTTTGATTTTTTCAATTGCATTTGAAGATATATCCAATAAATACAAATTGGTATATCCTAAATCCAACAAATTATCAATCAAATAACTATCGCCACCGCCAATATCAATAATATTAGCCTCTTTTGAGATAGCGTTATTAATAAAAAAATTAATTGATGTTTCTGGTTTGGATTGATACCAGCTAACTTCTTTTTCCTTTTTTGTAGAAAAAACAGTTTCCCAATGTTCTTTGATGTTTTCCATATTGGTGCTAAATTATTTAATTTTTACTACTTTTGAAATCTAAAAAATTTAATTTTTAATGGCATCAATAGCTTTAGGAGGAATTCCTATTAATACCAATGGTGATTTACCAAAAATTGGAACAAAAGCACCAAATTTTTCACTAATAAAAAATGATTTAACCGTTGCTACTTTAGAAGATTTTGCTGGAAGTAGATTAGTTTTAAATATTTTTCCAAGTATAGACACAAGTACTTGTGCTACATCAGTTAGAAAATTTAATGAAAAAGCAAGTCAATTAGAAAACACTAAAGTTCTTTGTATTTCAAGAGATTTACCCTTTGCTCAAAGACGTTTTTGTGGCGCAGAAGGCTTAGAAAATGTAATTACGCTGTCAGATTATAAATCAGATGACTTTAGAAAAGGTTATGGTCTAGAAATTATTGATGGTGCTTTTGCTGGTTTACATTCTAGAGTAGTTATCATAATTGATGAAAATGGAATTATAAAATATACCGAACAAGTTCCTGAAATTGCTGATGAACCTGATTATGAATCAGCTTTAAAAGAATTATAAATTATGGAATTTCAAAAAGACAATTCATTCATTACAGGAAGATTAAAAAGCGTTCGCTATACCATTATTGGTGCACGAAAACTAATAACTACTGAGCATAGTGTAATGGTTCAGTTTTCAATAGCAATCCTTTTAATTATTGCTGGTTTTTATTTTGACATTTCAAGAGAAGAATGGATGATGCAGATATTGGCAACCGGATTGGTTTTAGCCATTGAAGGAATGAATACTGCTGTAGAAAAAATATGCGATTTTATTCATCCTGAGTATCACGAAAAAATAGGATTCATAAAAGATATTGCTGGTGGAGCAGTTTTATTTGCTGCAATTGCCTCAATTGCCGTTGGTTTATTGATATATGTTCCAAAATTGTGTAATTTTTAGATTAAATTTTTACTTTTATAGCTACGATACTATAACAAATGGCAAAAACAACCAAAAAAGAAACAACAGCTGATAAAAAAGGAACCGATAAAAAAAGTCCTGAAAAAAACGTTGCAAGAAAAAAACAGTACAAAGTATTGTTTGGTTTTTTATTGATTCTTTTCTCAATTGCACTTCTAGTTTCCTTTGTTTCCTTTTTCATTTACGGACAAGAAGACCAAAGCGCAGTTAGCGATTTATTGGACAGAGAAGACACTGTAAAAAATTGGCTTGGTAAGTTTGGTGCTTATTTAGCAGATCTTTTTATCTACAGAGGTTTTGGTGCAGCTTCTTTTGTTTTTGTTAAATTGTTTTTCCTAAGTGGTGCATTTCTACTTTTAGATTTACCACTTAAAAAACTCAAAAATACTTGGTTTTGGGATTTGTTCGCCATCATTCTACTTTCGATAACTTTTGGTTTTTTTGCGACAACATTACCAGAACTTGGTGGTACAATTGGCTATGAAATGAATTTGTTTTTTCAAGATTATATTGGAAAAACTGGAACTATTCTAGTATTGATATTTGGGTTATTGATTTACATAATTTTTAAAATAAAAGTTTCTCCCGATTCTATTAAATCGTTTTTTGAAAAAAAGAAAAAAGACATAACTGAAGATTTCAAAAGCATTTCAACTCCAAATAACTCTACAGATTATAATCTTGAGGAATTTGCAGTAAAAGAAGACGAAGAAGAAATTGAAGAACCCGTTTTAAAAACTTCTCAATTTGAAATAAATAAAGAAGCTTTAAAACCAACAATCGAAAAAGCATCCGAAATTAATTTAGAACCAACAATAAAAGAAACAACTTCTACTCCAATTGCTTCTAAGGAATTAGAAATAATAGAATCAACTTCTGATGATTTTGTAATAGAAAAAGCTACTGAAGAAGATATTGTTGAAGAAAATTTGGCAGCAAAACTTGTTGCAGATTTTGGAGAATTTGATCCAACACTAGAATTGTCAAATTATAAATTTCCAACAATTGATTTACTAAAAGAATATAAATCTGTTGGAATAACAATCAATCAAGAAGAGCTTGAGGAAAATAAAAATCGTATTGTAGAAACTTTAAAAAACTACAAAATTGAAATTGCTCAAATTAAGGCAACTGTTGGACCATCGGTTACGTTATATGAAATTGTTCCTGAAGCAGGAATTCGTATTTCAAAAATTAAAAGTCTAGAAGATGATATTGCTTTATCACTTTCAGCATTAGGAATTCGTATCATAGCACCAATTCCTGGAAAAGGAACTATTGGTATTGAGGTTCCAAATAAGAATCCAACTATGGTTCCAATGAGAACTGTAATTTCTGCCTCTAAATTTCAAGAAGCCGAAATGGAATTGCCGATTGCTTTAGGGAAAACCATTTCAAATGAAACTTTTGTAGTTGATTTAGCCAAAATGCCTCACCTTTTGATGGCTGGAGCAACAGGTCAAGGAAAATCAGTTGGTTTGAATGCTGTTTTAACTTCTCTATTGTACAAAAAACATCCAGCCGAAGTAAAATTTGTTTTGGTTGATCCAAAAAAGGTTGAACTAACATTATTCAATAAAATAGAACGTCATTATTTAGCTAAACTACCAGATACTGAAGATGCTATTATTACGGATAATAACAAAGTAATTAATACGTTAAATTCTCTTTGTGTTGAAATGGATAATCGTTACAACTTGTTGAAAGATGCAATGGTTAGAAACATTAAAGAATATAACGAAAAGTTCAAATCAAGGAAGCTAAATCCAGAAAACGGACATCGTTTTTTACCTTACATAGTTTTGGTTGTCGACGAGTTTGCCGATTTGATTATGACTGCTGGAAAAGAAGTTGAAACACCTATTGCTCGTTTGGCTCAATTAGCTCGTGCTATTGGAATTCACTTAATTATTGCTACTCAAAGACCATCGGTCAATGTAATTACTGGTATTATCAAAGCAAATTTCCCAGCGAGAATTGCATTCAGAGTAACATCAAAAATAGATTCTAGAACAATTCTTGATACACAAGGCGCTGACCAATTAATTGGTCGTGGAGATTTATTATATACTAATGGAAACGATTTGGTTCGAGTACAATGTGCTTTTGTTGATACTCCAGAAGTTGAGCGAATTGTAGATTATATAGGTTCGCAAAAAGCATATGCTAGTGCCTATTTACTTCCAGAATATATTGGCGAAGAAGGAAGTAGCACTTCATTAGAGATTGATATTTCAGAAAGAGATACATTATTTAGAGAAGCTGCTGAAATAATTGTTACATCCCAACAAGGTTCGGCATCATTATTGCAACGAAAATTGAAACTGGGTTACAATCGTGCTGGAAGACTAATTGATCAATTAGAAGCAGCTGGAATTGTTGGTCCATTTGAAGGAAGCAAAGCTAGAAGTGTAAATATAACTGACTTGGCTTCGTTAGAACAATTTTTAAACAATGAACAAAACAATATTTAAAATGAAAAAAGCGATAGCAACTGTATTATTTTTAATAGTAGGATTTACTATCAATGCGCAGGATAAAAAAGCGAAAGATTTATTAGATCAGGTTACGGCAAAAATTAAATCGTATAACAATATAGTAATCGATTTTAAATATTCGCTATACAATGCTAAAGAAAACATCAATAAAGAAAGTAAAGGAAATGTAATTTTAAATGGTGATATGTACTATTTAAATTTTATGGGAGTTACAAAAATTTATGATGGCAAAAAAAGTTACACTATTGTTCCTGAAGACGAAGAAATTACAATTTCAAGTATTGACGAAAAAGATGAAAACGCTATTACACCATCAAAAATGTTGACTTTTTTCAATAGCGGTTTTAAATATTATTGGGACATTCTACAAGACGTAAAAGGAAGAAAAATTCAGTACATAAAATTGGTACCTAACAGTTCTAGAGATGCAAGAAAAGAAATACTTCTTGGAATAGATTCACAAACCAAAACCATTTACAACGTAATTGAAATTGGTAAAAATGGAACAAAAACTACTTTGACTGTTAATTCTTTTAAAACAAATCAACCCTTATCAAAAAATCAGTTTACCTTTGCATCTAGTAAATATCCAAATTACTACATCAATAAACTAGATTAATACAAGTGAAAATACTTGACAAGTACTTACTAAAATTATTCATTTCTACCTTTGCAACGGTATTTGTCATACTGTTTTTCATATTTATTCTTCAAACAGTTTGGTTGTTTATTTCTGAACTAGCCGGAAAAGATTTAGACTTCGTTTCGGTTATCAAATTTTTACTTTTTGCAACTCCAAGAGTTGTGCCTTTAGTTTTACCGCTATCAGTGCTTTTGGCTTCTATAATGACGTTTGGTAGCTTAGCAGAAAACTACGAATTTGCAGCAATGAAATCCTCTGGGATTTCTCTAAAAAGAGCTATGAACAGCTTGATTGTGTTCATAGGAATTTTAAGTGTCATCGCTTTTCTATTTGCAAACAATGTAATTCCATATGCGGAATTTAAATTCATCAATTTTAGAAGAAATATTGCTCAAGTGAAACCTGCAATGGCAATTGCCGAAGGACAATTTTCAGAAGTTGGAAATTATACTATAAAAGTTGACAAAAAATCAGGTGACGAAGGCAGATTTTTAGATAAAGTAACCATTCACAAAAAAACTAATACTGGATTTGGAACAAATGCAATTATCAAAGCAGATAAAGGAGAAATTGTTAGTAGTAAAGAATCAAATATTTTAAAACTCGTTTTAAAAAATGGAAATTATTACGAAGATATTGTTCCTAAAAAATTTGAAGAACGAAATAAAATTCCTTTTGCAAAAAGCGAATTCAAAAAATACATCATCAATATTGACTTGTCTAAATTCAATAATACGGATTTAAAAGACGAAGAAATCACGAACACTAACACAATGCTAACTGTTGGTGAACTTAATTATACTATTGATTCTTTAACTAAAAATTACAATAAAGACATCAAATCGTATGTTGAAAACATTAACGACAGAACAGCATATTCAAATTCCAACTACGGCTCGAGTAACTTTGTTTACAATGGCGACACTTTAAAATCAAAAAATCTAATTAATAACAACAAAGTCATATCTAATTTTTCAGATACTGATAAACAACAAATTTATAAAGTAGCTACTGCAAATGTTGATGGAACAAATTTTTCATTAGAAAGTTCAGTTTATGAGTTTGAAAATAAATCAAAAAACATAAGCGGACATTGGATTGCTTTGTATGATAAATTTGTCATTGCCTTTTCTTGTATACTAATGTTTTTTATTGGTGCGCCGCTTGGTTCTATCATTAGAAAAGGTGGTTTAGGGTTACCAATTGTTTTTGCGGTTTTGATATTTATTATTTACCACTTCATAAATACTTTTGGAAAAAAGCTTGCTCAAGAAAACGGAATAACTCCATTTTTAGGATGTTGGATGGCAACACTCATCTTGCTTCCATTTGCTATATTTTTAACCAAAAGAGCAACCGATGATAAAGGCGTTATGTCTATAAATCTATTTCCTTTTATTGAATGGATTGAAAAATTATTTAGCAAAAAAGAAGAAGATTTAGTACTTGCAGCTCCAACTTCAAAAACAACTTTAGACTATTCAACTAACGCTTCAGTACCATCAAGCCCAATAGTTACTGAACAAATTCAAAAAGTTGAAAAAATTGAAGTCGAAGAAAAAAAACCGATAATAGATTTATCAGGTTTAATCAAAGACTACAATATTTACAGCAATATAACATTAATCTGCAACGTGTTGTTGGTTGCGGTTATTCTACTTCAACCAAATAACATTTATATCTTAATTGGATTAGCAATACTATTTATTTATTGTTTAATAAAAACTCAATTGATTTTAAAAACAATTTACAAACACAAACTAACAACACTACCCATAAATTTATTTACACAACTAATTGCATCATTTCCATTCTATTTTATCTTTTACATATACAATAGAATTTCGCTAAATGAACTGCTAAAACACAAACTCATTAACTAAAATGGATGATATAAAAATCAAACTCAACACTATTGAAGAAGCTATCGAAGATATTCGTCAAGGAAAAGTCATAATAGTTGTTGATGATGAAGATAGAGAAAATGAAGGCGATTTTCTTGCTGCAGCCGAAAAAGTTACACCCGAGATGATAAACTTTATGGCAACTCATGGACGTGGATTGATTTGCGCACCACTAACCGAAAGACGTTGCAAAGAATTAGAACTTCATTCAATGGTAACAAACAATACCGACCATATGGAAACAGCATTTACAGTTTCCGTAGATCTAAAAGGAAATGGAGTTACAACTGGAATTTCGGCTTCAGACAGAGCTAAAACCATTTTAGCACTGGTAGATGAATCAACAAAACCTTTCGAGTTAGCACGTCCAGGACATATTTTTCCATTAACCGCAAAACAAGGTGGTGTTTTAAGAAGAACTGGTCACACCGAAGCAGCTATTGATTTTGCCCGTTTAGCAGGATTCAAATCCGCAGGAGTAATTGTTGAAATCATGAATGAAGATGGAACAATGGCGCGTTTACCTGAACTGTACGAAGTAGCCAAAAAGTTTGACCTGAAACTAGTTTCAATTGAAGATTTAGTGGCATACAGAATGCAACACGACAGTCTAATTGTAAAAAAAGAAGATTTCGAAATCCACACACGCTTTGGAACATTTAGATTGAGAGCTTACCAGCAAACAACAAACAAACAAGTACATATAGCGCTAACAAAAGGAAGTTGGAATAATGGCGAAGCAATCTTAACCAGAATAAATTCGACTCAGGTAAACAATGATTTACTGGGAACATTAACCACTGATGTAGATAAAAAATTAGACGATATGTTCTCTTTGATTTCCAACGAAGGCAAAGGAGCAATTATTTTTATCAATCAGGAAATACAATCATTCGAGCTTCTAAACCGCTTAACCGAACTAAAATCACTCCAGGAAAATGGTATCATGAAAGCACCTCAAATCAAAATGGACAATAAAGATTTTGGAATTGGAGCACAAATTCTACACGATTTAGACATCTCAAAAATTAGATTAGTATCAAATACCACCCAAACCAAACGTGTCGGAATGATTGGCTATGGTTTAGAAATAACAGAATATGTAAATTATTAATAAGGTAACTCAAAGAATTATAACACATTAAAAGATAATTTAAAATAAGTTACTTTTTTTACTAAAAATCTTTTTGCAAAACCAAAAAGGTTGTTATATTTGCAACCGCATTAGAAAACAATGCATGACTTATTGGAGAAATGGCAGAGTGGTCGATTGCGGCAGTCTTGAAAACTGTTGACTGTAACAGGTCCGGGGGTTCGAATCCCTCTTTCTCCGCCAGTAGAAATACAAACGGTACTAAAACCCGCTAAATTCAAAGATTTAGCGGGTTTTTTCTTTTAGGGCTGTACCAAATTATTCATTAAATCTCAAAGTTTAGGTGTCTTTCAAGGTGTCACTAATAAATTAAATTTTAAGTGACACCTCGCAACGAAAGCACCGCTACTACAAGGTGTTCAATAGCATATTCAAAAAATGTACATCTTGTGTGTAGTTGTTAAATCGAATAAATTTAATACTAACTTTAAGGTCACCAACAATGAACACATCAGTATCCATTCTCTTCTACATCAAGAGAGCAAAAGCCAACAATTTAGGAGTTTGTCCAATCTATACCAGAGTTACAGTTAATGCTAAACGATTTGAGCTTAGCACTAACAAATATATCAATCCTGATAAATGGTCCTCAGAAGGTAACAAAGTTAAGGGTACAACAGAAGAAGCTAGAACAATCAATAGTCATCTTGATTATCTAAAAAATCAAGTTTTAGAAGCAGAGAAGAAACTTTTCAAAAAAGATATTATAGTTACTTCTGAGAGTTTAAAGAATGAACTGTTTGGTTTATCAGAAACCAAACGCATGCTCGTTCCTATCTTCCAAGACCACAACAACAAAATAAAAGAATTGGTTGGAAAAGAATACGCTCCAGGAACATTAGAGCGTTATACTACTTCACTCAAACATACTATTGAGTTTATGCAATGGAAATACAACATTTCCGATATAGATATTACCAAAATTGACCATGCCTTTATAACCGATTACGAATTTTGGTTACGAAGCGTTAGAAACTGTGCTAATAATACAGCTGTCAAATACCTTAAAAACTTCAATAAAATAATCAAACTTTGTTTGGCCAATGACTGGTTAGAAAAAAATCCTTTTGCCAACTACAAATCAAAAGTCAAAGAAGTGGAACGAGTTTATCTTACTGAAGCTGAAATTCAAAGTATAATCGAAAAAGATTTCAAAACAGAAAGACTTTCATTAGTTCGCGATATCTTCCTTTTTAGCTGCTTTACAGGTTTGGCATACATTGATGTTAAAAACTTGACAAAATCCCATATAAGCATCGGTATTGATGGTGAGAAATGGATATTCACGCATAGACAAAAAACCGAAAGTGCTTCTAAAATCCCAATCCTTCCAGTTACACAAATGATAATCGATAAATACGAAAATCATCCGCAGTGTATCAATGAAGATAAACTCCTGCCTATCCTGTCCAATCAAAAAATGAATGCTTACCTAAAAGAAATAGCAGGAGTATGTGAAATTGAAAAAGAACTAACTTTTCACATTGCTCGACATACATTTGCAACAACGGTAACATTAACTAATGGTGTGCCTATCGAAAGCGTAAGCAAAATGCTTGGACACAAAAACCTCAGAACTACTCAACATTATGCAAAAGTTTTAGACAGAAAAGTGAGTGAGGATATGAAGATATTAAAAAATAAATTCATCATTAATTCTAGGGATCAAAAAACGCAAGTTTCATAATTTTGGAAACGTCGTTTTTATCTCAATCCAAAATTTTATACTTAGTTAGTAAGCATATCTACCTACTTAAATAATCTTGATAAATACTCTTCTATTTTTGCCATCAAACTTTATTCTATTTTCATTTTCTTTATATAAAAATGACAAAAAGTATGGAAAATTATTTTCTCTTTAATTGGTATAAAAAATTCCTTGTTCATCTAAAATCAGTTTTTTTCCTGTGGAAGTTTTTAACACGGAATAAGGAGCTACAACAACAGGTGCCCCTAAGTAATTAGACACACCTTTATTGAATACGCTTGTATTAAGAACAGTGGCAGGATATTTCCGAGTCTTGTGAAAACCAATAATTGACCAAGTTTTAATGAGAATATTTTTTTCGTCAATACGTTCAATTCGTAAAATGTATCGTCCACTCATCCAAAGCATACAAGCCATCATGCAATTTCCTGCTACAAGAAAAAAAATCATCCAACCAATACCCGATGCTTTGGAACTGTATTCTATAAAAAAATCGTCCAAATCCGAGAAAATCATATAAAATACAAAAACTGACAATGTCAATGTCAGCAAACTTACCAAATGTAAGGTAACAGCTCTTTTATTTTGGTATAGCATTTTTAATTTTTTCAGGTCTGTCAATCCATATTTTCAGTAATAAAAAAGGTAGTATAACCATTGCGGAAGCCCATATATTATTTTCAAGATTAAAATGTGGTACAACTGCCAGTTGCATCAACCCTCCCAGTATAATGGAAATGTGCAAAATAATGTGTCTTCGGCTGAATAACGGCATCTGTAAATTTGTATTATCGGATTTACTTCGAAAGTAAATGTATTCGGCAAAAAACAACAGCATATTGGCATTGAAGTACCAATTCCGAAACATCAGCACCAATATATTTTTGCCGAGTAAATCCCTGTTGCCCCAATTGAGCATAAAGCCAAACAGTAAGACGATAAACACTACATAAATGAACAAGATAAAAAAACTTCCAAAAGAAATTTTTATAAAATCAAATTTTTTCCGGATGGTATTCTTTTTCCATATCAGACATACAAAATCTACCAAAGTACGAATAAGCTCCTGAAACCAGAATAGATAAATAATGTAGAATACAGTAACCTGCCCTTGGACAATACCCAAAAGAGTAATGACAAGCATCGTCAGTATATCTATTTTGTAGAGTTGCTTCATTCTAAATTTTGTTCTTTCAATATATCCTTGTATGTTATTTGTTGTTCAGTATCCTCATTTTTTTGTTTTACCTGTTCACTATCATTGGTAATAGCATTGAGAACGAAAGCAGTAATCCTGCGATAAGGATTATCGGTATGGTACGGTTTCGTTTTCTGTCGTCTTTTTTAATACAAAGCCATATTACCAAACTTGCTATCCCGAAAGGGTAAGCGAAAATGAGGGCAAACCAATACACCCAAAATATACCGCCTACCATAAACCATAAGGCAAATAATACGGTAATGCTAAACAGTATGTCGTTTTTGGTGGGTTTCATTTACTTCACTTCCTTGCCCGTTTTGTCGATGAAGAACTCTTTACCGTCTTTTCTTACTTTGGCTTTCCCGTTCATAAATATGAATGCTTCCGAATACTGAAATGGTATCACTTCGTTACCTGCCGTATTGATGTAACCCCATTTTCCATTGAGCTTTACGGCTGCTAATCCTTCATAAAATCCATCGTTTATACTCTCATATTTCAGTGCAATGACCTCCTTACCTGTATTATCTATAAAGCCATACTTGCTTCCCAAAACCATATCAAATTCTTCATCATAGCTACCGCCAATACTTACCGCAGCCAAACCTTCTCTGAATTGATGGGAACTATTGTATTTGGGTGCTACGATTACTTTTCCGCTTTGGTCTTTAAAACCCCATTTTCCGAAACGATTGAAAGGCTTATCACTAAAAGCCTTTAATTCCTGTGCTACTATTGCTCCATCTTTTAGTTCCTTGCCTGTTTTATCAATGTAGAAAATTCTTTTATCCTTATACACTTTCGCTTTACCGTCAACGAAAACCCATCCGTCATACATTGCTGTGTCAAATACAAAAGGATATTCGTGTGGGATAACTAATTTCCCCGATTTGTCAATGAAGCCATAAAAGGAGTTCCAAGTTTTTCCGACAGGGCGTACTGCTGCCAATCCTTCCGAAAAACGGATGGCATCGCCATATATCAGTGGTACGACTTCTTTACCATTCTGGTCGATATATCCCCATTTCTTTGTATTGTTTTCTGTTATGCATACAGCCGCCATTCCTTCTGAAAAAGGACTTGCTTCATCGTATTTGGATTGTACAATAATTATATTTTTATCATCCTTAAAACCCCATTTTCCGTCGTGGTTTTTAAAAGGTTTTAGTTCTAATACTGGTAAGTTTTTTGTCTGTTCTGCATTATATACCCTTTTTACTTCAGTTACACCATTGTTGGTTTGGGTTTGCACCACAGCATTATTATTGGCATTGGTCGTGTTTGCAGTTAAAGTACCGGAGTTCCATTTCCCTTTTACACCATATCCTGGTTGGGGGATATTGGCGGGATAAGATGATGATGTGGTTGTATTGACATTTGATACGGTATGGCTTGCAACAGTCCTTATCATTGTTCGTTCCTGCTGCGACATATAACTTTTAGTGAAAAGCAGCGCATCGTCTTGTTTTTTTAGCTTCATTAAAAAGTTGTATGCTGCAAGAAAATCGTAGTCGATTAATTGCCTGAATATTGTGGCAGTTTCTGTTTTGGCAGTTTCAGAACCTGCTTCTATAATACGGCTGTCGTAAAAAATTGCCAATGCTTTTCCTCTCTCTTCCGATTTACTTCTGCTATCAGGCTGTTTTTCAATTTGACTGACCGTGGTATTATATTTTCGATGAGCTTCTTGTGCTTGTATTGTGAATGTCATAAATAGCAAAAAGCTTGTGGCAATAAGTGTTAATCTATTCATTCTGCTGTTTTATTAAGTTATATATTATCGTATGGTAATTTATTGAATTTAGTGTTCGTTGTCAATACGCAATTTGCCGTATTTTTTCAAAACAATTGGTTACTCTATAATAAAAACTTCCAAACCTTCCTTTATAAACTTAAATTTAATTACTGTAAAATAAAACTTTATAATCAAGATTAAAAACCTAAATTAACGTAATGATTAAGATAACAATTATTAGAATAAAAAAACACCGGCAAAAAACCGGTGTTTAAAAAAGCAATTGAAAAAACGAAAACGTTCTACTCATAAAAAGAAGAAAACATTTCAATTGCACTTTTTATTAAAAAATAAGAACTTAAAAAAACATTTTCATTTTTTGAAATGACTGTTTATCTTTAAAAAAAGATTCTTCTTAAGTTTTCTATATTGGGACAAAAAGGATTCAATTTGTATCTTAAAATTAACAAAATCATTAAAATAGAAAGTTTCACACTGAATATTATCACATTCATTTATACCTTCCAATTTTATAGAAAAATTGCTTAGTAGTGATAAAAAATTAGCATTTTCCAATCGCTTTTCAGTAAGCTTTAACAGTAGCTTTTCAGAACTTAATTCCTGATTAGTTCTGTTTTGAGGAACTTCAAGGAAATTTTTAAAAAAATGAATTTCTTCCTCAATTCCTTCCAATTCTTCTCGCCAAAGTTTAATATCACGATTAAGAAATTGGTGCTGTATTGTATCCTGATTGTAAAATTTATTCAATAGATTCATAAAATACCAATTATAAAGGTTGTTCTACTTTTGTAATTTTAATAGTGTTCAATCCTGATGGAAACTCCCATTTTACCTCATCACTTTCAGCATAGCCAAACAAAGCTAATCCCATAGGAGCCATGACCGATAATTTATTCTGAGATAAATCACTTTTTGTAGGGATAACCAATTGAAATTTTTTTTCTCCTCCAAAATCAGTTTTTATAGTTACCACTGAATTTAATCTAATTACATCCAATGGCATATTAGTCGAATCCAAAACCTTTGCTTTTTTAATTTCTTCCATCAATTTTTCAAACGATAGTCGATAGGTTTTATCTTTTTCATTATGAATAGTTGAAAAAAGATTTTTCAAAACGTCAAGTTCTTTTTTATCAACTACTACTTTTCCGTACTTCATACTTTTTAATTTTTATTTATGGGAAAATACCTCTTTGAATATAGGCTGTTTCTATTCTTTTGATTGCTAAAATATAAGCTGCTGTTCTGTAATCTATCTTATCTTCGTTAGCTAATTTTTCTACTTTCTTGAAAACTTCAGTCAATTTTTTTTCAATTTTTACCATTACTTCGTCCAAAGACCAAAGTTCACCATTCCTATTTTGAAGCCATTCAAAATAACTTCCAATTACCCCTCCTGAGTTGCAGAGTATATCAGGAATAATAGTAACATTATTAGCTAGTAAAATACGTTCTGCCTCATTATTTGTTGGTCCGTTAGCGCCTTCAGCAATTACTTTTGATTTAATTTTTCTCGCATTTTTTTCGGTAATTTGATTGCCCAATGCTGCTGGAATAATAAAATCACATTCCAATCCAAAAAAGTCTTCTGGCTCCATTTCACTGGCTCCTTCAAATCCTTTAACAGAACCTTTCCTTGGTTTACTGTGCTCATGTAAATCTGCTACAGAAATCCCTTTTTCATTAATTAGAGTAGCATGAGCATCTTGAACAGCAATTAATAATGCGCCATCGTCTGTCAAGAATTTTGAAGCCCAGTAACCCACATTCCCAAAGCCTTGTACAATAAACTTTTTACCTTTTAAACTCTCCTTTCTACTATCAAAAAGTAATCGCAAAGTTATATATACTCCAAATCCCGTTGCTCGGTCTCTTCCTTCTAGTCCACCTGATCCAACTGGCTTTCCGGTAACAACATGTTTATTGTTAGAACGCTCCGAAGATGATTTGGTTGACATGAAAGTGTCAGCAATCCAAGCCATGGTTTGTTCATTTGTATTAACATCGGGAGCAGGAATATCGTATTCCGGTCCAATATTTTCACCTAAAGCAAATGCAAAACGGCGAGTAATTCTTTCTAGCTCTGCCAATGAGTAATTCCTAGGCTCGATTTGAATGCCTCCTTTTGCTCCTCCATAGGGCAATCCTGCTAGAGAGGTTTTCCATGTCATCCACATTGCCAAAGCTTTGGCATCATTTACATCCACACTAGGATGATATCGCAATCCTCCTTTATAAGGTCCTAGAGCATTATTATGTTGTACCCTATATCCTGTAAATATTTCTATTGAACCATTGTCCATTTTTACCGGAAATCGAATTATAATTTCATTATTTGTAATAGATAAAATTTTTCGAATATTTGGATTTAAATCCATGATGTCGGATATGGTATTGAATTGCTCAATTACGTTATCCAACATTGTATTTTGTCTTTTCTCTTTTAAAACTTCCATTATCCATTATTTAAATTATACTCTTCACATTCAATTTTATTTTTTTCTATCCAAACACAATTACTGTTATTCAAACAATTGCTGCAAATACCAAATAAAACTATATGATTTTCAAAATGAGATAACATTGTTTGTTTGTTCTCAAAGACGGTTGCTGCAAATAAAATTTTCTCTTTCTTTTCAACGGATTTGTTTTTTAAAATCTCCATAATAATTATAAACTTTTTTAGCTAATGGTATACAAGGTATGTGCCAAAAGAAATTTAAGACAACTACTAGCTTGATAGATAGGTGATTATAAAAAAGGAAATAAAAACAAGTGTATTTTAGACTGTAGAATAAAGTCTCGATCGGTTCATTTCTCCCCGATTTTTTAGAGCTATTTATAGAAGTTTTTGTCGCAGAGTTTTTCTGTCTATTTGAAGAATTTCAGCTGCTTTTGTTTTATTATTATGTACAGCCGATAATACTTTAAGGATATAAGCTTTTTCAATTTCATGTAATGGCTTTAGATGAAAAGTTTCAGAAGGCTGTTTATACTTTAATTGATTGGGAATCAAATCAACATCAATTGTATTATCACATAAAACTATTAACCGCTGTATGATATTCTCTAATTCTCTAACATTTCCTGGCCAATCATGACGAGTTAGAATGGCTATCGCTTTGGGTGTGATTGTGATATTTGATTTCCCATATTCTTTTTCATATTTTTTTATAAAATTGTTGATTAAAGGTAATAAATCTGCTTTTCTATTTCTTAGAGGTATTGACTCAATACTTACAATGTTTAATCGATAATATAAATCTTCTCTAAAAGTTCCATTTTTCATCATTTCTTGTAAATTACTATTGGTAGCTGAAATAATTCTAACTTCTATTTTTTGTGGCTTTTGTGAACCAACCATAGTAATTTCTTTTTCTTGTAAAACTCTCAGTAGCCTGCTTTGAACAGCTAAAGAAGCATTACCAATTTCATCCAAAAAAATAGTGCCTCCTTCCGCCGCATGAAATAATCCTTTTTTAGTTTCGTTTGCTCCTGTAAAAGCTCCTTTCACATAACCAAACAATTCCGATTCCAGTAAGCTTTCCGGTATTCCACCACAATTGACTGTAATAAACGGTTGCGCCGCAAAACGTCCATTATAATGAATTGCTCTAGCAATAAGTTCTTTTCCCGTTCCGCTTTCTCCTTCAATTAAAACAGTTACACGATTATCTTTAACACGTTCAATAACATCAATTAACTTAAAATGCTCTTCTGAACTACCAACGATTCCTGAATAAAATGTTTCTTTCAGATTTTTTCTTTCAATGGCTTGATTAGGTTTTAGAACATCATTTTTCAAACAATTTTGAATTGCTTTTTTAAATTCTTCACCGGTAAAAGGTTTAATTAAATAATCCAAAGCTCCCGACTTCACTGCATTTATAGCTGTATCTACTGATGGAAAACCGGTTATAACCAATTTTGGAATAGACGGGAAATGTTCAGAAGTATATCTGATAAGCTCAATACCATTAATTTCCGGCATCTGTAAATCAGTAATTAAAAGATCAATTGAAGTAGTCTTTAAAACCTCAATAGCTTCGACAACCGAAGAAGCCTTATAAGTATGAAAATTAAATGACTTCAAGTGACGTTGAAGCAGTTCTAACATGTCATAATTATCATCTACAATTAGAATATTTTCCTTTTTAAGTTTCATAAAGGTTATTTTAAAGGTAATTTAATTCTGAAAATGGTACCATTAGGTCTGTTGTCCAAAGCTTGAATATCTCCTTGATGGCTTTTTATAATACCATGGACAACGCTTAATCCCAGTCCGGTTCCCTCTCCAATTGGTTTTGTAGTAAAAAATGGTTCAAATATTTTTTGTTTATTTTCATCATCAATACCTGTTCCGTTATCTTTAATTTCAATCACAAAATCATTCTCTGCTGAGAATACATCCACATAAATTTTGCTTTTGGGAGGTGAAACATAAATGGCATTCAAAAGGATATTAAATAAAACTTGAGTAAGTTGAATATTATCTATTTTAGCTCTAATTGTATCATCAGTAAAATTAACTTTACAGGTTATATCGCCTTTTTTAAAATTAGGACCAAGTAAAGTTAAAGCTTGCATAATGATTGGTTTTACCGCGAAAAAACTTTTGTTTTGAGGCATTTCGCAGGAAAAAAACATTAAATTTTTAACTATTTCACGCGAGTAAATGGCAGCATTAATAATTTTTGAAACATCTCGATCTATTTGAGAATTTGTATTTTGTTGTTTGATTAATTCTGCAAAACCTAAAATATTTCCCAATGGAGTGTTCAATTCATGTGCAATTCCGGCTGTTATTTCACCTAAAATTGATAATCTGTCGACTCGTTCAACACTTCGTTTAAGTTGATCTGCTTTAATTTGCTTTTCTTTTTTTTCCAAAAAAAATCCAACTTCAAAGCATACTTTTTTTAATAATTTTTTTTCATCCTCCAAAAAATCATTTTCAGTGAAATCCAAAGCAGGATAATGAATTTTTATTTCTCCAACAATGTTATTTTCAATTACTAAATCATCTTTTATAAAGATTGTATTCTCAATTTTTTCATCTGTAGAAAAATAAAAATCTTCAAAAGAAATTTCAACAATTGCGCTTTTAGAAAAGCGCCAAGCTTCTTTAAGCCTTGATGAAATTGCAATAAATGCCTCTTCATTAGTCAACTGTGATTGATTAAGAATATTAGTCACCTCATAAAGGCAACTGAGTTCTTTAATCCGTTCGGTTAATTTTTCTTCAGTAGAAAATTGTTTCATCACAGAATAATTTTACAGTATTAATAATCGGGTAAAATTTCCCCATTTCAAAGATATCTAATATATTTTGTAATTAGACTTATCTGGTAGAATTTTAGACTAAAAAGAACACTATAATTAGATATTAAAAAAGAAAAATAAAAAAAACTAAAATTTCCAAAATCTAAATAAGTAGTTTTCTCTTTCCTTTGTTTTGGACTTGCATATCATTTTAGAACTAAAGCAGATGTGAAGAAGCTAACTTTTCCTCTGCATTTATTTTTGTTCTTTTAATCTGTTTTACAATTTCAAACCAAATTACTGTTATAAAACCTGTAGAAATACTAATAAATAATTGTTTCAAATTCAACCTCTCAAATTCAAAAAAAGCTGTGAGTGGGTTTACATAAAGTATAAGTCCTACAATAGCTATGGTTATAGAAATAATAAATAAAACCATGTCATTCTTATACTTCAAAGTTTTTAAAATAGAATAATAAAATGAACGGTTTATCAAAGTAAGAAAAATGTTTGCGGATATCAAAACAGTAAAAGTCATTGTCCTTGTCAGTGCTTCGTTGTATCCATTAATAACGGAATATTGATAAACAGATAAAGCTCCAACTGTAATCATTAATCCTTGAAAAATACTTAC
The DNA here is from genome assembly GCF_032098525.1 of Flavobacterium sp. PMTSA4. Taxonomy (NCBI): domain Bacteria; kingdom Pseudomonadati; phylum Bacteroidota; class Flavobacteriia; order Flavobacteriales; family Flavobacteriaceae; genus Flavobacterium; species Flavobacterium capsici. The sequence goes on from NZ_CP134890.1 coordinate 868,670, forward strand.
AGATAGCTCTTTCCAGTTAAAAAAAGTAGTGGTCAATTTTTTAGGCTTCTTTAGCATAGTATTTTCTTCCATTGGTTCATTTTCATAAAGAATAGAACAGGTTGGCCCCATTATTATTTCTAAAAAAATAATATGGATCGGTGAAAATATGTTAGGATAAATCCATCCTAAAGCCAAAGGAATAAATACAGTTAGGATTATTGGGATATGTATAGATATGATGTATTGAATTGCTTTTTTTAGATTCGTAAATATTCTTCTGCCCATTGCTATTGCATCAACCATTTTTGATAAATCATCATCTAATAAAATCAATGAGGCTGCTTGTTTGGCTATTTCTGTACCCTTTTTACCCATAGCAATACCAATATGAGCAGCTTTTAAGGCTAGACCGTCATTCACTCCATCACCTGTCATTGCCACAACTTGATTGTTGGATTTTAAGGCATTAACAATTTTTAATTTGGCTTCCGGAAACATACGGGTAAAAATGGAAATGTTCGTTACACAAACTTGTAATGAGTCTTCATCTAATGCCATTAATTCATCACCAGTAATACTATTTTCATACTCCTTAAATCCAATTTGTTTTGCAATGGCTTGGGTCGTAGCTGCATTGTCGCCTGTTATAATCTTTACAGCAATACCAGCTGTATAAAAATCCTCTAATACTTTTTGAATTTTCTTTTTTGGTGGATCATAAAAGGCAACAATCCCTTTAAATTCAAATGGCAAATCTTGTTGTTGTATAGGAAAATCGTTCCCTGTAAAATTTGATGTACCTACAGCCAATACCCTGTAGCCATCAATTGCCAAAAGTTGAATAGCTTCATTTATTTGATTTTTTTCTATTTCTGTGAGGCTTGAAACATTAATCAATGCTTCAGGTGCACCTTTGGCTGCTATAATGCGATTTCCTATCTTGTCCTCAAACAGATGTGTCATCATAGGCGGTTTACCCTCTAAGGGATATTCATTTATGAGTTTATAAAATGGTCGTTCATCATTTTCTTGGGTCTCTTTATAAGCCTGATGTAGTGCAACTTCCATTGGATCAAAAGGGATAGGCTCACTTGCCCACATTCCCAATGCTATAAGTTGCTTTTCATCATTTGTTAAATGTTCTTTGGGGTGTGATATTTTATTTGATGATAGTAAAAATAGTTTTGCTAAACTCATTTTGTTTTCTGTAATTGTTCCTGTTTTATCAATACAAATAACAGTGGCACTGCCTAGAGTTTCGACGGTCTTCATTTGCTTAACCACAATACCTATTTTCATTAAACGCCATGCGCCTAAAGCCATAAAAGTTGTAAAAGCAACTGGGATTTCTTCGGGTAAAATACTCATAGCTAAAGTAAGTGACTGTAACAAACTATTCAAAACATTTTGAGAATTCCAATAATTGATTGCCCAAACAATTATAAAAATAGCAACACCAGTAATAGCCATCCTCTTTACAAAATTTGTAATTTGTATTTCGAGTGGTGTTTTTTCTTCATTTATATTTTCTAGACTTGTTCCTATTTTACCTAATTTGGTTTCTTTGCCAATAGCGGTTATTATTGCAATGGCTAAACCACTGGAGACAGTTGTGCCGTTGAAGATAAATTTATCTTCTTTTGTTTGATCCTTAAAAACCGGAAGTGATTCGCCAGTAAGTATAGATTCGTTTACTGAAAAATCGTTGGAATGTATAATAGTTCCGTCTGCCGAGATAGATGTCCCTTCCTCTACCATCATACTGTCACCAACTACCAAATCCTCACTTTTTATTTCTTCAATAATACCATTGCGAATAACTTTACAATTTGGTTCTGAAAGATCTTTCAGTTTTTCCAAAGCATTATTACTTCTGGAATTCTGATATAAAGAAATAGAAGTAATGAACAGTATAGCTCCAACTAAAAAAAAACCATCTCCTGATTCACCACTAATGAAATAGATAGTAGCAGCCACCAATAAAATAATCGTCATTGGTTCTTTAAAAATATGTTTTAGTGCTTCTAAAAAGCTATTTTCTTTTTTGTAGTCTAATTTATTTTGCCCAAATTTTTCCCTTGCAAGTATAACCTGCTCGTTTGTCAAACCCAATATATTGAATTGATTTGTTGGCATTATCAAAGAAGTATTTAAGTTATGTGACTATCTATGGCTATTTATTTTTATTACACTACTTTAATGCTAATCTACAAGTAAGTAATAAGTTTATCCCAATGTACAAAATAAGTAGATACTAAAGTTATAGATTCTCATAATAGTAAAAAAATATTCTCAACTCAAAATAACAATTTTGTAACCAATAAATCTATCTTCTAATAAACTTTTGTATTCTGTAAAATTGTACGATATAAAGGTATTTATCACCCACAAAACCTATTGCACAAACATTAAATCCTCAAAAATAGAATAGTAATTATAAAGGACAAGTAAAGTAAACTCTAATAATCTGGAATTGATAAGTAATTATTCCTATTGAAAGTGTAAGCAAAATGCTCGGACATAAAAACTTAAAAACAACCCAACATTACGCTAAAATTTTGGATAGAAAAGTAAGCGAAGACATGCAGGTTTTGAGAGATAAATTCAAAGTTCCAGTAGCTAAATGGGTTAATAATAGATAATACTTTTCAATTTGTACCTCAGTATGCGGTGATTACAACTATCAATCACCGCAAAAATGCGGTCATAATTTAAAATAAGCCTTCAATATCATGAATAAGCTTTAGTAATAAAAAAAAGTGATTAAAGAAACATATCACATATCGCGATATGCGATATGAACGAAACAAATAGTTATTCCTATTCAGTATTTACATTTTAAAACAAAAGAACATTTGACACATTTCATTTGCCATTTACTACACAAACTGTAGTAAATGGCAAATGAAATATTGTAAGATAGTGTCATCTCAATGTAAAAACAAAGCTAATTTGTGAATAATTAGCTTTCAACTTCATTTTAAAACTCATTCATCACTATTTCTCCCACTCTTCCAACTTTCTTTTCGCCACATACATTTATTAATTGAGAACAATACCTAATGCTAGCAACCAAAAATAACACATCACGCCTTCACCAACTGTTTCAATCGACCTTGATAAGACTGCAAATAATTCCGCTTAGTAGTATCGTTCAAAAAAGAAGCAACTACCATTTTTTCAACCAAATCAGATTTAGAGAGCATCAATTCCATAATAGTTTGAAAATTCTTCTCACTAATTCCGGCAAGTTCTGCCAGTTTAGCAAATTGCAAACCTATTTTACCTTGAGCCAAATTTTTAGGCAATAAACCATCGTCCAAAGCAAAATCTTTATCCTCTATGTGAATGCGACTATTGAGCAAGTCATAAGCCGGACTTAAACGATAGTCACCCATCGACGTTTCAATAACAGAAAAATTTTTAAGATGAGCATCTCCATTAGAAAAAAGATAATTAAACACCAATAATTTCAATAGCTTGGGAGCTTCTATTTTATAAGTGGGTAAATGCCTTTGCATCAACTCAAACAGTTCTAAATAATTACCTAAATATTTGTAATCAGTACCATGTGTTTGCGGTGTTCGCTGTGCCAAAGAAGCAAAATCTTCTTGAGCCAATTTTGAACCATCGCTTTGCACATCAAATCGTTTAGTGATGTAGGCTGGAGTACCATCTTGGAAAAAGATCATGGCGTTTTCCGCTGTTTCTATACCATACACTTGACGGGCTACTTGCATGGTTACATGTTCATTGGCAGGCATTTGATCGGGTTTCTTTCCGGCACCGGGAATAGGCTTTAAAATATAGGTACCTTGCTCGCTTTCAGTAGCAAGGCGTAGTTTATTTTTTTCAAGAAGCACAGAAAATTTTTCTTGAACACCGGATATCGAAAGTTGTCTTCGGTTTTCCTCAAACAAAGCTGCTGTTTCGGCATTAGAAGCAGGAGAAGCATAAGGCAAAATAGGATGCACTTTTTTACCTTGAAACACTCTGTTTAAAGCCGTTTTGCTATAGGTGTCAAATCCACTAGCTAGTGTTCCTGGGCAATGGGTAAAGGTCAATAAATCCATATCTTTTGCTTTCATATATAGCGATTATACATTATACTTCCTGTGCTATTTCAATAACGCGTACAGCACCAATACTGTCATTCTTGGCAGTAGTAAGCAACAAACCAAAATAGTCGTTACGATCAATTCTATTTAATTTGCAAACAACCTCCTTGTTAGAACCTTCGGGTAATAAATTATAAAAAAAAGGAAAAAGATATTGTGATTGATACTCCTGCTTTACTTTAGGTAAGCCCAAACTTATTGCGGGCTTATTCTCGTTGGCAAACCAAGCATCATGATAACGAAAGCTAAACGAGGCATCGTCATACTGGATTAAAATTCCAGCCTCTTCATTTTTAAACAAAATTTTGGCACTTCTCATGTACCAATCGTTTTAACTTTTAAACAAATTTCCATACCTAATACGTCGGCTATTTTCTGCAACGTTACTAAGGTTGGGTTTCCTTTGCCGCTTTCAAGCTGTTTTAAAGTACGCAAGCCAACGCCAGAGAGTTCTGCTAAGGTTTCTTGCGTTACTTGTAAAACTTCCCTACGTTCTTTGATGGTTTTTATGATTTCTATAGAGTGCATTATATTGCATAATTTAATACAAATATAAAACCATTTTTCTATTTTACAACAAAAAGAGCATTAAAAAGCACTATTTTGCATTTAAAAAACCACAAGTAGAAGATTGATACTTAAAAGTGCCGTAAAAAGCACTTTACAAAAACAAGATTAATAGTTTATGAAGGTTCTATTTTTATAAAAAAATGTCCTCACTCCTTTATTTCTGCCTGTCCTATAGCAAACATTAAGTCATATCTATTTGTTAATACGAACCTTAACCATGAATATACTATGAATAAATTACTGGAGGAATATCTATTATTATTCCCTGATTTGAACAGTAAAGACAGCTTTGATTACACCCGTTTTAAAGAAAACATACATCCCTTGATTACCATTGCTCATAATAATGGGTTTGGGTATTTATGATAATCTTTAATGGAAAAATATTTTTGACTGTAGAATATTTAAAACATCAATTTATTTAATAATATCTTATTCTCAAATATAGTTGTTTACTTCTTTCATAAATCCTTCTTCTTATGCTCGATTATTATTCCATTTTCCGACAGAGAAAATGTTCGCTCTTCAAAAATAGATTTCATAAGTAGCCATACTTTGTCAATAATAGTATATTTTAAATTACGATTGTCATCACTTTCAGTTAGTTGACCAGTAAATATTATTTCATCTAAATCTACTTTTTCTCCAGTTTGTCGATTCAATAACTTACCACCCAAAATTTTATACTTTCCTGTTAATGGCTTAGTTTTATAGTTTTTACGATTAATTTCCTTTCGAAAATCATTCACGTAATCGTAAAAAGAAACTCGATTTCCATTCTTGAGCATTACTATATAAGCGAAATAATCGAATTCGTCTTTAATTTCAATTTTCCTATTGTCACCTATGTCAATACTTGTTATTTCTGGTCGAGTGCTATTTATCTTGATGTTCAAATCAAGAGTTGCAATATCAATTTGATGACTATTACCTTTCAAGTCTTTCTCTTCATATTCCCGGAGGTTAACTATACCTATATTTTTATGCTTTGCATATTGAATACCATCACGCGTAAAACCGCTTTTCGAAATAATAATTCCTTTACTAATTCCAGTATCTTCTAGTATTGCAAACAGCTTCATAACAACATCCTTGTTGACTTTTTCCTTTCGAAATTTACATTCTATGGCAGTTTCATAGGTATTGTTGCCTTCAGTGTGCGAAGTATGTACATCGATTTGGTGACAAAGTCCCGATTTACCCACTACCTTACAATTATTACCATACCCTTTTATAGTAACTCCAGATTGTTTTCCTAAAGTTTCATAGATATATTTTGTGATTGATTCATAGGTTTTCCAATCTAAGGTATTCGCTCTAGGCATACTGTTTGTTTATAATGAGTATTGAATGCTTCCATCTAGCTTTCTCAAAGATAAATAACATTTTGATTAGTATAAAGCAAACGACAGTAAACTAGTTAATCTTTGTCCGTTGTTCGTTTTTTAATCTCTTTTTGTTTTTCTTTTAGATGATAATGATATGCAGCTTTAGTATGTTCAGGTAATTTATAGTTGGATTCAGCTAGTTTAAATATATCATCTATAGGAATGATTAGCATTGCTCCATTAGCAGGTTTACCATGGAGAAAAAAGAAGTCATTTAGTTCAATAAAAAGGCTAATAGAAGCAAAAAAGCATAAGAATTCACAACAGCAAGCTTCAGCATACAAGGCAATAATGCATTTGGTTGAAAAGAAGTTCAGAATGATTTATGCCGATAGTTTATTGATAAAAGCAAAAGAGTCAAAAAACGACATCACTCTTGGAAGTGCATACCTAACAGTTGGTGCGGCTTTTTACGACAATAAAGAGTACACCAAAGCATTGGATAATTATATCATAGCGAACAGTTACATTTCTAAAACGGAGGACCAATACTTAATTCATAAAGTAAAATACACCATAGCGCAAACAAAATATTACCTCGGATATTTTGATGAAGCAATTGCTATATTTACCGATTGTATTAACTTTTTCAAAGAAGAAAACGAAACAGGGTATCTAAAATCATTACATGGTATCGGGTTATGTTATAATCAAGTAGGACGATACGATTTGAGTTCGTTCAACAATTTACTTGGCATAAGAGCATCCAAAGAATTGGAGAACGAAGAAATGATACCTTATTTTATCAACTCCGAAGGAATAAACCAATATAAATTAAAAAAGTATCAAAAAGCGATTAAACTGCTGGAGGAAACAGTACCCGAAATCGAAAAAAGAAACGATTATGTAAGCCAAACAATTACGTGGTTTTATTTGGGCAAGTGTTTTTGGGAACAAAATGAAAAAGACAAAGCAGTATCCTATTTCTTAAAAACCGACCAATTAATTACAGATAAAAATTTTATCCGACCTGATTTACGAGAAAACTACGAACTACTAATAGAGTATTACAGTAGTAATAACGATTTAGTAAAACAATTAAAATACATCAATAAACTTTTAGCAGCTGATAAAATCCTAAATAATAACTACAAATACCTATCGTATAAAATTCACAAAGAATTTGATACTAAAAGTTTGATTCAAGCAAAACAAGATATTGAAAACAAGATGGTTTTCAACAAGAGAATCTATACTATTACGATTGTCTTTTTCTCAACTTCAATCGTTGGAGTAACAATTTGGCATTTTAGAACAAAGAGACGCTACAAACAAAGATTTAATGAAATGATGAAAAACAAACCAGCCGAAGTTTTTCAAGAGCCAGTCCATGCAAATAAATCCAAAACCAACATAAATCCAGAACTAGTAAAAGAAATACTGCAGAACCTTAAAAAGTTCGAAGACAAGAAAAAGTATTTGGAAAAAGACATAAGTTTAGTGAAAATGGCTTCAATGCTAAACACCAATACAAAATACGTATCAGTAATAATTTCAGAATACCGCGGTAAAAAATTAACCAATTACATCAATGATTTAAAAATAGATCATATAGTCGAACTATTAAAAAACCATAACAAGTACAGAAATTACACAAACAAAGCCTTGGCAGAAGAGGTTGGTTTGGCTCAACCCAAATTTTTACCAAAGCATTCATCAGCCGGAATAAATTCTCCCCTACCTATTTCATCAACGAACTAAAAAAACAATTTTCAAATGAAGAAGTTTAAAAGTAACTCTTAAAATTTATTTAGGAATTAATTTGTGAAAATTCGTGAAATTTGTGGCTTAAAAAACTACACTTTACATTTATTAAATTTCCACTTCGGATATACTTCTGAAATAAAAACAACCAAACCATACAATTTTGCACCATAATTTAATAAAACATACGTTATGGCAGTCGAAGTTATTACCCGAGAAGACTTAAACGAATTCAGAACACTTCTTTTAAACGACTTAAAAGAAATCATGCATTCCAAAACCCAACAAGCCAAAAAGTGGCTCAAATCTAATGAAGTCCGAAAACTACTAAACATCTCGCTAGGAACACTCCAAAACCTCCGCATCAACGGAACACTAACCTACACTAAAATCGGAGGTATCATGTATTACGACAACGCAGATATCGATAAGTTATTAAATGGAAATAAGGTAAATGCTTTGCCTACTCTTTTCAAGTAATGTCATTGCAATAGCTTGTACTTAGCGCAGTCGAAGTGTCGAGGTATCTCATAATCTTTATCAAAGTCTTAATACTTAATACTCCAATCTTAATACTTCCACATGAACTACATCAAAAAACTTAGCGAACCTTGCGAAAACTTTGTGCCCTTAGCGGTTAAACTTTTCACTAATTACTAATCACTCCTCACTAATCACTAGCGAAATGAACTACATAAAACACCTAACTGGCTTTTTCGACCGAGTAGCAAAAGACAAACTACTCAACCCAACCCATGTAAGTTTGTACATAGCATTATTCCAATTTTGGAATTGCAACCGGTTTAAAAACCCAATCAGTATCTCTCGCGATGAGGTGATGCGAATAAGCAAAATCAGTTCCAAAGCAACCTACCACAAGTGCTTGAAGAATTTGCATGCACAAGGCTATATTAAATATGAACCATCCTATAACCCATTCAAAGGAAGCCATGTTTTTTTATTCAATTTTTCCGATGATTTGAAGCCGTTACCAAAAAGTACCAGTTCAAATTCTAAACCAGTAATTGAACAAGTAGTGAACAAGTCTTGTACAAGTGATGAAACAAGTAGTGAACAGGTTAGTGAACAAGTCCTAGTACCTTATATAAACAATATAAACATATCAAACGATTCAAACAATGAAAAGATTGCAAACTTGAACGATCAAGCAAAAAATTTTGAAGATAAAAATAATTCTTCAGATAAAATTGTCATCCCGAGCGTGTCACATCGAGCGCAGTCGAGATGCGAGGGAACTCAAAAAGAAAAAAAGTTGCGTAAAAAAAAGAAAAGTTTCATTGAACCAGACTTTCAGGAAATAAAATCCTATTTCCAAGAAAACAACTTCCCGGAACTTGAAGCCCAAAAATTCTTCAATTATTTCTCCAGCATCGGTTGGCTAGTTGGCGGTAAAACACCTATGATCGACTGGCAAGCCGCAGCACAAAACTGGATACTAAACAGCGTCAATTTCAATCACAACAACGACACAACACCGACAAATCGACCAAAATACCTCAACACCACAACCGATAAAAACTATGCCGAACCGCTTTAGTCATTGAAAGGCACAAAGCAATCTCATTCCGTCACTTCGAGTAATTTTTAAGTTTTTCACTTAAAAATTGTATCGAGAAGCTTTAAAATAATATGGAAAACGAAATAAAATCCCATTACAGCTATTCAGAAGTCATAGTATGGCTAGAAAAAAAAGGCGTCGAACTATACGGCAATCATTTCAAAATTATAGAAACGGATTACCCAATCGTGTACAAACTCATTGCCTATTTCCTAAGAGACGAGCCAACATGTTTTCAATATAGAATAAATCTCGAAAAGGGAATACTATTATCCGGTCCAATCGGTTGCGGGAAAACATCGCTCATGAACCTAATGAAATACCTAACAGCAACCGAACATAAATTCTACGTAAAACCCTGTCGAGACATCAGCTTTGAATTTATTCAGGACGGCTACCAAATCATCCACAAATACAGCATCGGCAAACTCTACCAATCCGAACCAAGAACCTATTGTTTTGACGATTTGGGAACAGAAAACAACCTAAAATATTTTGGAAACGAGTGTAATGTAATGGCAGAAATTCTATTAAGCAGATACGATCTATTCATCTCTAAAAAACTAAAAACACACATCACCACAAACCTATCAGCCACAGAAATAGAAACCCATTACGGCAACCGAGTTCGTTCACGATTAAGAGAGATGGTAAACCTAATAGCATACGATAAATCAACACCAGACAAGAGATAAAAGTTGTCACACTGAGCGCAGTCGAAGTGCTTTGCGGACTTTGTGCCTTCTTTGTGCCCTTTGCGGTTTAAAAAAAGAACAACATGAAAACTATAACCACCTTCTGGAACTACTTCCAACAAAACAACTTCGTTTTCCTACTCCTAAACGAAATCCCAAAAGACGAACTAAAAAACCATTTCGACAAGCTAATCGAAATACTACATCAATACAATAATGATATAGACCTCATCATTAAAAATAAAACAAATGGTACAGAATTAATCATCACCGCAAACGGAAATCCCTATCTTTTCAAAGAAGTAGAATTACTAGTCCATCATGCACCAGTTATAGAACGCTGGAAAATAACCGCATTCCTTCAGCCAGAAACCAACCTAACCAAATACGAAAACGGCACCGACAAGCCACTAGACTATTACGGCATCACTTTACGAATAAGCGAAATGTATTTCATCCCATTAGAAAACCCGGATAAACCAACCGATTTAGGTATAAAAGTGTTACTCAAAAACCACATCGTCCACAAAGACAACCCTAGACTTCGCGAAGCAGTTTACGTTCATATTGAACATCTAATTGGTGAAAAATCCTTTGCAAATGATATAGCATTTATTGAGATTGCACAATTGGAAGGAGACAATCAAAACCAGATTGAATTATATAATCTAAAATCCTATATCGACATTGAAATGAAAAGTTAAGTTTTGGCAATAATTCTCATTTACTGCCAAAGCTTAACTGATAAAAAAGATGTTTCGTAGTAAAATAATCAGGTTTAACCTGACGAAATAACTATGAATGATAACATCCCATATCCCAATGTTCGATATTTGTCCCAATTATTGACAACATTTGGGACAAAATAGAGTAGTGAATACAAGAAAGTGGGTAGAAAAGATGGGTAGATAATCAACCTAAAATCGCTTTATATCATATTGCTAAACTACTGATTTATTGAATAATAAAAAATAATCGTTTTCAATTCAAGAGAAATTAACATCTAAAAGTGGGTAAAAAAAATTAAAAACTAAATACTTAAAAAACAAAACAATAAACCTGTTTTTATACAATAAACCACATTGGTTTACTATTAATACTTTAGTTTATCGTTTGCAATACAAAGTAAATCACAATACGAAACAAAAGAAATCTGCTATATAACTTTGGCAAAAAGTAGTTTTTTTGCCAAAGTTATACCACAACTAAAAACCATTATGTTTGTTATTTCAAACATAAATAGTATATTTGTTCAGAATAACAAACATTTGATATGGCAACTACCAGTAAAAAGCAATCTGTTTTTCCAAAATACGAGAAAGTATTAGAACAGATGGGAGAAAATGTAAAGATGGCTCGTAAAAGGCGAAAACTTACGATGATTCAAGTGGCGGAAAGAGCTGATATTGCGAGGTCAACCTTACACCTAATTGAGCAAGGAAGCCCAAGTGTGGCTATGGGTGCCTATTTCAATGTACTACGAGTGTTAGGCCTACAAGATGATTTCCTAAAACTAGCTGCAGACGACGAACTGGGAAGAAAACTCCAAGACCTAGAACTTTTAAAATAACTATAAGATATAAATAAAACGTCAATTCGAGTGATTTTTACGTAATGCAATGGAGTGAAAATTGTATCGAAAACCTTTTAAATTAAAAAATACAACCATCTAAAATGTCCACAAAAACTGATATATACGTTTACGCTCATTGGATTGGAATGCAAGAACCAAAGATAGTTGGTATTTTGTCTGCACAACAAGCCAAAGGCAAGAAAGCATTTAGCTTTGAGTACGATAAGGAATGGCTCAAATCAGGACAACAATTCTTACTTGACCCCGACATACAATTGTATGGTGGGCCACAATATCCAAATCAAAAAGAGAACTTCGGAATTTTTCTCGACAGTATGCCCGATACTTGGGGTCGCACACTTATGAAACGTAGAGAAGCTCAACAGGCAAAAGAGAAAAAAGAAAAACCGAAAACACTCTATGACATAGATTACTTATTGGGAGTTTACGATGAAAGCCGTATGGGAGCATTACGTTTTAAAATAGATCCCAATAGAGATTTTTTAGATAATAACAAAACAGTTCCCACACCACCTTGGTCGTCCATTAGAGAATTACAAAATGCAGCACATATCTTCGAAAATGACGTACATAATGAAGAAGTAAATCGATGGCTATCGGTATTGATGGCACCAGGTTCTTCATTAGGTGGAGCACGACCTAAAGCCAATATTCTAGACGCAGATAAAAGTCTTTGGATTGCCAAATTTCCATCCAAAACAGATACCATTGACAAAGCTGCTTGGGAATTTTTAGCGTATCAATTGGCAACTAAGGCTGGTATTGAAATGGCACCTTGTCGTATGGAAAGAATTTTAGGCAAACACCATACCTTTTTCACAAAACGCTTCGACCGTGAAAAAGGAGAACGAATCCACTTTGCATCTGCAATGACAATGACAGGAAATAACGAAGACACCATTCGAGACAACCAAGCAAGCTACTTAGACATAGCAGAATTCATCAGTAATCACGGAGCAAACATAGAAGCCAACCTACACCAACTATGGAGAAGAATAATATTTAACATAGCCATTTCCAACACCGATGATCATTTAAGAAACCATGGATTTATACTAACCAAAGAAGGTTGGATTTTATCTCCGGCTTATGACCTCAACTCCTCAATAGATAAGGACGGTCTAGCCTTAAATATTGATGCTGATAACAATGAATTGGATTTCGATTTAGCAAAAAGTATAGGTGAATATTTTCGATTAAACAATAATCAAATGGAGGAAATTATCCAACAAGTCTTAAGAGTTACAAACAAATGGAAAACAATGGCAAATGAAATCGGAATTTCCCGTAACGAACAAGAATTGATGGAAAAAGCGTTTAAACTATAAACAATAATGAGAATCATTCATTTATCAGATATGCATTTGAGTAAAGACAATATTGAAGATTTTATGAAATCATTCATTTTGCAGAGACATTAAGAGAATTATAAAAAACAGATAACAATTTTAAAGAGCTTCAGAAAAAATTACTTCCTACAAATAAATCTACACAAGAAGGAGTTCCATTTGTAGAAATAGCTGATACATTTGTTCGCTAAAAATTTAAAGTTAGTTTTCCTGTAGAAAATAATATTGATAAATCCCCTGATATAAAAATTAAAGCTACTGACACTAATGATTTTTTTTCATTGAAGTTTCATCACTCAATGAAAACCAAGAAAGAATCACAACAAGAGATAATTATTATTTCTTTCATAAAAATTTTCATTACCTACCTTCATATTATAGTTTGGTAACTATATACAAGTTTACGATATTTAAAAACATATTTAGGTGTAGTAGTACATTCTAAAATTGTAGATAATAATAAAGAGGAAGTAATTACTATCGATAAACATATTTATAGAAAAAAAGTTATAAAAGACCTAAGCTATGAATCATTATACATAATAAGAATTCTGAATTATTGATTTCTAATGAAACTTTCAAAAAAAGTATATAAAACATTTTAAAAAATGTAATAACCAGAATGTACTTTTTCATTTATTGGTAAACTGACGTTATATTCTTCTGTAACCACTCTCTTTCTCACTTCTTACTTCTTACTCCCTACTCTACTAAATAGTTAGGGTTAGATTAGTATCTCAAATAGTAAATAACCAAATTTAATTTTCTTGATTATTTGAACTACAAATTCAATACCTCTAAAATAATAATATCCTTTTTAAATAAATGTAACTAAAAGTAAAGTACTAACCAATGCTTAATTTTTTTTAATTCCTAAACTATTAAAAAACAACCTACTTTATGATTATAGTCATAAAATTAACTCTATTCAATTAAGACCTTTGGAATATTATTTTAAATCTAAACAATATGAAAAAATTAGTAGTATTTATCACAGCTGTAATGCTATTTTCTTGTGGTAAAAAAGAAAAAGAAGCAGAGGAATACAATCCGGCAACAGCCACAGAAAATGCAACAACATCTGCAGATCCTTCGAGTTATGATCCAAAAAGAGGTGAAGGAAAATTTGACAATGTAGAACTTGGGCCAACTTTAGATCAAGCAATGGCTTCCAAAGGAGAGGAAGTTTCCAGTGTAAAATGTACTTCTTGCCACAAACTTACCGATGAAAAATTAGTAGGCCCAGGTTGGAAAGGTGTAACAGAAAGAAGAAAACCGGAATGGATTATGAATTTCATAACTAATCCTGATCCAATGATTGATAAAGATCCTGAAGTTCAGGCGCAATTGGAGATATGTTTGGTTCGTATGCCAAATCAAGGGCTTAGTGACGATGATGCCCGAAACATTTTGGAATATATGCGTAAAAATGACGGTGTAAAATAAACCAAAACAAGAGATTGGTTAACCCGTAAAAGTGCTGACCAATCTTATTTAAATTCAATAATATGAAAAATAAGTTTGTAAAAGCAATTTTTGCTATTGTCCTTGGAAGTGCTTTAGTCACTTCTTGTAAACCAAAAAATTCTGGTGATGCCGTTAGTGGTGATGCTGCTCAAAAAGCATACGTTGCTCCAGGAAAATATGATGAGTTCTATAATTTCGTATCAGGAGGTTTCAGCGGACAATTAAGTGTTTATGGTCTTCCGAGCGGAAGATTGTTTAGGGTAATTCCTGTTTTTTCGGTAGATCCAGAAAAAGGTTGGGGATATAGTGAAGAAACAAAGCCTATGTTAAATACCTCTAATGGATTTGTGCCTTGGGATGATTTGCATCATACTGAAATGTCACAAACCAATGGAGAAGTTGATGGACGTTGGGTTTTTGGTAATGCTAATAACACACCTCGTATTGCTCGTATCGATTTAAAAACATTTAAAACTGCCGAAATTATAGAGTTGCCTAACAGTGGTGGAAATCATTCTTCTCCATTCATTACTGAAAACACAGAATATGTAGTGGCAGGAACTCGTTTCAGTGTACCTGCAGATTATTCAAATGGTGACGTTCCTATTAATACGTATAAAGAAAACTTCAAAGGTCATATCAGCTTTGTAAAAGTAGGTAAGGAAGGCGAAATGGATTTGGCTTTTCAAATAGTAACTCCAGGAATTAACTTTGACCTTTCCCATGCTGGAAAAGGAAAGTCTCACGGTTGGTTCTTCTTCTCTTGTTATAATACAGAGCAAGCAAATACTTTGCTTGAAGTAAATGCTTCTCAACGTGATAAGGACTTTATTATGGCTGTAAACTGGAAAAAAGCCGAAGAATACATCAAAGCAGGAAAAGGCAAAAAACAGTCTGTAAAATATGCTCATAACAAATGGAATGAAAAAACACATACAGCAACATCAGAAATCAAAAACGAAGTGTTGGTATTGGATTCTGCTGAACTGAAAGACATTTGTTATATGATTCCTTGTCCAAAATCACCACACGGATGTGACGTAGATCCAACAGGTGAATACATCGTAGGTTCAGGAAAACTAGCTGCTTTAATACCTGTATTTAGTTTTGATAAATTAATGGGAGCGATTAAAAACAAACAATTTGAAGGTGATTATAGCGGAATTCCTGTTGTAAAATATGAAGCAGCTTTACATGGTGAAGTTCAAAAACCAGGATTAGGTCCGTTACATACTGAGTTTGACGGCAAAGGAAATGCTTATACAACGTTTTTTGTATCCTCTGAAGTTGTAAAATGGGATATCAAATCACTGAAAGTATTAGACAGGGTTCCTACTTATTATTCCGTAGGTCATCTTTGTATTCCTGGCGGTGACAGTAAAAAACCTTTTGGCAAATATTTAATTGCTTACAATAAAATCACAAAAGACCGCTATTTACCAACAGGACCAGAATTAGCACAATCGGCTCAAATATTTGACATTAGCGGAGATAAAATGCAGTTAATACTCGATTTTCCGACTATTGGTGAGCCGCATTATGCACAAGCTGCTCCAGCTGATTTAATCCGAAACAACGGTCAGTTGAAATTCTATCCTATTAAAGATAATAATCATCCGTATGCAACCAAAGGTGAAAAAGAAGCTAAGGTAGTTCGCGAAGGAAATAAAGTTCATGTTTATATGACATCTATCCGTTCTCACTTTGCTCCGGATAATATTGAAGGAATAAAAGTAGGTGACGAAGTATATTTCCATGTAACTAATTTGGAGCAAGATTGGGATGTACCTCACGGATTTGCTATCAAAGGTGCTGATAACGGTGAATTACTCATTATGCCTGGTGAAACCACTACCTTGAAATGGCTTCCGAAAAAAGCAGGAATGTATCCGATGTATTGTACTGACTTCTGTAGTGCATTGCATCAGGAAATGCAAGGTTATGTAAGAGTTTCTCCTGTAGGAAGTTCCGTTCCGCTCACTTGGAGTGTAGGAACTAATCTTCCAAAGACTACCAAATAAAATTAACCAAAGGGAACGGATTTTATTTGTTCCCTTTTTTTCTCAAATCAAATGAAAAATGTAAAAATATCCGGATTATCCAAAGTATTATTACTTATAACAGCAGTACTTTTTGCCAGTTCACTATTTGTTCCAATGTGGCAAATTCAACTCGAAGCACCGCAATATCCCGAAGGACTTGTTCTTAGATTACATGCTAATAAAATCGGAGGTGATGTGGAAATAATCAACGGATTAAACCACTATATCGGCATGGCAACTTTACATACAGAAAACTTTTTCGAATTTACCGTTTTGCCTTATATCATCGGTGGATTTGTTTTGATTTCAGTTTTACTGATTTTTATTACCAAAAGAAAAGCAGTGCTTTATTTTCTGTTTCTATATGTTGTCTTTGTAATTTTAGCTGCAGTAGATTTTTATCGATGGAATTATGAATATGGACATAATCTTGACCCTAATGCGGCTATCAAAGTCCCCGGAATGGCATATCAACCACCTCTTATAGGTTATAAACAATTATTAAACTTTGGGGCCTACTCTATTCCTGATACTGGTGGATGGATGTTGACTGTTGCAGGAATACTGATATTTTTAGTAGTACTTAAAGAATATAAATTCAATAAAAATAAATAGTATGAAAACGCTAATTTTATCTCTGATTACTATAGTTACATTAATTTCTTGTGGCTCAAAAGAACCTGTTCCTATTAAACTAAATGTGGATGCATGTGAATTTTGTAAAATGACTATTTCCAATGGAAAATTTGGAGCCGAACTGATTACAAAAAAAGGGAGACACTATAAATTTGATGATGTAGCCTGTATGATTCAGTTTGCAAAGTCTAGCACTATTGTTTCCTATGAATCATTTTATGTAAATGATTATTTAAAAGATAACACACTTATTCCGGCTGAGACAGCTCATTTTATAAAAGGAGAAAAAATAAATTCTCCAATGCGGGGCAATTTAGCCGCTTTTACTTCTACTGAAAAACAAACTGAATTTGGAAAAAAACTTGAAGCCCAATCCATGAATTGGTCTGAAGTTTATAATGCTTATAAATGAAAAAATTAATTTACATAGTATTTCTATTTTGTCTGATGGGTAATGCCAAAACGATTACCGTAGGCAGATTATATGCTGTAAAAACCATAAAACAGGCTGTCGCTTTGGCTAATGATGGCGATATCATCATCGTTACTCAAGGTGTTTATAAAGAAAGAAATATTATCATCAATAAAAAAATTAAATTTTTAGGCAAAAATTTTCCTGTTCTTGACGGTCAAAACAAAACTGAAGTACTTTCTGTTACTGCTGACAGTGTTGTGATAAAAGGATTTAAAATTATTAATTCCGGTCATGCTGCACTCGATGATCCATGCGGAATTAAAGTATATGACCGGAATTTTGTAGTAATAGAAAATAATATACTCGACAACAATTTCTTTGGAATTTATCTGCAGAATTGTAAAAATACAGTTGTAAAAAACAACACAATTAAAGCCTATGGAAAACAGGAACAGCTTATTGGTAACGGGATACATTGCTGGAAAAGTGACAATCTGCAAATCATTGGTAATAAAATTTCAGGGCATCGAGACGGAATTTATTTTGAATTTGTAACGCAATCGGTCATTTGGAGAAATATTGCCAATAATAATATTCGTTACGGATTGCATTTTATGTTTTCCAATGACGATTCCTATTTTACCAACGTCTTCAAAGGAAATGGAGCCGGAGTTGCCGTGATGTTTACCAAAAATGTAAAAATGTTCAATAATTATTTTGAGGAAAATTGGGGTGATTCGGCTTATGGTTTATTACTCAAAGAAATCTCAGATAGTTATATTTTCAACAACCGTTTTGCCCGAAACACTTCCGGAATCTACATGGAAGGAACATCAAGAATTAAAGTCGAAAAAAATACTTTTGAAGCCAATGGTTGGGGAATGAAAATTCAAGCGAGCTGTATGGAAAATGAGATTGTGAACAACAACTTTCTTGGAAATACTTTTGACATCAGCACCAATGGAAGTTTAGTTCTCAATACATTTAACAGTAATTATTGGGACAAATACGAAGGTTATGACTTGGATAAAAATGGCATTGGCGATGTACCATATCATCCTTTGAGTTTGTTTGGTGTTTTAACAGAAAATAATCCGTCTGCTATGATTTTATTCCGCAGTTTTATGATTACGCTTTTAGATAAATCCGAAAAAGTTTTACCTAGTATAACCCCTGATAATTTTATCGATAACAAACCGTTAATGAAAAAGTTACCGTTATGATAAAAATAGAAAACATCAATAAAAAATTCGGAAAGTTATCCGTTTTGAATGGTATTAATCTTTTGTTTGAAAAAGGTCAGTGTATTGCTTTGATTGGTCCGAACGGTTGCGGAAAAACCACACTGATTAAATCCATTCTTGGTATGGTAATTCCTGATAATGGAGTAATTGAATTCAATGGAAAATCTATTCTTGGAGATTATTTATACCGTTCAACTATTGGTTATATGCCACAAATTGGTCGTTATCCTGATAATATGACTATCGGACAAATTATCGAAATGATTAAAAAAATCAGAAAATCAAATCAAGAATTAGACGAAGATTTATTAAAAGCATTTGAACTCGAAAAAATGTTCTACAAACAAATGCGTACGCTTTCTGGTGGAACAACGCAAAAAGTAAGTGCTGTTTTGGCTTTTCTTTTCAATCCTGATGTGTTGATTTTGGACGAACCAACAGCTGGTTTGGATCCATTGGCATCTGAAATTTTAAAAGAAAAAATCATTCGAGAAAAAGAAAAAGGAAAATTGATTTTGATTACGTCACATTTGTTGAGTGAATTGGACGATTTAATTACTGAAATCATTTTTATGCAGGAAGGAAAAGTTCATTTTCATAAAAACATCGAAGTGATAAAAGAAGAAACCGGAGAAAATAAAATTTCAAAAGCTATCGCTTGTATTTTAAAGCAAAAACAACCTGTTGTAAAAGAAGAAAAACCGGTTATCCGATTACGTTCAGTATAACAACCAAAAACTCACAATTGTATCATGAACCGAATTATTAAAATCATATTACTTGATATACTAAAGAACAAAATCGTACTGACTTATACGGTAATTTTAGCAGCACTTTCCTGGAGTTCTTTTGCTTTGGAAGACAATTCAGCCAAAGGTTTACTTACGATTCTCAACGTGATTTTGTTTACTGTGCCATTGGTTTCCGTTTTGTTTTCAACGATTTACCTTTATAACAGTAATGAATTTATCGAACTTTTGTTAAGCCAACCGGTAAAACGCCGCAAAATCTGGATGAGTTTATTTCTCGGATTATCGTTTTCTATGGTGTTTGCCTTTTTGGTCGGCGCAGGAATTCCGTTGTTGCTCAATTCACCTGATAGCGTGGGTTTTATGATGATAACTGTTGGATGTTTAATTACCATAATTTTTGTAGCATTGGCATTTTTAAGCTCGATTTTAACACGTGATAAAGCCAAAGGAATTGGGATTGCTATCATGATTTGGCTGTTTTTTGCCTTGCTTTTTGACGGCATCGTTTTGTTCCTTTTGTTCCAGTTATCAGATTATCCGATAGAGAATTTTATGGTTGGATTAACCGCTTTTAGTCCGATTGATTTAGCCCGAATTCAAATATTGATGCATCTTGACATCTCGGCAATGATGGGCTATACCGGAGCGATTTTCAAAGACTTCTTCGGAACTTCATCAGGATTGATAATTTCTTTTCTGCTGCTTTGTTTATGGGCAGTTGTTCCGTTTTTTATTTCACTGAAAAAATTCAACAAAAAAGATTTGTAACATGAAAACCGACATAAGAAACCGAAAAGACATCGAAACATTAGTCAATGCGTTTTACGACAGAGTAAAAACGGATGACGTGATTGGTTATTTGTTTAATGACATAGCCAAAGTAAATTGGGAAAAGCATTTGCCAAAGATGTATGATTTTTGGGAAAATATACTCTTTTTTACAGCCAATTATGAAGGTAATCCAATGGCAAAACATAAAGAATTACATCAAAAAAGCCCGATGAACCCAACACATTTCGGACATTGGAATAAATTATTTATCGAAACGGTTGATACACTTTTTGAAGGTCAAAAAGCAGAAGAAATTAAAAACCGGGCAATGAATATTTCGGCGGCGATGATGTATAAAACGTTAAGCCAATGATGCATCACGTTATTTTAATTTTTCATTTATTGGCGGCAACGATTTGGGTTGGCGGGCATCTTTTTTTGGCTATCAGGATTTTGCCCGAAGCATTGAAAAAGAAAGATGCTTCTATCCTGAAAAATTTCAAAAGTAAATTTGAACCTGTTGGAATGCCGTCATTATTGGTTTTGTTCGTTACTGGAATTTTGATGGCATATCATTATGATGTAACATTTACCAAATGGTTTTCGTTTTCAAATGCTATCGAAAAAGTCATTTCTATAAAACTAATTTTGCTATTTACTACGATACTAATGGCTGCATGTGCAGAAACATTAATTTTCCCAAAACTCAAATCGGAACGAATGTTTCCAGCTGAATTTTTTATTATAACAGTTACAATAATTGCTGTAACAATGTTAATTTTAGGAAGTTTGATTAGAATTGGAGGTTTATAGTTTTTCTAAAATTTAAAAATACCAGTTTTATCACAAGTTAAAGAATATTTTTTTAGAATATTTAAGATTTCATAATTTGCTAATTCGGAAAAATCACTAGGAGATATATTTTTTGTGATTTCATCCATCATACAAGTAGCAAAATCTATTTTTGCATTTTCTTCCATATCAGAACTGCTCAAGCTGTTTATTATATGATTATAAACTTTTTCTTTTATATCCTTAGACCATTTTGTATTATCGCTTGTGGTTTCTTCAATGATTGCAACTACTTCAAATTTCACATTGACTCCTGTATTGAGTGATGGATTTCTAATACCTAAAAAGAATGTTCCTGAACGTAGGTCGTCTATCTTTATTTTACCATCTTTTGCGTTTAAAACAGTTCCTTCATAAAAATGCGAAGGTCTTGAATATTCGTAGTTACCAAATATACTTTTTTCTAAAAAGGCATCTAATCCCTTTTTATTCATTAAAAAAACATCAACTGGAGCATTACCGCTACTAACGGATAAAGAACTTGCAGCAATGGAGGCTATTGAATTCGCATATAATATATTTGATAATTGAGTAAAAAGTTGTAGACTGTTATTATTAGTATTTGGGGTTGTCGTAAAAATGTAATACCATTCTAAAGTGTTTGGTGGTAAGTCAATTTTATAATAAACTCTCGTCTTTCCTCCTATATTAGTTGGCACTGTTTACAAATATATTTTGTTCTTCAATAATCTTTACAGCCTTTCTAGTTTTGTTAACTACTTGTGAAAACATTAAAAACGGAAGTGATACTAATGTTAATAGTAATATTTTTTTCATAATTATTGATTAAAATGTTAATTTTTTATCAAATCTAATGAAAAATAGATAAGATTAATCTGTAGGTGAGTTTTATATATTTAATCAATCACTTCGAATTGATTAGAATTGGAGGTTTATAGTTTTTCCTTCTTTGAAAAAGCTTCCTTTATTTTCGTTTCTTTTCAGTGAAAAAGCAACTATCGGAATACTTACCGTAATCATGTTTTTTAATTCCAAAAATTCTTTGGTCACTTTATATTCGTGTTCCATTTCCTGGCATTGTTTTTTCCAAATAAGTAATTGTTCCAATGCTTTTTTCAAATCAGTATCATTTCTTATAATACCGGCATTTTGCTGCATACAATTTTGTAAATCTTTTTTGATTTTAGCGATGATTTTTTTGTCCAATATTTTTTTTGAAGGAAAATAATCGGGAACAGGTTTTTCTACGATTATTTTTTTGACATCCAATTTTTTCAGAAATTCAAAAATCTGATTGGCATAAACCAATGCTTCCAATAGTGAATTGGATGCTAATCGGTTGGCACCATGTAATCCTGTTTGGGAACATTCACCACAGGCAAATAAATTCTCAATTGAAGTTTGTCCGTTTGCATCTACCAAAATGCCACCACATAAATAATGTTGCGTTGGAATTACCGGAATCCAGTCTTTTGTAATATCAATACCAGATAACAAACAGTTTTGATAAATGGTTGGAAAATGATTTTTAAAAGCTAAAATATCCAAATGCGTACAATCGAGATAAACGCATTTGTCTTTGGATTTTTTCAGTTCGGTTTCAATGCTTCTCGACACAATATCACGTGATGCTAATTCGCCTCTAACATCGTAATCAAATAGAAATCGGCGACCTTTTTTGGTTTTCAAATAAGCTCCAAAACCTCTTACGGCTTCCGAAATTAGGAATGTTGACGTTGATTTTGGCATATACAAAGCGGTTGGATGAAATTGTATGAATTCCATTTCTTTAATGGTAGCATTTGCTCGAATAGCCATAGCAATTCCGTCACCTGTAGCAATTAACGGATTGGTTGTTTGTTTATAAACCTGACCAATTCCACCGGTTGCTAAAATTGTGAAACGAGAATAAACTGGAATTATAGTGTCGTTTTTTTCATCTAAAACAAATGCACCAAAACAACTATTGGATTTGGTAATTAAATCGATGGCAAAATGAAAATCGAGGATTTCAATGTTCTTTTTTTGATGTGTTTTGGTCAAAATTGCTCTTTCAATTTCTCGTCCAGTTTGGTCTTTGTGATGCACAACACGATGATTGGAATGTCCGCCTTCTTTGGCTAAATCCAGATTTCCTTCGGCAGTAAGATCAAAATTTGTTCCCCAATCGATAAGTTCTTTCAATCGTTTTGGTCCTTTTTTCACGACCATTTCTACAACTTCACGATTGCATAATCCATCGCCACAAATTAAAGTGTCGTTAATGTGTTTTTCAAAATCATCATCAATGCCATCAATCACTACGGCAATTCCGCCTTGTGCATATTTAGTATTCGATTCATCCGCATTGGACTTGGTTACAATCAGTATTTTTCGATCGGGAAATTGTTCTGCCAGTTTGATGGCAACGGTAAGTCCGGCAATACCTGAACCTAATATAAGATAATCGGTTTCTATTTTCATTATTTTGATAATTCCAACATTCGTTTAATCGGTGTCAATGCTTTTTTTGCAATTTGTTTTGGTACCATAACTTCGGGAGTTTCATTTGCTAAACAATCATATACTTTTTGAAGTGTATTTAGTTTCATATAACCACATTCGCTGCAAGCACAAGTATTGTTTTCAAATGATGGCGCAGGAATTAATATTTTATCGGGAACTTCTTCCTGCATTTTGTATAAAATTCCAGCTTCGGTGGCGATGATAAACTTGTTTTTTGGACTTTGTTTTACATAATCAATCATTCCGGCAGTTGAACCAATATAGGTTGCTGTTTCCAAAATATGTGTTTCCGATTCGGGATGCGCAACAATATCAGCATCGGGATGTTCTTTGTGAAGTTCAATTAATTTATCCAAAGAGAAAGCTTCATGAACAACACAACTTCCGTCCCACAAGATCATTTTTCTACCGGTTTTTCGGTTAATGTAATTGCCTAAGTTTTTATCGGGAGCAAAAATTATCGGAATATTTTCGGGAACAGAATTCACAATTTTTTCAGCATTAGACGAAGTACAAACCAAGTGACTTAATGCCTTTATTTCTGCCGAACAGTTGACATACGTAATTACAATATGATTAGGATGCGCTTCGATGAATTTCTTGAAGATATCCGGCGGACATGATTCTGCTAGAGAACAACCAGCATTCAAATCGGGCAATAAAACTTTCTTTTTTGGATTTAAAACTTTCGCTGTTTCTGCCATAAAATGAACTCCAGCAAACAAGATAATATCAGAATTCACTTTTTCGGCTTCTTGTGATAAACCTAGACTGTCACCTACATAATCGGCAATTTCCTGAATTTCGGGTTGCTGATAATAATGAGCCAAAATCACAGCATTTTTTTCTTTTTTTAAAGCAAGTATCTTTTGTTTCAGATTTTCCATTAGATATTTTTTTACCACGAATTACACAGATTTTCAATTCACAACATTTCAATCTGTTCAATAAAAGAACAAAGTAACTACTGAAATTTTCCATTTAATATGATTTTAGTCATAGAATGCTATTGGTTTTATGGCGTAATATTGAAACAACTTTAGTACTTGAAAATCTCATTAAAAACATTTCATTATGAATACATTAGAACATCCAACAGTAGGCGAATTTGTAGCCGAAGATTTTAGAACAGCAGCCGTTTTTTCTAAATATGGTATTGATTTTTGCTGCAAAGGCAATAGAACGATAGAACAAGCTTGTGAAAAAAAAGGTATTGATCCCGAAGAAGTAAAAAAAGAAGTATTGCAAGTTTTAAATACTCAAACCGGGCAAGAAATTGATTTTAAATCGTGGCCAATTGATTTGCTTATTGATTATATCGAAAAGACACATCATCGTTATGTAGAAGAAAAATCGACTGCTTTGTTGTTTTACCTTGATAAGCTTTGCAAAGTTCACGGACAAAGACATCCAGAGTTGTTTGAAATTGCGCTTCATTTTAAAATCTCAGCAGGCGAATTGGCGCAACACATGAAAAAAGAAGAGCTGATTTTATTTCCATTTGTCAAAAAAATGTACAATGCTTTGAGAGAAAATAATTCTATCGAACAAGCTCATTTTGGAACCGTGAGTAATCCTATCGCGATGATGATGGATGAACACGATAATGAAGGCGAACGTTTTAGAATTATTGCGAAGCTTACAAATGATTATAATCCGCCAGCCGATGCTTGTGAAACCTACAAAGTAACTTTTGCCATGCTAAAAGAGTTTGAACAAGATTTACACAAACACATTCATTTGGAAAACAATATTGTATTTCCAAAAGCCAAAGAAATGGAAACAAAATTCAATATCATAGAACCAATTAACTAATACAAAAATCAAAAACACGCTCATAATGGAAAAATATGTTATCAAGAGAAACGGCGATTATAAACCTTTTGAAACCTTTAAAATAAAGGATGCGATTATTAGGAGTTTTGATAGTGTAACCGTTCCGTTTGATGAGCGTGTTTTTGAGAATGTCATCGAAGCCATTGACAAAAAAGAAACTTGGGCTGTTGAAGAAATTCAGGATATTATAGAGAAAACGCTCTTTGAAAACGAATATTTCACAGTAATGCGTTCGTTCATGTTGTATCGTCATACACGAAAATTACAGCGCGAACACATCCAAGGACTGAATGATGATACGACGTATGTTGACAGTACGCAAACCATTGAAGAATATATTTCACAAACCGATTGGCGAATTAATGCTAATGCAAATACTTCCTATTCTAACGCAGGTTTGGTAAACAATGTCGCTGGAAAAATCATCGCCAATTATTGGTTGGATAAAGTATATTCTAAAGAAGAAGGTTATGCGCACCGAAATGGTGATGTGCACATTCACGATTTGGATTGCCTTACGGGATATTGTGCCGGATGGAGTTTGCGTGTTCTGTTGAATGATGGTTTTAATGGTGTTCGTGGTCGTGTGGAAAGTAAAGCTCCGTCACATTTTAGAGAAGCTTTAGGACAAATGGCAAATTTCTTAGGGATTTTGCAAAGCGAATGGGCTGGAGCACAGGCATTCAGCTCTTTTGACACCTATTTGGCACCTTATGTTTTCAAGGACAATCTTTCATTTGATGAAGTTTTGAAAGCCGTTCGCAGTTTTGTTTATAATCTCAATGTTCCGGCACGATGGGGACAATCTCCATTTACGAATATTACTTTGGATTGGATTGTTCCAGCCGATTTGAAAGAACAAATTCCAACAAAAAATGACCATCATTTATTTGAAAAAATCACTAATGAAAGTGTTTTTATTCGAGCCAAAGAACGAGGCGTTACTTCGTTGACGGAAATGCGATATGAACATTTTCAGCCAGAAATGAACTTGATAAATAAAGCATATTATACCGTAATGACTGAAGGCGATGCCAATGGACAACCATTTACGTTTCCAATTCCAACAGTAAATATCACCGAAGATTTTGATTGGAATGGTGAAAACACCGAATTACTTTTTGAAAATACGGCTAAAATAGGTTCTTCTTATTTCCAAAATTTTATCGGAAGTCAATATATTTTAGATGAAAACGGAAACAAAGTCGAAAATCCAAATGCCTATAAACCAAATGCGGTTCGCAGTATGTGTTGTCGTTTGCAATTGGATTTGCGGGAATTATTGAAGCGTGGTAACGGACTTTTTGGAAGTGCAGAAATGACGGGAAGTATTGGTGTAGTTACCATAAATATGGCTCGTTTGGGTTATTTATATGAAGGAAATAAAGAAGAACTTTTCCGCCGATTGGATTATTTAATGGAATTGTCTAAATCTACTTTGGAGAAAAAACGAAAATTTATTCAGGAAATGTATGATCGAGGTTTGTATCCTTATACAAAACGTTATTTACCACATTTCAGAAATCATTTTTCGACCATTGGTGTAAACGGTATGAACGAAATGATACGCAATTTTACCGAAGACAAAGAAGATATTACAACTACTTTTGGTCATGAATTTTCTATGGAAATTTTGGAACATATTCGTAACCGAATGAAAGAATTCCAAGAAGAAACAGGAAACCTTTACAACCTTGAAGCTACGCCAGCAGAAGGAACAACCTATCGTTTTGCCAAAGAAGACAAAAAGCGTTATCCAAATATTCTTCAGGCAGGAATGGAAGAAAACGTTTATTACACCAACAGTTCGCAAATTCCAGTAGATTTCACTCAAGATCCGTTTGAAGCGTTATTAATGCAAGATAATTTACAATGTCAATATACCGGTGGAACGGTTTTGCATTTGTACATGAACGAAAGAATAAGCTCTTCCGAAGCTTGTAAAAATTTCGTCAAAACCGTTTTATCAAAATTCAAACTGCCATACATCACGGTAACGCCAGTTTTTAGCGTTTGTCCAGTTCATGGTTATTTAAACGGCGAGCATGAATTTTGCCCAAAATGTGATGAAAATTTATTAGAACAATTAAATAATGACACTTATGAAAACAAAAACTAACGAATTGCTGGAACAGCATCAGCAATCAAGAACCAAATGTTTGGTTTATACACGAGTTATGGGATATTATCGTCCTGTAGAAAGTTTTAACATCGGAAAAAAAGGTGAACATAAACAACGAATTCATTTCAAAGAATGTTAGAAACTGTTTAAAATGGCTAAACCTGTCAGCAATATAACACCGTTTACATTACTAGATTATCCAGATAAAAGTGCTTGTATTCTTTGGTATTCGGGTTGTAATATGCGGTGTTTGTATTGCTACAATCCTGAAATTGTTTTTGGGAAAGGAAAACTTTCTTTTCCCGAAATGATTTCTTTTCTCGAAACCCGAAAAGGATTGCTCGACGCCGTTGTTTTTAGCGGTGGCGAATGTTTAATTCATAAGAACATTGTAGAGCAAATCCGAACGGTGAAAGAAATGGGATTTTTGGTAAAAGTAGATACCAATGGTTCCAGCCCAAAAGTTTTATTGGAACTTTTGGGACAAAATCTGCTAGATTATGTAGCTATTGATTTTAAAAGTCCAATAGCAAAAGCTCGGGAAATAACGAAAAAAGTGTTCTACGATGAGTTTATTTCTTGTCTAAAATTGCTTATGGTTTCGAACATATCATTTGAAGTAAGAACTACGTATCACTCAAGTTTACTTAATGAAGTAGATATACAAACAATGATTTCTGTATTGGAAAGCCATAATTACCAAGGCAATTTTTACATACAACATTTTAGGAATGATACAGAAACCATAGGAAATCTGCGTCATTCTTTAAAAAATCTTAATCCAATAATTCTGAATACAAAGAAGATAAAAGTTCATCTTAGATGACACAATTTTTCTTTAAATCGTCTATTAAATGATTTAAGCTGTCAACTTCTACATGTTCCATCAAAACGATTTTATACCATTCGTTATCGACATTGTGTTTTTGAGGCACTAAATCATATTTATGTGCAATATCTGCAGAAATATGTTCAGCTTTTATGGTCACAATATTCATATAAGGTTCTCGGAAATATTTAATAGAAAGAGAATCTAATTGCTTGCAAATCCAGTCCGTTCTCATTTGAAGAATTTTTACTTTTTCAAACCAGCCATTTTCGCCATAAGTTGTAAGTATCATCCAGGTAGCAACAGCATTTGCACCTGATCTGCTGCCGCATAAGGTTAAATCCATGCCTTCAACATATTCTGCTTCTTTGGTCAATACATTTTCAATTAGATTTTTTCTGCATAAAAATATTCCGGAACCATAAGGAGCTTGTAGCATTTTATGAGCATCAATAGTAATAGAAGAAACATTTTTATTTTTAAAATCTAAGTTACTTTTTGGTGCAATAAATGGATAAACAAAGCCACCATAAGCCGCATCAATATGGAGTTTGTATGCTAAATTATATTTGTCTAAAAAATTTGTATAACTATCAGGATTATCGACTGAACCAAACATGGTCGTACCCATATTTGCCACTACAATAAAATATTTTTTGTTTTCAGTAATAGCTTTTTGGAGTAATGTTTCAAATTCGTTTTCGAGAATCGTTCGGTTTTCAAAATCCACAGGAACTTTCATCCACTCAATAGATAATAAATTTGCTCCTTTTGCAATAGAATAATGAGTGTCTTCTGAAGCGATAATCATAATTTCAGATAATTTTGCATTGTATGTGTTTATGAAAAAATTTCTGTAAACCCACAAAGCCTGAATGTTCGCTTCGGTTCCGCCTGTAGCAATATAACCGTCAAACTGGTTTTCGGCTACATTAAAAATGTCAACTGCCAGTATTCCTAATACTTCTTTTTCGATTTCTTGTGTTCCTTTAAACGCAACTTCCGAAGTTCCTGTGGTATGACAACCAATATGGTTTGGATTAGAAAGATAAGTCATTAATACTGGTGCGTCTTTTAAAAAAGGAGCATCATCGTTAAAAACTTTACTATCTAATTTTGAAGCAGGATAGCCTAATGAAATGTCTTTCATGAAGTTAACATTCTCTTCTAGTGCTTTTTGTATTCTTGTTATTCGTTCTTCAGAAGTTAATTTTTTCCAATTATTCATTATTAATATATGTTTAGGATTTACATTTTTAAACTAAAATTCAATTTGCTTGACTTCTTCTTTATAAAAATGTAATTGATTGATTATTTGGAGCGTATTTTTAAAAATCAAGGTTGAACGGAATAGGCTTTCATAGTATTCTATACCTTGAAGAAGATTATCTTGAAACGATTTCCATTTTTTTATTTTTGCAGTAGAAGTTTCACCAGAAAAGCTAAGAATATCATTCTTCAAATGATCAACATACATTCCTAATTCTTTTACAAACATATTCGGACGGTTGGTATCTGAAATAACAGATGTATTGCCATAAATATGTTTTGTCATTTCTGCTAACGGCACAATTTTATCAAAGTAAGCCAAATTTGGTCCGGGACAAACCACTACGCCTTGTTGCTGACCTTTAATTTCCATTTTGTTTTCAAGATAAGACGAATTAGCTAAACCAACACAAAGACACGATTTTTCAAATATTTTGCTTTTTTGTTGCTCAAAAACTTCATTTGAAAAATCGTTTTTCTGTTGTTCCAATTCTGCTAATTTGACATCTTGATATTTTTTGGAAGCCGTACACATTCCTTGAGTATCATATTCTTTGCTTAATGCCAAAAACTTTTTCGGACAAGAACTTCCGGCTTTATTGTCGTCAATCCGTTTTTGTTTCCAAAAATCGTTACTCATTCCTTTAACAGTGTTGAAAGGAACGCCAAGCGGCGAAATATTGCTCAAATAAAAATCGTCTTCTTTAGCATTTGCCAATAAATTTCGAGTTTCATCATCAACAGAAGTCGCTTCGGGAACCAATAAAAAAGGCGAGCCCCAACCAATACTGTCTAATTCATAATGATTTAGTAAAAAATCATGTTCTTCGGCAGTTCCAACGCCACCTTGCGCTGTTATTTTTAATTCTAATGGTTGCAACGGAATAGGTAAATTTTTAATTTCTAATGCTTTTATCATCAGTTCGTGTGCCGATTGGATGAGTTGCTCTTTTTTGGTTTTAAATTCTTCTAAAATTGGTCCTAATAAAAAACCATCGGTAGCAAAAGCGTGACCACCACAATTTAACCCAGATTCTATGCGATATTCGGAAACCCAAAGTCCTTTTTTTGCCAAAAAATTACCTTGTATCATGGCAGAACGAAAATCACTCACTTTCAGGATAATCTTCTTTTTTAACTGACCATTTTTATTCGGATAAAAGTCGGAAAATTGCTCAAAATAGCTGTACAATCTTGGGTTCATTCCGGCAGAAAGAACTACGGAAGAATTCAGGTTGCTGTTGGCAAAACCACGTAAAGAAGCATGAGCATCGTTAAATTCTACCGGAAGCTGCCGGTTTTTATCAAAATTATCTTTGTCAACTTTGGTCATAATGTTAACATCAATATCTCCAGGTAAAAGATGTTCGGCTACATATTTTTTTACATTTTCTGTGATCTGTAAACCTTCATCAATAAATTTTTGCAGACGGTTTTTCAATTCCGATTTATTAGGAAGTAATGAAATATAGTAATCTAATGTTGTTTTGTTTTCGGCTAATTCATTTTTGAAATTTTCGACTTTATTTTTAACAATGGTATCAACCAAATTTAGATAATGTTTTATGCGTTCGGCACGATAATCATAGCATTTTTGAGTAATTTCCTGATAAGGAATGCTGAATTTTTTGCTGTAAAAAGCTCTCATTTTTTCAATCAGTTCATCATCGGTGATAGAAATTACAGAAGATATTCCATAATGAGCAACCCGAATCGGACTATCAATAGTATAAGCCAATCCCATTACAGGAATATGAAAAGTGTGTGCATTTTTTAAAATGTTCATGCGAATTTTTTTAGAATAAATAAAGAGGCGAATTTTGGGAAATCATCCCGATTAAAGTATGATATATATCATAATCATAAGGTTTTTTTAATGCTTTTCAGTAATTCGAAAATGATGTAATAAAGTCCGATAATAATTCCCAAACCAAACAATACAAAAAGCAGGTAGAACCAATGAATTGAATCCTGAAATGTAGAAAAAGAAACCGTTTGATTAAAAAATGTCCAATGCATTTTTTTCATTCCCATAATCAACAGGCAAATCCAGAAAAGCACAAAAGAACTATTGAAAATTTTAATTCCGATTTGGATTTTTTTTGTTGAATTCAAAGTAATGCTTTTGTTCAGTTCCAAAATATAAGCAATGGAAGAAAGCAATATTAACGTATTAATTCCAATAGTTGTTCCCATTGAATGCGCAACGGTTATATGCGTTCCGTGTGTAAATAAATTGATAGAAGGAATAGAAATCAGCAACGCCAGAATGATATTCAGGAATATCCAGAAATCAGCCAAAACGGTAAATCGATACACCAAAATGTATTCGATTTTTTTCTCCTGAGATAATTTTTTTCTCCAATCATAAATAATCGAAAAAAGCACAATCCATTCGGTCATGCTGATAATGTAGGCAAAATAACGCAGCCAAGCCGCCGTTGGAACAATATAAATATGATGCGCCCAACCAAACATTAAATTGGTCAAACCCAAAAAGTAAAAGAAAAACGCTTTTCCTGATTTGGCATAGCTGTCATTGCTGCTCGTTTTTGTCATGACATAAAGCGAAGTTCCATAAATCAGCATGTTCCACGAACCGACATACGAACCGCCGGCTTTCCATTGCATAGCGACATTTTGTACAAAATGATTTCTAAAATAAGGCAACAGCCATAAATGAGCTTCGGTAAAATGATAAATCATCAGCACAATTCCAGTTGCCCACATCCAGTAGTAAACCGGAAGATTTTTGAAAGAAGAAAATACATTTTTGAAATAAGTAATTCCAAATAAAATCCAACCCGAAACAATAGGAAAATAAAAATAAGACGGAAATTCCAGATATTCTTTTCCGGCAAAATTTCTCGATAAATAAGAAACTACAATCCCGATTCCGGTTAGTATAAAAAGCCAAAAATGAACGGAAACCAACTTATAGTTTTGATTTTTTTGCTCCAAATAATAATAAATTCCGCCTGTAGCGGTAAGAATTACCCATGAAACGGCAAACAAAGTATGCAACGGACGAACCGCATTAAACGGCAGAATTTCCTTGATAAAATCAGGAATGATGTATTGAAATCCGGAAAGCAAGCCAAAAAATAACGTCAGCAACAGCGAAATTAATCCGGCAGAAATAAAGTAAAAAGGATAACGGTTAGTTTTCATGAACGTCGTTTTTATATTGGATTTCTACCCAGCCGTTGGGTTTAATTTTGGCATTGGTACTCGGATAATGTCCGGTTTGGTCAATTTCTTTTAAAAATTGGAGCAATTCTTCTTTTTCAGATTCGTTAAAGTCAAATTTTGGCATAGTTTTAATTCCGCTGTTGAACATGGCTTTCAGATAATTATCATTTTTTCTGAACGAATATGCATTGGTCAAATCTGGTCCGAGATAACCGCCTAAACCATAAATCTGATGACAAGAATTGCAATTGTTTTTTAGCCAAAGATTTTCTCCTCGAATGGCTTTTTCAGAAAGATGAACGTTTCCATAAGCAGAACTATCTGTGTAAATAAAAAAATTATATACAAGAAATAATGTCGAAAGTAATAAAAGAATAAATAAATATTTTTTCGGTTTCATATCCGAAGGATTGGATTAAAAACACAAATAGAAGAAAACTAAATTCCATTTTTTATGACATTAATCATAAAAAAAAGCGTGAATATAATTTCACGCTTTTTTTCTTCTAAAAAGGAAACAAACTTGAATTAATAATTATCCTATTTTGGAAGTAAAACATCACCAATTACATGAATTATTCCATTGGAAGTTTCGATAGAAGCTACAATTTCTGAATTGTTTACAAACGTTTTTTCTCCTTGTTTAGTGATTTTAACTTTTCCGCCAAACACCATATCATACTCTTGTCCGTCTTGCATATATTCGGTTTTTAACACGCCAACATAAGTATGATAACCTAAAATATTTTCTAAATCACCTTTTTTCTCCGGTTTTAATAAACCTTCTACAGTTCCTTTTGGTAATTTATCAAAGGCAGCATTGGTTGGCGCAAACACGGTAAAAGGTCCAGCATTACTTAACGAAGTAACCAAACCTGCGGCTTTAACGGCAGTTACCAATGTTGTGTGATCTTTACTTCCCGAAGCAATCTGTACAATATTCGGGTTAGACGTTTCATCTTGTACACCTTCTTGACCAACACTTTCTGTTGGAGCACTTTCGGTTGTTTCAGATGTTTCTGTTTCGCTGTTTTGTTTACAGCTAACGATGGCAAAAAAGCTCGCTAAAAGCAAAATTTTAATAGAATTTTTCATAATGTGAAATACTTGGTTTATAGAGCAAAGTACCTAATTACGAAATGGTTATTTTATGATTTTGCTCATAAAAGTGGAGAAATTTTACCTTTTTTTAAGGCATGAAAAATCATAATTGATAATCCAGAAACCATGACCAAAGCTGCAACAAAAAGTAATTCGTTTATTTTTGGAATAAGTGTATAACTAAATGATGCCATACCTTGAATTGCCAAAAATAGTTCGTTCAAGAAAACTCCAATCGAGAATAGAATTAATCCGTTTTTGGCACCTTTTGAAATAAATAAAAGATGTTTTGCAAAGATGTAAAAAAGCAAAAACAAACTAATAATTGCCAATAAAACCAAATGCAAGTAAGCAATAACGATTGGTCGGAAACCAAATGCCAACTGACTTAATGCAGGAATAACAGAACCTAATTGTAGCAAAAGTTTTATCGTAAGTGAGATGACAACAAACAGTAAAATGTAACGTAAAAAAAGTGGATATTTTTTTAGCGAAATTTGCTTTTCTCTATATAAAATATACAATAATCGAAACCAAGCATATACTTGAACAAAAGCCGCTATAATCATTAAAAAATAGAGCCAAGACGGTAATTTCAACCAAAGTGTTGATAAAAAATAGGCAGGAATACACGCTACAAAAAACCACCAAAAAACCTTATTGTAAAATGAATTTTCGGTTGTTTTTAAATTGAAAAAATAGAACAATAAACCCATACAAGCGAAGAAAAACCATCCATTGTATTGAAAATGTAAATAGTAATAAATTGATGCTAAATACTCATTTTGAAGAATGTTTTTGGTTGCCATCATATAAGCCAAAAAAAACGTTCCGATTGAAGAAAGTACATTAAAAAAAATAGCTCCTTTGAACCAATTGATAGAAAGATTTTCTTTTTCTACAAATTTTAAATCGTTCCAAAATCGATAACCAAAAGCATAAGAAACAATAATTGACATAGTTGAAAAAAAGATCGAAATTGCTCCATAACCTTCAATAATAAACGAAATTAACATTCCATAGGCACAAATTAAATTTGCCATCAAGATTAGATTATAATTTTCAGAAAAAGTTTCTCTTTTTTGAGCTGTTTTTTTTTCTAAAAAAAGAATCATCAATAGCATTAAGGTATGACTAATCCAACCCGAAAAAGCAAAGTGAGAATGTGAATGCAGAATGTTTTTTTGATTGAAAAAAGGAAATTCAAAACCAATTTTATATCGCATTAACAATCCTAGAAGTGCTACAATAAGTAGATTTATTACAGAAAAACGCAACCAAAATTTTGAATTAAACGGCATCAGAAATAAATTTTATGGTTGATAATGTCAATTTTTTTATCTGTTTTCATTTTTGAAAAAGCTCTAATAACGGTTTCTACTCTCAAACCTGTAAAATTGGCAATTTCTTGGCGCGTAAACGGAACTAACTCTTTTTTGCTGCTATTTCCTTTTTTATGTGTATTTAAAAAGGCAATAATTCTAAATTCGGGTTTTTGATTGATAATATCTTTTGAAGTCTTGGCTTTACTGTGAATTCGTTGCGCCATAAGTGTTAGAAAATGCTTCTGAATGGCGGGATATTCTTCTAAAATTTTTAAAAATTTTTCTTTAGAAAGTTTAATGATTTTGCAATCTTGAAAAGCGGTAGCGGTAGAAGGATATTTTTCGTCAATAAACAATGGTGGTTCTCCAAAACTTTGTCCTTCAGTAAAATAACCTTGAGTAAATTCTTTACCATCATCATTACAATTGAACATTCGCACACAACCTTCCATTATTTGATAATAAAAATGCGCCGTTTCATCTTCTGAAATTATGATTTCATTTTTTTTATATTCTTTGGCAATTGCTCCCCAAGTAAAAAGTAAATCCAAATCTATTGCCATAACAGACGTTGATTTTAAGTTGTAACATCAATAAAATGATGTGTCTGATTTATAAAAACAAAACTACATTTTATAAAGAGTATAAAACATGACTAAAATCATATAAACAATCCTTTTTTAAACTATAAATTTGTCCTGTGAAAAAATTAGTAATCATAGTAGCCCTTGTAATGTTTTTAAAACCGGTTTTTCCGGTGATAGATTACATCGTTAATTATGATTATATTTCTAAAGAGCTTTGTGAAAATAAAGCAAAACCCGAATTAGAATGTAACGGAAAATGTAAGTTGATGCAAGGACTTGCAAAAGCTTCTGATGAAGATAAACCAATTTCAAGTGATAAAAAAGTAGTTCATTTAGAAACGGAATTACTGTTTTTTAAAGAAATTGAAACTCTAATCGCAAGACAAACTTATTTTCAACATAAAATTAGTATTAGCGACAACTATTCCAATCTTTACTTTCACTTGAATGGTTGCGCCGTTTTTCATCCACCAACAATTATTACTTAATACAAAAATTGCATCAATCTTTTTTGGATTGACAGGACAAACTATGTCTAAAAATTATTGGAAAAACTTCCAATAGAATTCGTATTAATTAAAATTTACAAAATGAAATCTTTACTAAAATATACACTTGCCTTTTTTATAATGGCAGCAACAACTATGTTTACTTCATGCTCATCAGATGATGATACAACTACAACAACCACCGACGAATTATCTGGAATTACTAAATTTAAAGAATTTTCAAACGATACACATACCATAGAATTATATTCTAAAGCAGGAAGTTTAGAACAAGGATTTAATGAAATTTCTATCAGAATTAAAGATAAATCTACTGGAAATTATGAAAAAAATGCAGAAGTGAGTTGGATGCCAATTATGCACATGACAATGATGAACCATTCTTGTCCAAAATCTGAAGTAGAAAAAACAACTCCAAACGGAACGTTATACAATGGTTATATTGTTTTTCAAATGGCACAAAACACAACAGAATATTGGGATTTAAAAGTTGATTATACGATAGAAGGAACGGCTTATACGGCTACTTCTGTAATTGATGTTCCTGCATCGGCAAAGAAAAAAGTAAGTTCATTTACAGGAACTGATGGTGTGAAATATGTTGTGGCTTATGCCGAACCAACTAATCCAAAAGTTGCAGTTAATGACATAGCTTTAGGCGTTTGGAAAATGCAAAATATGATGGATTTTCCTGTAGTTGATGGCTATAAAGTAAAAATCGATCCACGTATGCCAAGTATGGGAAATCACAGTTCGCCTAATAATGTTGATGCTACCCAAAAAACAATTGGCGGTTTATATGAAGGTAAATTATCATTAACAATGACAGGTTATTGGAAAATAAACTTGCAGTTACTTAACGCTGCTGGCGATGTTTTAAAAGGCGAAACCATTACCGAAACTGTTACCGAAAGTAGTCTTTTTGTAGAAATTGAATTCTAAAATAGTCTCAAAAAAGTCTTGTTTATTAAAGGCAAGACTTTTTAAAATCCAAAATGCGATGAAAAAAATACTATTTCTGTTGTTACTCAACGGCTTGGTTTCTTTTGCCCAAGAACAAAAAGATACTTTGGTTCCTAAAGACTTGAAAGAAGTAATAATCATTGGTAAAAAAGCAAAAATTCACGAAAAACAATCAAAATCATTGGCTTCAATAGATGAATTTCTAGACAAAGCTAGTCAGGTAGATTTAATAAAACGTGGCGCGTATGCTTGGGAACCAATTATCAACAATATGGCTACCGAAAGAACATTGATAACCATTGACGGAATGCGAATTTTTGGCGCTTGTACCGATAAAATGGACCCAATTACTTCGTATGTTGAAGTTTCTAATCTTTCTGAAGCAACGATACATTCTGGGCAACAAGGTTCGTGTTTTGGGTCGACCATTGGCGGAGCAATTGATTTGAAAAGAAATCAAAATCAATTTGGAAATCAAAAATGGGATTTTGCGGTTAATAGTGGTTTTGAAACCAATAATCGTCAAAAAATCATTGGTTCATCAGTAAATTATACAGACAGTTTATTTTATGTTGATACCGATATTATGTTTCGTGATGCCGATAATTACAAGGCAGGAAACAACAAAGAAGTTTTGTTTTCTCAATTTAAAAAACTCAATTTTTCAGGAACTTCGGGGTTTAAATTCAGCCAAAACAAACTCATTGAAGCATCTTTAATTTATGATAAAGCGACCGATGTTGGTTATCCAGCATTACCAATGGATGTTTCATTAGCCGAAGCTTTGATTACTTCGCTTAAATATATGGTTATTCCAAAATCTCCATTATTGAAAGATTGGGAAACCAAAGTATATTTTAACACTATTACACACAGAATGGATGATACCAAGCGACCATCGGTTCCTATTCACATGGATATGCCTGGTTGGAGCGAAACGTTTGGAATGTATTCTAAAATTACAGGTAATAAAAGCAATCATCATTTTTTGATTAACCTGAATAGTTTTTACAATAAATCGGTTGCCGAAATGACAATGTATCCTTCAAATCCTAATGAAAACAGTATGTTTATGTACACTTGGCCCGATGTGAGAACATTTTATACAGGTTTTTTTGCCGAAGATAATTGGGTTTTTAATTGCCATTCGGGTTTGAAATTGTCGTTGTCTTTAGGAAGT
Source organism: Flavobacterium sp. PMTSA4 (assembly GCF_032098525.1). Classification (NCBI taxonomy): domain Bacteria; kingdom Pseudomonadati; phylum Bacteroidota; class Flavobacteriia; order Flavobacteriales; family Flavobacteriaceae; genus Flavobacterium; species Flavobacterium capsici. The sequence continues at coordinate 907,207 of NZ_CP134890.1, forward strand.
CATACCAATGACGTAGCAAGTGATTTTGGATTACAAAGTTTGCAGATTTTTTATCCCGAAATGGAAGCTCAAAAAACACGTTTACTAAAAAGCATCGGATTAAATTATAACTACAATAAAAACGGATTGGAATATGGTTTTGGAACCGGTTACAGCGAACGTGCACCATCAGTTTCCGAAGGATATGGTTTTTATTTGTTCAATAGTTCTGATCGTTTTGACTATATTGGTAATCCTAATTTGAGAAATGAAAAATCGATTGAAACAAATGTTTTCTTCGGATATAAAAAGAGTAAATACAACGTTAAGATTTCATCGACTTTTTTCAGAATTTCAGATTTTATTGTTGGTCAACCTAATGATTTTTTTGTCCCGATGACGATTGGTGCTTCTGGAGTAAAACTTTACACAACTTTGGATTATGCAACCATTTTTAATGTTGACATAACTACAGAATGGAAAATTTCAAAACAGTTTCAGTGGAGTGGAAAAATCAAATACAGTCGAGGTCAAGATAGTAACAAGAATAATTTACCGTTTATTAGTCCTGTAAGTTATCAAACGGAATTAAAATATAGATATCAAAAACTGAATGTAGCAATTGAATGTATTGGCAACGGATCTCAAACTCAATTTGGTTCATTTTATGAAGAAAAACCTACAGCAGCTTTCACCATACTAAATTTCAGTGCAGGTTATAAATTTAATTGGGACGGAAGTATTCTTCATATTAAAATGGGAGTAGAAAATATAATAAACACTTATTATACTACATATTCCGATTGGAATAAAATTCCGCGAATAGGTAGAAATATATATTTGAATTTAGAAATTAAAATTTAAAATATTAGTTTATAGGTTATGAAATTTATCTGTTTTTAGAAACTCAACTAATAAAAGATGTCTAAAAGAGTAGCATAATTAAACGCTTTATTATTTTGCTACCACTCACCACTCCTTCCCAACGCTCCTAAAAAAATTACTGTCACAATTATTGAAACAATAATACGTACACTGCGTGACTTGCGCCAGTAATTTTTTCCCCCAAGCTTCTTTACATAATGTTGCATTATAGTGCATAAGGACTATCCTGCTTCTAATCAAAATTGTGCATGCACTATAATAACATTATGTAAAAAAGCCCCTCACCCAACGCGCTTGCCAGTGGCTCTAGGACAACTTTTTTTTAAAACTTCCTCGCACCACCCTGTTTTAAAAAAAAACCGTCCTTCGCCACTGTCTTTAAGAACGTTCACCATTTCATAGGAATAGTTTCGGTTACCATTGCTTTTATGAACGTTCACGGTAACTGTTTTTATCAACTTTGCGTTTAAATAGGAAGTGTTTTCATTGCTTTTGTAAGTTCTAAAAATGGCTTTAACTTTTAGTGATTTGCCTGTGGTAAATCCATTTTTAGAACCCACAAAACCAAAATCCCCAGTAAGAGTATCATTTTTTATTTGCCAGAAAACTAGCAGTAATTGCTCCAGCGAAAAAGCTGATGCCATACCGTTTTTTTAGATAGTCTGCCGAATACTGAACACTACGACTGCCAGCTAAATTTCAAACATCAGCTTTTCCACTAAAGCAATCAGAAACATCCCAGTAAGCAAATAAAAAATGATACCCTTACTCACGCTACTGCCACATCCCACTCGGTAGTATAATGCATTGTTTTTTGAAGATGCTTCCCATTTTCAGCACAACATCCGACTAAATTGATAACTTCCATTTCATAGGACGATTAAGCATCCTCAAAAATCAAACCGTAAGAAAGAGTATCAAATTCTTTGGCCGGATGAATAGCTTTTTTTATTTTCTGATTTGGTTTATTCATCCATCCAAAGAATTTGATACCCTTTCCGAGGACGTCTATCTTTCAAATCAACACCCATTCTTTCAAACAAATTCCGATTGAACAAGAACATTTGATTGAAAATTTCAAAAAAAATAAATAAAAAAAGGAAGCAAAGTTAAGTTCCAGGTATTCAAAAAAGCAAGTTCAAGCCCTCCGGGTTTCAGAAAAAATCTCCACCCAAACCGTTTCAAAACACATTTAATTTCCGATTAGACGTTGCCGAATTCAATCACGTATCGGGTAGTATTTTTTCTGAAAAACTTGCTTTTTTGAAACCTTCCACTTGGACGAATGGCTTTCTTTTTTTCTTTTTTTTCTTTTAAAAAATTTTATGTGTGCGGAGCGTAGCGAGGCATACCAGCATTCATTGGAAGAAATACAGAAATCAGAAGAAATACTAAATTTTAAATCTGAAAGTATGACAAATTTTATCATCAAAACCCACCGAAAAGACACTGTTTACGCCAGACCTCATTTATTCATACTTAACAAGGGATTAAACAGCGGAAAGCCACAAAAAACGCCATTTACAAACAGCTTTGTTGTGATTTTTCAAAACGAGGAAGATTACGAAAATGTTTTTTGGATAACCTACAGTCTATGGCAATCCAAATTTTGGCACAGAAACCTCTGTGGCTCTGTTATTCCATTTCTAAGAAAAATTGATTTTGTCAAAGAATTTTCAGCTAAAGCAGAGGAAATGTTACAAGATTTTGAGCAACACAAAAAAAATGTTGAAGCATTGCGACTTTTGGAGCTAAAAGAAAATCAATTTCGTCAGAATATTAACCTTATCAACGATTTGAGAAGGGTAATTCTATACCGCTATTGCAAAAAATAATCCGTTTAATCTTAAAATCAACACTATGAGTATTTTTTTATTATTTCAAACCGATACATGGAAATCAAAAGCATCAAGAGTGTTTTTTGGTGCATTTGATAGTAGAACTAAAGCACTTGATTATGCAAAATACAATGAATTATATTGGTATAATTCCGAAGTTGTAGTCATTGAGGTAATTCTCAATCAATTTGGAGAAGTTTAAAATCAAAAAAAGCCAGGTCTTTCGACTTGGCTTTCATTTTGTTTAACCCAAACCCCGAAGCTTCGGGGCACAACGAGAGTTAAACTTATTTCTTGTGCTTCTTGAAGAGGCATTTAAGCAATACCGAAATTGAAAAACTCACTACAGCACCAACTGTTGCTAAAACAACCGTTTTAATCAAATCTTCTGAGTTCAAATTCGGTACTATACTCAAAAAAGTACCTCCCGCAGTTCCAACCATTGTTGGATTAATCTGGTTGCTCATGGGTATCAACCGTTAATTGACTAACAGCAGACAAAACACCACCTGCAACAGCAACATAACCTCCAATTGTGGTTACAATTACAGGCAATGCAACGGGTGCTGCCAAAATAGTTCCACCAAGCGTAGCCATGGCTAATCCAATCGTTCGAAGCACTTTAAAAAACTTTGGCGTGGGAGCTTTTGCTCTTTCTACAATTTTATTCATAATTAATTTCTATTGTCATTCCAGCTAAAGCGGAAATTTATTCAACAATCAACACTACACTTTCTCCATTCTCCAAAGCTTTGTAAACAAAAGCTTTAAGTTTATCAAACGCTTTCCTTGACATCAAACCTAATCCAGGTCCAGAAAGTTTAGTAACCGGAGCAATACAACCTTGCAATTCCTTTTGAGCATTGTTGGCAGGATGAAAAAGAATAAATTTTCTATTTGGTACATCCACTACCTCCATATGCCATTTGTATTTGGCGCTGTATCGCTTTCTAATAAAATATTTCCCCTCAGGAATGCAGGAGACCTTCGTTTCGTTCATCTTCCAGGGCAATTCGATAGTTTTACAAATCAATTTGCCTTCGCATTCGAGTTTACCATTCGTTCCATCAGGGAAATAAGTTCTAGTTAAAAACAAAACCATCTTCTAAATTCTGATTTCTAATTTCTAACTTCAGTTTACACACCGCTATCAACTTTCGCAATTGATAATGGGTTAAAAGCACCATTTTTCAAAGGGTACATTTGCCCATTAATCTCTTGATAAAATTCCACTCCCAATGCCAAAAACAAAGGCTTAGTTGAGTTAGCAGTAACTGCATTCGTTTGACTAATTACTGCCGTAGGTGTTGCATCCCAAGGCAAAATGGCAGTCTCCGAAGTAGTAACTACAAAAGTTTCAGCTTCAAAATCAACTTCAGCACCGCCAGAGATAATTTTAAAGTGTGTAGTACCACTTGGTGCAGCAATCATATTGGCTGGTACAAATGAAGCCATATCCACCTTAATCTCTCCCGAAACGCGGTCAATAGCTGCTACAAATGGAGCATACAAACTAGTGCCAAGCTTACCACGAATATTGAATTCAAAACCAAATAACAATTCAGCCTCACCATCAATAACGTTACGTAAACCTCGCTCGCTCACTTGATCAGCCTGAATAACTTTTACCATTCTTTGGGTTAAACGACTTACCATTCTACTATCCGCAGAATTCAACAGCAATGATCTCAAAGCAGTACGCAAAAGCTTCCCAGCCTTCCCTGCTCTACCAAACTCAGAACCATTCTCACGAGTTCTTTGAAACGCAGGATCATTTGCAATTCTACTAGCGTCAATTCCGCCTTTTTCTCTTGCCAAGTGACCATCTTGCGTTTTATAAAAAGTAATATCCCCGATAGTACCTTTTAATTTAATTATGCCTTTCTGTCTAGCCATAATCTTTACATTTTTTGATTAATACTCATTTTCACAACTCACTTTCATTTCGTTAATCGTTGCAACTAAATCTTGAATGATAAGGACAAAGTTTATAAAGCGTTTAGTAAAGTAAAAATCAATATTGTACCATATGTCCTAAAACGACATAAGTGTCCTAAATCAACATAAAAAACCAGTAAAGAAGTATGAAAAATAATAACTAAATTGCGGAAAGAATTTCTGCACGACAGAAGTTAGTCAAAGCCTAATCAAAGGTATGGATGAAGTATGAAAAATGAAATACAGAGGGTTTGCATCTATCCAAAGGACATACAACGCATAACAGGTAAGAGTTATCGTCAAAGTACTAGATTGATGCAAAAGATTAAAAGCGACCTCAACAAACTCGAAAATGAGTTCCTAACAATTGAAGAGTTCTGTGCATATACTGGAATAAAATATGAACAAGTAACTCACTTGATTTTTGGTTAAAATTTAAAACACTTTTGAACAATTTTTAATCAAGACATAGATAATCAAAGACTTAAACAACTAGTTCAATTTTTAGTCTTGATGTTTTAATATTCAAATATTTATCCTTATATTTGTATACTTTGAATTATGGAATAATAATATCCTTATAAAGGAGGTGTCAGTTGAGGTGTCACTTAAATAATATGCTTTGCGAAGTGTTAATTTCATTGGTGTCTTTTGTAGCAGACAAATCCCTCTTTCTCCGCTTAAAACATTGCAAAGCCCCGTTATTCGGGGCTTTTATTTTTTAGTTGACAATGTAGTTGACAGTTCTTTGTTTTTTAAGCATCGTTTAAGCATCAATAATCATAATTTTCTAAAAAATATTTTTACATTTACAACCGTGAAATTATTAACTGTTATATTATCCATTTACATTTTTACTCTTTCGGCTGTACCTTGTGTAGATGTCGAAATTGGAAGTGCTGCGCATTCAACAGTTATTCATTCATCTGAAAATAAAGCTAATTCCCACGATAAGGAAAACGACTTATGTTCTCCTTTTTGTATTTGTAACTGCTGTTCAGGCATTACACTATCTTATGTTCCTACTATTACTTATAATTTTCAAAATCCGTTTGAGGTAATAAAAACTCCAAATTCATTTTATACCTCAGCCTTACATTCCAATTTCTTCGGAAGTATTTGGCAACCCCCTCAGATAGTATAATGAAGCCCGAGTAATTTCGGGTTAGAAAGTTGTGCAATAGCACTAACAATGGCAAATATCTTATTTGCTGATTTTCTAATTCATTATATACTTTTCAATGTTAGATAAGATTATACAATTCAGTATAAAGAACAAGTTCGTTATACTACTTTTTACCCTTGTGCTTTTGGCTTGGGGTAGCTATTCCATTAAGCAGTTACCGCTTGATGCTTTACCTGATGTTACTAATAATCAGGTGCAAATTATTACAACCGCTCCGACTTTAGCAAGTCAGGAAGTAGAGCAGTTAATCACATATCCATTAGAACAATCTGTAAAAACCATTCCGAAAGTCGTTGAGTTGCGTAGTATTTCACGCTTTGGGCTTTCGGTTGTTACTGTGGTTTTCAAAGATGATGTGGATATTTATTGGGCAAGGGAGCAAATTTTCCAAAGGATAAAAGATGCTGAAGAAAATATCCCGAAATATGCCGGTTCACCTGAGTTAGCTCCAATTTCCACCGGACTTGGCGAAATATTCCAATACGATGTTTATGCCAAAAAAGGCTACGAAAATAAATATGATGCTATTCAGCTAAGAACCATTCAGGATTGGATTATCATTCCTCAGTTGCAAGGTGTCGAAGGCGTTGCTGAGGTCAGTAGTTGGGGTGGTAAACTAAAGCAATATGAAATTGCCGTTAATCCCAACACGCTTAACAGTCAAGGTGTAACCATAACTGAGATTTTTGATGCTTTGGAAAAAAACAATCAAAATACCGGTGGCGCTTATATAGAGAAAGACCAATATGCTTACTTCATTCGTGGTGTCGGAATGGCTTCAGGGATTAGTGATTTGCAAAACGTGGTTATCAAAAACAGAAATGGTTCACCGGTGTTGGTTCGTGATGTGGCAACGGTTCGTGAAGGCGTTGCCTTACGTTATGGAGCATCCACCAAAGATGGAAAAGGCGAAATTGTTTGTGGATTGGTGCTAATGCTCAAAGGCGAAAACTCAAGCGCAGTTGTTGACAGAGTAAAAGAGCGAATGGTACAAATCAACAAGAGCTTACCTGAAGGAGTGGTTGCTGAACCTTTTATCGACAGAGGTAAGTTAGTGGATAATGCCATAGGTACGGTTACCAAAAACCTCATCGAAGGAGCGTTAATCGTAATATTTGTATTGATTCTGTTTCTTGGAAACCTTCGTGCAGGGCTTATCGTTGCTTCAGTAATTCCATTATCAATGCTTTTTGCCGTTATCCTGATGAATTACTTCGGTGTTAGCGGAAACCTGATGAGTTTAGGAGCTATTGATTTCGGAATCATAGTCGATGGCGCAGTAATTATAGTGGAAGCCACAATGCACCATTTAGCCAAACTAAAACGGAAAAAGGAGTTAACACAAGCCAAAATGGATAGTGAAGTTTATCTATCGGCTTCTAAAATCAGGAATAGTGCTGCTTTTGGCGAAATCATCATTCTGATTGTGTATTTGCCAATCTTAGCTTTAGTTGGAACAGAAGGCAAAATGTTTAAGCCAATGGCTATGACAGTAGGCTTTGCTGTAATTGGGGCTTTCATATTGTCTTTGACTTATGTACCAATGATGAGTGCAATGTTCCTGTCAAAGAATACAGAGCATAAAATCAATTTTAGTGATAGAATGATGGCTTGGTTTGAAAGTAAATACATCCCATTACTCAATAAGGCTTTAGAAATGAAAAAAACTGTCTTATTGATTTCAGTTGGTTTGTTTGCTTTGGCTTTATTCACTTTTCAAAATATGGGTGGTGAATTTATCCCTACGATTGAGGAAGGCGATTTAGCTCTCAATGTAACAATAATGACAGGAAGCTCATTAAGTCAAACAGTAGAAACCACAACCAAATATGAAAAGATTCTAAAAGCAAAATTCCCTGAAATAAAAACTATTGTGGCTAAAATAGGAAGTGGTGAAATCCCAACTGACCCAATGCCAATCGAAAGTGCTGATTTGATTATAGTGCTTAAAGATAAAAGCGAATGGACTTCAGCTGACAATTGGGAAGATTTAGCCAATTTGATGAAAGAGGAAATGGAAGTAATTCCGGGAGCGAATATCGAAGTTTCACAACCAATCCAAATGCGCTTCAATGAGCTTATGACCGGAAGCAGAAGTGATGTAGCTATTAAAATTTTTGGCGATGATTTAGAAGTTTTAGAAAATAAAGCCAAAGAGCTTACAAGTAAAATTAAATCTATTGAAGGTATTGGCGATTTGAAAGCTGACAAGGTCGCAGGGTTGCCACAAATCACTGTAAAATATGATTACAATAAAATTGCTTTATATGGATTAAATATCAGTGATATAAACCAAATAATTCGTTCTTCATTTGCCGGAGATATTGCCGGTAAAATTTATGAAGAAAACAAACGCTTTGATGTGGTAGTAAGATTAAACAAAGACAATCGGGCTGATATTTCAGACGTTAGTAATTTGTTTATTCCCTTACCAAACGGACAGCAAATCCCACTTTCTCAGGTGGCAACTATAAGCTATGAACAGGGAGCTGTTCAGGTAGTGCGTGAAGATGGAAAACGAAGGGTTACTGTCGGCTTAAATGTTCGTGGCAGAGATGTTAAAAGCGTAGTTGAGGAAATCCAATCTAAGTTGGATAAAAACTTCAAACTTCCTGCAGGTTACTATATCACTTATGGTGGACAGTTTGAAAACCTCATCGAAGCCAATAAAAGGTTATCGGTTGCGCTTCCTATTGCTTTAGGTTTGATTTTAGTTTTACTGTATTTCACTTTTGGCAGTATCAAACAATCTCTTTTGATATTTACTGCAATTCCGCTTTCTGCTATTGGTGGTGTCTTTGCCTTATGGTTAAGAGGGATGCCATTCAGTATTTCAGCCGGAATAGGTTTCATTGCTTTGTTTGGTATAGCTGTATTAAATGGAATTGTGCTTATTTCCTATTTCAATCAACTGAAAACGGAAGGCATTACAGACCCATTACGAAGAGTTTTAATCGGAACTAAAACAAGGTTACGCCCTGTATTGATGACTGCTGCTGTGGCATCATTAGGATTTATGCCAATGGCATTATCTACCAGCGGTGGTGCTGAGGTTCAAAAGCCTTTGGCAACAGTGGTTATAGGTGGTTTACTTTCTGCAACACTATTAACCCTGATTGTATTGCCAATACTCTATTTATTATTTGAAACAAAAATCAAAAGAAGAAAAAATATGAAAACCCCAATCATTACAGCTATACTGTTATTATTCAGTGCCTTTTCTTTTGCTCAAAGCCCTCAAAAAGTTTCATTGGAGCAAGCTGTTGAATTAGCTAAAAATAACAACAGTACTTTGAAAATAGCGGATAAGGAAATTGAGAAGCAAAAAGCACTTAAAAAAGGAGCTTTTCAGGCTGACCCTTTACAGATTCAATATCAGGGTGGACAGTTCAACAGTGATGCCTATGACCACAACGTTTCGGTTCAGCAGTATTTCCCCATCGGGAAAGTAACTAAAGCCAATAGACAGTTACAGGAAGAATTGGCTAATTTGGCAGAGAAGCGAAAAGCATTATCTGAGTATGAAATTGAAAAGGCAGTAACATTAGCTTATTATCAGTATTTGTATGGTGTTGAATTACAAAAACTGAACAATGAATTGAATGAGATTTACACCAAGTTTCTCAAAAATGCTGAATTACGTTTTGAAACCGGAGAAAGCGGTAAAATCGAAGTTATCAGTGCCAAAGTCAAAGTAAAGGAAATTGAAACTGTAAAAGCACAGATTGAATATGATTTGGCTATTTATCAAAAGCAATTACAATACTTTGTGCAGAGCGATAATGATATAATTCCTGATGCTTCTTCTGCATTGCAATACAAAATTGCTTTAGGCGCAGACAATTCAAAAGTAGATGGTTTGGTAAATGATTATTACTCCCAACAGGTTTTAGTTAATCAAAAGGAAACAAGCGTTTACAAAGCCCAAAGGATGCCAAAATTGGGATTGGGATATTTTGCCCAAACCATTGACACGAAATCAATGTTTCAGGGATTCACAGCCGGTTTGCAGATTCCTTTGTTTGGTGGAGCTAATACAGCAAAAGCCAAAGCTTCAGAAATCAATGTTTCCCAATCACAAATGATGCTCGACAGGAATAAGTTAACCTTGAAGCTGAAAAAAGAGGAGTTGCAAAATGAATATGACAAACAGAAAAAAGCCCTCGACTATTATCAAAATGAAGGCTTGGAATATGCCAATCAAATTATCAATACAGCACAAAAAAGCTATGCTAATGGTGATATGAGTTATTGGTCATATATCAGTTTCTTAAATCAGGCTATTGATATAAAGAAACAAAATGCTGAAGCGGTTAATCTTTACAATCAGAGCGCAATTCAGTTGCAGTTCCCATCAATCCTTAATAATTAATATCACGTAAAATGAAAAATATAATCATTAATAAATCATCGCTATTTATACTTTCTGTTTCACTATTCCTGCTTGTTTCCTGTGGCAAAAAAGAAGCTACTGAAGAACACGAAGAAGAAAAGTCAGAAACAGAAGTAGCACTAACAGAAATACAAGCCAAGACAATCGGAATTGAAACCGGAAGTGTCGAAATGAAGAACCTCAACACAATTATAAAAGCCAATGGCTATACAGCAGTTCCACCACAAAACAGGGCTGATGTTTCTACGCTAATTGGTGGCGTTGTAAAGGATATTTTTGTTTTGGAAGGTACATTTGTAACTAAGGGCAAAACATTGGCTACAATCCAAAATCTTGAGGTTTCTGAAATGCAGGAAGAATATCAATCCGCTGTTGCCAATATTGAGTATTTGGAGCAGGAATATAAACGCCAAAAAACTCTAACTGATGAAAATGTAAATCCTCGAAAAGCATTTCAGGAAGTAAAGTCAAAATTGGCATCAGAAAGAGCCAAAGCTCAGGCAGCCAAAAACAAATTACAGGCATTGAATGTAAGTCCGAATGGCAGCACTTCTTTAGTGCCTATTGTTTCACCAATAAGCGGTTATGTTGGTAAAATCAGTATTACAAAAGGTGCTTTTGCAGAAACAGGAATAACATTGTTTGAAGTTGTCGATAATACACAAATGCACCTCGATTTGAATGTGTTTGAAAAAGACTTAGGCAAAATTTCAATCGGTCAGGAAGTTGATTTTGTATTGACTAACCAATCCAATAAATCCATCAAAGGGAAAATATTCGGAATCAATAAATCTTTCTCAAATGAAAGCAAAACAGTAGCCGTTCACGCCAAAATAACGAGCAGTACCAAAGATTTGATTTCGGGAATGTATGTAGCAGCCAACATCAATATTTCCAATCAAACTGTTCCGGCACTGCCTAAAGATGCAGTGGTGAGAAACGGAGATAAATATTTTATCTACATTCAGGAAGAAGGACACGAAGAAGCTCCGAAAAAAGAAACAGAAGAACACGAACACAAAGAAGGCGAAACCCATAAAGAAGGAAAAGAAATCCATTTCAAAGCCGTTGAGGTGGCAGTAGGTACAACTGATTTAGGTTATACTGAAGTAAAGGTAATTGAAAAAATTCCTTCAGATGCCAAAATTGTGATTAAAGGTGCTTACTATCTATTGGCACAATCCAAAGGCGGTGGCGAACACGAACATTAATAAATTTCTAACAATATAAATACATACACTATGAAAACTACAATTTTAAAATCTTTTTTTTGTTTGGCAATAATGCTATTTGTTTCTAATTCGGCAATGGCTCAAAAGAGCAATCAAAAAGCAGTAATCAAAACAACTTTGCATTGCGACCATTGCAAACAATGTGAAACCTGCGGATTGAAATTCAAAACCGAAATGCTTAAAATAAAAGGCATTAGGATGTATGAGTTGGATGATAAGGCTCAAAACTTTACTATCTACTACAATCCAAAGAAAACGACCTTAGCTGAAATCAAAAAAGGAATTGCTAAATTAGGCTATGATGCTGATGAAGTAAAAGCTACTGAAGAAGGATTAGCTTCCTTAGATGGATGCTGTAAAGCTTAGATTATGAAACATCAACACAAATACGATGCTAATGGAAAACAGCTTTGTTGTACTCAGGAAGAAAAAATCTACACCAAAGCCGGTGCAAAAGATTTGATTGAGGATGATAGCTGCTGTTCCACTAAAAGCAAAAAGCACCAACATTCTGAGGATGATGGACACAACCACGAACACAGTCATTCTGCAAATGAAAGCACATTCAAAATGTTTTCGCCTTCTGCCATTTCTTTGGTATTACTGTTAACTGCAATAGGATTTGACAATGTTTTTACTGCTGATTGGTTTACAGGATGGATAAGGATTATTTGGTATATAGCAGCTTATATCCCTGTTGGTTTTCCGGTGTTGAAGGAAGCATTTGAAAGTATTAAGGAAGGTGAATTCTTTTCTGAATTTCTTTTGATGGTTATAGCCACTGTGGGAGCGTTTGCAATTGGTCAATATCCCGAAGCGGTGGCTGTAATGCTATTCTATTCAGTTGGTGAGGTTTTCCAAACGTTAGCCGTAACGAGAGCCAAAGCCAATATCAAATCCTTATTAGACCAAAGACCTGATGAAGTAACTATTTTGGTTAAATCTGAAGCGCAAACCATCAAAGCTGCCGATGCAAAAATTGGTGATATAATCCAATTGAAAGCCGGTGAAAAATTAGGTTTGGATGGTGAACTGCTTTCTGATGGAGCTTCATTCAATACATCAGCCTTAACAGGTGAAAGCAAACCCGATACAAAGTCTAAAGGCGATACGGTTTTAGCCGGAATGATTAACCTCAACAAAGTATCTCAGGTGAAAGTTACCACTGCCTACACAGATAGTAAGCTTTCTAAAATTTTGGAATTGGTACAAAACGCCACAGCGCAAAAAGCACCTACTGAACTATTCATTCGAAAGTTTGCCAAAATCTATACACCTATTGTGGTTTTATTGGCGGTTTTGATAGCGTTTCTGCCTTATTTCTTTGTTGAGAATTACGTCTTTTCAAATTGGTTATACAGAGCTTTAATATTCTTAGTTATTTCTTGTCCTTGCGCTTTAGTAATATCAATACCATTGGGCTATTTTGGTGGAATTGGTGCAGCGAGTAGAAACGGAATATTATTCAAAGGCAGCAATTTCCTCGATGTGATAGCTACGGTTAAAAACGTTGTGATGGATAAAACCGGAACAATGACTGAAGGCGTTTTTAAAGTACAGGAAGTTGTTTTTGATAAGCAATTTAAGGAAAAGGAAATACTGCAAATGGTCAATACCTTAGAAAGCCAAAGTACTCATCCGGTAGCGACTGCCATTCACGAATTTGTTGGCAAAGTTGATACTTCTATCAAACTTGGAAAAGTGGAAGAAATCGCAGGGCAGGGATTGAAAGCAACCGTTGACGGCAAAAGCCTTTTAGTGGGTAATTTTAAGTTAATGGACAAACATTCCATTCCATACGATATTGACCCTAATTCAATCGTTTACACGCTCATAGCCGTTGCCTACGATAAAAAGTTTGTTGGATATATAACTATTGCCGATGTTATCAAAAAAGATGCTCAGGAAACGATTAACAAGCTAAAGTCTTTGAATATAAAAACTACTATGCTAAGTGGTGATAAAAGCACAGTTGTAAAATATGTTGCTGATAAGTTAGGCATCACAAATGCTTTTGGCGATTTATTACCTGAAGACAAAGTAAACAAGGTCAAAGAAATCAAAGCTAAAAATGAAACCGTTGCTTTTGTTGGTGATGGTGTTAATGATGCTCCGGTAGTTGCGTTAAGTGATGTGGGTATAGCAATGGGTGGTTTGGGTAGTGATGCCACTATTGAAACTGCCGATGTAGTTATTCAGGATGATAAGCCGAGTAAAATCCCAATGGCTATTAATATCGGGAAACAAACCAAAAAGATAGTTTGGCAAAACATCACATTAGCCTTTGTAGTAAAAGGAATTGTTTTGATTCTTGGTGCAGGCGGTTTGGCTACTATGTGGGAAGCGGTTTTTGCTGATGTGGGTGTAGCATTATTGGCTATACTAAATGCAGTGAGAATCCAACGAATGAAATTTTAGGCTAATGGTTGTGTTCAATAATCTATATTGAGATGGGAAGGATAATCACAAAAAGAGTTATTACCAAAAACGGCAAAATAATCATTGAGAAAAAAAGTAAAGAGCTTATTAAACCTTATGAAGTTATATGTTATATAGTTTGCTTAGCCACTTTAATCTTATGGTTTATTTCTTTGTTTGATTAATTTAATAATCACTTTCTATTGGGAAGTAATGTCAATACAATTTGACAATATAGCTGTAAGTTGAGGTTTTGGCTTATATCCGGTTAAAACCTCAGCTGTGGCTGTATTTTCCCAATCAAAAAGATTTGGGTTAAATTCCCATTGCTCAGAATTATAAACCGGCTGAGGTTCTTTGATTGTAATTTCTTCTTTCTTCTCAGCATTGAAGCCAAAACGCTCAAAAATACGAATGCCTTTCATAGCGGTAAGGATATTATCCAAAGCAGAAGCATAAATTTGATAGGAAGCGTTATCGCCTTTTTTCTTTATTTCCGGTTCAGTAAAAATTTTACTTCCATATTTTATAATCTCTATCAGTCCTGTTTCAGCGTTGAATATTTTTCTCATATCCTGCGCCTGTCTTTGGGCAAATTTCGGTGTCCATAGTTTTAGCCAATCCTGAATCAGTATTTCCGCCATTTTTTTATTGGCAACTATCAAATGCAGATGTGGATTATAAGTCTTTTTTACCGGATTGAAATTACACTCCAACGATTTAACGCCAATGAGTTTGATTCCTTTTCCTCTTTGGAAATTCTTTTTGTGTCTTTCCTTTATCATTTGAAATCCCTGCATAACTTTTTTGACCAATACTCTTAGCCTTGCAGCAGAACAGGCTTTGACTGTTAAGGTTACAAAATAAGGTTCTTCCCATTGCTCAATAATCGGATAGTATCTGTTTATGATTTCAGCTTTCCTGATGCTGCAACAAAGAGTACAAAATCTGTTTTTACAGTAGTTACCATACAAACGACCATCGACACTTGTAACTCTATTTTGGCAGTAGTAGGTATTCCAATATGCCTTTTGCTTTTCATTATCGCCTTTTTCTTTTGCTACATCCATCAGATTTAGCATCATATTTTGGGTGATAAATTTGCGCTTTGCCCTTCCTTGCAAAACCTCATTATTGCTGAGGTCAGAGCCATTTCCTGAAATAAAAACCGGTCTTTGTCCCGTTTTATTTGTCCCACTTTGTCCTAATGTATAGATGTTTCCCATTTCCGGCAGATTATTACCTCAACTTTTAGAGTTAGGCTCTTTTGTACTTTAGTGATTTTACCTCTTGGAGCGATTGCTCAACATCAATACGTTTTATAAGCAGGATTCTACCAACTTTTTGAGCCGGTAAAAAACCTCTTTTGATGTAATTGTGTATTGATTGTTCAGAAACCTTTAGGAGTTCAGCGGCTTCTTTTACCGTTAGATTTTCGGCTTTGTCTTCTTCAGTCGGTTTATGCTTAATATCCAATAGAAGGTTTTCGATATTTGATAATCGTTGTTCGATTATCTCAAAGGGATTATTCATAACATTTGCGTTTGAGTTATGTGCAAATGTTTTGTCTAATTTGATTTAGGTAACCGGTTATAACCGGTTACAATTTTTATCCAAATAAATTATCTCTATTGATTTTTAATATACTTAACTCATCTAAAGCCCTTTGTTTATTGGCATCAGAAAGTAAACCAATCACACTTTCAAACAATTCTATTTTGTTTTGGAAAGTTTTAGGAGTTGGGTTAGTTGGATTTCCTTTTCTATTTTGTGAACTTGAGAAATAAGTAAACTCTTGAAACAGTTTTTCGCCCGAAGAATGACCATATTCTTTTATGATTTCGCCACAATTATTTCTATTAACCACCGCACCTTCATAAACCAATTTAAGTGCTATTTGTTTAATAGAAAGTTCCGGTGTTATTTTCTCTTTGAGTGATTCATCTTCTTTCAATAGAGGTGTTATTTCCTTAATGAATTTTTTCTCAGATGTAAACCAACTTTTTAGAATTTTGATATAACCTTTAGAATCTATTTCTTTCCCCGAATTTAGAGCCGTTAATTCTAATTCCCTATTTCTCAAAACCAGTTCTAATTGTATCTTTTGAGTATCATTTAGCATCCCTTTTTCATATAATTTCAATGCGTTTACATTTGTTATGATAGCTTTTGTTAGCTCCACTAAAAATTGGGTTAGGCTTTCCTTTGAGTGAAGGGACGCAGCAGATAAGCCTGTATATTTATTATATCTGACCTCACCATTTACAATAGGGATTGTTTTGCTGTATTTTTTCTGTAAAGGTTGGAAATAAGACAGATTAAAAGGAAACGTTTTGTACCATCTACTGTAAGTGGAAAGTAATAAATTAAAATCCTTATTATCTTCCTTCGGACGCTTTTGACCGGCAGGAATAAAAGCATTGTGAATATGCTCCAAAATTGAATCTATTCTTTTATTGATTTCTTCCTTTGATATTTTTGGCGATGAAAGCAAATCTCTCTTTCCGTCAATCATATCGGGAAGAAACCCATAAAAATTATTTATCTGATATGGTGAACCATAACCATTGGGAAAGCTGCCAAAACTCTCAATCACATACTCAAAATAATTTTGAAAATCTTCAAACCAATCATCGTTATCGATATTGTTTATAACAAACTGAGCTGTATAGATGATTTTATCAGCAATACTACCTTCTAATTCCTTATAATTTTCAATATTAAAATCTGCAAACGAAGGCAACGTTTTGTGCTCTTCACAACACAATGGAAAAACATTAACTCTCTTTATTTCATCAATTATATTTTGCCTTTGTTTCTTGCAACCTTCACAAGTTGAATAGGTATGTTCCCCTGCTGCCGGATTTACATCGTATGGTAATTGGAAAGCACCACCTTCAAACGAGAAAAATGTATGACCGCAAACATCAATTTCTTCTAATTTGTCTATATAAAACTTCTTATTTATTGTTGCCATTAATCAACTTTTTTCAATTGGGCATTTTCCATTTTCCAAACAGATTTCATAAACTCTTTTTTATCATCATTGTTTGGTTTGTAATATTTGTTAAAGACTTCCAAACTTCTATGACCTGTATAGCTCATAATGACCTTATCAGGGATTTTATTATTCTTCATAATAGTTATAAAGCTTCTTCGGGCAGTATGTGATGAAATCCTTTCAAAAAGTGGATTAACTTGTTCTATAATATCTTTCCCGACTTTGACCGTCTTTTTGATGTTTTGATTATATCCTATGGTTTGAAACACTTCTTTGATATAATCGTTAAACTTTTGATTGGATATATTCGGTAGTTTATACTCATACTTTTTCAGAAGGAAAATAGAGAAATCATTTAACGGTATTTCCAAAGCTTTATCAGTGTTCTTTTTATCCCTAACCTTTATAAAACCATCCTGAATATCTTTCTCCTGTACATTGGAATAATTACTGATTCTCATTCCGGTTGCACAACCAAACACAAACAAATCCCTAACACGCTCTAATCTTTCATTATTGCTGAAATCAAACTCAAAGACTTCCTGAACCTGTTCTAAAGTCAATGCAACCTCATCTGTCAATTGAGATTTTGGCGATTTGAATTTTTGATAATCTATTTTATAAGTGTGATTGTTTTCGGTTGCCCAATAAAGGAATGTTTTGAGTAATCCAACATTTCTTCTAACCGTATTTGCTGAGTGCTTTTTTTCAGAGATTGAAAACTCAATAAAAGAATTATAAAAAACTTTGTCTATTTGATTAAAATTAATCTTTTTGCCGTTGAAGGTTTGAAAGTCAAAAAGCAGCTTTTTGTTGTACTCATATCGTTTTATTGTAGTTTCGGAATTAGCTTCATCCGTGAAATCACTTTTCCTTTCGGTTAGAAACAAATCGTAAACCTCAAAGAATTTGCTTGAGATAGCAGTAGTACGCTTAAATTCAATATCAAAATCATCCTTAATATCTGCAATAGATATATCCCGATTAGAAAGCTTGTATTTCTGTATCAAATCTGAAAAGAAATTGGAATAACGCTCCAATTGTCTATTAATTCCTCTCAGCCTATTAGCTGATTCTGTCCTTCCGTTGAGGTTCTTAGGCTGTCTGTTTTCAAAATCCCAATCGTCAGGATGAATCATTTCACCTGTTGAGTAGACAAATTTACGCCCTTCCATTTTGAAATAGGCTGAAAACAGAATCAAACTTTCCTTATCCTTATTAGGTTCTTTTAAGTTGAATGTACTTCTCATAAATTTCTATCAGTTGACAGTTTAGTTGACAGTAAAGGTATGATTTAATACTATATTTTAGTTATATCAAATATTAACATTAAGTTGAAGTTATTGACAATAAAGGGATTTGATAAATTTAGCTATATCAAAATATAGAAAGTTCAAATCCCTCTTTCTCCGCAACAAAAACCGATTAGTAAACTAATCGGTTTTTTTATACTTATGCTTTAACTTACAAAACATATAAAAAAAAAACCAAACTACTAGTTTGGGCTTTTTAATTATTTAATTATTTAATTATTGTTTTTATTTTATAATTGCTTTCTGGGAAACTATTACACCATTTGATAGCAATACTTTTACTAATAAAACTTGTGGTGAAATATTTAATTCACCAGTATTAAATTCATTTCTATCTAAATCATTTAAAGTTGCATAAACTAATTTTCCTAGTAAGTCATAAATAACAACTTTTTCAATCTTTTCATTAGAGCTTAATACTAAAAGACTATTATTATTAGAAATTATTTTAATACTATTTTCAGTTGAATTTGGGTTTGTAACTCCTAAAGCATTAGATATAAATCTTATCTCAAAACGATTGTTGAACGTTCCACTTGATGTTGTGAAGGTGTAATTTGAATCTTTTAAGTTGTGATACGCATTAGTAAACTTATCTAATAAATAAATATCTTGATTAGAAAATAGCCCATCAAAATTTTCAAGATTAATACTTAATGTTCCATTGATTGTAGTACTATAAATAAATGGAATAATATCTTGAGAAGAAAAAGGCAACGCTTTTGCTTGTATTGCTAATGACAAATCATTTAAAGGCATCGCAATAAAAACAGAATTATTTGTTTGCATTGTTTTTCCATCATATTTTGAGTCAAAATCATTAGTTGCTCCTTCTACATATCCAACCAGCATTTCATTAAAAGCTCCTTGTGGACTATTAATTGAAACCCAAAAACGATGTTTTTCTGGTGAAGCCGTTCTAAAAAACTGATTATTATTTCCTGAAATTCTCATTGAATTATCAAATCGTGCAGAATAATTACCATTGGCTAATGATGATTTTGCTTCAATAAAAAATCCTTGACCAGCTGCAACTTTTCCCGTTGGAGTTGCTCCGCCTGTTGAAGCAGCTGAAGCAGTTTTTACACCACCAGTTAAATTATATTTAGCATAATCATCAGCTGTGTATACATTATTTGTAATTGCTGTATTGTGAGTCCACAAATATATTGTGCTGTTAAAAATTGCATCGTTAGTTGAATTCGTTAAAAACAAATCAATATCAATTGCAGATGAATATGGGTTACCAATTAAATTATGACCACTAGTTGCTGATTTTACTATCGTTGGGTTAATAATTCCATTATTTGGAACTCCATTGAAATTTGTAACAACTTGTTGGTTTGAAGCAGCATAATTTAAACCACTTGGTGCTCTTCCAATGTATCCTTTTCCTTGAGCCATTATCGCTCCAGATGCTTGATAAACCCAATTATTAATATTTGGATCAAAAGAGTAAAACAATGAATTTGTTGCCAACTGACTTAATGAAGCATTCGCAACAGGAGAACTCCAATAGGTATAATCATATTGTTTTAGAGGAGTAGTTCTTCTTTTATAAATAATTGAACCTGAATTTACCGATGAATTATTTATTTGAACTAAACTCGCATCATTTTCAAAAGTTAATGAACCACCTGAAACAGTAACTTCATTTGTTATTATTAAAGAATTTCCAGAATTAAATACAACATTTCCAGAATTTACTGTACAGGCACAACCAACAACATTTGACAAAGAAGAATAATTACCATTAAAAACAATTCTATCCAAACTACTTGGTATACCTAATGACCAACTTGTTCCATTCCAAGTATTGACTCTCTGAGAATTTATTGTAATTGTTGCTGAAGGTATTGAAGAACAAGAACTAAGAGTAGCTGTTACATTATAACTTCCTGCTGGTGCTGTAACTGTGTTACCAGAACGTGTTACACCAGTTGAAGGAGAAATAGCATAACTATATGAAGCATTATAATTAGAAATTACAAATGAGCCTAAAGTAGAGGTGCAATCTGGCTGAGTAATTGAGTTTATTAACGGTTGTACTGGAGAAACTGGCTGTGTATTTACAGTCGCAATTGTTATTGCTGATATACATCCTGATGAATTTTTTGCAGTTACATTATAATTAGCAGACGCTACATTATTAAATACTCCTGATGTATTTGCATAAGTTGAACCATTTATACTATATGTCATTCCTGAACCTGTTGGTGTATTAATAGTAATTATACCTGTAGCTGTAGAACATGTTGGATGAGAAATAGTAACTGCTGGAG
Source organism: Flavobacterium sp. PMTSA4 (assembly GCF_032098525.1). Classification (NCBI taxonomy): domain Bacteria; kingdom Pseudomonadati; phylum Bacteroidota; class Flavobacteriia; order Flavobacteriales; family Flavobacteriaceae; genus Flavobacterium; species Flavobacterium capsici. The sequence goes on from NZ_CP134890.1 coordinate 927,672, forward strand.
CAGAAGGTAATGAAACTACAGAAACAGAAACAGCTCTTCTTGGTGTAGTCACTGATCCAGTGGTAGCTTCTACATAATAAGTCGTTGAAGTTGATAATGTAGGTGTAGTGTAGGTTGCCACATATGGACTTGAACTTACCGTTGATGAAAATACAGGGCTTCCTCCACTAGCCACAGTATAAAATTTATAAGTTGTACTGCTAGTTGGAACTGGATTTTTTTGAGCTGTAATTATAGAGCTACCTGAACCACATATTGCAGTAGCTGTAGCATTAACAGTATTATAACCTCCACCAGATATTAAACCTGGAAAATCTGTTTCAGCTCCACCACCACCATTACAAGAAGCAACTTTAATTGTTCCAATTTTAATCAAATCAGAAGCACTACAGTTACTACCAGCTCCAATACTTCCACCAGCTTCAATAACAATAGAAGAATTAGCAGCTAAAGTCAAATCATAGTTTCCAGTCGAAAAATCAATATTTGCATTATTTCTAACTATAAATTGAATTGATCCTAAACAGGTTAAATCAAAATTTGCAGTCATGACTAAAGTTGTTGGATTGATTCCATCCCCAATATAAACAGTTGTACATCCTACAAATGATGTACATAATGTAGGGTTTAATGTTCCAGAGTTTATAGGTGAACCTGATATAGTACATTGCGCATGACTACTAAATGTCCAAACAAAGAATAACAAAAAATAAAGAGCAATTTTTTTCATAGTTTTTTACCAATTACAATTAAATAAGATTTGGTATCTAATTTTGAGGCAAAACTATTTCAAAAAAAAGATTACATATAAATTATCCGACAAAAAACACAAAAAAACTATAAACTACACATATTTTAATTTTCAATAAATAACTTTTAAAGTTATTAACAAAAAAGCGTGGGGTTATTAACATAGCTATCTAATCTTTAAAGAATTAAAAAAAGTTAACACACTAATATCTAGAAGTTTATTATAATTTTATTAACATCCTTATAAATTGTTAATAACATATTTTTTGATTAATTATAATACCAATTATTCAGTAAAAATCTAAAAAAAATAGTAATAAGATAATTTTTAAAATACAAAAAAACTTTTAAATCAAAAGATACAAATTCTAAAATGCATAAGTATTAGTGAGGTAATTTGTCTTTAATTACTCCATAAATAAAAGTACCTAAAACAGCACCTACCAAAACTAATCCAACAGCTAAAAACCCAGCGCCTAAAAGAATAAAAATTGGCCCAGGACAAGAACCAACTAAAGCCCAACCAAGTCCAAAAAGAGTACCGCCAAACCAATAGCGTAGGTTGCCTTTTTCTTTATCTTGAATAACTATAGAATTACCTTTTATGTCTTTCAAATTTTTCTTTTTAATAATTTGAATTCCAATAATTCCTGTTATCACAGCAGTCATTATTATTCCATACATATGAAAAGATTGAAAATGAAACATTTCATATATTCTATACCAAGAAACTGCTTCAGATTTTGTCAATACAATTCCAAAAATAAAACCTACAATAAGATATTTTAATACTTTCATTTCTAATTAATTTAAAATTAATGGCAATAAAAAATAGGACATAATCAATCCGCCAACAAAAAAACCTATAACAGCTTTCAAAGAAGGAATCTGCAAATTACTTAAACCAGAAATTGCATGTCCTGAAGTACAACCTCCAGCATATCTTGAACCAAAACCTATTAAAAATCCACCTGAAAGAAGTATTAGTATCATTTTAAAAGAACTAAAAACATTCATTCCAAATAAATAATCCGGCAATAATTTTCCATTAGGCGAATCAATTCCTAAAGCAGACAACTCAGTTATTGTTTGCTCACTAATTGAAACATTGTCTGAACTTTGCATATAATGTACCGCAACAAATCCACCTATCATTGCACCTAATACAACCACAAAATTCCACCTTTGTGATTTCCAATCCCAATCAAAAAAAGACACCTTCTTTCCTATTCCAGTCATGGAGCAAAGTGAACGAAGATTAGAAGACATTCCGAAAGTTTTACCAAAATATGTCAATAAAAGCATTATTATTCCAATAATAAAACCAGAAATTGACCAATGCCAAGTTTGTGAAAGTAACTCCATTTTTAATTATTTTATACAAAAATAGAAATTCAATTCCAGTTCAATAATTTAAAATGTATAATTTTATCACATTAATTTTTCGTTTTTATATCATTTGCACAATTATTGATGTACTCAAAAAAATATTTAACCCATGAATAATAGTTTAAAATACATTTGGCCTATCTTAATACTTATGATTTTATCTTCATGCATAAGTACAAAACTGACTATTAAAAATATAGATGACAATGCACCTATTCCAAAATTATTGAATAAAGAAACTTTTATTATCACCGAAACTACAACTGATAAAAAATATGGTTACGATCCAGACTACCCTATAAATGTATTTTACAAAAACACCAAAGATGAAAATATTAATGCATACCGTTTTTTAAATGCATTATCTGGACCTAATGGTGAAGAAATATTCTATACTAAAGTAGAAACATGTTGCCCATTTCCAAGCAAAAGAACAGATATGGGAGCAGGACTTTTAGATATTTACGAAATTACATGGAAAGGTCAATCAAAACCTGTTCGATTGTATTTAAATATTTATGAAAAAGGATATTTGTATATTCCTGTTGGATTTACCGCAAAAAATAAATAATTCTTCCATTAAATATTATTAAATTAGCGGTCTTAAAATCCTATTTTAATGAATATTAAAGAAATTCCACAAATAAAAAATACAGAAAGTGGACAATTTTTCCTTTTAGCTGGTCCATGTGCCATTGAAGGAGAAGAAATGGCATTAAAAATTGCCGAACGTTTAGTTACAATTACTTCTAAACTACAGATTCCATATGTTTTTAAAGGTTCTTTTAAAAAAGCAAATCGCTCTAGAATAGACAGTTTTTCAGGAATTGGAGATGAAAAAGCTTTAAAAATCCTTAGAAAAGTTGGTGAAACATTTCAAATACCTACTGTAACCGACATTCATACCAATGAAGATGCTGATAAAGCAGCTCAATATGTTGATGTTTTACAAATTCCAGCGTTTCTAGTACGTCAAACTGATTTGGTTGTAGCTGCTGCTAATACAGGTAAAGTTGTGAATCTAAAAAAAGGACAGTTCATGAGTCCTGAAAGTATGAAACATGCCGTTCAAAAAGTTTTGGATTGCAATAATCAAAATGTGATGGTAACTGATAGAGGAACAATGTTTGGATATCAAGACATGATTGTTGATTTCAGAGGAATTCCAACTATGCAAAATTTTGCAACAACAGTTTTAGATGTTACACATTCATTACAACAACCAAACCAAATGGCTGGTGTTACCGGTGGCAGACCTGATATGATTGAAACTATAGCAAAAGCTGGTATTGCTGTTGGTGTTGACGGAATATTTATTGAAACACATTTTGATCCAGCAAATGCCAAAAGTGATGGTGCAAATATGTTACATTTAGATCTTTTTGAAAATCTAATGACAAAATTAGTTGCTATTAGAAAAACTGTTAATTCTCTTTAATCTTTTTAAGAATTTTTACATTGAAAAAAATATTTTTTATTGCTTTACTATGTTTCAGTGGATTAACCTTTTCACAAGAATCTGAAATAAGTACATCAACAACTGGAACTGTCACAAAATATGCAGCCCATAATAAAGGTAAATTTTATATTTATTGGGGAGGAAACAGAGAAAGCTTTTCAAAATCTGACATTCATTTTAAAGGTGCTGATTATGATTTCACTCTGTATGATGTTCATGCTCATGATAAACCAAAAGGATGGCATGTTGATTATATCAATCCTTCGAGAATGACAATACCACAAACTAATTTACGAATTGGATATTTTATTTCTGATCACTATAATATTTCAATTGGTGTTGATCATATGAAATATGTCATGGATCAAAACAGAGCTGTCGATTATACAGGTTATTATTCAAATCCTGGAAGTTATGGAGAAATTTTACCGAACAATCAAATACTACTTACCGAAGAATTTCTTACTTTTGAACATACTGATGGCTTAAATTACATAAATACTGAAATTTGCAGGGTTGATGATTTGTCTAATTTATTAAAATTACCTAATATTGATAAGTTTCAAATAAACCTAACTGAAGGTGTTGGTGCTGGATTTTTATTTCCAAAAACAAATGCGAAAGTACTTGGCAAAGAAAGACATGATGATTTTCATATTTCTGGCTACGGTGTTTCTGCAAAAGTTGGTTTAAACTTTACATTCTTTAAGCACTTTTTTATTCAAACCGAATTAAAAGGTGGTTATATTAATATGTCTGATATCAGAACAACAAATGATGCTGCTGATACAGCGTCACAACATTTTTATTTTCTTCAAAGGATAATTTCCTTTGGAGGAATTTTTAAAGTATAAAAAACTATTAAACCGATCTTAATCAAACAACTATGAAAAAAATTACTTTATTGCTGTTGACATTGTTTTTTTCCATCGCCAGTTATTCTCAATTAGGAGGAACTGGAGTAGAAGGATTTGAATCAACAACAGGACCAGATGCTTCACCATCAACAAACTGGACGTTAGGTACTGGAAATTGGTATGTTTTTAACAATGTATCATCGGCAACTACACGTTGGGGAATTACTTCAGCCGCTACTACGCCACCACAGGTCAATTCTGGAACTAATGCAGCCTACTGTATCCGTTCAACTTCTTTTCCTGATGGACAAATCGAAAATTATTTGGCTACACCTTTAGTTAATATCCCTTCTAATGGTCAGTTGCATTTTTGGACAAGAAATTTTTTAATTGGAACTCAGGGAACTGTTTTCCAGATTAAAGTTGCTCCATCAACAGCCAACCCAACAGATCCTAATTCTTATTCATTAGTACAACAATGGACGGATGCAGATTTAGTAACTACCTTCAATATTTATGAAGAAAAAGTAGTTAATCTAGCTGCTTTTCAAGGATTACAAGTTTATGTCGCTTTTGTTATGCAACAAGATCCAATCTTGTCGCCTTTTGGAGATCGTTGGTTTATTGATGATGTAAGCATTGTTGAACAATGTTTTGATCCAACGAATTTAACGGCAAATAATATCACTTTAACTTCAGCTGAATTGAGCTGGGGTAATCCAAGTGGAGCAACATCTTGGGAGATAGAAATAGTTCCAGCAGCGAGTTCTCCAACAGGAACAGGTATTGTTTATAATAATGCTACTCCAACATATACTGCTACCGCAACCCAACCAGCAGGTGTTGCTTTTACAGCAACAACCTCCTATAAATATTACGTGAGGGCAATATGTAGTGGAGGCACCACAAGTGCATGGATTGGGCCTTATAGTTTTGCAACAACCTCACCCGGATTGTCTTGTAATGCACCAATACAAGTAACCTCATTACCATATAGTACAACAGATAGTACTGCAAACTATAGTGACAATCCTACTATAGAAGGTAGCCCAGGAACAAGTTGTGGAATCACAGGAAATTATTTAAATGGTAATGATGTGGTTTACTCTTATACAGCACCAGCTAATGGTACCATAAGTGTAACTATGACACCAACTGGTAACAATTCAGGTATTTTTGCCTACAGTAGTTGTGCTAATATAGGAACCACATGTTTAAATGGAGCTGCTGGTACCACAGCAACTGTTAGAACATTCAATTTACCAGTTACAGCTGGACAAACTTATTATTTTGTAATATCAAGCTTAAATACGACACAGACTGTAGGGTATACATTAGTAATTCAAACCGTAAACTGTGCACCTCCAACTAACTTAGCTGTTTCAGGAATTACTCAAACAGGTGCTAACCTTAATTGGGCAGCAGGAGGTTCAACTTCATGGGAAGTAGTAGTACAGCCTGCAGGTGCTGGTATTCCATCAGGAGCAGGTATTACGACCACAAACAACACTGCTTACCCAACACCAAACCCTTTAACGCCAAACACTAATTATGAGTTTTATGTTAGAGCGGACTGTAATGATGGTAGTGGCAACTTTAGTGCATGGACAGGACCGTTTGTATTTAGAACACTATGTACTGCGTTCAATGTGCCGTTCCAAGAAGGATTTAATAGCACTTCAACAACAGAAGCTTGTTGGACTGTGCTTAATGTAAATGCTGATACAGATGCATGGGATATGAACTATGCTACCAATCCATTTGAAGGAAATCAATCTGCATCAATCCTTACTAATTTAAATGCAGGGAATAATGACGATTGGTTGATATCTCCTCAAATTAACATAACAGGAAACCAAAGGTTGAAGTTTCATTACAGAGTTCAATCAGCTACCGATCCAGATGCGTTTAGAGTTATGCTCTCATACGATGGACCAAGTCCAGTTGATTTTACTACACAATTATTACCGCTTACAACATTTACAAATGTAACTTACCAACAAGCTATAATAAATTTACCAACAACGCCGGGAGCTATAAATATAGGATGGCATATTCCACCGGGAGGTATTGACGGGAATAGACTTTATATTGACAATGTAATCATTGAAGATATACCAACTTGTCCTGAACCATCATTCTTAACTTCAAGTGCTGTGTTATCAACAAGTGCAACATTAACTTGGACTAATGGAGGAGCAGAAACAGAATGGCAAGTTTTAGCTTTGCCTTGTGGATCACCAGCTCCAACAGCAACATCTACAGGTTTTGTTACTACCACAACAGGTTCTCCATACAATTTAACAGGATTGTCTCCAACCACTTGTTATGATGTATATGTAAGAGCGGTATGTCCTGGTCCGGATGAAAGCCCATGGACAGGGCCAACAACATTTACGACGCAAGTAGCACCACCAGTTTGTGGAGGACAGTACATCGACGCAGGAGGTATTGCGGCTAATTATCCTAACAACTCAGATTCGACTGTGACAATTTGTCCAACAACACCAGGAGATGTGGTTACCGTAACTTTTACTTCGTTTAACACTGAAACAAACTGGGATGCAGTATATGTGTTTGACGGTAATTCCATAGCTGCACCACAAATTGCAAGTACAAATGGAGCAGGTAATGTACCAGGAGGTTTAGCAGGTGGATACTGGGGAACAACAATTCCTGGTCCTTTTACTTCAACAAGTGCTGATGGATGTTTAACTTTTAGATTCAGAAGTGATGGGTCAGTAAATAATCCTGGTTGGGTAGCCAATGTAACGTGTGCACCACCACCAACATGTAGAAGGCCAACTGCAATAGTCTCCTCGGCAGTGACGCACAATACAGTTAATTTAACTTGGACACAACCTGTAAATCCTGATAATAGTGTTGCTTCTCAGTGGGAAGTATTGGCATTACCTTGTGGTTCACCAGCACCAACGGCTACCGCAACAGGTTTTGTTACAGCAAACACTAATAATTCATTTACCTTAACAGGATTAAATCCTGATACGTGTTATGATATCTATATTAGAGCCGTTTGTTCTACAACAGATTCAAGTGAATGGGGTGGACCAGTAACAATAACAACTCAAATTGCTCCACCAGTTTGTGGAGGAACATTCACAGATGCTGCGGGTGCAAATGCGAATTATGCTAATAATTCAAACTCAACAGTTATTATTTGTCCAACAAATCCAAATGAAGTAGTTACAGTAACATTTACCTCATTTTTTACAGAGGCAAACTGGGATGCATTGTATGTGTTTGATGGAAATTCAACTTCTGCACCACAAATAGCTAGTACTAATGGTGCTGGAAACGTTCCTGGAGGATTAGCTGGTGGATATTGGGGTAACTTAAACACTAATTTACCTGGTCCTTTTACTTCTTCAAGCCCTACTGGTTGTTTAACCTTCAATTTTAGAAGTGATGGTTCTGTAAATAATCCGGGATGGGTAGCTAATGTGACTTGTGAACCAGCACCAACTTGTCCAAGACCAACAGCGCTTACTTTTTCAGCAGTAACTCAAACTTCTTTTACTGTAGGATGGACTGAAGTTGGAACAGCTACTCAATGGGAAGTATTAATTCTACCAGCAGGTTCACCAGCTCCAACAAGTACTGATACAGGAGTTATAACTACTACCAATACATATGTGGCAACTAATTTAACATCTGCAACTGCATACGATGTTTACATCAGATCAATTTGTAGTTCAACTGATGTAAGTACTTGGTCAATTAAAGGAACTGTTAGAACTTTAATTGAAAATGATGAATGTTTTAATGCCATAAATGTTCCTGTAAATCCAGACACAAATTGTGGTCAAACTGTAAGTGGAACTGTGATTGGAGCTACTGCTTCATCTCAGGGGAATACTTGTGGTGGTACTGATGATGATGATGTTTGGTTTTCATTCGTTGCTACATCATCATCACATAGTATAGATTTAACAAATGTTGCAGGAAGTACAACTGATTTATTTCATGTTTTGTATTCTGGAAGTTGTAGTGCTTTAACACAAATATATTGTAGTGACCCGAATTCAAGTATAGCTAATAATTTAGTGCCAGGACAAACTTATTATATTAGAGTTTATACTTGGACAGCAACTGCAAATCAAACATCAACTTTTAATGTTTGTATTGGAACCATTCCACCGCCAATTTCAACTAGTACAACGCTATATACTAATCCACAATTAGTTGAAGATGTTTTATTAGATTCTACTTGTGCTCTTGTAAGTAATATAACTTGGTCAACAGGTACTAATTTTGGTTCTACAAATGGTATTAGTTATTTCAATCAAAACGGTTCATCTTTCCCATTTGGAGAAGGTGTTGTTTTAACAACTGGTAATGCTATGAGCGCACCAGGACCAAATACTACTACTTTAAGTGATGGTAATGCTGCATGGACTGGTGATGCCCAATTAGAAGCAATCATTTTGGCCGCAACTGGAAATCCTATGAACTCAAGAAATGCTACAAAATTGGAATTTGATTTTGTTCCTATTATAAACACTCTTAGCTTCAATTTTATCTTTGCTTCTGAAGAATATGGTACTTTTCAATGTGATTACTCTGATGCTTTTGCTTTTTTATTAACTAATACAACAACTGGAGTAACCACTAATTTAGCCGTATTACCTAATACAACTACTCCTATTTCTGTTGTAACAATTAGAGATAATCAATTCAATAATGCATGTAATTCTCAAAATCCTCAATATTTTGGAAATTATTATGTTTTGCCTAATGGTTCAAATCCAATTGGTGCACCAATTAATTTTAATGGAATGACAGTTCCTTTGACTGCAACATCTCCTGTAGTTCCAGGTCAATTATACCATATTAAATTAGTAATTGCTGACCGTTTGGATAATTTATTTGACTCGGCAGTGTTTATTGAAGGAGGAAGTTTCAATATTGGAACTGTGGATTTAGGAAATGATTTATTACAAGAAACAAATAATGCAATTTGTTTTGGAGAAACTCAATTATTAGACAGTGGTTTAAGTAGTAATGACTTTACATTCACTTGGATGCTAGGAAGTGACATTATTCCAAATGAAACTGGACCAAGTTTAGTTGTCACTCAGCCAGGAAGTTATACTTTAACAGCACAATACAACAATACTACCTGTACTGCAACTGACACAATTCTTGTTGAATTCTATCCAGAAATCATTGGTGGACAACCTAATGACTTGATAGAATGTGGTGTTAATGGTGTTGCTACTTTTGATTTAACAGTAAATACTCCAATAATTTTGAATGGAAACAATCCAAGCGATTATACTGTAAATTATTATTTGACTCAGGCTGATGCTGAAGGAAGTGTTAACCCTATAGCAAATCCAACTGCTTATGATAATATTTCTAATCCACAAACTATATATTATCAGTTATCAAATGCTGGTGACTGTTTCATAGTTGGAAATTTTGATTTAATTGTTCAACCATTAACTGATATCGTTTTTAATCTTCCAACACAAGTTTGTCAAAATGGTGCTGTACCAACTTTACCAACAACTTCTGATAATAATATTTCTGGAACTTGGACACCTGCAGTGGTAAACAATGTACAAACTCAAACTTATACTTTTGTTGCAAATTCAAACACAACTGAATGTACTGTACCATATGAAATTACGATTGAAGTTTTAGAACAAATTACTCCAACTTTCCTTGCTCCTGCTCCAATTTGTACTGGAGATGTAGCACCGGTTTTACCATTAACTTCAAATAATGGAGTTACTGGAACTTGGAGTCCAAGTGTTGTAAGTAATACACAAACTCAAACTTATACCTTTACCCCTACAGATAATCCGTGTGCAACAACTACTCAAATAGTTGTGACAGTTTACCAAGATTGTTCTTTTGGAAGTTATGCAAATGCAGTTTGGTTAACTGATTGTGATACCGATAATTTCTTTAACACAGTTGGTTCAGGATCATCAATAATTGGTCCTGCTGAAAACATTTTCCCAAATACCGATTTAGGAACATATGTGAGTAATTCAAACTCTTTAAAATTACGTGGTGCTGAAATAAAAACATTTAAAGCAGCAACTGCCAATGTTTGTAGTGCAACCTTATTTTATAGAATTTATCCAGTATCAGGAACTCCAGGTACTTTTTCATCTATTAACTTACCTTTCTTGGAAGATTGTAATGCTGGTTCATTCCCAAGTGGCGGACCATGTAACCCTGGTGATCAAAAATGGCAAGAAGTATTAAATGATTCTGAAAATCCTATTGATTTAACAGCATATCCAGCTGGGGAATATAATTTAGAGGTTTATTATCAATTGGTTGGTGATGTAACTTCGCCAACAGAATGTGATGACACATTATTAATCGATAATAATGGTGCTAATTTTATAGCTACTTATACACTACAAAATAATCCAACTTATACTTTTGTTAATCCAACAGATTGTTCTGCAACTGATGGTTCTATAACAATTGAAAACTTAGCACCAAATACTTCGTATTCATTAACCTATGAAAACAACAGTACGGCTGTTGGACCTATGGTTATAAATTCTAATAATTCAGGTTCGTATACATTGAGTGGATTATCTATCGGAGTATATTCAAATTTCAATTATTTAGTAAATGGTTGTAGTATATCGTCAACTGATGTTATTACTCTTAATAGTCAATCAACTTTACAAATTACTAGTACAAATCCAACAACTTGTAATAGTAACACCGGAAGTATAACTATTAATGGTTTATTACCAAATCAAAGTTATAATGTATCCTACACAGATGACACTTCAGTTGTAGGACCAAATACTATGATGTCTGATTCAAACGGTCAAATAGTATTGACAGGATTGAATGCAGGAACATACACTGATTTTGATTTAGCTACAACAAATTGTACTGCAGTCTCAAATGAAGTTATTGTTTTAGTTAATCCTGGCGCTCCAATTGTTTCGGTAAATAGTTCTTCTATTTGCGCAGGTCAAACTACAACGGTTACTGCTACACCTGCAGTTCCTGGAACCTACACTTATACATGGACTGTCCCAGCAGGTGTAACAAATCCTGGAAACGTTGCTAGTTTCACAACAACTGTTGAAGGAACTTATACTGTAGTAATAACTCCCTTGAGCACAACTTTCTGTAATGGTAGTTTTGAAACACCAGCTGCAACAGGACCTTATCCAAATATGATTAATCAAACATTGGTTCCATGTTGGAGTACTACTGCACCTGATGGTATATTTGAAATTTGGCCTCCAGCTGGATTTGAAGGTGTGTTTGCATACCAAGGAAATAATTTCATCGAAATTAATGGAAATTCAACTGCTTCTGTTTATCAAGACTTTACAACTTCTCCTGGAGCTCAATTAAATATTTCATTTGCACACAGAGGAAGACAAGGTACCGACGTTGTTGGTGTTGAAATTGGTCCAACTGGCGGTCCATATATAAGCCTTGGAAACTTCTCTGATGGTCCAACTTGGCAATCATATAATTTACCACCATACAACGTTCCTACAAGCAGTGGTAGTAATTATAGAATTAGATTTGTTTCTGTTTCAAGTGCTGGTGGCGACCCAAGTGTTGGTAATTTCCTTGATGCAGTAAGTGTAACTTCTCTTGAATGTAGCTCTGCTCCAACTTCTGGTAGCGTTACATTATTACCTTCGGTAACTATGGCTTTAACAACTGCAAACAATGATCAAACAGTTTGTATCAATAACTCAATAGTTGATATTGTTTATTCATCTCAAGATGCAACGAACATATCTGTTTCTGGATTACCTATTGGAGTGAATGGAACTTTTGATTCAACATCTGGTAACTTCACAATTACTGGAACACCAACAGAATCTGGAACATTTAACTATGCTGTTACTGCGATTAATGATTGTAATAATGTTGTATTAAACGGAACACTTTTAATTAATCCTAGCGTTACTCCAACGTTTACACCAATAACAATTTGTAATGGTGATACATTAACATTACCTACTACATCTTTAGAAGGTATTACTGGAACTTGGTCGCCAGCTGTCAATAATACTGCTACGACAACCTATACATTTACTCCAGATAATTCAAGTCAGTGTGGAATATCAACTACGTTTACTGTAAATGTTAATCAACCAGTTATAGCAACATTTAATAGTTTAACAGCTATTTGTTCTGGAGAAACTGCACCAAGTTTACCAGCAACTTCACTTGAAGGATTTACAGGAACTTGGTCACCAAGTACAATAAGCAATACAGCTTCTGGAACTTACACCTTTACTCCAAATGCTGGACAATGTGCAGCAGTTGGTACTTTAAACTTTGTTGTTAACCCATTAATTGTTTCAACATTTAATAATGTATCAATATGTCAAGGTGAAAATATAAGTTTCCCAGTTACTTCTAACGAAAATTATACTGGAACTTGGTCTCCAAATGTAATTGACAACACACAATCTGGAAGTTATACTTTCACTCCAAATGCTGGTCAATGTGCTGCTAATGGCGTTTGGAATATTACTGTGCTTCCTACATTTGATTTTGAAATCTTAGGAAGTTGTGTAGGTTCAAATTATACTCTTGAAGTTAATCCGTTGAATAATAGTTTTGATTTATCAACGTCAAACTTTACTTGGTATAATAGTAATCTACAAATGGTTGGTGGAAATGATGCTACTTTCAATGTATCACAATACATTAATTCAACTACCGAAGTTGAAGAAATTCCAATCACATTTAGTGTTACTGTTACCAATGCTGATGGTTGTACTTTCTCAAAATCATTTACTATTAATAATGTAGCTTGTCAAATTCAAAAAGGTATTTCTGCTAATGGCGATGGATTGAATGATAGTTTTGAATTATCAGGTTTTGATGTTAAAAAACTGACCATTTATAATCGTTATGGTATGAAAGTATATAGCAAAAATCAATATACTAATCAATGGGTTGGTCAAGCAGATAATGGAGATGAACTTCCTGACGGAACTTACTACTATGTCATTGAATTTAATGGCGGAGGTGAAACCAAAACTGGATGGATTTACATTAACCGTGAACAATAATAATTGAAAAACTAAAAAGCCTTGATTTAATATTCAAGGCTTTTTTTTTAATATAACAACTTGGCTTCTTTTACAACTGATATCAAAATATCACTATCAATTTCTTCTAAAGATTTATAACGAAGAGATTTTACAGTATTTCTACCATTATCAGCTATTAAATATTCTAAATTATTTTTAAGCTGAAATCCTTTCGCAAATCCTACATCTACAAAACCATGTTTATGACTAGCATTTAAATAACAAAAAGGTTTCTTCTTATAATAAAAATAAGGTACATTCCATTTGTATTCTAATGTAGAATTCGGCAAATTATTCTCAATAACAGAAATAATATGCAATAGTATATCTTTAAATTTATCTGGCTGATTTAATATATATAAATCTGTTGGTTTCATTACTAGTCAATTCCATATTGATCAAATAAATACACTAAAGAAGCAATCGCTGCAACACCTAATTCCAATTCTCTTTTATTAACTGCATCAAAAGTATCATTTGCTGCATGATGATAATCAAAATAACGTTGTGAATCTGGTTTCAATCCAACTTTTATAATTTTATTGGATTTTAAAGGATTAATATCTGAACCTCCATTACCTTTAACAAAATTATGAATAAGATAAGGCTCAAAAAGGTTCTTCCATCCTAAAGCTTTGGTATAATTAGATTCATCACATTCAAAAGAAAATCCTCTCGGTGAAAATCCTCCAGAATCACTTTCTAAAGCAAAAATGTGATTTTCATTATTTTTTTCTGCTAATTCAGCATATTTTTTTCCACCTTTTCCACCATTTTCTTCATTCATAAAAAGAACTACTCTTATAGTATGATTTGGTTTATAGTTTAGTTTCTTAAACAATTCTAAAACTGCCATGCTTTGGGTACAACCTGCACCATCATCATGTGAACCATCAGCTAAATCCCAAGAATCCAAATGTCCGCTGACAATCATTATTTGTTCAGGATTTACTGTTCCTTTTATTTCACCAATCACATTGTATGACAAAACATCTTCCATTTGAAAACAGGATTGTTTAAAATAAAACTTTAGATTGCTGTTCTCTTTTATTTTTTTACTTAACAATTCAGCTCCATTCGTACTTATTGCAGCAGTGGGAATATATTCATTCTTTGGTAAATCTCCATAGCTTGTAGCTCCAGTATGAGGAAAATCATCCAATCTTAAATTTAAAGAACGAACAATTGCTCCTACCGCGCCAAATTTTGCAGCTTCTTTTGCCCCAATTCTTCTTTGATCTCCACAATTTCTATAGGCAATAAAAGTTTCAATTTGATTAGATTCCATCGGACGATTGAAAAAAACTATTTTTCCTCTAATCTTATCACTACCTAATTTTTGCAATTCTTCAATAGTATGTACTTCTATAATTTCTGCAGATATTCCATTTTTTGGTGTTGCAACAGAACCACCAAGCGCACAAATTGGAACTTCAATTTTCTTTTTATTATCTAATATGTATGCTTTTTCTTTTTCACCTCTAACCCATTTTGGAACCATTACTTCTTGTAAATAAACATTATCTAAACCAAGTTTTTCTAATTCTGACTTGGTATACAAAACAGCTTTTTCGGCACCAGTTGAACCAGATAATCTTGAACCAATTGAATTAGATAAATACTCAAGCCAAGGATATGCTTTTGAATCTGTTAATGATAAATTATAAATCTGTTTTAACATCTCTTCATCCTTAGTCTGAGCAAAACAAAATATTGGAAAAAGAAAACAAAAAAGTAGTAGCTTGTTCATGGATTATTTTTTTATAAAAATAAAAGAAAAAAGTTTTGGTCATTGAAAAAAAATTTACTTACTTTGTTTTTCAAAGTACTTTAAAATGGAAAACGAAAAATATTTAAAAGACATACAAGACATCAAACAAATGATGTCTCAATCGTCACAATTCATTTCACTTAGTGGTTTATCTGGAATTCTTGCTGGAATTTATGCTTTAATTGGAGCCGTTTTTGTTAACTATTTAATTGATACTAATGAATATGAAGTTATCATTCTAGAAAGCTATACCTTTAAATCAATTATCACTACTGCTATAGTAGTTTTAGTTCTGTCATTAGTCACTGCATATATAATGACAATTCAAAAAGCGAAAAAAGTGGGAGAAAAAGTTTGGAATCCAACTTCGAGAAGATTATTAATAAATTTTTGTATTCCATTATTTACTGGAGGAATTTTTGCCATGCTCCTATTGCGTCATCAAGTTTATGGAATGATTGCTCCAATTACTTTAATATTTTATGGGTTAGCTTGCATTAATGCAAGTAAATATACTTTGCGCGATGTTCGTTATCTTGGACTAACTGAAATAATTTTAGGTCTTTTGGCTGTTGAATTTTCAGGTTATGGTTTGTATTTTTGGGTTTTAGGTTTTGGAATATGCCATATAATTTATGGAGCTGTAATGCATTTTAAATACGATAGAAACTAATTTTTGAAAAACATCATCCAAAATATCAACAAAGCTTTTGATCATCGAATCCGACTTGGAATCATGTCGGTATTGATGGTGAATGAAAGTGCCGATTTTACTGAGCTTCGTGAATTACTTGGAGTTACTGACGGAAATCTTGCCAGTCATACCAAAGCGTTGGAAAGTGAAGATTATATTCGAATTGAAAAACAATTTATTGGTAAAAAACCCAATACACGATATATCGCTACTAAAGAAGGAAAAAAAGCATTTCAAGAACATATTGAAGCGCTTGAAAAATTAATATCAAAAAGTTAATCTATTTTTTTATTTAAATACTTTGAATTTCAAAGTACTTTTAACTATCATTTATGAAAGCACTACTCATTGAAAAAATGTATGAATGGAGTAAAAAACCGTATCAAAAGTTTTTTAAGAAAAATGAAGCCTGGAATATTACTCCAAAAGATTTAATCCAATTACCACAAGAAACTTTAGGGTTTCATATGGGTTGTTTTCTGTTGAAATACAATTTTGAGATGCAACCAAAATTAGAAGATCATGATGTAGTTCATGTTTTAACCAATACTGGTGTTTCGGTTATTGAAGAAATTGGTATGCAATATTTACTTTTTGGCAACGGAAAGCGCAGTGCTTATTTATACATGGTCATTTTCATTGGAACACTTTTTTATCCATCTAAACTAAAAACATTTTACAAATTCTATATGCGAGGAAAGAATGCGCATAAATTTTACAATCTAGATTTTCAGAAAATGCTTTTGCAACCCATAAGAAAAATTCAATTCACATTTAATATCAGATAATCATGGAAACAACAATTTATGACCACAAAACTCCCGTAAGTTTTTCAACCTATTTGGCTATTGGTTCTTTTATCATTGGAACAATACTTTTCATTTTACATCAAATATTCCCGAATGAAGACTACATCTTCATCATTGGCTTTTTTTATGTGCTTTTTGCCATTCTTTTGAATTCATTGGTATTGCTGAATCTTTTATATCAGTTTATTATCAATGAAGCTGAGCGAGAAACTATCGCCATCAGAATGCTGATTCTATTAGCAAATATTCCAATTACACTACTCTATTTTTTTATCGTAATCAAAATCTAATTTAAATATATCTATCATGGAAAACTCAGAAACAAAATCGTTCTTTCAATCTACAACCGCCAAAATGATGATGGTTGGTTTACTTACATTTGTATTATTAATTCCACTACTATTCGTTCAAAATTTAATTCAGGAACGTTCAGAACGTAAAAAAGAAATGGTCAATGAAGTGGCTGAACTTTGGGGAAAAGACATCGTATTTTATGGCCCAATTTTGAAAGTTCCTTACACTTTTGAAGAAAACTATAATATAACAGATGTTAAAACGGGTGCCGTTACTATTCAAAAGAAAAATACAACCAAGTATGCCTATTTCTTCCCAAATGAGTTGAACAACAACTCAAATGTTCGAAAAAATGAAGCATTAAAACGTGGTATTTTTAATCACGTAGTATTTACTGCTGATATGAAATTTAACGGTTATTTTTCGGAACCAAATTATACAAAACTTGGCATTTCTGAAGAAAATATGCACTGGGATAAAGCTTCAATTGTTTTAAAAACAACCAACTTGAAAAGCATTAAAAGCGAGTTGAAAATGAAGGTTAACCAAGAAAACCTTTTGTTTGAGCCTCAAAACAGTGAAAAAAGTAAATATAGTATACTTGCGACTAATACGTTTGACTACAAATCATTACTTGTAAACAACAAGCTCAATTTTAATTTTGACATCACCTATAATGGAAGCAATAGCATTGATTTTGTTCCTATTGGTAAAGTAACCAAAGTTGTTATTGATAGTGACTGGAAATCGCCAAGTTTTGATGGTTCATTTGCTGCAAATGATACTTCTAAAGTAGTAAATGACAATGGATTTCATGTGGATTGGAAAATTTTAGACATCAACAGAACGTTTACCCAGCAATATGACGATGTAATTCCTGATTTGGATGATTACCTGTTCGGTGTAAAATTGATTGAAACTGTAGATGAATATCAGCAAAATGAACGTGTTTCTAAATATGGTTTCTTGGTAATTGGATTAACATTTCTGATTTTCTTCTTAATTCAATCTATCAGCAAAATAAATATTCATATTTTTCAATATTCTATGGTTGGAATTGCCTTAATCATGTTTTACACTTTGCTAATTTCCATCACAGAACACAGTAGTTTTACATTGGCTTATGCCATTGCTGGAACTTCAGTAGTTGCAATGATTACGCTGTATTCTATTTCGATACTTAAAAATCGAAAGTTTCCGCTATTTATTGGAACAGCACTTTCAGTATTGTACACGTTTATTTTCGTAATTATTCAAATGGAAGATTATGCTTTGTTAGTTGGAAGCATTGGTTTGTTCTTGATTCTCGGAGCTGTGATGTATTTCTCAAGAAAAATTGATTGGAGTAAATCGTAAAAAAGTTTAATAGTTGAGTTTTTTTTAAAGGAATTCATTAAGAGAGAAATCTCTTTTTGAGTTCCTTTTTTATATCAAATCAACTTTCCAATCTAAGTCATTTCTGTACCAAAGTTGACCGTTTTTGACTTCTAAAGGTGAATCAAAATTGTTGGTATATAAACTTCCGGTTCCTAAACCTTGAGGCATTTTTGTATTCAATGTAAATGTAAATTGAGCAATAGCATTGAGTCCAATATTACTTTCTAAAGCCGAAGTAATCCACCAACCAATGTTACGCTTTTCGGCTAATGAAATCCATTCTTTTGTTCCTCGAAATCCACCTATAAAACTAGGTTTTAAAATGATGTATTGTGGCTTAAT
Organism: Flavobacterium sp. PMTSA4; assembly: GCF_032098525.1. NCBI lineage: Bacteria > Pseudomonadati > Bacteroidota > Flavobacteriia > Flavobacteriales > Flavobacteriaceae > Flavobacterium > Flavobacterium capsici. The sequence goes on from NZ_CP134890.1 coordinate 946,491, forward strand.
ATTGTCTAACAATTGTTCCTTTTCGTGAGTAGAAAACACACCAATCAATTCCTCGTCTAATGCAATTGGTAAATTGGTCATTTTACACAAAACTGACATCGTGTCAGTATGATTTTTTTGAATAGGTTGTTCAATACTATGTAATTTAAAACCAGTTATTTGATTTATTTTATTTAAAGCTTCATTTTCATTAAAAGCGCCGTTTGCATCCACTCGAATTTCAATTTGATTTTCATCAAAATGTTGCCTGATAAACGCTAATAATTCTAATTCTTCATCAAAATTTATCGCACCAATTTTTAATTTTACACAACGAAAACCTTGAGCTATTTTCTCCTCGATTTGGGTTTTCATTTCTTCTTTATTTCCAATCCAAATCAAGCCATTTATTTCAATGGATTTTTTTCCTAAAGTAAATTCAGATGGAAATAATTCAAATGGATTTTCGCTTTGCAAAGACAAAAAAGCCATCTCAATTCCGAACTGAATGGATGGGAATTCTATCAATTCTTGCCATAGCTTTTCTCCACCTAAATGAATGTTTTCACACGTCCATTTTAACTTCTCTTCATAATCATTTCTATCATCAGCAGAAAGTCCACGAAGAATACCACACTCACCTATTCCTTTCTTTCCGTTTTCTTCTAAAATGATAAACCAAGTTTCTTTCTCGGTCATTATTCCTCGAGAAGTTCCTGATGGTTTTTTGAAGTTTAAAATGTATTTATGATAGGTTGCTTTCATTTTTACTAATCCAGAACACGTAAAATCTTTTTGAAATTGCTAGTGTCGAATCCGTTTTCTTCAAATTGCTTGAAATCGAATTCGGTTTGCTCTTTCCAGCTTTTCATGCTTCCCAAGCTATTTTTTTGATACTTTCTGTGAATATCTTTTGCTTCTGAAACTCTATCTGTAAACATATAAATATGCGCTAATTTCAAATGATAGCCAACTTCTGTTGGATTCATTTCAATCGCTTTTTTAATGCTTTGTTCCGCTTTGATGAATTGCTTGGTAGCGATATATAAATTCCCTAAGAGACCATAATCTTTATCTGTAGCTAGATTTGTATCCATTATTTCATTCTGCATTTTGGCAATAGCTTCATCTGTCTTTTTAACAAAATTAAGCATTCTTGCATCTTCTCTAATGTAACCCAGATAAGAACTCATTTGACCTGAAGCCTTTAAACTTTGTTTAATTACGGAATCAATTGCAGCTAATTTTTCTACTTTTAACAGCTTTTGATACTCTGAATATTTATATTTTTTACTGAAAGCGTTAATAAAATTACCAAGAAATAAATCTTTATTATCCAGATGTTTAACAAATGATTGTGTTTGAACATTTGATAACAATTCTTTTTTATTTTCATTCGTCCAACCATTACTTGCTTTATAATCAACCCAAGGCACAATTTCTAAAACAATTTTTTCGTTCATTACCCAATTATCACTTTCAAAACCAATCCAAAGGTTTTTAATTCCGCTTGACATGCATGTACTCTTTTGATTAAAAAGCTTTGCATCTTTGTTTACAGGTGTTTCTTGAAGCAAACAAGCGTTTTTTGTTTCACCCTTAACCAAATAGTGTTTTGCATCATTTTCGTTCGTAAAAACAGCGTATTTGCATTTATCGCTTCCTTTGATGCTTGTAGCTAAAAAAAGTGCGCCAGCTGTTCCTTGACTAATTCCCGATGGATCGGGAATGGATTTTAACAACGAAACCAAGCTCGAAGAGAGTTTTTCATTATCATCCAATAAAGTAATACGGAAAGCCAATTCGGTTGTTCCTTCAGGAAAATCAGTCGATTTTATAAACTTTTTTTCTCCTGCTTTTAGCGTTATTGTTTCATTGGTAGTTCGAACATTATCCCAATATCCTGAAGGATTTTGAGCAAAACCTATTGCACTGACCAAAAGCAAACTAAACAGTATTTTCATTTTGTTTTTTTATTTACAAAACAATAAAAGTGCCAAAAGGCACTCTTATTCATAAATTTTCAAATTTCTTTTATAAAACAATGCTTTCTCCTATTTCAAGCAGCATTAAATCTTTGCCTGCTTGGAAGAATTTTTTCTTAGCTTCATCTTTGTCTATTTCGATGTAACCAAAAGTATCATAATGACAACCTATAATCTTATCGCATTCCACAAAATCAGCCGCCATAATTGCGTCATCCACATCCATCGTGAAGTTGTTTCCTATTGGAAAAACAGCTAAATCCAACTTGGTTCGCATAGGGATTAATTTCATATCCATAGTCAAAGCAGTATCACCTGAAATGTAGATGTTTTTGTGTTCGCCTTCAATCACAAAACCACCAGGATTTCCACCATAACTACCATCAGGAAACGAACTGGAATGAATAGCGTTTACATATTTTACTTTTCCAAAATCAAAATTCCAGCTTCCACCATGATTCATTGGATGATTCTGAAAACCCTTGTTTCCATAGTAGGTTGCTATTTCCCAATTAGAAACAATTTTTGCATTAGTGTTTTTGGCTATGGTTTCAACATCCAAAATATGGTCTTGATGCGCGTGAGTTAATAGAATATAATCTGCTTTTAAACTATTAACGTCAATTTCTGAAGCTTTTGGATTTGCCGAAATAAATGGGTCAACAATAATATGTTTTCCTTTGATTTCTAAACCCAAAGCTGCATGTCCGTAAAATGTAATTTTCATAATATATTCTTTTAATTAAACGTAATTTACGACAATATCTGAAATAAAATAAATCAAACACAAAGCCAACAATACTGATAACAGGAACGTACTGATTGCTAATTTCTTTAATTCTGGATCTAAAAGTTTTGGATTGTTGTTTTTAGCAACCGTCATCAAATGGCTAATCATCGGAAAATAAGCCACAACAAAAATATATTGGTCAATATGAAAATCGTTTAAAAAGGCAAAAATCAATACTAGCAACATTGCCGAAACAACCAAAAAGAAATGATATCCTTTTGCCCACTTTCCTCCCATTTTGACTACAATCGTATTCTTTCCTGATTTTTTATCACTTTCTTCATCGCGCATGTTGTTTAAGTTCAAAACACCAACACTTAAGAAACCTATTGCTGTTGCTGGCAATAACAATAACCAATCAATGCTTTTTGAAAACATAAAATACACTCCAAATGTACTTACCAATCCGAAGAAGATAAAAACAAACAAATCGCCATAACCTCTATAACCATAAGCACCAGTTCCAACCGTATAACGAATAGCTGAAGCTATAGCCAAAACTCCTAAAATCAAAAAGATAAAAGAATACAAAAGATAGCTTTCTTTAAACGCAAAATAGATTAACAATACCGCAAACAACAACGTAATCAATGATGTTAAAACCATGGCTTTTTTCATGGATGCAGGCGAAATAACACCACTTTGAATGGCTCGTTTTGGTCCAACTCTATCATCATTATCGGTTCCTTTTACTCCATCGCCATAATCGTTGGCAAAATTGGAAAGTATTTGTAATCCTAACGTAGTAAGCAATGCAAAGGCAACAATATTCCAATTAAACATTCCTTGTGACATCGCATAAAAACTTCCAACAATGATTCCCGATACCGAAAGTGGTAACGTACGAACGCGTGCGGCTTCAATCCAGTGTTTCATTTTATAATTTCTTTTCTTTTAAATTGAATGCACTACATCCAATTACTGTTCTTTTTCTCAATTTTATATAACCAAAGGTTAACCAACTGATTTATTCTATCAAACCTGCCCAGATAAAACGAAACGTTTCCTCCAGCTGTGTGCAAAGTTAGTGAACCTATGTTTAAGTTTTTGTGCCAAAACAACTGCGAAGTCGTTAAAGCTTGTATTTTTTCTAATTGAATAATTTCTTTGTCAATATCCCAAGCTCCACTTTGCTTGATAATGTAATTATCGTCTACAAATAAACGGTAGTTTCTAAATCCGAAAAACAATAATAGTAATACTGCCAAGGCATAGAAAATTGCAAAAGAAACATATTCAAACACCTTTTCATTTGCAAAATGTCCAATGGCATAAAACACTGATAAAGGTATGACAATTAAAAGAAAAATAGAAAAAACCAGCTTTCTAAAATTGGGTTTCATCGTTTCTCCTTCTTGTGGAATTTCTTTGAATAGTAGTTTTAAAATCTCATCGGCTTCTAATGAATTACAACCCGGAATTTCAATTACATTGTTGTTTTCTTTGTCGGTTCTGCCAATAGTTTGCTTGATAACAATTTCTAAAACGTTGAGTTTCTTTTGAAAATAATTCCTTGTAACTCTAGTGATCTGAACTTTTTCGGGTTTTAAAAGTGTGCTTTTAGTATTGATTAATCCATAAGACAACACCAAAGAACCTTTTTGTTTGGCAACAGTATATCCAAAAAACTTTATAATAGTTCTACCTATGTTTAAAATAAAAACAACTGTAAACAATATTAAAACAAACATCAGAATAACATAAATAACTGGTTTGTTTTCTACTAAATGGTCTACATTTTCGGAACTGATTACATCTGTTTTTCCTGCTTGACTTAAACCATCGTAAATCGTGAAAAAGAATGTCAACAGTAATCCAATAGTTTTCACATAATTGGAAGTTATCCCTATTTTAAACAAACTCACTAAATCTATTTTCAGAAAAGGAACATTGAACTTCGTTTTTGGATCAACTATATCGGTAAACTCTGTGGTAGTTTCTTTGGCTTCGTTTTCCAGTAATTTTGATTTTAAAGCCAATGCCAATGAATGCGAAATTGCTTTGATATTTCCCTCTTTTTTATCGCTTCCAGCTGTGTCAACATCTAAAGTATAGACATTGATAATGCGTTGAATTAGATTCTGACTGATGTTAACCTGCTGGATTTTATTCAATTGAATGGTAGTTCTGCTTTTATTCAAAATTCCTTCATGGATAACAAATTCATCTCGTTGGTCATCAATGTAGAAAGTAAAATTCAGATACCTTAAAAAAGCAATAACCACAACAATTAGAAGAATAACCAATATCCCTAAAGTGATATACAGCCCATTTAAACGATCAGGTTTTAAAATCATAATAAACACAAGCGGCAAAAACGCTCGAGCATACTTTTGTACACTATCGGCAAAAAGCGCAATGATTCCAATCTTTGATTGGCGTTGAGGCTGATTGAATTGGTTTTCCATCTACAATTGCACTTGAATTTTACCCATCAACAACTGTTTGATGTCTTCGGCTTGTGTTTTCTCGATTCCAGGAATTTTCAAATCGCTATCTGAACCACCAGCGGTAAAAATTTCTACAGCCGCTAAACCAAACCAGCGTTCTATTAACCCTTCGTGAAGCGCTACATGCTGCACACGGTTATAAGGAATAACCATAGTGTTGGTGGCAATAATACCATGACGATAAATCACATCGTGTTCACGAAAAGCAAACCCTTTCTTTTGAAATGACAATCTACAGAAAAACAAAACTACAACTAACAAAAATGAATAAGAACTCCAAATTATTCCTTGAACTTGTTCGACATCATCTTCAAACACTACTGCAACGCCTAAAAGGACTCCTATCAACAGGAATATAAAAGCAATTTTAATCAACACTACTTTCCAATAGCTTGATTGTAGTCGTTCTAAAGAAACGGCTTCGTATCTTGGTAATTGACCTAAGTCTAAAACTTCATTGGTAAAATCTTCCATAATATTAATTTGGAATTATAAATTTAGTTGTCAAAACAAATTACGGCAACCACTTCTTCTCAAAATTCGGCTTGCGTTTTTCAAGGAAAGCGTCGCGACCTTCTTTTGCTTCATCAGTCATGTAAGCTAATCTTGTTGCTTCGCCTGCAAATACTTGTTGTCCTACCATGCCATCATCGGTTAGGTTCATGGCAAACTTCAACATTTTAATAGAGGTTGGCGATTTACCTAATACTTCCTGCGCCCATTCATAAGCCGTAGCTTCCAATTCGTCATGAGGAACAACTGCATTGACCATTCCCATTTCAAAAGCTTCTTGTGCAGAGTAGTTTCTACCTAAGAAGAATATTTCTCGAGCTTTCTTTTGACCGACCATTTTTGCTAAATACGCCGAACCATAACCACCATCAAAACTCGTTACATCGGCATCGGTTTGTTTAAAAATAGCATGTTCTTTGCTGGCTAAAGTCATGTCGCACACTACATGCAAACTGTGTCCGCCACCAACAGCCCAACCAGGAACTACACAAATCACTGCTTTTGGCATAAAACGAATTAACCGCTGCACTTCCAGTATGTTTAGCCTGTGGTAACCATCTTCGCCAACATAGCCTTGATGTCCACGTGCTTTTTGGTCGCCACCAGAACAAAATGACCAAACTCCATCTTTAGAACTTGGTCCTTCGGCAGAAAGCAATACTACACCAATTGATGTATCTTCTTGTGCATCGTGAAAGGCTTGTAATAATTCTGAAGTAGTTTTTGGTCTGAAAGCATTACGAACATCGGGTCTGTTGAACGCTATTCGTGCTACACCATTACATTTCTTATAGGTGATATCTTCAAATTCTCTGACGGTTTTCCAGTCTATAGTACTCATCTGTGTTTGATTTATAAATTCTATATTTTTGTTAAAAATAAGGTCTTGAAGTTTAAAACTACTATTTTAGCGTAAAAATAAATCATTTTTTAACGCTAATCTCAATTCAAGATATATTCTTATGAAGAAAAATATTCTTTTCCTTTTATTCGTTTTTTCAGCATTTATAGGCTTTTCGCAACCTTATGAATTTCAAACTATTAAAGACATCGATGCTTTGCCGGTTATTTCACAAGGTAGAACTGGTACTTGCTGGAGTTTTTCATCAACTTCATTTTTAGAAGCCGAAATTCTTAGAATTACAGGACGTAAGATGGATTTATCTGAAATGTATAACGTAAAATACACCTATTTGGATAAAGCCGAAAACTATGTGATGCGTCAAGGAAAAGCGCAGTTTGGCGAAGGCGGATTGAATCACGATGTGATTAACAGCGCTAAGAAATATGGAATTGTTTATGAAGATATGTATACTGGAAAAGTAAACCCAAACGAGCGTTTTGACCACTCAAAAATGGTAAAAGAACTAGAAGACATTCTTAAAAAAGCAGTAGCAGATACGCCTGCTAAATATCCAAACTGGAAACAAGATTATCTGGCAACGCTTGACAAATACATGGGACAATTGAGTATTGAAGAAAAGTCGCTTTCGCAAAATAACACACTTGACCGAGTTTCTAATAAAGAAAACAAATCATTGTCGCCTAAACAAATCTTAGAATTATCGAAACTTAATTTGAATGATTACATCACCGTAACTTCGTTTACCCAAGCGCCATTTTACAGTCAGTTTATCTTAAACATTCCAGATAATTTTTCGAATGGTTTTTTCTACAATCTTCCTTTAAATGAATTTATACAAACTATTGATTATGCCTTAGATAATGATTTTACGCTTGCTCTGGATGCTGATGTATCTGAACCTACTTTTTCCAGTACAGCAGGCATGGCGGTTATCCCGATGAACGATACTGATGCTAAAGAAATTTTAACTTCTATCAAACCCGAAAAACAAATCACACAAGAATACCGTCAGCAGGAATTTGAAAACTTCAACACTACTGACGACCATTTGATGCACATTGTTGGTAAAGTAAAAGACCAAAAAGGAAACATCTATTACAAGGTTAAAAACTCATGGGGAACCGATTCTGGTAAGAACGGTTACATCTATATGAGTGTTGCCTACATGCGTTTAAAAGCCATTTCGGTAATGCTACACAAAGACGCTTTGGCAAAAACTACTAAGAAAGAATTGGGGATTTAACTCCCAAATTTCACTTTATAATCGTTGATAGCTTGGTTGAGAATTTGCTCGGCAACTTCACGATTGTGAAATTCCTCTACAACAACCTGTTTGTTTTCGAGCTTTTTATAATCTTCAAAAAAGTTTCTGAGTTCAGATATAAAATGACTTGGTAACTCTGAAATGTCATTAATATGATTTACACTCGTATCACCTTCGGCTACAGCAATTATTTTGTCATCCGCTTCTCCACCATCAACCATTCGCATAACTCCAATAACTCTTGCAGAAACGACACACATCGGTACAATTTTTATTTGCGAAATAATTAATATGTCTAGCGGATCATTATCATCACAATAGGTTTTTGGAATAAATCCGTAATTGGCAGGATAATAAACCGAAGAAAACAAAACTCGGTCTAGTTTTAACAAGCCGCTTTCTTTATCTAATTCATATTTTGCTCTGCTTCCTTTTGGAATTTCAATTATTCCGTTAACAATTCCAGGAGCATCTGCTCCATAATCTACATCGTGCCAAGGGTTTATATTCATAATTGTCTTGCTAATTTTTGCTTCGCAATGTAATTAAATTTTAAAAGAACAGGAAAATGAAACTGTTAATTATTACTTATAAAATCTTACCCAACCTTCACCGAGGTCATCGTGAGCGAACCTCCAACGGCTTTGTCGTTATAAAACCCAACCTCATCTTTTTCATCTTGCAGTCCTAAGGTATACAAGAGTGGATAGTAATGGTCAGGTGTTGGTATAGCAAGTTTTGCGGCAGAACCCAATTGTTCATAATGTATTAAAGAATTAAAATCTCTAGCACTGATTTTATCTTTAAAAAGTTGGTTCATCTCTATTGCCCAGTCATAGCCAAACTCGGGTTCTCTGAGTTTATCCCAAGCAACCATTCGTAGGTTGTGCACCATATTGCCGCTACCAATAATCAGTACTCCTTTTTTGCGTAACAAAGTGATTTGTTTAGCCAATTCGTAGTGGTATTGAGCAGGTTTACTATAATCAATACTGAGTTGTAGCACGGGTATATTAGCATCAGGATACATGTGTTTTACTACTGTCCAAGTGCCGTGGTCCAATCCCCATTCATGATCAAGACCAACATGAGTAGTGGTTATTAGTTCAGCTGTTGCTGCTGCCAGTTCTGGACTACCTTTAGCAGGATATTCTACTTCATACAACTCTTTTGGAAAACCTCCAAAATCGTGAATTGTCTTTGGATGCTCCATTGCCGTGATGTGGGTTCCATTAGTGAGCCAATGTGCCGAAACTACTAATACTGCTGAAGGTGTTGGAATTTCTTTGCCAAACTGTGTCCAAGTACGTGTAAACTCGTTATCTTCTATTCCGTTCATGGGCGAACCGTGCCCAATGAATAAAACAGGCATTTTATAATCGGAATCTTTTAAGTCTTTAGACCAGTTGTATAAGGTATTTAAACTATTCATTGTGCTTTTGTTGACAAATGTTTTGTTTTACATTTGTACATACAAATATACAATGGTTTTGATAATAATAAACCTGTTTTGTATTAAGTTTAACCATTAAAAACTAATTCGTTCCATTATATGCTTTTTCAAACTCTTTCCATTTCTGATAGTCACCATTGACAATAAAAGTTCTTGAGTTTTTAAAAGCACTTGTCACAAGGCCTACTGCACTTCCAGCTGGTATACCAAGTAATAAACCTGCTGCTGCACCTTGTTCGGGTGTATAGGATAAAAAAGAAGCATCGGGTTCAGCACTAACTGCACCAATAATAGCAAATAAACCTCCAGCAACTGCCGCTCCAATAAGCGCATTATGACCTGCCGAACGTTTTGTTTTTATTGTACCAATAGTATTAACTGGTATGTCTATTTTTTCTCCTTCATGGATTACTTGAACGATACTGTCCGAAACAAAAGAAATTTTACCTTTATTAATTTTATGACCATTCAAATCAAAAACCCTGATAAAAAGATTTTTAGTGATAACTTGAGTTTGCGCAAAACAAAAAACACTCCCCAAAACAAGAATAACAACAGCTAATTTTTTCATACCCAAAATAGTTAAAATGATTAAACCTCTTTTTAACGCAAAGCATCTAAAGGAAAAGGAAAGTACACTGTTATTTATGAGGTAGTTAGGTTATATTAAAAGTACACTTTTTTTCAATAAGTTTTACATTAGCATTCATTAAAATCAACCTTTCATTTCTGAAAAAAAAATTTATTAACTTCGTAATTACGAAAACCATAAAACTCAAATTACCATGAAAAACAAAATTCTCTTTGTAGTAGCACTATTGTTTGGCTTAATGTTCCTCAATGCCGGACTGGACAAATTTTTCCACTACATGCCAATGCCAGAGGACATGCCCGAAGAAATGCAAAAAACCTTTGCCGCTTATATGCAAATTGGCTGGCTTTTACCGCTAGTAGGCGTAGTTGAAATAGTAGGCGGATTACTAGTTATTATTCCACGAACACGTGCTTTGGGTGCTTTAGTTATACTACCTGTAATGGTTGGTATTGTACTGGCAAACACTACAGGAGACACTAGCGGCTTACCACTGGTTGCCGTTATGAGTGCTATATTAGTTTGGATTATGGTTGAGAACCGAGAAAAATATGCGCCGTTGTTTAAATAATGAAACTACTCTTTATACGTTATACTATTTAAAGCAGCTTCGGCTGCTTTTTTTATTGTTTTAAAATGCAAAAACATCAACTTGTCATGCTAATACAGAAAGCATCGGATAACAATAATAAAAAAACCAAACCTGACAGGTTTCTAAAACCTGTCAGGTTTAAACTTAATAACTCAAAGTCGGGAGACTTTGTGTAGCTGGTTATCAAATACTATTCATATTGTGGTTCATAATACAACAACAATGCACCACTTTTAAACGTTTTAGTATTAACAAGTTTTAAAAAAGTCCTGCCGTTTATACCTTCAAACAGCGGCAACCCTTTTCCCTCAACAACCGGATAAATACACAATTGAAACTCATCAACCAAACCCATATTTAGCAACTGAATAATCAAACTCCTGCTACCAACAAAAATAGCTTCTCCCGATTGCTTCTTCAGTTCCAAAACCTCATCTTTCAAGTCGCGCTTTGCCAGTCTGGCACTATCCCAATCAACATTATGTATTGTCCGCGAAAAAACAACCTTCTCAATAGTATCTATCGCCACAGCAAAATCATTCATCGACTTTTCCTCCGAAGGATTTTCAAGCACAGTCTGCCAAAACTCCATAAGCTGATACGTCGTTCTGCCATACAATATCACATCACCCCTACCCAAAAGCTCCGTATAATGCGCATGTATTTCCGCATCGGGCATGCCCGCAGTGTGGTCACAAAACCCATCGAGTGTCATATTCAATGCTGCTATAACTTTTCTCATGTTTTATTTATATTTAAATCATCTATGGCTGCAAACCGCTGTTTTAGGCTGGCACGCTCAAACTTTGGTTAAGTTTTCTTTTCCATAACCACAACTTGGACAATATCTTGCTTTTGGAGTTCTGAATGGTTTTTCACAATTAGGGCAATCTTTTCCAAACTGACTTCTTTGATGATGTAATATTGCGTTTGGATTTGATTCATATTCTCCAGTGATTAATTTATACATTTCAAGCAAATACCTAAATTGCTCAAAAGTTTCAATTTTATCGAGCCAAACATAATTTTCTATCTTTCTTTTTGCCAACTCTTCTTCCACGACTTTTTTCCCGCCAAACCATGCTTCTCTGCATAATTTGAATTCGTCATCGTCAAGCATTTTGACTTTCATATCGCAACGCCAACAAAATTTCTCTTCCATTTAAGTTGTGTCTTTTAGTTTAGGTGTGAGTGCTTGCCTATAATTAATTTATATGTTTCCCAAATCTAATCAATCCCATTCTCATAAAAAAGGGGGAAATCCCCCTAATTTTAAAACTCTTTACTTGTCATGCTGATAAAGGAAGCATCGCTAACGCTGATTAAAACGAGTCATTGCAATAAACGGCTGTTATAAGCCGTTTCTTAGATTTTAATTATTTCTAATACAATTTCTTCGCAACCAATTTGAATTACTTGACCACTTTCAAAAATGTAAAATATATTGTCATCATCATTTGATTTTTCTCTTAAAGTCAATTCCTCTGATTTTCTTAACTTGCCTTTTTCATAAAATGTTATTTCTATTAATGAATCTTCTCGATTTTTATTTTGATTTTCAATTGCTAATTCATTAACGTTATTATGAATTAAAACTATTTCTTCGGGTTCTTCTTTATTTACCCATTCCCCAAAACTTCTTCTACAAAAGAACTTCAATTGATTTTCTTTTACGCGATAATCGAAACCAACAAAATCGAAATTGTTATGAATATCAATTAGTTTGCCGTCAAACTTCAATGCGTAATTATCAATTATTTTAAAATTAGTTTTCATGAATTGTATACGTGTTTTGCAATGATATATAACTCATATATACCCGCTATAAAATAGCGACTATACACCCAAAATCGGGTAGATTGTCGCTACCAAGTAGCGTAATACCTTCCAAATGTAAACAATCCAATTCTCATAAAAAAGGGGGAAATCCCCCTTTTTTCAAAAAACTTCTAAACTTTTAAACTCATAAACTCCTAACCTCAAAAATAAAAACCTCTCCTTTGGAGGGGTATCCGCCAGAAGCGGATGAGGAGGCCATTACGCCACCTTCATCACAACCTCAACATCAAACCTTTCTCCTTTATAAAAAACCATTTTAACAACAGTCGTTTCATAACCTGGGCGGCTAAAAACAAACTGATAAACCCCATCCTCCATATGCTTTAAATAAAAACCACCACTCGCAGAAACTCTGCGCTTAAAATTCAACTCATTACAAACCATAGTAACTTTCCCCACTCTATTTCCTTCCCCATCAACCACCATTCCTTTAGCACTCAATTCATAATAAGCCGCTTTATCAATACGTTTTGCATTAATAAATTCCTCAACAAATTCAGGATATTCAGTAGTAACTATTCGAGTCAGTTTAAACATCTTAGCTACCAATACAGAAGCCTCTTGAAATTTAACTTTCAGCCCAGCAGTGGCAGCCTTTTTATCCTGTATTCCCGCCTTTGGCTTAGGTATTGATAACTCATACAATTCAACATTAGCCTTAAATTCTCCAAGCATTTCAGCAGTAACACCATAAGGTGCCAAGTTAGCCAAATGCTCCAATGCCTTGTCATGTATAATCATACAAGTCGTTCTACACAAAGTATCTGGCAGTTTCACCAACCCCGATTCCGTATAATCAACCTCGCTATACAGCAAATACAAATCATTATTACTGGCATACCCCATAACTTTACCAGCAATAACACCACCTTGTTTACTCACAAGTTCTTTTATCGTAATCTTTTCAATAAAATTTCCCTCGCGGTTCAGCACCTGATTACCCGTCAAAACGTTAATCTCATTTACCTTGTGCATAAACTCACCAAACAAATTGTCAAAATTTGGCATCGCTGCTAGTATAGCAGACAATGTACCTTGAATAAATTGTGCAAGCACAACAAACATTGATAACTTTCGTTCCTGTTTTCTGTTCATTTCAATTAAATTTTAATTCATAAATAATTTAATCAACTGCAATTGTATAACACAAAGCAAATAAAAATTATCTATCAAAATCAAAAAACAAGCATGTAATTTTAAACTTACTTTTATTTTTACAAATAATGTAAATCATTTTATTTTTAACAAATAATTATTCAAAAAATAACCTATTTAATATAAGAATTTTAGTAAATTATTAATTTCTTTAGTGACACATTCATATTCTTGAGTGACACATTCATATTCTTGAGTGACACATTCATATTCTTAAGTGACACATTCATATTCTTGAGTGACATATTCATTCCCACTAATGACACATTCATATTCTTAAGTGACATATTCATTCCCACTAATGACACATTCATATTCTCTGATAACATATTCATTCTCACTAATGACAAATTCATTTTCCTTAGTAACATCTTCCATTTCACTAAAAACATATGCATCATCAGTAACATCCACTTTACATAAACCATTAACTTAAAACATTCAACTTATAACCAATACGCTTTCATCATTTATCAAGTAGTTATATTCTAAAATTCATAAATCTTAATTCTTAATTCATAATGAAATATTTTTATCTTAGTCTTTCAATACCAATAAACCAATGACCAACTATACCACCAGCCAAAAACTAAAACACCTTTTAAGCTTTCCAGTAATCATTGCCTCATTAGGCTACTTTGTTGATATATACGACCTGCTGCTTTTTGGCATTGTCAGAGTTCCCAGCCTCACCGACTTAGGACTCAACGTAGACACCGTAGGCACTACCATCATCAATTATCAAATGACAGGTTTACTACTCGGTGGCATACTTTGGGGTATTTATGGCGACAAAAAAGGACGACTATCCGTTCTCTTTGGTTCCATATTAGTCTATTCAGTAGCCAATATCGCTTGTGGTTTTCTACCCCAACTACCGTTTGAAGACAAAGCAACACTCTATGCCATCCTGCGTTTCATAGCAGGAATAGGACTCGCCGGAGAACTAGGCGCCGGAATAACGCTCGTTTCCGAAAGCCTACCCAAAGAACTCCGCGCCATAGGAACATCAATAGTAGCCGGTTTTGGTCTGCTTGGTGCCGTAGTAGCACAACTCACCGTTGAACTCGCTGGCTCCTGGACAACTGCCTACTTCATTGGTGGCGCACTGGGTTTAGTACTGCTCGTACTTCGCGTTAGCGTTAGCGAAAGCGGCATCTACAAAGACATAGAACACGACACTAGCATAACCAAAGGAAACTTCCTTTCCTTTTTTACCAATAAAACACGCTTTATCAAATACCTCAAATGCATCGCCATCGGATTGCCAACGTGGTTCAGCATTGGTATATTGGCTTTGATGGCAAATCAGTTTGCACCCATTATGGGCATAGACAACATTGTTCCCGGCAAAGCCATCATGTGGGCATACATTGGTATCTCCGTCGGTGACTTCGCCAGCGGATTCATCTCTCACCTGCTCCATTCCCGAAAAAAAGCCATTTTCTACATGATGCTTTTCACTGTCGTAGGCGTATCGTTGTTACTTTTTGCTAGTCCAAAGACGGAAAACATGTATTATTTCTATTGCGTATGGCTCGGCTTGGGAACAGGTTATTGGGCAATGTTTGTAACGGTAGCCGCAGAACAATTTGGCACCAATGTTCGCAGCACTGCTACTACAACCGTTCCTAACATGGTTAGAGGATTGCTTCCCGTTATGCTCATCGGTTTCGATTATTTTAAGCAAAGCATGAGCGTAATTTATGCTGCTGCCATTATTGGTTTAATAGCCTTCACTTTAGGAATTTATAGTACTCTTACTATTAAAGAAACCCACAACACCGATTTAGACTTTACAGAGTAATCCTTTTCACATTATAAAGCTTGTTTTCAGATATTTAACATTTGTTTAAGTAATTAATTTATCTTTTAATTGTAACTTTATGGAAGTTAAAATCACTGTTTTGAGACATACTTTATTTTGGTTAATATGGTTTTAACTTTTTTTGGATTGTACACGTTCAGTTAGTTTTTTTTTTAGTTCCTAGACGGAATATCAGTAGTTAGATTATTCATAAAATATGGGTAAGAGATTTAGGTAATGGAGATATTACTTGGGGTTTATTATTAACTTCTGATTGACGTAAATTGAAAGTTGGCTATTGTTTTAAAGAGCTTTGGAAATTGTTTTACATTTAAACGACCAAAGAGGAAACAGAATAACAAAACAGTTAGTTGCTTTTGTTTGATGACTTAGTTACATATACAGTAGTTGTCAAACCATTTTACAAGTAGTAAGAAACTTTCTTGATTGTTATGGGAATGGCAATTATTTTAGGAAAAGAAAGAGGTAAGATGCAATAAAGTCAATTATCTATAAGCTGATAAAACTTTAATTGAAACGAGCTTTCCGAAGGAAACCGTCCTAGAAAATCTAGGACGGTTTTTTATTTGTTATAATTCAGCTTAGTAACTATTGTTACAATCCTTTTCAATTTAATGCTTCAAATTTGTACCTTAAATTTTTAGGTATGACATTATTAGAAATCATAAAGCAGCCATGGCCGTGGTATGTAGCCGGACCATTGGTAGGACTAACCGTTCCTATTTTACTTCTACTAGGAAACAAACATTTTGGTATCAGTGCTAATTTAAGACACGCTTGTGCTATTTGCTTACCCAAAAATATTGCGTTCTTTCAATACGATTGGAAAAAGGAAAAGTGGAACTTGTTTTTTGTGCTGGGTATTTTAATTGGAAGCTTCCTCACCTACTCTTTTCTGTCTAACCCAAATCCAATTCAAATACATCCTGATTTAAAAGCAGAGTTAATGAGTTATGGCATTAATGATATTTCAGGCATGCTTCCTGAATCTATTTTCTCCTGGAATGAACTTTTCACCATCAAAGGATTTCTAATAATAGCACTCGGAGGATTCCTCATCGGATTTGGTTCACGTTATGCTGGTGGTTGTACATCAGGACATGCTATTTCAGGCTTGTCGAACCTTCAACTTCCATCATTAATAGCAACTTGTTGTTTCTTCATTGGCGGATTGCTAATGGCTAACTTTATTTTACCTTATATCCTTTCACTTTAAACTTATGACCATGAAAAATGAACTAGATACTAACCTAGATTTTGAAACGCGTTCTTTAGATACAATCTGCGTCAATGATAGTCAACTTGAACACAAATGGTATCATAATTTAAAATATGTATTTGTTGGGGCTTTGTTTGGTTTAGTATTCATCAAAGCCGAAATTATTAGCTGGTATCGCATACAAGAAATGTTTCGCTTTCAATCGTTTCATATGTATGGCGTTATTGGCAGTGCAGTTCTCGTCGGGATTATCTCTGTCTTCTTAATTAAAAAATTCAACATCAAAACCATCTATGGAGAAACCATCGTTTTTCATGACAAAACGTTTAACAAAGGGCAAGTTATTGGAGGCGTACTTTTTGGGCTTGGTTGGGCAATCACTGGTGCTTGTCCTGGCCCTATCTTCGCACAAATAGGAACGGGAGTAACCGTAATGATTGTTACTTTATTTTTTGCTATTCTTGGCACATGGGTTTATGGTTATTTCAGAGAGAAATTGCCTCATTGATTTAGTAAGAAAACATTAAAATCACATTAGCAGAAACTCATTTTTAGTTTGATTAAAAATGATAAAATTATTCTTGTTCCAACTACATTCTTTATCTTTGTGCTGCTAAAAAATGAATATGGATACTGTACTTGATAATAATCTTCCTATTGGAAAACCAAAATGGCTAAAAGTAAAATTACCAATTGGTCAAAAATATACTGAACTTCGTGGATTAGTTGACAAATACAAACTGAATACAATATGTACTTCAGGTAGTTGTCCTAATATGGGAGAATGTTGGGGTGAAGGAACGGCAACCTTTATGATTTTGGGTAATATTTGTACACGTTCATGTGGTTTTTGTGGTGTAAAAACAGGAAGACCTGAAACTGTAGACTGGGATGAACCTGAAAAAGTAGCTCGTTCTATAAAAATCATGAATATTAAACATGCTGTAATTACAAGTGTTGATCGCGATGATTTGAAAGATATGGGTTCTATCATTTGGTATGAAACCGTTCAAGCCATTCGTAGAATGAATCCTGAAACTACTTTAGAAACTTTAATTCCTGACTTTCAAGGAAACGAAAAAATAATTGACCGAATCGTTGCTGCTAACCCCGAAGTTGTATCTCATAACGTTGAAACCGTTAGAAGATTAACTCGTGAAGTGCGTATACAAGCTAAATATGACAGAAGTTTGGCGGTTTTAAAATACTTAAAACAACAAGGCGTTCACAGAACTAAATCGGGAATCATGCTTGGTCTTGGTGAAACCGAGGAAGAAGTTATCCAAACCATGCAAGATTTAAGAGATAACGATGTTGATATTGTTACTATTGGTCAATATTTACAACCAAGTAAAAAGCATTTACCAGTTAAGTTTTTTGTAACTCCTGAACAATTTGAGAAATACGAAAAAATAGGTAAAGAAATGGGATTCCGACATGTAGAAAGTGGCGCATTAGTGCGTTCTTCTTACCATGCTGAAAAACATATTTTATAATTTTTTCTATGGAAATTAGCCACCAAGAATCTGCTATTAAAGCAACCTATTTCAGTTTAATAGGTAACGCTGGGTTGGCTTTAACAAAAGGATTGGCTGGCTTTTTTGGAAATTCATATGCATTAATTGCTGATGCTATTGAGTCGACTACTGACATTTTTGCTTCATTTTTAGTACTGTTCGGATTAAAGTATTCTAACAAACCCGCTGATGAAAATCATCCATATGGACATGGTAGAGCTGAGCCTTTGATTACATTTATAGTTGTTGGATTTTTAATTACCTCAGCAACCATAATTGCTTATGAAAGCATCATGAACATCCAAAAACCACATGACTTACCAAAATCATGGACACTTATTGTCTTGGGTATTATTATTATTTGGAAGGAATATTCGTTTAGAAAAGTAATGCAGAAAGGAATTGAAACCAATAGTTCTTCTTTGAAAGCAGATGCTTGGCATCATCGAAGCGATGCTGTTACATCAGTAGCTGCCTTTGTTGGTATTTCAATTGCTATATTATTTGGAAAAGGATATGAATCGGCTGATGATTGGGCTGCACTTTTTGCTTCGGGATTCATTCTTTATAATAGCTACCTTATTTTCCGTCCAGCTTTAGGAGAAATAATGGATGAGCATTTATACGATGATTTGATATCAGACATCAGACAAGTTTCTCATAAAGTTGATGGTGTAATAGATACAGAAAAGTGTTTCATTAGAAAAGCAGGAATGAAGTATCATGTTGATCTTCATGCAACAGTAGATGCTAATATTACTGTAAAAGAAGGACATGATATTGCCCATTTGCTTAAAGATACTTTGCGAAAAGAAATTCCTCAATTAGGACATGTTTTGATACATATTGAACCAAATGAAAACTAAAATAGCCATTAACGGTTTTGGAAGAATCGGTAGAAACTTATTCCGATTGTTGCTAAATCATCCATCGATTGAAGTTGTTGCTATTAACGACATTGCTGATAATCGAACCATGGCGCATTTGATAAAATACGATAGTATTCATGGCGTGCTTCCTTATGAAGTGTCTTTTGATGAAAATTCAATACTTGTTGACGGAAAAGCTTATTCTTTTTTTCATGAGAAAGAAATTTCTAGTCTAAAATGGAATGAAATAGACTTTGTTATAGAATGTACTGGCAAATTCAAAACATTTGAAGACATCAATAAACATATTATTGTAGGTGCAAAAAAAGTAATCCTTTCGGCACCAAGTGAGGTTGATGAAATTAAAACTGTTGTTCTGGGTGTAAATGAAAATATCCTTGATGGAACTGAAAACATCATTTCTAACGCCAGTTGTACTACCAATAACGCAGCTCCGATGATTAAAATCATCAATGAATTATGTGGTATTGAACAAGCTTATATCACAACGGTTCACTCCTATACTACTGATCAAAGCTTACACGATCAACCTCATAAAGATTTAAGACGTGCTCGAGGCGCAAGTCAATCCATCGTTCCAACAACTACTGGTGCAGCAAAAGCATTGACAAAAATATTTCCAGAAATGGAAGGTAAAATTGGTGGTAGCGGAATTCGTGTTCCTGTTCCCGATGGTTCACTTACGGATATTACCTGTTATGTAAAAAAAGAGGTTACCATTGATGAAATTAATAGTGCTTTTAAAAAATCTTCAGAAGGAAATTTAAAAGGAATTTTAGCGTATACTGAAGATCCAATTGTATCCGTTGACATAATTGGCAACAAAAATTCTTGTCTGTTTGATGCGCAACTTACCTCAGTAATTGACAAAATGGTGAAGGTTGTAGGTTGGTACGACAATGAAATTGGTTATTCATCGAGAATAATTGACTTAATTTTATTTTTAAATAAATAATCATTTATTTTATCCCCTAATCCTAAGCTAGTTGAAAAAAATAATTTTGTTTTTTTTTCTAACGTCTTTTGCGTTCAGTCAAAGTCGTGTTGTCGAACCTATCGACAGTGTTGCTTATTATATTAAACTAGCCGATTTATATAAAAATAAAGATAATTTTAAATTATCTCTTAAAAATGCAAATAGTGCATTAAAATATGCCTCAAATTATAAAGATATTTTAGGAAAGTCTAAAGCTCTAACTACGCTTGGTACTACCTATTTTGAATTAAAAAAAATTGAAGAAGCCAGAGATTATTTCCTCAAAAGTATTAATGAATTAAATTCTTTACCACTTTCTTCTGATTTGGCATTGAATTATTATAAACTCGGGCTTTGCTATATGAGTTTAGAAGAATATGAAATTGCCGAAAACTATTTTAAAGAAGCTGAAAATATTTATTCGAGTTTAAAAATTGAAAATAAAGAACTCATCAATTTACAGAAAGGAATTTTATATAAAAATAAAGGCAAATATACTTTAGCATCAAATATATTTTCGGAAATTATTTCTAAAGGCGATACTAATGATGACTTTAATACAAAAGCAGAAGCTTTGTATCAAATTGCAGATATTGAATTAAAAAAAAACCGTAATAATTTAGCGTTAAATTATTTAACACGCGCATTATCAATTAATTCTAAAGGAAACAACTTTGAACAACGCATAAAAATTTTATTTGAACTTAGTCTTGTTAATGATAATTTATTAAATCTGAGTGAGTCACACAGATATCTTAAGTTGCATGTTAACCTCAGAGATAGTTTAATCCAATTAAATAAAAAACGTCTTGCTTCTACTGATTTTAATTCGATTAAAGAAAGTGAAAGAGTAGATTTATTTGAACAGTTAAGTAAAGAAAATGAAGCCAGACAACGTACTTCAAGGTTTACAAAACTTATCAGTATTTTAGCTATTGCGTTGATTTCTATTCTATCGTTATTGAGTTTGTCGTTGTATAAAAACAACATCATCAGAACCAGGTCTAACGAAATGTTACAAGACAAAAACCATGAACTTGAAATTGCTAAAGAAAAAGCAGAAAAAGCATCACAAGCCAGAGCTGATTTTTTATCAACTGTTAGTCATGAATTGAGGACGCCTTTGAATGCTATAAATGGGATTACACATTTATTATTAGAAGAAAATCCGAAAGAAAATCAATTGCATTATCTTAATTCTTTGAAGTTTTCAGGAAATTATCTCTTGACTTTTATTAATGATATTCTTGAAATTAACCGAATAGAATCTAAAAATATTGAAGTCGAAAAAATTGACTTTAACCCAAAAGAATTATTAGTAAATATTCAAAATTCACTCAAGCAACTTGCGAATACCAATAACAATAAATTGATATTGGATTTTGATGAAAACATACCTGAAATGGTTGTTGGCGATCCAACAAAAATGTCTCAAATCTTTCTGAATTTAATTAATAATGCTCTGAAATTTACAAAAAATGGTCAAGTAACCGTTTTGGCAGAATTATTTGGAACAAACAATAATGTGGCAACCATACATTTTTCGGTTACTGATACTGGAATAGGAATTGCAAAAGAAAAACAAGAAACCATTTTTGATAGTTTTGCTCAAGGTTCAATAGAAATTAATAGAAAATATGGCGGAACAGGTTTAGGTTTAGCTATTGTTAAAAAACTTATTGATTTATTAGGTGGAAACATAAAACTTGAAAGTGAACTTGGAAAAGGTTCAAATTTTTACTTTGATTTAGAAATGGAAATCAGTAGCCATTCTGTTGAAAAGGAAAAAGAAGAAGAATTGATGTTGGAAGAAGATATTGATGCACTGCTTGAAGGTAAAAATGTGCTAATAGTAGAAGATAACAAAATCAATCAAATGATTACCAAAAAAATGATTGAAAAGAAAGGTATGATTGCCGATATAATTGATAATGGTGAAGAAGCCGTTGAGGTAATTAAAAATAATAATCATCACTACGACTTGATTCTTATGGATGTGCATTTACCTGGAATTAACGGTACAATTGCGACAAAACAAATTAGAAAGTTCAACCAAAAACTTCCAATTATTGCCTTGACAGCCATTTCATTAAATGAAAATCGAGGTATACTACTATCCTTTGGAATGGATGAAGTAATTACTAAACCTTTTGAGCCAAATAAATTTTACTCTATAATTTCAAAAGTACTTAGTAATTCAAAATCAGCTGCTTGATTAAAGTTCTAACCGTTGGTTCTGCACCTTTAGCAGCTTCTAGAACTTCTTCATGAGATATTGAGTCAATACTATCTACATCACCCATATCTGTAATTACCGAAACTCCAAAACAATCCATGTCCATGTGTTTGGCAACAATTACTTCTGGAACAGTTGACATTCCAACACAATCAGCGCCAATATTAACCACCATTTTATATTCTGCCAATGTTTCGAAAGTTGGTCCTTGTAACCCAAGATAAACGCCTTCAAAAACTTCTAAATCGAATTTTTTGGCTAATTCTTTAGCTTTAGCAATCATTTTTCGGTTGTAAGGTTCGCTCATATTTACAAATCTTGGTCCAAAACGATTATCGTTTTGTCCTCGCAAAGGATGTTCTGGAAACATATTAATATGGTCAGTAATTATGGTAACAGCTCCAACGTGATAATTAGGATTTACACCACCAGAAGCATTAGAAACAATTAATTTATTTATTCCTAAATATTTCATCACACGAACTGGAAAAGTAACTTGCTGCATTGTATATCCTTCATAATAATGAAAACGACCTTGCATAGCAACTACTTTTTTATCTCCAATTTTTCCAAATACTAAAGCGCCTTTGTGACCTTCGACAGTTGAAACAGGAAAATTTGGAATTTCATTGTATGGCAATGTAAACTCTATTTCAATGTCATTTGTAAAACTTCCTAATCCTGAACCTAGAATAACTCCATAATCCGGAGTATAGCCAGTTTTACTTTTAATGTAATTAACGGTTTCTTGTACTTGTTCCCACATATTTTTTTATAGTTTTATTGAAATCATCAGCATCTGAAAGAAATTTACTTTTTATTGGCAAATAATAAATATCCGATTGTAAAGTGTGGTTAGCCAATCGAACATAATCTTTCTCGGTAGTGATAATTAATTGGTTTTTGGTTTTATTTTCAATAGTTTTTATATCGTTTTCAGTAAAATGATGATGGTCAGGGAAAACCATAGTTTCATCATTTGATTGTTTTAAATAATCAAAAAATAAATCTGGCTTGGCTATTCCTGCCAAAAGTAACTTTTCTTTTGGTTTGACTTCACTTATTGCCAATGATTTGTCTTTTCCATAAACGAAATCATCATACTCTATAGTTGAAAAATAAACTTTTTTATTTGCTACTAATTTCTTTGTTATTCTTTCTTTCTCATCTTCTGAAATTGAATTTGGACATTTTGTAACCACAATCAAATTGGCACGTTTTGCTCCACTTCTACTTTCTCGTAAATTTCCCATTGGAAGAATAAAATCATCACAAAACAAATCATCATAAGCGGTCAACAAAATATTAAATCCTGCTTTTACTCTGCGATGCTGAAAAGCATCATCTAACAAAATGACTTCTGGTTTTTCATTAAAAGACAATAAATTTTCAATTCCATTCTTTCTATCGGCATCTACAGCAACATTAATTTTTGGAAATTTTTGATGTATTTGAAAAGGTTCATCACCAAGAATTTCTGCCGAAGAATTTTTATCTGCCAAAACAAAACCTTCTGACTTTCGTTTATAACCACGACTTAAAACCGCAACGTTATAATCATCTTGAAGCAGGCGAATTAAATATTCAATTTGTGGAGTTTTACCCGTTCCACCAACACTCAAATTACCAACTGCAATTATTGGAACAGAAAAAGAATAACTTTTAAAAATTGATTTATCGTAAAGAAAATTTCTAATAGAAGTAACAATTCCATATAAAATGGTAAATGGAAAAAGAAGTTTTCTTAAAATAATCATAGTACGAAAGTAGATAATTTGGCTGTAATGCACGAATATTTTTTTAAAGTTTTATATTTGGGATAAATTATAATTTAGATATAATGGCTTTAAAATTTAAAATTGTTTTTCTTTTCATTATTGGCTTCCAAATTAGTTTTTCTCAAGAAATTGAAAATGCTGCAATTCTTAAAGTTATACTAACTAAGGCTTACGCTAACGAAAAAGTGATTGTTAAAAACAGACTTCAATTGTTAAATTTCTATTGTAACAAAGCCCCAAATAACGAGGAAACACTTGATGTTATCAATAAAAGTGAACTGCTCAAAAATAATGCGGCAACACTAAAAAAACAAATTGACATCACTATTAATGAAGATTGGAGTAAAGAATTTGGAATATTATTTACCAATCAACATCAATATCTGAAGAGTAAAGTAAATGACTGCTTATCGCTCGAAGAGTTTCAAAAAATTTCAGCACAATATGGTGAAAATAATCAACGTTTGATGATTGTTAGCAAACCGATGCATTTTGCCAATAAATATTGTTTGGTAAAAGTTGCTTATTACAGAAACATTGAACATAATAGCGGTTGCTACTATTTATTTGAAAAAAAGAATGATATTTGGATAATTGTCGAAACTTTAAACGAATGGAGTACTTAAAAAAGTAATCAGTTTTTAGAAAAAAATTACAAATGAAAATAAAAGAACTTTTTCCAATCCTTGAAGAAATGGCACCTTTAGCCTATGCTGAAGATTTTGACAATGTTGGTTTATTAGTTGGTAATGAAGAGCAAGAAGTTACAGGAATTTTAGTTTGTCATGATGCACTAGAATCAGTAATTGATGAAGCAATTTCAAATTCTTGTAATTTGGTGGTTTGCTTCCATCCTATTCTTTTTTCGGGTTTAAAAAAAATTACTGGTAAAACTTATGTTGAAAAAGCGGTTTTAAAAGCAATCAAAAATGACATCGCAATTTACGCCGTTCACACTGCTTTGGATAATCATCAAAATGGAGTTAATAAAATATTTTGTGATGCTTTAGGATTGACGAACACAAAAATTCTAGTTCCAAAACAAAATTTTATTCAAAAACTTATCACTTATACAATTCCTGAAAACGAAATTCAACTCAGAAATGCTTTGTTTGAAGCTGGCGCAGGAAAAATTGGCAATTATGAAAATTGCAGTTTTAATTCAACTGGAATCGGAACCTACATGGGAAATGAAAACAGTAATCCAGAAATTGGTGAACGTTTTGAATTTGTTGAATCAAACGAAATAAAAATTGAAGTTACATTTGAAAAACATTCACAATCAAAAATTTTAAAAGCTCTTTTTTCAAATCATGTTTATGAAGAAGTTGCTTATGAAATTTATCAATTACAAAATCAGCATCAAAACATTGGATTAGGAATGATTGGAGAATTACAAAATCCAATGAATGAAATTGATTTTCTTAACTTTGTAAAAGACAAAATGCAGTGTGAAAGCATTCGTTATACTAAGTTATTAAACAAATCCATTAAAAAAGTGGCTGTTCTTGGTGGTTCGGGAAGTTTTGCCATAAAAAATGCTATTCAAGCTGGTGCAGATGTTTTTTTAACCGCCGATTTGAAATACCACAACTTTTATGAAGCTGAAAATCAGATAGTTTTGGCTGATATTGGTCATTTTGAGAGTGAAAGATATACAAAAAATTATATTGTTGATTTTCTTAAAGAAAAAATTACTAATTTTGCACCTGCATTTTCCACAGGAAAAGTTGTTTTATCAAAAGAAAATACAAACCCAGTTAAGTACTTATAAAATATGGCTACTACAAAAGAATTGAGCGTTGAAGACAAATTAAGAGCGCTGTATGATTTACAATTAATCGATTCAAGAATTGACGAAATTAGAAACGTTAGAGGTGAATTGCCTTTAGAAGTGGAAGATTTAGAAGATGAAGTAGCAGGGTTAAGCACTCGTTTAGACAAATTCAAAAGTGATTTAGTATCAATAGAAGAGCAAATTAAAGCTAAGAAAAATGCTATTGAAGATCACCAAGCTGCAATCAAAAGATATACTGAACAACAAAAAAATGTTCGTAACAATAGAGAATTCAACTCATTGTCAAAAGAAATTGAATTTCAAGAATTAGAAATTCAATTGGCTGAAAAACACATCAAAGAGATGAAAGCTTCCATCGAACATAAAAAAGAAGTAGTTGCAAGTTCTAAAGAAAAATTAGAGCAAAAAACTTCTCACTTAAAACACAAAAAAGCAGAGCTTAATGATATCATGGCAGAAACTCAAAAAGAGGAAGCTTTCCTTATGGAAAAATCTGCTGAATATGAAGCATTAATTGAAGAGCGTTTATTAGCTGCTTACAAAAGAATTCGTAGCAGCGTAGTTAACGGATTAGCTGTTGTTTCAATTGAGCGTGGTGCATCTGCTGGTTCATTCTTTACAATTCCACCACAAACACAAGTGGAAATTGCTTCACGCAAAAAAATCTTAACCGATGAGCATTCTGGAAGAATTCTTGTTGACACAGTATTAGCTGCTGAGGAAAAAGAAAAAATGGAAAAATTATTCGCAAAAATGTAATATTTTAAATCCCGATAGTTCGGGATTTTTTTATGAAAAAAATTCAGCAATTCATACTCGTTAAGTCAATTGGTTTCTACATAAACCTGCTAAGTTTTATAAATATTGAAAAGGCAAAAAAATTGTCTTATGAATTATTTAGTCAGCCAAGGAAAGGAAAAATTAAAAAAGAAAAACTTCCTAAAACATTAACAACTGCTGTTCATGAAAATTTTACCTTTCAAAATGAAACAATTCAATGTTACCGTTGGACTGGAACAGAAGATGTTATATTATTAGTTCATGGTTGGGAAAGTAATTCATCTCGTTGGAAAAAATTATTACACCAACTAAAACCTCTAGGCAAAACTATTGTTGCCATTGATGCACCTGCACATGGATTAAGTAGTGGAAAAGAATTTAATGCACCAAAATATGCCGAATTTATTCAAGTGGTTTCACAAAAATACCAACCAAAATACATAATTGGACATTCTGTTGGTGGTGCAGCGATTAGTTACTATTTGCATAAATTCAATTCTACAACAATTGAAAAAGTAGTTTTATTAGGTTCGCCTTCTGATTTCAAAATAATCAGCAACAATTATGTTTCTTTATTAAGCTTAAATAATAAAGTTAAAAACTCACTCGAAAATTTATATCATCAAAAATTTAACATTCATATTGATGATTTCAAAGGTCACTACTTTGCTAAAAATTTCACTCAAAAGGCACTAATTGCCCACGATATTGATGATGATATCGTTTTGGTTGAAGAAGGAAAAAAATATGCTTCTGCTTGGAAAAATGCTGAATATATTGAAACCAAAGGATTAGGACACAGCATGCATGATATAACTTTATATCAAAAAATATCCGATTTCATACATCTAGAAAATTAAAGAAAGTTATTTTTATAAACTCAAACTTTTGATTTTCAGAAACTTTTTTATTTAAACAAAACTTCACTTCTACATTTTCATTATTTCTTTTAAAAAAAGGAGTATTGAAACAATAATTTGCTATTTTTAACGAAAACATTAACAAATTACCAATTACAATATAAATTAACATGAAAATCCTAAAAATACAAGCGTTACGTGGACCAAACATTTGGAGTATAAATAGAAAAAAACTAATCCAAATGAGATTAGATTTAGAAGAAATGGAACAGTTTCCAACTAATAAAATCGATGGTTTTAGAGAACGTATAGAAGCCATGTTTCCTACTATGATAGAACATCGTTGCTCCGAAGGAACGCGAGGTGGTTTTTTCTCTAGAATAGAGCGTGGAACATGGATGGGACATGTTATTGAACATATTGCATTAGAAATACAAACATTAGCCGGTATGGAAACTGGCTTTGGAAGAACTAGGGAAACAAAAACACCTGGTGTTTACAATGTGGTTTTTAGTTATACCGAAGAAAATGTAGGTCTTTTTGCTGCTGAAAGTGCTGTAGCCATTGCTGAAGCATTAATTGCAGGAAATAATTATGATGTTGAAGCTGATATCCAAAAGATGCGAGAAATTCGCGAACGTGTTCGTCTTGGACCATCAACTGGAAGTATCGTTGAAGAAGCGGTTTCAAGAGATATTCCTTGGATTCGATTAGGAACAAATTCTTTGGTTCAATTGGGTTATGGAATCAATCAGATGCGTTTTCAAGCAACAATTACTTGTAAAACATCAAATATTGCAGTTGACATTGCCTGTAACAAAGAAGAGACTAAAAGAATGCTTGATATGGCTTCCATACCTGTTGCCAGCGGAGGAATTTGTGTTGATGAAGAAGATTTAGAAGATGTTGTTAAAAAAATTGGCTATCCAATAGTTATTAAACCTTTGGATGGTAATCACGGAAAAGGTGCTTCTATAAACGTTAAAACTTGGGAAGATGCGGTTGAAGGTTTGGCTTATGCCAAAAAATATAGTCGTAGAGTAATTGTAGAAAAATTTATCACAGGTTTTGACTTCAGAGTTTTGGTAATTGACAACAAATTGGTTGCTGCCGCAAAAAGAGAACCTGCACATGTTAAAGGCGATGGAGTTCACAATATTCAACAATTAATTGATGAAACTAATTTAGATCCAAGACGTGGTTATGGGCATGAAAATGTTTTAACCCAAATAGATGTTGACAGAGACACAACAGATTTATTAGAAAAATTAGGTTATACATTAGAAACAGTTCCAAGAAAAGATGAAGTTGTTTATTTGAAATCAACTGCAAATTTAAGTACAGGTGGAACTTCATTAGATGTAACAGACATGATGCATCCTGAAAATATTTTTTTGTGCGAACGTATTTCTAGAGTTATTGGTCTTGATGTTTGTGGTATAGATATTATGGCAGAAAATTTAACACAACCTTTGAAAGAAAACGGAGGTTGTATCCTTGAAGTTAATGCAGCTCCAGGTTTCAGAATGCACTTAGCACCAAGTGAAGGTTTACCAAGAAACGTTGCCGCACCAGTAATTGATATGCTTTATCCTCCAGGAAAAGAAAGTAGAATTCCAATTATTGCAGTAACTGGAACAAATGGAAAAACTACCACTACCCGATTAATTGCACATATTGTAAAAAATAACGGTTACAAAGTAGGTTTTACAACATCAGATGGAATTTATATTCAAAACCACATGATGGAAAAAGGCGATACAACTGGACCAATTTCTGCTGAATATATTTTGAAAGATCCAACCGTTGAATTTGCAGTTTTAGAAACAGCTCGTGGTGGAATTCTACGCGCAGGATTAGGTTTTGGTCGTTGTGATATTGCAATTATTACTAACATCCAAGAAGATCATTTAGGACTTTCTGACATTCATACTTTGGACGATTTGGCACGTGTAAAAAGTGTTGTTGTTCGTAGTGTTAAAAAGGATGGTTGGGCAATTCTTAATGCCGAAGATGAACACTGCATGAAAATAGCAAACGAGTTAAGTTGCAACATTGCATATTTCAGCATGGATGAAGATAATCCAAAGGTAAAACAACTATCAAAAGAAGGTAAAATTGTAGCTGTTTATGAAAACGGATTTATCACCATCAAAAAAGGTGAATGGAAAATCAGAATTGAGAAGGCAACTCACGTTCCATTAACGCTTGGAGGAAAAGCTCGATTTATGATTGCTAATGTTTTAGCCGCATCCTTAGCCAGCTATTTGTATGGTTTTAAAACAGAAGACATTAGTTTATCATTACAAACTTTTATACCAAGTGCTGCACAAACACCGGGAAGAATGAATATCTTTGAGTTTAAGAAATTCAAAGTATTGATTGACTTTGCTCATAATCCTGCCGGTTATAAAGGTGTTGAAGATTACCTGAGTTCTGTAGAAGCAACAAAAAAAATTGGAATTATCGCAGGTGTTGGTGATAGACGCGACGAAGATATTCGAGATTGTGCTACGATTGCTGCTAGAATGTTCGATCATATCATTATTCGTCAGGAAAAACACTTACGTGGTAGAACCGAAGAAGAAATTATCGGTTTGATTATGGAAGGAATTGAGGCTTCTGGAAAATCTGTAACCACCGAAATTATTAAACGCGAAGTTGAAGCAATTAAACACGCTATAAGCAATGCTGAAGACGGCAGTTTTATCACTGCTTTGAGCGATGTAGTTACTAATGCTATTGAAATTGTTCAAGAATATCTTGATAAGGAAAATGAAGAAGATTAATTAACATGAAATACAAATTATCACTTTTACTTTTATTCATTGTTTGTTCCATAAGTTTTGGTCAGATACAAGATTCTATAACTCAGAAAAAGAAAATTGATTCGCTCAACACAATTCTTTTGAATGATTATAATCAAAAACTAACCGAATTAAAAAAAGAACAAAGCAAAGATTCATTAAAAAAAATAGAACTTGAAAATGAATTAAAAGGTTTAAAAAACACCGATAATTTAAAAAAAGAAGAACTCTTATCAGAACTAAACCGATTAAGAGATGCTGAAAACAATAGACTAGAACTAAAAAGAGCTCGAATTGATTCTTTAAAAGCAACAGCAACAGGATTTCCAGTAAGAGGTTTTTTTAATGATACTCTATTTATAATTTATAGTAAAATTGGTAGTTTTTCTGCTGAAGAACGTGCTGCAGCCATTTCAAAACGTATTAACGATTTAAAAGATAAACTTGGTTTTGATAAAAAATCATTATCTATTGATAGTGTCGAATCAAATGTTGATATTGTTTATAAAGATAAAATTATCGTTAGCATAACTGAAAATGATGCTATTTGGAACGGAACAACCAAGCAAAAACTAGCAGATAACTACAAGTTAATAATAACTAATGCAATCTTAAAATATAAGGATGAAACAAGCTTAACTACGTTGTTAAAAGAAATTGGTCTAGCATTAATTGTCATTTTAATTTTAGTTCTTTTAATTATTTATTTAAAAAAATTATTCGGGTGGACAGCTAAAAAAATCGAAGAACAAGAAGGAAAGTTAATTAAAGGAATAAAACTGAAAAACTATGTATTGTTTGATGCTCAAAGGGAAATTAATGTTCTTTTATCGGCTAATACATTAATAAAATGGCTTTTTATCGCTTTAAGTGTTTACATTGTTTTACCTATTCTTTTCAATATTTTTCCGTGGACACAAGACTTTTCTAAAACTCTATTTGGCTACATTTTAAACCCATTGAAAAAGATGGCATCAAGTATTTGGCATTATTTGCCAAATCTTTTTACCATTATCATCATAATTATTGTTTTTAGATACATAGTCAAAGGAATGCATTTTTTGAAAAATGAAATCCAAAACGAAAAACTTCAACTTTCTGGTTTTTATCCCGATTGGGCTAATCCAACATTCCAAATTCTAAAAGTTGTTTTATACGCTTTTATGTTTGTTTTGATTTTTCCTTATTTACCAGGAAGTGATTCACCAGTATTTCAAGGTGTTTCTGTTTTCTTAGGTTTCCTTTTCACATTTGGATCTGCGGGTTCATTATCAAACGTAATGGCCGGATTGGTTTTAACGTATATGCGTTTATTCCGAATTGGCGATAGAGTAAAAATTGGGGATGTTTTTGGAGATGTCATCGAAAAATCTTTATTGGTAACCCGAGTTAAAACAATTAAAAACGAAATTATCTCAATACCAAATTCAACTGTTATGAGTAGTCATACTATTAATTATAGTAGCGAAACGGATAGTGTTGGGTTAATTTTGCATTCTACAGTAACTATTGGATATGATGTACCATGGAAAAAAATGCATCAGGCGTTAATTGATGCTGCTAATAGGACTGAATTACTCTTAAAAGAACCAAAACCCTTTGTTTTACAAACCAGTTTGGACGACTTTTATGTTTCCTATCAAATAAATGCCTACACAAAAGAAGCAAACAAACAAGCTACAATCTACTCTGATTTGCATCAAAATATTCAAGATTGTTGTAATGAAGCTGGTATAGAAATTCTTTCTCCTCATTATCGTGCAGCCCGCGATGGAAACACAACGACAATTCCTGAAAACTATTTAGACAAAGACTATAAAGCTCCCAGTTTTAATGTAAAAATTAAAAAAGAAGAATAATCAAAATTCCTTTTTTAAATAATTAACTCCAAAAAGATTAATCTTGATGGAGTTTTTTATTGCTTTGTGGTAATTCTATAAATAATTCAAAAAACGTTGTAAGTCAAATAGTTGATACATAGGTTAATTTTACAACATAATCAAAAACATAAATATCATGAAAAAGGTAACCCTTATTTTAGCAAGTGTAGCGATGATGTTGTTTGCATCGTGTAAAGAAGAAACAGAAAAAACAACAGAAAAAACAGTTGTGGTTGAAAAGAGTACAGAAGCTGAAGCACAACCTGTAGAAGAAACTGATGGTACATCATTGAGTGTTGATAAAAATGGGGTAGAGTTTTCATCTAAAGATGGTGAAAACAAAACAGAAGTTGAAATTAAAGAAGACGGCGGAAGCGTATCTACCAAAAAATAATTTGAGCACCTTGTTTGTTCCCGTTTGAATTTTTGAGATTTTCAAATTTTCAAACAACGAAAACCTTTGTCAAAGTTGCCCGCTTTGCAAAGGTTTTTATGTTTCAAAAAAAAAGCGTTCAAATGAACGCTCTTTTATTACATGATTTCTATCAATCGTTTTGGTTTTGGTAACGCCTCTTCTTTCTTTGGAAGTGCTATTTTTAAAACACCATCTTGATAGTTTGCATTGATGTTTTCTGAGTTAACACTTTCTGGTAACGTAAATGCTCTTCTGAAAGAAGAATAATTAAACTCTTTTCGGGTATATCTTCCGTCTTGGTCTTTTTCTTCTATTTCATTTTTTTCTTCAGATGAAATAGTTAGTACATTGTGATCGATTTCGATGTTAAAATCTTCTTTCTTTTTACCAGGAACAGCCAATTCTAATTCGAAATTCAAATCGGTTTCTTTGATGTTTACAGCTGGTACATCTACACTAAAGTTTTGTACGCCACCCATCCAATCTGGTTTTAGTAATTCATCCAGAATTGATGGAAATCTTAAATTGTTTCTTTTAATTAAGTTCATAATTCTAGTATTTAAGTTCAACAATAAATTAGTAATTTGCTTATCATTAAGCAAAATATATACCATGACTTAAATTCTGAAATATTGTCTGATTATAAAAGCTTTAGCTGAATTTTTTGACGACAAATTTTCAATGAAACTGACGATTTTTCAGTTTGAAACTACTTCTCTATTTCTTTTAGACTTTCCATCTTTTTATGCGCCAAGAAACCTTTGATGTCTTCGAAGTGTTCTTTTACTCTTTTGTTTCCGAACTCGAAAACTTTAGTGGCTAATCCGTCAAGGAAATCACGGTCGTGAGAAACCAAGATTAACGTTCCGTCAAAGTCGCGAAGTGCTTCTTTGATAATGTCTTTGGTTTTCATGTCTAAGTGGTTTGAAGGCTCATCGAGGATTAATAAGTTTACTGGTTCTAACAATAATTTAATCATTGCCAAACGTGTTTTTTCTCCTCCTGAAAGTACTTTTACTTTCTTTTGAATATCATCGCCTTGGAACATAAATGCACCCAAGATGTTTTTTATTTGTGTTCTTACATCGCCAACGGCAATGTTATCTATAGTTTCAAAAATGGTTGCGTTTTCGTCTAACAAAGAAGCTTGGTTTTGGGCAAAGTAACCTATCTGTGCATTGTGACCAACAGTTACACTTCCGCTGTTGATTTCTATTTCTTTCATGATGGCTTTTATCATGGTTGACTTTCCTTCACCATTTTTACCCACAAAAGCTACTTTGTCGCCACGTTCGATTACTATGTTTGCGTCTTTGAAGATTAGATGGTCGCCATATGATTTTTCTAAATCTTTTACAATAACTGGATATTGCCCAGAGCGAACTGATGGTGGAAACTTTAATCGCAGTGCTGATGTATCCACTTCATCTACTTCTACCAGTTCCAGTTTTTCTAACATACGCACGCGCGATTGCACTTGTTCTGTTTTTGAAAACGTTCCTCTAAATCGCTCGATGAATGCTTGATTTTCGGCAATGAATTTTTGCTGCTCATCATAGGCTTTTTGCTGGTGCACTCTTCTGTCTTTTCTAAGCTCTAAGTAATGAGTGTATTTTGCTTTGTAGTCGTATATTCTTCCCATCGTTACTTCGATGGTTCTGTTGGTAATGTTGTCTACGAATGCTCTATCGTGTGAAATGACCATTACGGCTTTTGCCTGATTGATTAAGAAATCTTCGAGCCATTGAATACTGTCCATATCTAAATGGTTGGTTGGCTCATCGAGTAATATTAAATCGGGTTGCTTTAAAAGTATTTTGGCTAACTCAATTCTCATTCTCCAACCACCTGAAAACTCCGATGTTGGACGGTTGAAATCTTCTCTTTCGAATCCTAATCCTTTTAATACTTTTTCTACTTCGGCTTCATAGTTCACTTCTTCTATAGAATAGTATTTTTCGCTTAACTCTGATACTCGTTCTATGAGTTTCATGTAGTCATCGCTTTCATAGTCGGTGCGGATGGTTAGTTGCTCATTGATTTCGTCAATCTCGGCTTTCATTTTGAATACTTCTGCAAACGCTTTGGAAGCTTCTTCCATCACCGTACTGTTATCGGCAGTTAACAAATGCTGTGGTAAATAGGCAATCACGGCTTCTTTTGGTGCCGAAATATTTCCGCGTGTTGGTTTGTTTTCGCCTGCTACAATTTTTAACAGCGTAGATTTTCCTGCTCCGTTTTTACCCATTAAGGCAATTTTATCGGTTTCATTAATGGCAAAAGTTACTTCGCTAAAGAGTGTTGTTCCGCCAAATTCTACGGCTATGTCGTTTACAGTAATCATGGTGTATTTTTTGAAGCGGCAAAGATAGATGAAAATAATTATTTGGTTAAAGTTTTATTTATAATCCGTTAGGCTTTCAACTTTAAATTATTGTTTGTCTTAAGAAAATAATCAAAAAGAAAAAACATATTAATTATATTTTTTCGAACAAATTGCTAAAAATTGAAACGTTACCATAACCCATCCTGCATTCGAGAGAAACTTTACGACCATTTACACAAAACCTTAAATCTTTTGTAAGGCTCAATTAAAAACCGTACATTTATTATTGATTTCAAGCGATTAGTAACTTAAAACAAGTAAGCCATGAAAAAAATAATAATGTTCGGTGTTTTGTTTGCTTTGGTAGGATTACAAAGCTGTAAAAAAGAACAAAAACAAGAGACTACTGATGATAGCCAAGCCCAAAGTGAAATACCTGCAAATGCCAATTGCTATGAAGCAGTATATGAAAAAGACACTTTAAATCTATCTACAATCACTGAAAAAGATGGAAAAATTTCTGGCCGTTTGGTCATGAATGTATCTGGTGAACCGCTAAGAGATGGTAAAATTGAAGGCAAATTTAAAGGCGACACCTTATTTTGCGCCTATACTTTTACTTTGGCTTCCCAAAAAGAAGTAACTCACAAAAACCCAATGGCTTTCTTGAAAAAAGGAAACGAACTTATACTGGGTAATGGCGAAATTGAAATGTATCTGGGTGCTTCTTATTTCAAAAAAAGGAAACCTATTGACTTTGAAAAAGTAAAATATCATTTCACAGCTACTGATTGTGGTGGTGAATAGAAATTAATAAAAACTTTTTTTTATAAATCCTGTTTCAGCAATGAGGCGGGATTTTTTATTAAAAATGATATCTTTATCGAAATATAGAAACTGTCCAATCATTATGAAAAACGCTATTATTCTTTTTGTTTTATTTATTATTTCGAATCTTTATTCGCAGGAAGAGTATTTTAAATCAAGTGAGATGAAGGGTTTCCCTTCGTTATTAAAACAAGTCGAAAAGTATGATAGGATTAGAGACAAGTTTGCTTATTTTGAACTGGATGAAGAAATTTATAATGCAATTTTTTATCAAAACTTAGTAGTAGAAAATGGCACTAATTCAAGCTTTAAAAGGTTTTATACTATCATGATGCGAAAATTGATTATAAAACCTATTCAATACCCTAATTATCAATTCATACTGAATCCAAAATTGGAAAAAGGATTTTATAGCAAACAATATTTTTCAGTTAACATTCGAAATGAATCTATCACTGCAAATTTTGAAACAAAGTTTATAGAAATCATTTTTCCCGAATCTGTATTGATTTCAAAAGATAGTACAAACGCTAAAATACTAATACAAACAGAAAAGGGAATTACATTCAACAACAACGGGAGCTTGAACAGAGTTGCTGGATTGAGTATTAATAACATTCGAGGTTTTAATATGTACCATGCTATTATTCCTGGCTCTTTTATTGAATTGACAAAGTTTGACAATGCCGAATTAAAATTTATTAATGATGAAACCTATGATTTTCCTTATCTCGTTTTTGAGAACAATCAATTAGCAAATTTTATAAACTCTTATAAAAAGTACAATAAACAAGTTAATGTGAAAGCTCCTGATAAGTATAAGTCGGCAATTTTATTAAAAAATGTTGATGGTGAAATTTATTTTGACAAACAAATGAAATGTAAGGTTTCAGAAATTTATTTTTTTGAAAATATTATTTCAGGTGTATTAAATTTTTCTTCCAATCAAAAAAAGAACTTGATTAAAGAACTCAACAAAACAAATAATGTTTCGAATAGAGGTGATTTTAAATTAAAATCAAACGGTGATTTCCCAACAATATACAATATGTATAAAAACACCTATTACAAATTTGAGCAAGATGGTGACCAGACAAAAATGTATTTTATCATTGTAAAATAATATTACTTTGACGCAAAACAAATTGGAATTAAGATGCTACTTTTAAAGGTTTGTTTGGTTAATTTTTTATTTAGTTTTTCTTCTAAAATGTAAAAAATTCATTTTCTTAATTCATATTAAAATAAGTTTTCAAATTCAATTACCAATATAATTGTAAAACTAAATTAATTATCTTTAACCTAAATCTATTTGAAATGGCAGAAAAGAAATCAAAACTAGTTGAAATAAAAACAAAACCAACTACAGCAAGTGTTGAGGATTTTATCAATTCCTTTGAAGAACAGAAGAGAAAAGATAGTTTCGTGATTTTAGAACTTATGAAAGAAGCCACAAGCGAAGAACCAAAACTTTGGGGAAGTTCTATCATTGGGTTTGGTAACATGCGCTACAAAAGTCCAAAAACAGGACGCGAAGTTGATTGGTTGAAAATTGGTTTTGCTCCAAGAAAAGCTAATTTATCATTATATGTTAGTGTTAGTATTGCTGAACATGCCAAGGCATTAGAAAAACTTGGAAAACACAAAACAGGTGTTGGCTGTCTTTACATTAATAAACTTGAAGATGTTGACATTAATGTTCTAAAAGAGATTATCAATGCTTCTTTAAAAGGGAAATAAAATTCTAGTACAAAATCTTTTATCTTTAGAAATAAATTAAACTTTGAGTTGATGCACAAATTTGAAGCCGAAATAAAACTAATTGGGATTAACCCTTTTGTATTTGTGCCTCCAACCATTTTGGAAGAAATCTTCAAAAAAGCTAATAAAAATAGAGGAACTATTCCAATTCATGGTGTAGTAAATAATAATCCTTATAAACAAACATTAGTAAAATACAGTGGAGAATGGCGACTCTATATCAACACAACAATGCTAAAAAATTCTCCCAAACGTATTGGAGAAATTGTTTCTATTTCGGTCGATTTTGATAAAGCCGTTAGAACAATAACTCCACATCCACAACTAGTTGAAGCCTTAAAGAACAATCAAGATGCAAAAAAAGTTTTTGAAGGTTTAAGTCCATCTAGACAAAAAGAAATTATCCGCTATATTTCTTCACTAAAAACACAGCAAAGCATAGATAAAAATATTCAACGAACATTAGATTTCTTAAATGGAACTACTAATTTTATTGGCAGAGAAAAACCATAACAGTCATGACAACAAAAAAGCAAAATCTATTATCATCCAAAGAAACTAAAACATTGCTTACTGTTTTAGAAACTCGTTTTGAAAAAAATAAAAACAGACACCAAAACATTAATTGGAATGATGTATTAGCCAAACTAGAATCAAATCCTGATAAGCTATGGTCATTAAATGAAATGGAAAAAACTGGTGGCGAACCTGATGTTGTTGGTTATGATTCCAATACAAATGAATATCTTTTTTATGATTGTTCTGTTGAAAGCCCAAATGGTAGAAGAAGTTACTGTTATGACCGTGAAGCATTAAATAAGAGAAAAGAACACAAACCAAAAAACTCAGTTGAAGATGTGGCTAAAGAAATGGGAATCAAACTTTTAAACGAAGAGGAATACAGAACTTTGCAAAGGCTTGGAAAATTTGATACGAAAACATCCAGTTGGCTTCAAACACCTGATAACATCAGAAAACTTGGTGGTGCTATTTTTGGCGATTTTCGTTATGATACCGTTTTTATTTATCACAATGGTGCCGATTCTTACTATGCGGCAAGAGGTTTTAGAGGTAGCTTGAAAGTATAGAAAGAATCTCTATATTTGATTATCTTAATAAAACAAGAATATGTTTGTAAAAGCCATTGAAGATGTAGGTCAGTTTACGCGTCCGATTCATACCATTACCCGAAATTATAACGAAACGATTGTAAATCGTGGAGCTGCCACTCTTTTTTTTGTAAACGAAAATGGTTTTGCAGTTACTTGCAAACATGTTATTGATTTAATTAGCAGACGTGCAGCAATTAATGCTCATTACGAAAATTTTGTTAGAGAAAAAGCAACACTTATTCAAGATGAAAATTACAACAATAAGCTTACCGCATTAGAAAATAAATACAATATTAAAAATGATATCATTGTTCAACTACTAGAACGGTTTGTAGATTGTACAACTGAACCAACCTTCAATTTCAGATGGATAAACCATCCAAAATATGACTTATCCATTTTGATTTTTGACAATTTTAAAAATCCTGCTTATCAATCACATGCTACTTTTTTAAAAGATACAAGCTCTTTAAAACCTGGTAAATTTTTATGCCGACTAGGTTTTCCGTTTCCTGAGTTTTCAAATTTTAAATACAATGAATCTTCGGATAGTATTGAATGGACGCAAGCTGGTCAAAACACAACTCCTCGTTTTCCTATAGAAGGAATGTTAACCCGACATTTGGCTGATGCTAACGGCATCTTTGGTTTAGAACTAAGTACACCAGGATTAAAAGGACAAAGTGGTGGACCACTTTTTAACGAACAAGGATTGATTTGTGGAATGCAAAGTATGACCAATCATTTGCATTTAGGATTTGACATGAAAGATTTTGAATTAAAAACTGGCGGAAAACCTATTATGATAACCAATCAGCCTTTTCTTCACGTTGGTCATTGCATCCATGCCGATATTATAAAAGATTTTTTAAAAGCCAATAATGTAAAATATTATGAAGCTTGATGGTAATATTACATTCCCATTTTAAAATCTTCAACCACTTTATTCACTTTCATAAAGTCGTTTTCTTGAATAAAAACCTCAACAATTTTGGCATTGTTCAAACTAGGAAACACATTAGCTTGGTTGTTGTTTCGTAGTTCTACTTTAACACCAGCATTTTCTAAACGATGTTTCAAATCGGTTGCCAAAATTTCTTTTCCTGAAAATATTTTTACTAATCCCATTTTAAATTAATTAATTAATTATTATTTATTGAGTTCTATTAGTCTTCCATTTCAAAGAAAACTGGTTCTATCATTACTTTATCGGCAAGTGTTTCTACTCTTTCTGTAATTTCCGAACAAAAGAAAATACGTTGTGTTTTTTCGATACTCATAGATAAACGTTGAACAATTGCATCCACTCTATTTTTAAAAAGAACATCAGCGTCATCAACTATAAACATACGAATTGTGGATGCGTTAAATCCTGCGGACGAAAACAAAGCATTGATACGATTAGGTGTACCAATCAGTATATCTAAACCCAGTGAAATGATGTTTTTATCATAATCAATATCGCCTTTATCATGAACACCCAAAATACTCAAATCGTGATACGTTCCATATTTTAGAAACAATCCTTCCATTTCTAAAACTTTTTCTTTATCTTCAACAATAATTAAAGCTCGAGTACTTTCGCCAACCGTTTTCTCTAATTTTTGAATAACATTCAGCACAATTGTGGTTGTTTTTCCTGTTCCTTCAGGCGATTGTATTACTGCATCAGCACCACTTTTAATAGTAGAAAATGTTTCTTGCTGCATTTCGTTGGCTTCGGTTAAACCGTTTTCAACTAATGCTTTTTGAAGATTTGGGTGTATTTTTTTTAGTTTCATTTAATTTTTAAAAGTTATTTGCTAGCAAATAGTTTTACATCGGTTTCCGAAATTTCGCTTCCTCCAAGAATTATTAATCGTTCTACCACGTTACGCAATTCACGAATATTTCCTGTCCAATCGTATTCTTGCAATAGTTTAACTGCATCTTTTGAAAATGCCTTTTGGGTATTTCCTTGTTCTTCAGCAATCTTGGCAGTAAAATGCTCAATTAATAACGGAATATCTTCTCTTCTATCATTCAACGCAGGAACTTTGATTAAAATTACAGCCAATCTATGGTATAAATCTTCTCTAAAACGACCTTCTGCAATTTCTTTTTTCAAGTCTTTATTGGTTGCAGCAACCACTCGAACATCAACTTTAATGTCTTTGTCTGCTCCTACTCTTTGCACTAAATTTTCTTGTAATGCACGAAGAACTTTTGCTTGAGCCGCTAAACTCATATCTCCAATTTCATCCAAAAAAATTGTTCCGCCATTAGCCGCTTCAAATTTTCCAGCTCTATCTTTTACAGCCGAAGTAAAAGCACCTTTAACATGACCAAACAATTCACTTTCAATTAATTCCGAAGGAATAGCAGCACAGTTTACCTCAACCAATGGAAATTCGGAACGTTCGCTCTTTTCATGTAATTGATGCGCTACCAATTCTTTACCCGTTCCATTCGGACCAGTAATTAAAACTCTAGCATCTGTTTGTGCCACTTTTTCAATCATTTCTTTTATTTGATTGATAGGTGCTGAATTTCCAATCATTTCATAATTCTTGGAAACTTTTTTCTTTAATATTTTGTTCTCAACAACCAGTTGCTTTTTATCCAAGGCATTGCGAACCGTATTTAACAATCTATTCAAATCTGGTGGTTTCGATATATAATCAAACGCACCTAAACGCATAGTGTTAACGGCAGTTTCTAAATCACCATGACCTGAAATCATCACGATTGGAATTTCAGATTTTATTTTTTTAACGGCTTCTAGTAGTTCTTCGCCATTCATTTTTGGCATTTTTATATCACAAAGAACCAAGTCGTAATCTTCATTTTTAATTTTTTCAAAACCTATTCTTCCATCTTCGGCCTCATCAACTTGATAGGTGTCGCTTTCTTCAGATAATATTTTTACTAATACACGACGAATTGCTGCTTCGTCTTCAATAATTAAGATTTTTGGCATTTTATTATTATTAGTAGTTATTCTATTTTGGCCTTTAATTAGACGTTTACAAAAGTACTAATTTAACTTTAGTATCTTGATGTTTGTTGTAACACGAATAGATTTTATACTTTTACGTTTCAAAATAAATGAATATGTCAACAGCGAAGAAAGATTACAAAAGAATTACGACCAAATCATTGTTTGATATGAAGGTCAACGGTGAGAAAATATCTATGCTTACCGCATATGATTATACAATGGCTAAAATTGTAGATTCGGCTGGTACAGATGTAATCTTGGTTGGTGATTCGGCTAGTAATGTAATGGCTGGTCATGAAACAACGTTGCCAATTACATTAGACCAAATGATATATCATGCTTCATCTGTTGTTAGAGCAGTTGAAAGAGCTTTAGTTGTTGTTGATTTACCCTTTGGAAGTTATCAATCTGACCCAAAAGAAGCGTTGCGTTCTGCTATTAGAATCATGAAAGAAAGTGGCGGACATGCTGTAAAATTGGAAGGCGGAAGTGAAATTAAAGAAAGTATCAAACGTATTTTGAATGCGGGAATTCCGGTTATGGGACATTTAGGATTGACTCCACAATCGATTTATAAATTTGGCACTTATACCGTTCGTGCAAAAGAAGAAGAAGAAGCAGAAAAATTAATAGAAGATGCTAAATTGTTGGAACGTATAGGTTGTTTTGCGTTGGTTTTAGAAAAAATTCCAGCTGCATTAGCTGAAAAAGTGGCAAAAAGTATATCAATTCCAGTTATTGGAATCGGAGCTGGCGGAGGCGTTGACGGACAAGTTTTGGTATTACACGATATGATTGGAATGACTCATGAATTTAGTCCTCGATTTCTGCGCAGATATATGAATTTATATGAAGAAATGACTACTGCTATTGGGCAATATGTTACCGATGTGAAATCGAAAGATTTCCCGAATGCTTCAGAACAATATTAAGATTAATTTATTTTGTCTGAAAAAATAATTTCTAATAAAAACAACCTTCAAATTCTTCACGAAGACAATCATATTATTGTGATTAACAAACGTGTTGGCGATATTGTGCAAGGTGATAAAACCGGAGACAAACCGTTATCTGAAGTTGTTAAAGAATATATCAAAGAAAAATACAATAAACCTGGCGAAGTATATCTTGGAGTTGTGCATCGATTGGACAGACCAACAACTGGCATTGTCGTTTTTGCAAAAACTAGTAAAGCTTTAGAGCGATTAAATGCGATGTTTAGTAAACGGGAAACTCAAAAAACATACTGGGCAATTGTAAAAAACAATCC
The DNA here is from genome assembly GCF_032098525.1 of Flavobacterium sp. PMTSA4. NCBI lineage: Bacteria > Pseudomonadati > Bacteroidota > Flavobacteriia > Flavobacteriales > Flavobacteriaceae > Flavobacterium > Flavobacterium capsici. The sequence continues at coordinate 989,229 of NZ_CP134890.1, forward strand.
TCCAAAAACATACGATACACTGGTTCACTTTTTAAAAAGAAATCCAAAGAACAATACTTCAAAAGCACATATAAAAGAAGTTCCTGATAGCAAAAAAGCAAGTTTAGAATACAGCGTTTTTAAAACTTTAGATAATTATTTTGCACTAGAAATAAACCTTCACACCGGAAGACATCATCAAATTAGAGCACAACTTTCGGCTATTGGCTGTCCAATAAAAGGCGACTTAAAATATGGTTTTGACCGAAGTAATTCTGATGGCGGTATTCACCTTCATGCCAGACAGTTAGTGTTTGTTCATCCTGTTTCTAAGGAAGAAATAAATATCATTGCTCCAACTCCAAATGATGTTATTTGGAATAATTTGTAAACTAATTTTACTATTTTTACGTTTATACAAGTAGGGTTTTCTTAAATCCAATTGTTATTTAAATAATTTATAACCCAAATTTTATGAAAAATTATTTTATCGCCTTATTATCTTTTCTATGCCTAAATGCATTTAGCCAGGAACATTATTCTGGAATCAGTACTTCTAATCGCGTTGGAATTTTAAACACAACTATTAATCCGGCAGAATTACCAAATCTTTCTAAAAAATTCGAAATCAACATCACTGGATTCAGCTTTGGAGTTTCAAATAACAAAATTGCGTTTAGCGATTTTAATTCTGATACCGATTTTGAAACCTTGCTATTTCAAGGCACAAGTCCTGTCAATGCAAGAATTGATGCCGATATTATTGGTCCTGGATTTGCAATGCGTTGGAATAAATGGGGTTTTGCATTTACTACAAAAGCTTATGCAAAATTTGATATGGTTGATGTTGATCCTACTATCGGAAATGCTATCACTAACGATAATTTGATTTTGAACACCACACTACTCAACAATCCGAATAATCAAAGATTAAGTGGAACATCTTATGGTGAAATCGGTTTGTCAGCAGGAAGAGTTTTGTATCAAAATGACAATCATCAATTTAGTGCTGGAGTTACTTTAAAAATTCTTTTCCCAGGTTCTTATTCCAATTTTGGTTTAAGTCAATTAGATGGAACAATTACTCAAAGCCTAGGAAATGCCTATTTAACAACAAATAGTCCTGCTAATTTGAATATTGCTTATTCGGGAAATTTAGCTGAAAGTTTTACAAATTTCGACGATTACAGCAAATCAATTTTTGGAGGTTTAAATGGCTTTGCAGGTGATATTGGCTTCAACTATCACTATAAAAGCACTTTAAACGCTGGTCTATCAATTAGAAACATTGGAAGCATGACATTTAAAGATGAGAATAATTATAACACTAATTATACTTTAAATATTCCAAATTCTGATCCATTAGATTTGAGCTTATTTGATAATGTTGACAATCTAAGTCAAGTTGAGCAAATTTTATTAGATAATAATTATTTATCAAAAGATGAGCCTGAAAAAAAAGAGTTTAAAGTTAAACTGCCAACAACGATTACTACTTATGTTGATTATAAAATTGTTCCAAAAGTTTTTGTTACTGCTTTTTTACAACAAAAATTAAATGACGATAGTGAAAACGAACAAGTTACTGCTCCAAATATTTTCAGCATTACACCTAGAGTAAATCTCGGCTTTTTTGAAGGATACATTCCAGTAACTTTTCACGAAATTTCAGGAACAAATATTGGTTTAGGTTTTAGACTTGGAGGATTTTATTTAGGAACAAGTTCATTGGTTACTGCTTTAATTAGTGATAGTAAACAAGGCGATTTATATATGGGTTTCCGCTGGGGATTTTTATAAAAAAACAAAACATTTAATTTAAAATAAAAATTGTAAATTGGCATGGACAATATTTAGGTTTATGCTTTTTAAAACTTCTATTGATTATCGAAAAAATGCTTTGCTAAAACTTTTAGTTTCTATTGAGAAACATGAAAAAGAAATTAATCAAGCACTTTATTCTGATTTCAAAAAACCTGAATTTGAAAGCTATCTAACTGAAACTTATTTTGTTCTTTCAGAACTAAAGCACACTATCAAGAATATCAATAAATGGGCAAAACCTAAAATGGTTTTGCCTTTTTTATTAAACTTTCCATCAACTGACTATCTGTATAAAGAACCTTATGGAAAAGTATTGATAATTTCTCCTTGGAATTATCCTTTTCATTTAGCAATGCTGCCAATGATTGCTGCAATTGCTGCGGGAAATCAAGTAGTTTTAAAACCATCTGAATTAACACCAAATACATCAAAATTAATTTCAAAAATAGTTGGTGAAGTATTCGACAAAAATCATGTCGAAGTCATTGAAGGCGGAATTGAAGTAAGTCAAAATCTATTGGCACAACAATGGGATTATATTTTTTTCACGGGCAGTGTTGCTGTTGGAAAAATAGTTGCCAAAGCAGCAGCCGAACATTTAACTCCTGTAACCTTAGAACTTGGTGGAAAAAATCCATGCATTATTGATGAAAAAGCCAATTTAAAATTAGCCTCCAAAAGAATAGTTTGGGGAAAATTTATTAATGCTGGTCAAACCTGTATTGCTCCAGATTATTTACTTGTTCATGAATTGATAAAAGAAGAGTTTACTAAATATTTAATTGATGAAATAAATGCTGCTTTTGGAGAAAACCCTGAAGCTTCTAAAGATTTATGCCGTATTATCAATGAAAAGAATTGGACAAGATTAATTAAAATGTTAGACAATCAGAAAATCATTTTTGGTGGAAAAAACTCCAAAGATGACTTCTTTATTTCTCCAACTATTATTGATGAACCTAGTCTAAACAGCTTGGTGATGCAAGAGGAAATCTTCGGACCAATTCTTCCTATTTTAAAATATTCATCTGAAGATGATTTAGATAATATTATATTGAAATTTGAAAAACCTTTGGCATTCTATATATTTACTGAAGACAAAAGATTATCAAAAAAATTGATTCAAAAATATTCTTTTGGAGGCGGAAGTATAAATGATACTCTGATTCATTTTTCAAACAACAGATTGCCGTTTGGTGGAGTCGGAAAAAGTGGAATTGGTGCTTATCATGGTAAATTCAGTTTTGAACAGTTTAGTCATAAAAAAGCTATAATCAAAAAAGCCAATTGGTTAGATATTCCAATACGATATGCACCATACAGAGATAAAATAAAGTTTTTAAAAAGGATTCTTAAATGGTTGTAGTTTCAAGTATTTTTATATTTTTGAATACCCAAAAATCTATACCTAAACATACTAATTTTGAATAATTATATTACTTTTTCAAATTTAAATCTTCTGGTAATCATTTCATTAATGATTATTCTTTATGTGTCTTATTTTTTCGCTAGTAAATCCATTAAGGATAAACTAGATTTAAAAAAACACTCAGAGTTTGAACCCAAAGAACAACAATACCAATTATTTCTTCTCTTCTTTGGATTATCTATTCCGCTTATCGAAGTCATACTTGAATATTTTAAAATTAGAAATTATAGTTATTTAAATATCAATCTTACGGTTGGTTTTATTTTGCTAGCATTTTACTTATTGTGTACAAGAAACAAGTTTTTTGAAAAAAACATTAACTATGTTTTCATGTTTTGTTTTTTTGGATACTCAACATTTCTATTTTATAATGTTTTTTTTAAAGACTTTGAATTAGTTTCCTATGTAAGTTTAATTATTTCGTTTTTCCTTTCCTACTTCATATTTAAAAACATAGTAAACTATTGGGTTTATATTATTACCGTTTTTTTGTTGCTGTTTGCAGCTTACTCTTCAAAATTAATTCCAGACAATCAAATCATAATTTTAATTTGTTCTTTAATTTTAACGTTATGCATACACACTGCAAGGCATTTAGCATTAACAGAAACCAGAAATAAATTTCTTTTCACCAATCTAATTGTCAATAAAGGAAACTCAATAATTCTTGCAACAAATAAAAGAGGAGAAATCTCATTTTGTAGTGAATCGGTTGAAGATATATTGGGTTACAGCGCAGCAGAAATGCTAGGATATGGATATTGGGAACTTACTGAAGATGAAGAATTTATTGGAGAAGCATACCACAATAATTATGTAGATAATCGCCTTTATGTTAGAAAATTAAAATGTAAAAATGGTGATTATAAATACATTCAATGGAAAGATAAAAAATATACTGAAGACATAATAATTGGTATTGGACAAGATGTTACTGAACAAGTAATGATTCAAAATCAATACCGAGATTTAATTGAAACGGCAAATGATTTGATTTATGAAATTGACCTGGAAGGCAATTTAACTTATACAAACCCATTTGCAGAAATAATTCTGGGATACTCTAAAGAAGAATTTTTATCAAATAAATATACAAACTTCGTAAGAGAAGATTATGTTGAAAATGTAATCGATTTTTACAAAGAACTTCCTGATAATTCTGCTGATTATCCTGATTTGGTTTTTCCAATTGTAAAAAAGGACGGAGAATCAATTTGGGTTTCTCAAAAAGTTTCAGTTAAAAGAGATGCCAATAGAAAAATTATTGGTTTTTCAATTATTGCAAGAGACATTACTTTAATAAAGAATTTAGAGCAAGAACATTATTTTAAAGCTTCAAAAATTAAAGTTCATAATGAAATTATTAAAAAATTAACCGCAAACAGTTATTCCAACAAGGAAACATTTTATACCATACTAAAAAACATTCTTCAAACCGTAGCTACAAGTAGCGGTATTAACAGAGTTAGTTATTGGAGTTATCATCCTGATGGATTGCGATGTGAAAGTATTTATTATTTAGACTCTAATCGATTTGAAAAAAACTTTTTTATAGAAAACACAAAAAGCCCAATTTACTTTGGTGCTATAGAAAACGGTCAACAAATTGTAGCTTCCGATGTCTATGATAATAAAATAACCTACGAACTTTGCGAGGAATATTTCCCAAAGAATAAAATTAAATCATTGTTGGATACACCTATATTTTTTGATGAAAAAGTAAAAGGAACATTGTGTTTTGAAACTGTTGAAAACAAAAAAGATTGGGATAATGAAGACATCAACTTTGCTCGTTCTATTGCCGATTTGATTGCCATAGCATTAGAATCAAATATCAGAAATGAAACTCAACAAAAACTATCCTATAAAAGTGATATTTTATTTGAAATTGTAAAAAACACCGAGCGATTTTTACAGTCAAAAGATAATGTTGAAATCATTAAAAACATCCTCGTAACTATTGGAAAGGTAACTAATGTTGACATTCTTTCCTATTATAAAACAAATTTAGAAAAGCAGGAATTTGAACAAAATTTCAGATGGGTAAAAGGAACTGATACTATTTCAGATTTAAATAAAAAAATACTTCATGTACCATTTGAATTATTACCAGAAGCAGTAGAAAAACTGAAAGAAAATAAACCTTATCACTCATTAACAAGAAAAATAAAATCTGAAAAAACTAAAGCTTTTTTAGAAGATTTAAAAACAAAATCAATTCTGTTTTTACCTATTTTCATTAAAGATAATTTCCATTCCATAATTGTATTTACAGTTTTTGAAAATGAAAGAGAATGGACTTCAGACGAAATAATTACGTTACAAACCCTAACCAACAATATTTCATACGCCTTTGAAAGAAACCTAAACGAAGCCATTATTCAAGAAAATGAAGAAAAGTTCAAATTATTGGCAAATAATATTCCAGGAACGGTTCATCTTTCGAAGTATGATGAAAAATGGAGTAAAATTTATCTAAATGATGAAATTGAAACATTAACTGGGTATTCTAAAGAAGATTTTTTAACTCAAAAAGTTAAATACAAAGATTTAGTTCTTCCTGAGGATTTAAAAATTGTTGAAAATAGAGCAAATGAATTATTCAAAGAACAAAAGAAAATTCATTTAGTCTATCGAATTAAAACCAAAAATGGAATTACTAAATGGGTTGAAGAATTTGGTGAACCAATTTTAAAGGATGGTAAAATTGAAAATATAGTTGGAATTTTTATTGATATTACCAATCGCAAAGAAGCTGAAGAAGCAATTAAAGAAAAAGAATATGCCGAAGCGGCTAATAAAGCAAAATCAGAATTCTTAGCCAATATGAGCCACGAAATCAGAACTCCTCTAAATGGAATAATTGGTTTCACCGAACTATTAAGAAATACTAAATTGGAAAGTATACAGAAAAAATACATGGATACTATCAATCATTCTGCCATTTCATTAATGGAAGTAATCAATAATATTCTTGACTTTTCAAAGATTGAATCTGGAAAAATTGAACTTAATGTTGAAAAGCATGAAATTAAAGAAATCGCCGAACAAGTTGTTGAACTGGTTGAATTTGAAACAAAAAATAAAAATTTAAATCTCAAATTACTAATCAATGACGACTTACCTAAGTATATTTTCATTGACTACATAAGAATCAAACAAGTACTTATCAATCTGCTAAGTAACGCTGTAAAATTCACAGATAAAGGTGTTATTGAATTTTCTATAACTAAAATTGAACAGATAGATGATGAATCCGTAAAAATTAAGTTTTCAGTAAAAGATACCGGAATTGGAATAAAATCAAAGAATCAAGAAAAAATATTCGAAGCTTTTTCTCAAGAAGATATTTCTACCACAAAACGATTTGGTGGAACAGGTTTAGGGCTTTCAATATCAAACAAATTGCTCGAATTAATGAATAGCAAACTTGAGCTTGAAAGTGAATACAACAAAGGAAGTGATTTCTATTTTTATTTGGTGGTCAAATCTTCGAATCAGGATAATACAAAAGAAAGCAAAGAAAAAAATAAAATTAAAGCTTCATTAAAATCAAATTATATAACCGAGGATAATTTAACCATATACATAGCTGAGGATAATAAAATAAACATGCTTCTAGCAAAAACACTTGTCAAACAGATAATTCCTAATGCAGCTATACTTGAATTCGAAAATGGAAATGAGATTCTTAAAGAAACCATTTCAGAAAAGCCCGATTTGATAATAATGGACATACAAATGCCAGTTATGAACGGTTATGAAGCAACATCCGAAATTCGAAAAAAGTATTCAAGCGACGAATTACCAGTAATTGCATTAACCGCAGGAATTGTTTTAGGCGAAAGAGAAAAATGTATTGAAATTGGGATGAATGATTATGTTTCAAAACCAATTGATAAAGAAAACCTAAAAAGTGTTTTAAATAATTGGATACCTAAGCCATAAAAATTAACTTTACAATACTAAAAGATTTATACTTATGAAATGGGATAAAAAAGAAAGCGGCAATTTTGAAGACAGACGCGGAATGTCTGGTGGCGGAAAAGCAATACTTGGTGGTGGATTAATTGGAATCGTAATTTTATTACTGAAAATGTTTGGCGGCGAAACTGGGCAAACAATAGGAAATGTAATTGAACAAACCCAAGGTTCACAAACCGAACAAACCGAAGGAACAAAAACCAGAGAACTTTCGGCGGAAGAAAAAGAACTTGGCGATTTCTCTGAAGCCTGTTTTGTTTACAACAACGAAACTTGGGATAAAATTTTCAGCGAAAACAACATGCAATTTCAAGAACCGGGAATGGTACTTTTTGATGATGGTGTAAACACTGCTTGTGGAAGTGCTACTTCTGCTTCTGGACCGTTTTATTGTCCTGGTGATAAAAAAGTATATATGGATTTACGCTTTTTTGAAGAGTTAAAAACACGATTTGGTGCCGAAGGCGGCGATTTTGCTATTGCTTATGTTATTGCTCACGAAATGGGACATCATATTCAAACGCTTCTAGGAACATCAGCAAAAGTAAGACAACTGCAAGCTAATAAAAGCCAAACGGAAGCCAACAAACTATCGGTTTGCTTAGAACTACAAGCTGATTTTTATGCTGGCGTTTGGGCTCATTATAATAAAAACTTATTGGAAGCTGGCGATATCGAAGAAGCTTTGAGTGCTGCCAATGCGGTTGGCGATGATACTATTCAAAGTAAAATGCAAGGTCATGTAAATCAGGAATCGTTTACTCATGGTTCGTCAGAGCAACGCATGGAATGGTTTATGAAAGGTTATAAAACAGGTGACATCAAACAAGGCGATACTTTTTCGGCATTATTGAATTAAAATTTTCAGTATAAATCAACTTTGCTTACGATTTTTATAATTAAAGTTGCTTTTTTTACGATATTCATAAATCGTGTTTAACACACTTATTTTAAAGGCAATTTCAATGTTTTTTGGAATTGCCTTTTTTAAATTTGTAATTCTTAAAAATTGAAAAAAATGAAAGTAGGCATTGATAGTATTGCATTTGATATTCCAAAAATATATTTACCCATTACCACTTTAGCGGAAAACCGAAATATAGAAGCCGATAAACTTATTAAAGGCTTAGGTTTACACAAAATGAGTTTTCTTGATGTTCATCAAGATGTGGTTACAATGGCTTCCAATGCTGCTTTAAAATTAATTCAACAAGAAAACCTGAATCCTGCTGAGATTAACCGAATATATGTTGGAACCGAAAGCGGTGTCGACAGTTCAAAGCCTGTTGCCTCCTATGTGATTTCCAATTTGGAAAGCGTTTTAGGCGAACGTAGTTTTAAAAACTGCGATGTAGTCGATTTAACTTTTGCTTGTATTGGCGCTGTTGATGCGTTACAAAACTGTTTAGATTACATTAGAGCCAATCCTTCCAAAAAAGCAATTGTTATAGCTTCTGATAATGCCAAATACGATTTAAATTCTACTGGCGAATATACGCAAGGCGCAGGTTCGATAGCGATGCTTGTTACTGCAAATCCACGAATCTTAAGTTTTTCAAATGATGTTGGTGTTGGCACCGAAGGTGTATTCGATTTTTTTAAGCCAAGACGAAATTTCACAAAAGCAGAAGCCTTGCAACTCGAGAATAATCCAGAGTGGAATGGTGTTTTAGAAAACGACATCAACCTTTATAAAGAACAACCCGTTTTTGATGGTCAATATTCCAATCAGTGTTACATCAGTAGAATTACGGAAGCTTATGAGCACTTCAAAACCGAAAGCCATCAACATGGAAAACTATATGAAAAATGGGCTTCCATTTTAATGCATCTACCTTATTGTTTTCAAGGAAGAAGAACGTTTATTGAAATCTTTGCCAAAGAAAATCCAGAACTTTTAGAAGCACAAGATGGTGAAACCTTGAAAGACAAAATGAGAGCTTTAACCAAAAGCCCAGAATATACTAATCTGGTAAACGAAACTATATTTCCTTCCGAAATTGCTTCAGGGCAAATTGGAAACATTTATACAGGTTCTATTTTCTTAGGCTTGCTTTCTACGCTATGCCATCATTTGAAAGAAGATACCAATTTAACCAACATAACTTTTGGATTCATCGCTTATGGTAGCGGTTCTAAATCAAAAGTATTTGAAGGAATTGTAAACGAACATTGGCAAAAGCAAATTGAAAAAGTAAAACTTTTTGAAGCATTGGCAACTTGTAAACCGATTGATTTTTCTACTTATGAAAAACTGCATAAAAAAGAATTGAAGCAAGCGGTTGTTGCTCCTAAAAATGAGTTTTATTTAGATAAAATAGAAAAAGAAAATCCAGTTTTAGTTGGTGCCAGATATTATAAATTTGCCTAACCCAACCAACCATCGCGGTCCAAACTTCTATACTGAATGGCTTCGGCTATGTGGCTAGAATTTACGGTTTCGGCTTCTTCCAAGTCGGCTATGGTTCTCGATACTTTTAAAATTCTGTCATAGGCACGTGCTGAAAGGTTCAATCGTTCCATGGCGGTTTTCAAAAGTTGCAACGACGTTTCATCCAATGCGCAGTATTCCCTAATTTGCTTCGTACTCATTTGCGCATTGTAATGTATGTTTTCAAATGCTTCAAAACGCTGCGACTGAATTTCTCTGGCTTTGGTAACGCGCTTTCTAATTTCAACGCTGCTTTCGGCAGGTCGTGTTTCGGTTAGTTTTTCAAACGGAACGGGTGTAACTTCGATGTGAATGTCTATTCGGTCTAATAATGGTCCTGAAATTTTACTTAAATAACGCTGCATTTCGGCTGGCGATGAACTTACGGGTGCATCGGGATCGTTAAAATAACCTCCCGGACTTGGGTTCATACTCGCCACCAACATAAAGGATGATGGATAGGTTATGGTGAATTTTGCTCTCGAAATCGTTACTTCCCTATCTTCCAACGGTTGACGCATCACTTCGAGAACTTCTCGTTTGAATTCGGGTAACTCGTCTAAAAACAAAACACCATTGTGTGCCAACGATATTTCTCCTGGTTGCGGATAACTTCCGCCGCCAACTAAGGAAACACTACTCGCCGTATGATGTGGATTTCTGAATGGTCGTTGGTTCATTAAACCAGAATCTTTTACTTTTCCGGCAACACTGTGTATTTTGGTAGTTTCCAAGGCTTCTTTCAACGTCATTGGCGGTAAAATACTCGGCAGTCGTTTGGCTAGCATCGTTTTTCCTGCTCCTGGCGGACCAATCAAAATGATGTTATGACCACCAGCAGCGGCAATTTCCATGCATCGCTTGATGCTTTCCTGTCCTTTTACATCGGCAAAATCAAATTCGGGAAAGTCTAAGGTTTTATAAAATTCTTCTCTGGTATTGATAACTGTGGGTTCCAAAGTTCCTTTGCCTTCAAAAAAGTCAATGACTTGAAGAACATTCTCTACTCCATACACATCCAATCCCGAAACTATGGCAGCTTCTTTTACATTTTGAATTGGGAGAAAAAATCCTTTAAAACCTTCTTCTTTGGCTTTGATGGCGATAGACAACGCACCTTTTATAGGTTGCAAACTTCCATCGAGTGATAATTCGCCCATGATTAAGTATTTGTCAACCTCATCGGCTTTTATTTGTCCCGATGCGGCTAAGATTCCGATGGCTAAGGTTAAATCATAGGCCGAACCTTCCTTGCGCAAATCGGCTGGCGCCATGTTGATAGTAATTTTTTTTCCGGGGAGTTCATAACCGTTGTTTTTCAGTGCAGCCGCAATTCGATAACTGCTTTCTTTAATAGCATTATCGGGCAAACCCACCAAGTGATACCCAATTCCTTTATCAATATTCACCTCAGTTGGTATTCTAAACTGGTAGGTGTAGATTTGTTAAAGATTAATTAAGTAAAATATTCAAAACAATAACTTTATTTTGTAATTTAAAATTTTATGTATGAACAAAGTAGCCATTTATGCGAGGGTTTCAACATCTGATAAACAAGAATATGAAAGACAGATTTCAGATAATACCAGAGCAATATATAAAGAAGATTATACAGAAGAACAAATTGAAATATTTGCTGAAAAACTTTCAGGATATAACAAAGAAAGACCTGAATTAAACCGAATGATGGAAATAGTCAGAGCCAATCCAAAAGCTTATGATTGCATCTATGTAACTGAAATTTCACGTATTGGTAGAAATCCAAGACACACAAGGGAAGTAATAGATGAACTATCAGATTTAATGATTCCAGTATATGTTGGAACACTTGGAATTAAAACAATTGATAATGGTAAAGTAAGTCCAATTGTTTCAATTATACTTCAAGTATTAATGGAATTTAGTCATATAGAAGCTGAGGCGTTAAAAGGTAGAATGATTTCAGGAAAAAGACAAAGAGCAAAGGATGGAAAATTCACTACTCATAATATTGCATATGGATATAAGTCAGATGAAAATGGATTTGTTGTAATAGATGAAATTGAATCTGAAATTGTGAAGTTGATTTTTGATAAATATCAAGAAGGAATTGGTGCAAGGGTAATTGCTCAATCATTGAATGAAATGAATGTTCCAACTAAATTTAATAAAACGAGAAAAGAAAAGGTTTTAAAATTCAGAACTGAACAAGTTCCAATTAAAGGCGAGGATGTACAATGGTCAGATACAACTATATTTCAAATAATAAAGAATCCGATTCATTATGGAAAAATGAAATATAAAGTAACTGATGCTGTTACTGAAATTGTAAATGGCAAAAAGGTTACAATTGAACCAGCAACCTATGATTTTGTTGATGTTGAACCTATTATTAGCAAAGAACAATTTGATGAATGCAATTATCTTAGAGAAAATAAAATTGACCGCAATTACATTGGAAAACACGAATATCTTTTAAAAGATATAATGCGTTGTGGTGTTTGTGGTCGAAAATATCTTGGTAAGTACATTGAGAATAAAAGCAATATTTATAAATGCGCATCATATTTAAAAAAAGGTTGTGGTAATGGTTCAATTAATATAAGTTTAATTGAAAGTGTTATCTATGACCAAGTTTTAAATGCTGATACATTGCTTCAATATTTGGACAATCCAAAAGACTTATTAAAAACTATTACTTCTGAGTTAGAACAATCGGAGCAACTTTTAAAGAATACAAACAAACAACAAGCTGATAAAGAAAAACAGTTGGAAAATTTGATTGTAGCAATTTCAAAAAGTAAAAATCCAAACTTTGTTATGTTTGAAAAATTGGAAGGTGAATTGAATGAAGAAATAAAATCACTCAAAGAAAAAATTAAATTAATCAGAAGGGATATAATATCAAAGAAATCAATTGTTGAAAATTACAATCAAGAATTGGCTACTAAAGATATGATTATGAAATCCAGATTTAACCGCCCTGAATTGACTGCAATTTTTAAACAGTTCATTGATAAGATTGTTATTAATCAATTGGATAAGGATTATATTTTAGCAAATGTATTTATTAAAGTTAATGGTGTTAGATTAGAATCAACTTTGAAGTTATTTATTTATGGTCGTGGAGTTAGAAACTTTGGTGGACAAAATGAAAAAGTTTATAAATATTTACCAATTACAAAAATGGAAAATGAACCAGCTTATACTGATGCAAATTTCAAATATGATAAAGAAAAACATTTATTGGAAAATCATAAAGAACTTAAAAAGTTAAATGGAAATATTTTGACTGTTAATGTTGATGATATATTGGATGAATTTAAATCACAAATGAAATTTGGTATTGAAAGTGACGGGTTTTTAGGTAATAAAATGACCATCATTAAAAAAGAAAACTATATTCAAATTGATGATTGTTTTCTATATTAAAAAAAGGTGTTCCATAGAACACCTTTTTTATTTGTAATAAGCAACTATTTCACCCAATAGTACATCTAAATCTTGGCTAAAATTTACTTGTGAAGATGTTGGTAATGGTTCACTTTTTCTAATATGTGAATGCAAAGCACCATCACTAATATTTCTCATTGAATCATTCAGGTGTTTTAAATTTCCTCTTATGCTTTTTGAACCATAATTATTTGCTACTTCATTAAAATTTTTACAATTAAATAAAGGTGGTATGTGGTCAATGATTGCTCTACCAATCATTGCAACGCTGTAATAATTACTCTTTTCAAAATTAGAATTTAATTCTTCACACATTCTAATCAACTTTGATAAATCAAATGGTGTTTTTAAACTTTTAAGTTCATTTATTCTGCTTAGACTTATGTAATTTGGTATTAATCTATCTTCTTTATAAATCTTATTATTTTTTTCAGAACCAAATGATTTATTACTAATCTTTTCTTTTGTTACATTTTGACCTAAAAATTCTAATATATTAGTGCCAACATATCTACTAAAATTATCATAAAAAAAACTGTTATACTTCTTTGCAATTTCAATAATTTCATTTTCAGTTTTATTTTGAGGATTATTAAAAATCTTAAATGAACTAATTTCATAGCTCCACCAATATTTTACTCCAGCAATTGTAAATCCAGTATCACCATTTAAATATGCTTTAATTATTACATCTAAATCTTCATCATCAATATTCAAAATTGATTGTCTTATCATAAAAGCTGAATATTCTATATTGTATGTCATTATAATTTTTTAAGAACATAAAAATACATTTTTTATTTATCAACAATCCAAATCTGATTGCTCTAATTATTAAATTTGTATTCACACATAACATTGCAATTTATATCTTCCTATACAAATTATAACCCAAGTTTAATTGAATTTAAAGGTTGGAATTTCTAATTAAAATTATTATTTTAAATGATTGATGATTATGATAAAGTATTAGTTGAAAATCAAAATGATTTAGATTCTATACGTGAATTAATTGATGATTTTTTGAAAATAAAATTAATATTTGTAAATAAAAATAAATCTACTGAATTAGTCAATGAATATCTTTTAACATTAAACCTAATTGGTTTTTTAATTACCTCTAAAATTGATATAGTTATTATTTTTAAATATTTATCAAAAAAAAATCTAACAAATGCTGAATCAAATTACTTTAATAAAAAAGGCTATTTAGTAATATATGAAGTTTTAAACACATACAATAAACTTAATCAGTTTTTAAAAATTACTTCCAAAATTTATCCTGAATTAAAAAATCATCATAATAAAATAACATTTGAAGTTTCTAAATTCAAACTTTTGGTAAATTTTGATGGTTATATAAAAGATATAAGAAATACAGTTTCTGGTCATTTTAATTCTTCATTTATGATTCATTATGATACGCTTAATGAACTGCATAATGAACAATCAAAATTTCATTTTTTAATGTTTATGGACTTAATAAATGAAATAAGAAATTATGTAAATGAACTTGAAAAACAACAAGAATTAGTTCTCAAAGATTTGCAAACCTTAAAGAATAAATACAAGTAATTGTTTTTGTAATTCAAGTTTAATCAATGTCAACATTAAACTTAAAAATCTTACTACCATTAAATACTGGATTAATATTAAAATTAAACTTTTTAAAGTGTCTTTTATTTGCAATATCCAAATAAGTTGTTTCTAAGTAAAAACTAAAATTAGTCTTTACTTTAAATTTAGAATTTAATGAATAATAAAAAAGAACTTTAAAGAGATATAAAATAAAATATGGAATTTCTATTCTGATAGGATTAGAGTCAATAGTTACTGGTAAAAAATAATCGAATTTTAAATTATTACCATATTCTGTATGATTCAAATAAATTTCAGATGGATATTTAATAGATTCACCTAATATTAAGTTTTGATTCTTTGAGTAACTCAATTTGATTATATCAAAATTATTAGGATTTCCATTTGCTACAAATTCATTATTAAATTTCTTTATAATTTTCACATACTTTTCAATATCACACCCAAACTTAAACTTAACATTACTTGCAGTTGCAAATCCAATATTTAAACAATTTAAGTTTATTTTATTTGATGGTTCAGTTGGAATACCTAAAATTTTATTTGAATCATAAAAATGAATCTTGTAAGGGTAATTTATAGTATCTAAACCAAAACTAAATTCTTCTATAATAAGCTGTGGTTTATAAGTACTTTCTCTTTGCTTTCTAACTTCAACTAAAGTATATAATCCGATTCCAACGGCTATTGCAGTTGCAATTGAAGATATAATTGTAAAAAGATTTAAATATTCTGTACAAAAAGAGTTAAGTATTTCCATTTATCCATTTTAATAACTCTAAAAGTATTAAATGGATTTGAAAAATTCATCTAATGCTTTTAAAAAGTTTTTATTTCATTTTTCATTAAGTTCAAATTTATGTTTTGGTTTTTCAAATTATAAACCTAATTTAGTAAGTTTTACAGTTTAGTAGAAACTATAAACTTTAATAAAATAATATGTTTGATAACAATTCTTTTTTAAAATCTATTATAAAAAGTCAAGAACTTGTAAATAATAAATTAGATAGTCCTTTTTATAAACAAGCAATTAGTATTTCTGAAAGTTTAAATAAACAAATTAATTCTTCAACTAATATGTTTATAGCTGGTTCGCTTAGTCAACAAATAAGTGAAATCGATAATAATGTAAGCAGCATCCTTAAACAATTATCACCATTAAGCATAACAACGAATGATTTAATAAAACATTTGTCATATTTTAAATCAAATCAAGAAGATAATAATAAAGCAATACTAAAAGCTATTAGTGGAAATTCAATAGAAGCAATAAGTAAATACGATTGGAAGAATAATTTCCCAACATATTTTGAAAATTATGGTTCAATTGGACAAAGATTAAATGAATTAAAAAATTGGGAATTCAAATCCCATAAAATTGAAATGTTTAATGAAAATTTTCAAAATTTCACTTCATCAATAGGTTTTGAAAATAATACATTACCAGATGCTTTGAATATTGCTTTAGAAATGGAAATTGAATCTAATTCATCAGAAGAAGTTGTTAGTGAAATTATTGACGAAACAAATCTATTACTTGAAGAAATTAAAAATATTAATTCAAATTCACTTAGCAATATTTATGATTTATTTGATTCATTTATTATTAAAATAGATTCATTAAAAAATTCTAAAGTTTTAAAAGATTTTTTTGTTACTACAATTAGTAATATTATTTCAACATTAATTGCAACTTGGATTATAATCAAAGTTATATCTAACGATGAAGTAAAAACAATAAATAATGTTACAAACATAACATATGAAACTAATAATATTAATTATTTTGAAAATGCTGGTGAAATTAAAATAGGTTCAATTTATGTTAGTGATGTTTCAAAACAATTAAAAACCCAAAGAAGAAACAATTCTAAAAGTATTTGTGAAATTAAAGCTGGCACTAAAATCAAAGTAATCAAAAAATATAAAACTTGGCTTTGGGTTAGAGTAATTGATGGTGATTTAGAATTCCCATATGGTTTTATTAGAAATGAAAACTTGTTCAATGTAAATAAATAAAAAAAGAAAAATGGAAAAAAAAATATTTAATCAAATTTCAATTGCTTATCAAAATTTATCAAATAGATTCCAAAATTACAATCGTCAATATATAGATTTATATTATGTTTACCCAAACAATTTAATGATTTTTGAAGGTGAAAAATTAGAGTTTCTACTTAAATTTTCAGAAATTCCTTTTGGAGGTTTTTTTAAGGATACACACAAAAATCAATTTTATAATCAAAATTATTTTAATGGAAATTGCGTAATTAATGAAGAAAATACAATTAAAATTCATTATGATTTTTCACTAATTCTATTTTTTTATTTGGTCAACTCATTAAAAGATGACCTTAATACTTTTTTAGAAATTTTAGAATCCGAAGAATTTAAACAAACTTTCAATGTTTATATAAAAATCGATGAAAATAGCTTAAGTTATCATACAGCTGCTAATGAAAAAATATGGGAATATTTTAAATCAAAAATTGATACAATAGGTTATATTAACCATATTATTTGTGTTATAACTACTGATATAGTCTATATTAATATTGATAGTTATGTTGAAATAAACAAAAATGTTATTAGAAGTATTTTAAAACAGCTTGATGATGTTTACAATTTTGATGGATTTGAAATAAAATAATGAATCTATTTTAAATCGATTTGAAAAATTCATCAAGTAATTTTAAAAACTTTTCAGCTTTTAATTCGTCTTCACTTTTTGTAATAGCTTTTGGTTTGGTATTTTCTTTTTCCATTAGTTTAATTCTATTATTTGATTTGGATTGATAAAGAAATGTATCATTTCCTTTTCAACCATTTTATTAATTCCCATTGTTGTTAATGGTGCATTATGTTTAAGAACCAGAAAATAATCATCTTCATTTATTTTTTGATACATACATTTTTCATCATTGAAAAAGAAAAATAGAATTGGTTTATGATTTGATTTTTTTGATTCATCAATAACTGCATCAACTTTACTTTTATCAATTATTGTTTCATTAAAATCAGTTGAACCAACTTTTCTACACTTCACTTCAAATACATATTCATTCCCAGTTGTTCCAGTATAATAACCTTCTATCCTATCGTATGATTTTGATTCAGTAAATTGGAATTGAGTTACTCCAAACTTATTAAATAATTGGGTCATTTTTTGTCTTTCATTATCCCCAGCTTTTTCAAATTTTTGCTCATTCATATTTATCTTTTATAATAAATATCATCAAAATTGAAAAAAGACTTAACTTAATGCTATATTAAGGCAAAAAATTTTCGTCAACCCTAACAAATCCTTTGTTTACAAGGTGTTAATGTTTAATTTTACATTCAATAATTGCTAAAAATATTTGCTATGGATACCAAAACTCGAATTTTAGATACAATAGAAGAAGCACACAAATTTTTTATTGGATTGGATGGTGAACCAAAATCAATTCATAAAGATTTGCTTTTAAGAAAATTAGATGATGTTGGAATTGATAAAATCAATGTTTCATTATTTGAATTAAAAGAAATGGGTAAACTTGATTTTGATTTTTCAGCAAATCCAGACCTAATTTATGTTCTGTAAAGCTTACTGAAAATTGACCTATAACATTGGAAAAGATTACTACTGTCTTTTACAACATAATGATAAGTTCCTTCAAGATAATCATCTGATGGCTTTTCATCACCAAACTTTGTTTTAATCATTGAAATTAAATCTTGATTTATCAAAGATAGTTGAAGCATTGCATCATAATCATATTGAATTTCATTTTCATCTACAATTGGAATTGATTCAATGACTTGTTCAGCTTGTTCATACAATTTGGTGAACTCATTATTTTGTTCAGGATAAACACCAAAGATTGGTTCATCTTCAATTATAAGTTCATCTTCAATTATAAGTTCATCTTCAATTATAAGTTCATCTTCAATTAATGAATTATTGTAATTAACAGCTAATTCATTTACTTCAATTATTCTATCCCAATTGATGAAAATGGTTCTTAATTTTACTTTTTCAGCTTTTTGAGTTGTTGAAATATTTAAGTATCCTTTTTGTTTAAGACGTTGGATTAATTTATCAATTCCAGTTGGTGAAGTGAATAAATGTTTTCCAATATTATCAGAAGACCAAGTAATATTTTCCTTTTTTTGTGAATAATGAATCAGCTTAAGAAATAATCTATATTCAGCTGGTGTTAAATGAAAATCTTGTTTTTCATTAATTGTTGCAGTTGCATAAAATAATGCATCGTGGTAAGTTGTTTTGATGTTTGGAGAAGTCATTCATAATATTTTTATTCTCTCGTTATTTTATTTGGGCTTCTCTCGGTAAGAGAAGCTGGGGGTAATTACTCCCCAGCACCGAGGTAATCATTTCTGACTACATTAATAAATATGTTGGATTTTGAAAAAAGACCAACTTTTGATAAAATATATACAAAAAAAATTACATTGTCAATATTTAGATTGAAAATAACTTTAAAATAAATTGGACTGTACAGTCTTTTTTTGGACAAGCTTGTCCATTTTTGGACTGGGTAGTCTTTTTTTAGACTGGTTTGTCCATTTTTGGACTGTACAGTCTTTTTTTGGACTGGTTAGTCTTTTTTTGGACTGGTTAGACAGATATTACTATACTAAATTATATTACTAAAGAAATTAAATAACTAAAGTAAATTATAATACTATAATAAATTAAATAACTATAATTAATTATATAACTATATAATATTAATATACTATTTTATAAAATACTCAATTTTTCAATTGGGTGCAACCCTATTTTTTTATTTTCTTTTATTTAAATCATATCCAACTAATTTTTGGGAGCAAAGCGACCAAATAATAAAAAAATCTTATCCAATTTTCTTCAAGGGAGCGAAGCGACCATTATAAAAATTAATCCAATTTCTATTTGAGGGGGCTTTGCCCCCTTTATTATTAAAATACACTTTACTTCTGTTAACATTGGAAATATCATTTGGAAAAATGTTATCCAAATGAATAAACAAAGATTCCAATTAATTTTTTCCAAAACCCTTTTCTGGGAAGGGGGCGAAAAACTACATAAAGTTGCTGATGATGCTGGTGGGTACACCAAGTATGGAATAGCATACAATTTTAATAAAAGTCATTTTCAATCATTAGACGAATTTAAAAAAATGACACTTGAAAAAGCTTCTGAAATAGCTTACTTCAATTATTGCGTTCCAATTAAGCTTCAATTAGTCAAAGAAGATTGTCAAGCTATGTTATTTGATATGGCTTTCAATATGGGCGTTAAAACAGCAATTAAATGTGCTCAAAGAGCGTTAAAGTTAAAAGCCGATGGAATTATAGGTGAAAAGACAAAAGCTGCTTTAAAGAACTTAGACAAAGAAACATTGTATTACCAAAGAATGATGGTATATCAAAAGATTGTTGATAAAAATGAAACTCAAAAGAAGTTTTTCAAAGGTTGGAAAAACAGAGCAGATTACTTTTTAGAAACAAGCATATAACACTAAACTAAATCCAATATGAATTGGCAAAACTTACCAAACAACAAATCAAAGAACACAATATTGCAGTTGAATTACTCAAAAAAGACCACCTAACTTTTGATGAAAAAGTAACTGTTTTTGAAAAATGGAATGAAAGTGCAAATAGTCTAAATTCAGAAGCTGGAGCATTTTTTACACCAGTCAATTTTGCAGCAGATTTTTCACTTACACTTTATGACAATGCCAAAACAATTGATTTATGTGCTGGGATTGGAATGTTATCATTTTACGCTTATCACTATAATAAATGTACTGATATTACTTGTGTTGAATTAAATCCTCAATATGTTGAAGTTGGAAAAAAACTATTACCAGAAGCAAACTGGATTAATGCATCAATTTTAGAATATGAAAAATTTGGTCACTTTGACCAAGTAATATCAAATCCACCTTTTGGTAAAATTAAAACTGGATTGGATTCAGATTTTAAAACCAAACTTGATTATAAAGGTTCTGAATTTGATTTAATCACAATTGAAATTGGTTCAAAAATAGCTGATTATGGTTCATTCATTGTACCACAAGTTTCTACTCCATTCAGATATTCAGGTAACAAGATGTTTATGGATTTAAGATTGAAATCTAAAGGTTATAATCCTTATGAATTATCAGTTCCAAGAAAAGTAGAAAAGTTTATTAGAGAAACTGGTTTGAATTATAATTTCAATCTGGGTATAGATACTTCTTATTATAAAAATGATTGGAAGGGTGTATCCCCAACTTGTGAGGTGGTAACATTTGAATTTAAAGAAGATAGAGAAACAGCGAATTAAAATTCAAAACCTTAAAAGCAAAAAGTGGTCATTGTGACCTTCAAGTTTATTAACCAAAAAAATCAAAAATTTGAAAACAAAATCTTTCAACTTAATTGTTGTAGTTTTAATGATAATTGATATTCTTATTTCAATTTTCGTTCGATAAAAAAACCTAAAAAACCCTATACATTTTGTGTAGGGTATTTTTTTTGATTTGATAATCCCTAACAATTATTAGGTGAACTTTACTTTCACTACATACAGAAGTATAATTCCAATATATGAAAGGAATTATATATATCACGGGTGAAATTGGTGTTGAAACTACATTAAATGATGTTGTTCAACAAGTAAAAGCACAATCAACAGCTGATTCATATTTGGTAAAAATAGATTCAATTGGTGGTTATGTTGATTCAGGTGATGATATATATAATTACTTGGTAAATCTGGGTAAACCAGTTACCACTTATACTACAAAAGCATTATCGATAGCATCAAAAATCTTTATGGCTGGTTCAACCAGAATCATTCCAGAAGGTGCATCTGATGCAATTATGATTCACTTGCCTTGGATGCAGGTACAAGGCACTCATCAAGTGATTTCAGACTTTTTAAAAGACTTAAAAGCTATTGAAGATGATTTAGTTGATTTCTATTCTAAAGTAACGGAAATCGATAAAGAAACTATTCATTCTTTACTCACAACAGAAACATATTTGGATGCAAAACAAGCTTTAGATTGGGGATTTGCAACACAACTTCAACCTGTACAATTGGCAGTAGCCAAATTACATAACAATGAATTAATAGATGAAAATCTAATGAATGAAATTAAACAAACACTTAAAGAAGTTAAAGACTTTGTATTTGGTGTTAAACCAGCAATAAAAGCTGAATTGATTCTTCAAGATGCAACTGGTGTATCAATCACTTTTCCAGAATTATCAGAATCTGATTCACCAGTACAAGATGATACTGCAACAGTAGATGGTTCACCAGCAGAAGGTGAATTCACAATGCCAGATTCAAGTGTTTTCAAATTTGAAAAAGGTGTTTTAACTGAAATTATCGCACCAGTTGAAGAAGATACTACACAAGAAGACACAACTGAACAAGTAGATGCAGAACAAATTAATGATTCAGAACCTGAAACAAAAGCAGAAGTAATTAAAGAAATAATGAAATGGGAAATTGATGTTGTATCAACCTCATTTGAAGCTGGTGAAACTGTAAAATATGAATATGAAGGTGTTGAATATACAGTTGGTGCTGGGGAATATGAAATTCCATCTACTGGAAAAAGAGTTATAACCAATGCTGATGGTGTAATTGTAGAAGTAAAAGATGCTCCAAGTGAAGCAGAAACAGTTACAGAAGAACCAGCAGCAGTTGAATCAGAAGATTTAAAAGATATGGTTGAACTTATTGAAGCATTAGCAAAGAAAAATGCAGAAATAGAAGCAAAATACAATGTATTAGCAAAACAAATTGGAAGTGATTTTTCAATCCAAACAACTGAACCAATCAGTTCAATAAAAAAAGAAAACAAAGAAGGTCAAAAGACCTTTTCAATCAAACGTAAATAACATAAAAAAAGAAAAAATATGACCTAAGAAATGGCAAATTTTAATTTCGATAACGTAACGTTATCTGCAAAAGAAGTTGCAGAATTAAGCAAAGTAATATTTGAAGTTGCTTTTACAAACCCTGAACTTCAAAAAATGCACTCTATTGAAGAAGGCATTGATATGAAAACCCAAATCTTGCTTTTATCCGCTATGGGTATGCAAGGATTACCAGCAGAAGGTTGTGAAGCACAAGATTCTGATGCTGGAATTGTAGCAACACAAAAATATTGGGAAAATAACAAAGTAGAAGTTAGAATTCCATACTGTAATACTGACTTACCAGCTTTACTTAAAGCATTTGGTCAAAAATCAAACAAATATGATGTTGAAGCTTCTGATGAAGTGAAAATGTTAGCATCAAGATTACTTGAAGCAATCGATGAAACAGTATTAAGACTTGTTTGGTTTGGTGATAAAGATGCTGAAAATATTGTATCAGGTGGTACAATCACAAATACAGTAAATAAAAATTACTTCAAATCAGTTGATGGTCTTTGGAAACAAATTTTCGCTGGTGTAACTGCTGGTGATATTAAAAGAGCAACTATTGCTGCTAATACTGGAGCAACTTATTCAGCACAAGAATTATCTACTGGTGAAGCTTTAACAGTAATGAGAAAAGTATATAATCAATCTGATTCAAGATTAAAAAATCATCCAGATGCACAATTTATTGTAACTCAATCAATGTATGATAACTTCTTGGATAAACTTGAAGATGCTGGTCTTAATGCAGTTGGTCAATTAGCTATCAATGATGGTGTAATGACTTATAGAGGTAGAAAAATTGTTGTTTCTGACTTTATGGATAGAATAATTACTTCTTCTCTTAACAACGGTACTAAATATAATTATCCAAATAGAGTTGTTTTCTCAACTCCAGATAATTTAAGAGTTGGTACACTTGATTCAGGTGAATTCAAAGAATTATCTATCTGGTATGATAAAACAGATAGAAAAGTTTACACAGAAAACATATTTAGTCTTGATGCTAAAGTGTTAGAAGGATACTTAATATCAGTTGGATATTAAAAACCATTAAGTATTGGGTGCTGGTAAAAAGCACCCATTACCTAATAAAAAATAACAAAAAGAAAATCTATATAATACGATGTCTTGTATTAAAAAATTAACTCATAATATCACTTATGATACTTGTAACTTAACTTACCCAGCACAAGGTGGTTTGGATGGTGGAAAAGCAGTATTAATTAACCGTTCAGATATTGATGTAACTTCATTAACTCGTTCAGGTGCTACTGTTACCAATTTAAGCTTAGTTTCAGGTGCAACTGGTTATGAAGTATCATTTGTAAAACAACTTGCAAATACAGCTTCTGAATTTACAGTAAATGATGGTTTAGATACTTTCACTCACACATTTGTTGGTAGAATTTATACCCAATCAGCAACTGATTCTGAAATCATTACTCAATTAGCAGCTGGTGAATTTGTTGTTGTAGTTGAAACAAAATGGAAGGGTGAAAATGCAGCTGATGCATACAAAATTTTAGGTGTTACAAATGGACTTAAAATGTCAGAGGGTACACAAACTTCATTAGAAAATGATGGTTCTTATTTATTCACTCTTTCAAGTGTGGAAAACTTTGGTGAACCATATCCATATAATGTTTATTTGGAAACAGATTATACAACAACTAAAACTAAGTTTAATAATTTATTCGCACAATAGTACTTTACTTAAGTACTCTGAAACAGTATAATTAAGGTAGGTAGTTCATAATAACTACCTACCTTTTTTATTTAAAATAAACTAAAATATATGACAGTAGATAGACTTAAAAACTTACTTGAAATTCCATTTGAATCTTTGAATTTAGACAAAGATTTAAAAGCTGAATTAATAGAATATTATAAATTCATTTTCAATGCAAAAACTTGTTCAACTTGTAAAGACAAATTCCCAATTTATTACAAGAAATTGATTGAATCTGGAGTTGAAAAATTATCTATAATAACCAATGGAAAATTCAAATTAAGAAAAAATATTGGTGTTGTAGAAATCAGTTTTGGAAATGGAAAATTCATATCACATAGTAATGCAGATGATGATACTTGCATTGCATTTTTAAAAGCAAACCCAAATAGAATTTCAATGTTTGAATCTTATCCTGAAAATTGGATGGATTTAATCCAAGATAACGAAAAAGAAAATGAAAATGAATAATGAAAGTAAAACTAATTGATGTTGATAATAGATTATCAATTAAATATGACCAAATAAATGGAATACATAATTGGGGTGATGATAATTGTTATCCTCAGCTCATTTCAAGTTTAGCAAGTAGAAGTGTAACTGCAAAACAATGTATAAAAATAAATGCTTCTAATATTTATGGTAAAGGGTTTAATTTTACTCAAAATGTAAAAGATAAAAGCAATTTAATTGTAAATAAAAAAGAACTTAATATAAATCAATTACTTGATGTTTGTTCTAAGGAATTTGCAAAACAAAACAATGTTTTTTTACACCTTAATTATAATGCACTTTTCCAAATTATAAGTGTTGATTTAATAATATCTGAACGAGTAAGGATAGGTGAAGCTGATTCTACTGGTTATTCAGGAAAATTTGTTGTTTACGATAATTGGGATAAGAAAAAAAATAAAAAGATAGATAAAAAAGATTTTGTATTGATTGACCGATTTAATCCAAAACCAGAAATCATTGAAAAACAAGTTGAATCTGCTGGTGGATGGAACAAATATAAAGGTCAGATTTTACATCTATCAACTGATTATAATGAAATTTATTCAAGTTCTGATTTAGATGCTGCAATAATACCATCCTATAATGAACACGGAATTGATAAATTCCTTTACAATGGTATAGAAAATGGTTTTATTGGTGTAAAATTTATACATACTAAACCATTTGATGATGAAGATGAAGCCAGAGAATTTGAAGATTGTATAAAAAAGGGAATGGGCGGTGAAAATGCAGCAACTGTTTTTTTGATAGAAAGTAAACTTAATTCTGATATTCTTAAGGATGAAATTTATGTGCAAAATATTGATTCAAATATTGATGATGCAAGATACATTCATACTGAACGTTCAGCTGCTGAGAAAATCAGAAAATCATTTGATATTCATAGCATTTTAATTGATGATTCAGATAATTCTATTTTTGGTCAATCTGGTGCTTTATTAAAAGAAGCAAAAATTACACAATGGGAGAAAAAAGAATCTATTAGAAATAAAATTTCAGATGCTTTTCAATTGATTTTCTCAAAATTCCATTTACCAATTAATCCATCAAATGATTGGACAATTACACCAATAATAAAAATAGAAAAAACAGCATCAAATGAATCAAATATTAACACCATCTAATCTATTAGATTATAAAGATATTGGTCAAACAGCAAATGCAATTAGTGGTGATACAAAAATCATTTCAATAATTGAAGAAGCACAATTAACCGATTTGAAAGATGCACTTGGTGATAAATTCTATTTTGATTTATTATCAAATCTTGATAATCCAATTTATCAAGATTTATTATCTGGTTCAACCTTTAATTATTGTGGTGTAAGTTATTATCAAAATGGAATTAAAGCCCTTTTAGCTGATTATTTTATGGCAAAGTATATTCTTGTTGTAAACACTAATTTAACTGGTTTTGGAGCTGTTATAAAGCATAATAATAATAGTGAACCAGTAGATAGAAATTCTTTAAAAGATTATTCAAACTTTCAATTAAAATTAGCATCATCAAAACTTGAAATCATTAGATACTATTTGAATTCAAATACATCAAAATTCCCAAACTGGAAAAATAATTCTATTACTGGAGAATCAACAAGTAATAGAAGATTTAGATTTAGAAAACTATAATGCAAATTTTTCAATCAACTAATAACCAAAATAACTTTAAATTAAATGGTTTAACCTATCCAAAGAACTTTATCATAATAAAGCAAGGTGATACAAATATAGCTGTACACAATGCTTATGATACAAATCATCAATTATTAGGTTCAACACATTTTTCTCAAATTCAAGTTAATGGAATAACATATTCTTCACAATCTGCATTAATGGCAGCTTTGTCAACTTTGTTGTTTGCAAAACAATTTAACTATATAGTTCAAGATATTAATGCAACAAAATTAGTTTCAGTTGGTGATATATCAGTTGATTCAAATGATGTAACAATTGAATATGCTGAATGGTTAATTAATGGTGTAACATTTTCAACACTAACTGAAACAGTATTATCAGTTCCATTTGCATCATCAGGAAATACAAGAATTGATATAATAATTGGTAATGCTGAATATCAAATTCAAAGAATATCTGGAGTTGAAACAACTGGTATTGCACTTGCTCCTATTATTCCAATTGATTCAGTTTATATAACACAAATGGTAGTTAGTGATAATGCAATTGGAACACCATCTACTCCAATAACTGGTTTGTTATATGTAGAAAAAAAGGAATTTACAGAAATACCAATTTATGATACTGGAAATATTGCACCAAACCTGATTAATGAATCAAGTGCATTTAGAATTTATTCAACTGGTACAACAAGTGTAAAAGGTTTTACAACAAGTACAGAGTTTTTAAATACTTACTTATATGTTGGAAAAGAAATTAAAATTGCTAATTCAAGTAATTTAGAAGTTATTTTATCACACAATCATCCAAGTGTTGATTTGGTAATGAAATTCCCAGATGAAAGTGATTTAACACTTCAACCAAATGAAGTTGCAATATTTAAATTCACTAAAACAAGTGAAATTTATGCTGAATTCATTTCAGTAAATCGTACAACTGTTTCATCTGGTTCTACTCCATCTGGTTCAGTTGAAATTTCATTTGGTGCTACGTTTGATGGTGGTGGTAGTGATATTGATGTAGATAGTTATGTTGATGTAATTATTCCTAAAAATATAATAATTACTAATTATACATTATTAGCTGATGTTTCAGGTGATATAAATATTAGTGTAACAAAAGATGTTTATTCCAATTTTCCACCAACAAGTGGTGATACAATTACTGGTGGTAATAATCCATTTATAACATCTGATATAAAAAATCAAGATTCAACTTTAACTGGATGGACTACAAGTATTAATGAAGGTGATATTATTAGATTCACAGTTAATTCTTGTACTGATATAACAAAAGCTACATTATCACTTAAAGGATATGCAAGTTAAAATATTAAACAAATCTATAATTAATAATAAAGTGGTTTATGATTTAAACATAAACTATAATGATGAATTTATAAGATTATCAGGTATTAGCTTTGATGTTGAACCAGATAGTGACACACTTTTTCAAAGATGTGAATCAATAGTTCAAATATTAAGTGAAACTTTAAATTATAATGAAGAAATATATATTGAATAAATGGCAGTATTAACAGCAATACAAAACGGAAATTTTACAAATGCTTCAACTTGGGGTTTAGTTGATTCTACTTCATATTTAGATAGTAGAGTTAATTCAACAACTCTTACAACCACAACAACTAATGCATCAGCAAATTTTACGACTGGTGCAATTACAATTTCAGGTATTGCAATTCAAATAAAAGGTGTTGGTTCAGTTAATATGACAATGAGATTATATAATGCGACCACTTCATCAATTGTAAAAGATGTAACTATTTCATTAAGTGATTTACCAAATACTGGTAATATAAATTCAGAATATGTTGGATGGGTTTATTTTAAATTTGATTCAGATGTAACATTATCTGCTGGTGAAGCTTATAATATTAGAATGTTTATTAATACTGGTTCTAATCAATGTACAGTTTATACTAATGGAACTACTAATAACTGGAGCAGAGCATTAATTACATCAACAAATCAAGCACCAGCATCAGGTGATACATTGATTATACCAAGTTTACATACTAATATTGGTGTATATAGTGCCACAACAGTAACAATGAATAATACAATTACTGATTTATTTGGTAATGTTTATCTTGGTGGTTATGGCAAATTATCTTATGCTGTATCTGGTTCGACGAATTATAAATTACGTTTAAATGGTGATATGTATGTTGCAAAAGGTTCAACATTAACTATTGGTAATACATCCACTCCATTTCCAATTACATCTACTGCTTTATTAGAATTTAATTGTTCATCAGATTATCAATATCAATTGTTCCACTATGGAACAATTGAAACTAAATGTGATACAAATATTATTCATAGAGCATTATTAAATTCAGATGCAGCTGTAAGTGCAACAACACTAACAACTGATATTTCAACTGGATGGAAAAATGGTGATGTGATTGGTATTGCATCAACAACTAAAACTACTACTCAATATGAAAAAGTAACTTTAACTGCTGATGCTTCTGGTACAACTTTAAATTGTAATACATTAACTTATTTTCACGATGGTGATTCATCTGAATATATACAAGCTGATATAGTTAACTTATCGAAAAGGATTAAAATAGGTACTACAACATCATTTAGAACCAGAATCAATTTACAACATATTAATACACCAACTTCAAATTTTAAAAATGCTGAATTTGCTAACTGTTTAATAATTACAACTAATGTATCATTATTATCATATATTTTAACATTTGAAAATTGTTCATTTTGGCAAACTGGTACAGCTGTAACACAATTAAATGCATATACAAACTTATTAAATACAATAAATAGTTGTGTATTCTTCAATTTTGGTAGTATAAATTCTTTATCAAGTTTATCTACAAATTCAGTTTATATTGGTTCTAATTCATCAACTGGTGTAAGTGTTATTTTAGGAAATGATAATTCAATATCATCAGCAGTAAATCTTTGTATTGCTGGTTGGTTTGGTACTACTGGACTTTTTGCTGGTACTTTAACTGAATCAAATAACAATAAACTGTATAGTGCTTTATATGGTTATCAAGTAAGTACTACTTACACAAATATTGAATTAAATAATTGGCTTATTTTTAATTGTGCAGTTGGTGTAAGATTGACTTCATTTGGTGTAACAAATGGTGATAGAACTGGTAAACATATGATGAGTAATATAAAGTTACATAGTAATACAAACAACTTTGACCCAACTGGTGTTTTACAAGGAAATTTTATTGTAAAAGGTGGTTATATCTGGGGTGGTAAATCACCATATACTACTTCAATTGGATTAATTGCATTTAACAATAGTCAAATTAATTATGATACATTAAATATTGCTGATGTTACTTTTGGAAAACGTCCTGATGGTGTTAATAGTCACTTTAGTTTAGCTTGTTTACGTTCATTAAGTGTTGGTAATGTAATTTTATCAAACTGTTTATTTTATGGAACTGAATCAATTTATTTGGGCTCATCATTTCAACCAACAGCAAATAGACCAAAATTTATTACTTCAATTAAACACAATGGTATAAGTGGTAATTATAAAGAAATTCAGGGTAATGGTGAATTAAGAACTGATACAAGCATTCTTTATAATTCAAAAAATACTTTAAGACTTACACCAGCATCTACAATTTATAAAACATTTTCAAACACAGTAAACATACCAGTTAAATCTGGTCAAACTGGTAATATATCAGTTAAAGTTAGAAAATCAGTATTAGCTGATGGTACAGCATATAATGGTGGTGAACCAAGATTAATTTTAGAGAGAAACCCACTTATAGGTATATATGAAGATACTGTAGTTAATACAACAACTGCT
This sequence comes from Flavobacterium sp. PMTSA4, assembly GCF_032098525.1. Lineage (NCBI taxonomy): Bacteria > Pseudomonadati > Bacteroidota > Flavobacteriia > Flavobacteriales > Flavobacteriaceae > Flavobacterium > Flavobacterium capsici. The sequence continues at coordinate 1,019,541 of NZ_CP134890.1, forward strand.
GCTGCTAACGGAAATTGGGAAACATTATCATTTACAACAAGTGCAACTACTGAAAATGTAATTTTAAGTTTTTATGTTGATTGTATTGGAAATCTTGGTTGGGTTAATGTTGCAGACTGGAAAACAACAAATTATAATGATACAAGAAATTTAAATTATAATGGTGGTTTAGGTATTTATACTAATTTACAATATCGTAAAGGTGGCGGTAATTATAGTTTTTTTAATTAAACATAAATAACATATTAAAATTAATTATTAAAAGAACTATGAACTTTAACAATATATATGTATTTGATTTTCAAATTAAATCATTCTTATTTTCACTATTAATTAGTGTAATTACCATACTTACACCAATAAAAGCATTCCTTATAATCTGCTCATTATTTGTTGGTGCAGATACTGTATTTGGCATTTACACAACAATTAAATTAAACGGATTAAAATCATTTAGAAGTAATCTATTATTCAATGTTGTTGTTAAAACTTTTTTCTATATGGGTGCTATTGTTTTAGCATACTTAATTGACAAACACATTTTTGAAGGTTCAATTATGGGTGTAAATCTATTAATCACAAAAGCAATAACTCTTTTATGGTGCTACATTGAATTAAAATCACTTAATCAAACATCAATGAAACTTGGTAATAAATCTTTATGGGTTTTAGTCAAAGATATGTTCAATAAAGGCAAAGAATTCAAAAAAGACCTTGGTGATATTATAAACAATAATGACAATCAAGAAATAGAAGAATAAAGGGAACATTAAGTTCCCTTTTTTATTACCTATCACTTTACTTTCATCTGGTTCAGAAGTATTATTTCCATAAATAGAAATAATTATGAATGAACAAAATGATAAAAATAAAGTTGGAAGACCTTTTAAAATGGAAAAATGGATTCCAGCATTAAAATCAGTACTTGAAGAGAGAAACATTGTATTTCTTACTGATACAGACCTTGTTTTTCTGGTCAACAAAAAACTACCAATTGAAGATAGAATTACCACAAGATGTTTCAAAAATTGGAAAGCTGGGAAATTCGCACCAAATGAAGAATTAGGTGAACAATTTATTGAATTAGTTCAAGAAGCTTTGATTAATGAAAAAGAAGCTTTGCTAAATAGCTTGAAAAATGAAAAATCAGGTTACTGGGTTCGTTATGCTTGGATATTAGAAAGAAAATTTGAAGAGTATAACCTTAAACAAGTAACTGAAAATATCAATAAGAATGAAGAAACTCAAATCATTCAAATTACAGCAGCAAATCTTGAACAAAAGAAGATGATTGAAAACTTAATCAATGTTGATTTTGAAGAAGTAAAACCAAAACAAATTAAAATAAAACCAGAAGTTGAATCAACTGATAACAAAGAAGAAGATTATGGTTTTTAATGAAAATCACACCATCAACTGCATTCAGTAAAATTTACTATTTGAATGCTCCTATTCGAGTAGTTCAAGGTGGAACATCAGCTGGTAAAACTTATTCAATAATTCAATATCTTATTCTTTATTCTCTTAAGAAAAAATTACAAATATCAATAGTTGCAGAATCAATACCAGTACTTAAAAGAGGTGCTTACAAAGACTTTATTGATATTATAACTTCAATGGGATTATATGATGAATCAGCACACAATAAAACTGATAGAACATATCATTTAAATGATTCCAAATTCGAATTCTTTTCTGCCGATGATTCAAAAAAATTAAGAGGTTCAAGAAGGGATATTCTTTTCATAAATGAGGCAAACAATATATCATTTGAAGCTTTTAATGAATTAAACATAAGAACAAAGAACTTCACTTTTATTGACTTCAACCCTACTTCATCATTTTGGGCTCATTCTGAATTAATTGGTAAAGAAGGTGTTGATTTTACAATTCTAACATTCAGAGATAATGAATATTTAGATGAAAAAATCAAGGCAGAAATTGAAAGTATGGAAGCCAAAGCCCTTACATCTGAATATTGGGCTAATAGATGGAAGGTAATGGGGCTTGGTCAATTAGGGATTCAATCAGGTTCAGTTTATAAAGATTGGTCAGAAATTGAAGAATTACCAGATGATGCAGAATTACTTGGTTCAGGTATTGATTTTGGGTTTACAAACGACCCAACAGCACTTGTTTCAGTTTATAGATATGATGGAGAAATCATTGTTGATGAAATCATTTATCAAAAAGGATTATTGAACAGTCAACTTGCTAATCTAATCAAAGGTACTAATGCGAAAAACAATATAATATATGCTGATTCAGCTGAACCAAAAACAATTGCTGAATTAAAATCATATGGATTAAATGTATTACCAGTTGTTAAAGGAAAAGATTCAATTAGCTATGGTATTCAATTAATACAATCACAACCAATAAAAATAACATCAAGAAGTACCAACCTTATTAAAGAACTCCAAAATTATGTTTGGATGAAAGATAAAGAAGGTAAAGATTTATCAATTCCAATTGATGATTTTAATCACGGATTGGATGGCTTAAGATACTTTTTCTTAATGAAGTTTGGAAATAAAAGCGGTGGTTATAAAACTTTCAGATGGAGAAGATAATTGACTATAAAGTAAAGGACTTTTTGGAATTGGATGATTTTGATAAAGTCCAAGAATATATAACAATTTTAGACCATTTAAAGCCATTAAATGAAATACCAAACCCAAGTTATAAATGGTATCATAAATGGTTTAAAAAACGTCCTAAAACACTAATAGTAAATGATATTAGAAGCTTAAAATTTCATCAAGTATTTGAAATAAAAATGAATCTATTTGAATCTAATATTCAATCACTTATTGATTCAATTAAAATGATAGTTGATGTTCAAGATAATGATATTTTAAACTTTACTATAACTACTTTTTACGGTATTATTTCTAAGATGAAACTTGAAATCATTGAAATCATTGAAAATGAAATCAAAGACTGGTTTGATGATTTTGAAGATGAATTTATCAATGCTGTAAATGCCAATGAAAGAATGGCAATATTCGGAGTTCTTAACCTTTTAGATTCACTTGCAAACGGTGATGTTCTTAAATGGGAAGAAATCGAAAAACTACCTTATCAAACTGTATTTGTAAAATTAAAAATGGATAAGGAAAAGAATAAAATTCAACGAGAAATTGCTGAATTACAAAGAAAAAAACAAGTTAAAAAATAATGTATGATTTATTAAAATCAATAGCTGAAAATAATGATTGGGTTTTTGAATATGGTAGAGAAGATTTCTTGAATCTAAACAACAATATGGAACCAAATAAAATCTATCTATTTGTTCAACCTATTGAAATTGACAGCAGATTCTCAGATGCTGGTATTGAATCTCAAACATACAATGTAAAATTGATGTTGGTAATACCATCTAACTTATCTGAAACCTACCAATTCAGATATGAAAACTACATTAAACCATTACTTGACGATTCAAAAAAACTAATAATTGATGGAATCAATTGTAACAACTTGGATATTCAATTTTTAAAAACAATTGAAGTAATCAATTATTTTGATTTTAATGCCGATGGTTTAATAATAAATCTTTCTGCAAAATAAATTTATTATGGAATTTATAGATAATGATGCCATAATAAAACAAGAAATGGAAGCATTAAAAGCTGATATAATTGAAGCTTATAATGCAAGTGGTAAAAGAACTTCTGGAGAATTTGAAAATGGTTTAGAAATTAGATATGAACCTAATAAAGCAACCTTAAGTGGATATGTTTATTTGGCTGGTAGAATTAAAGGAAAACAACCACCAATTGAAGCTATTGAAAAGTGGATTATCCAAAAAGGAATCACACCAATTGAATCAAAAATGAAGATTTCAACACTTGCTTATTTAATTGCAAGAAAGATTGGTGAAAAGGGTACAAATAAAGAAAACCATTTATTGGTTTATGACCAAGTAATAACACCACAAAGAATTGATTCAATTCTTGAAAAGATAAATAAAATCAATGTTAATGCATTCACAAATGAAATTTCAGCATTGATTACCAAATTAGTTGATAACAAATAATGATTATATTTCAAAAAGACCTTTTAGATATTAACCCAGCTTATAATGATTCAATTGTTGAATATTCTACTTCTTTAACTGGAGTAACATATTCTGAAATATTCATCAATTCAAATCCATTTAGAATATATCCAATCAACAACACCTTTAATTTCAATTATAAGGATATTGTAAAAGTATTAATCAATCAGAATAATTTTAATGATGAAATCATTCCAGATTTAAATGATGATACAATATATGATGATGAAACACTATCATTATCACTTTCATCATTCATTGTTGTTTATACTACTACAACAGCAGATACAATTACAAAGGATTATGTGTTTTTGAAAAATGTTGAACAGTTAATTAACTACAAGGAAAAAGCAGCAATTAATAGTAATGTTAGAGTATTACTACCTACTTCTAATTATCTGGATTATCATTTACCATATTTTGAAGGTTATCCAATTGATTTTGCTTTTTATGGATTGCAAAATGGTGATACTTTTCAATTTAAAAACATTACTACCATATCAGAATCTGAAATATTTTCAGCTACAACAAATGAAGTGAAAAGATTTTATTTATCAGATGGTTCAATAGCAAATGATAATGCACTTGGTTTATCCACAACTACAAATCTTGTTGAATTTTATGTGAATGACCTTTTAAAAGCAAATATTAGAATCAAAAGATTTGAATCAAAATGTGGTGTTTATTTGAAATGGTTCAATGATTTTGGAAGCTATTCTTATTGGTTATTTGAACCATATTATGATGAATCTAAACTATTCAAAACAATTGATGAGATAAATGGTAACTATGACAATTTGCAGAATATAAAAAGCACAAGTAATATAACTGGGAAAAATGGAACATCAAGTATGAAATTAAAAACTTCATTAAAAGATGAAGATAAAGAATACTTAAGTTCAATTCTAAGTTCTGCTAAAGTTGAAATGTATATTCATCAAACACCTTTTAATCTATTAGAAGATGGAAAATTCATTGGTGTAAAACTCAATGATGGTTCATTCTCTTTTAATAATAAAAACTCCAATCATAGATTGGAAGTAACAATAACATTACCAGATTTATTCACACATAGTTTATAATGAATGAAAGATTATATATCAATGATATATTAATAGAATTAGAAAATTCATCAACTCAATTTTCAAGAACACTTCAAGTAAATGATTTGGCTATGTTATCTAATAGACAAACCAACTTTACTAAAAATATAAAAATCCCAAAAACCCCAAATAATATAATGGCTATGGATTTTTTAAATGTTGTTGGAAACAGTAGTAATAAACCATATCAAAAAAATAATGTAAAATACTTTATTGATAATAATTGTATAATCTATAATGGTTGGGCAGTTATTAATCAATCAACTGAAAACAGTTATGAAATAACTGTTTATGATGGGAATATTGACTTCTTTAAAACTATTGAAAACAAAACAATTACTGATGTTGATGTTTCTGAACTTGACCATATAAAAAACATAGATAATGTAGTTGATAGTTTTACATCAACAACAAAAAATTACAAATACATTATAACTGATTATAATGGGAAAAACACTTATACAGATTCAGGAACAACAACTACAATTGATATAAATATTGATTATCAGATTCCATCTGCAAAGGTTAGTTATATATGGGATAGAGTATTTTCTTTTACAAATTTCACATACTCAGGTTCAGTATTTAGTGGTGATAGTTTCACCAACTTATATATGACCTATCCAAAACCAGTTCCAACTGATGAACCAATAGTTACCCCTATTTCATCACAAGCTTCATCTATTGGTTCTAATACTACTGATTGGTTCACATTTTCATTTTTTTTAAAATGTTTTCCTGAACCATTTGATACACCAGAAGCTGATAATGCAAATGGATATATAAGAATAAAACAAAATGGGTCATTCAGATTAAAAGCAGAAGGTAATTATTATCTTAATTCTCAACCAAATGGTTCAGTTAGATATTATTTGTTTTCAGAATCAAATGTTTTAAAAACTTGGGGAGTTATCAATGGTCAAGCAAATGAAAGTGTAATACTTGGTTGTGCTGTAAATGATAAACTATTACTTGATTCACCATTGTATTTTGATAATAGTTATATGGGTTCAGTTACAACTTCACTTGATTTAATTATTGGTTATGAAACAAATTTCAATGAAGCTTTAATTGATTTTCAAGTTAAAGATTTTGTCAATGAAATTATGCAAAGATTTGGACTTACAATGTTCAAAGATAAATATGAAAATCATATAGAGTTTTTGACACTTGATGAAATATTACAAGGTGAAAATCAACTGGATTGGTCAGATAAATTTCAAGGCACATACAATGAAAAATACATTTTAAATAATTATGGTCAAAAGAACTTTTTAAAGTACAGATATAATGAAGAAAATCAAAAATTCAATGATGGATTCATATTAGTTAATAATGTTAATTTAAAAGATGAAACTACAATAATTGAATCAAAAATTTATTCCCCAGATGATGGAAAAGGTATTGGATTTATAGGTGATGATAAGAGAGTTTATAAATTTTGGAATAAAGAAATCAAAGATGACAATACAGTAAAATATAAAGAACTAACTGGTAGATATTATTTTCTTAGAAGTGAAGATTATGTTGGTTCATCAATGAAAATAGGTAGTGAAAAATTAAATGTATTTCAAACTATTTCAAATTTTCCAATTGCAAACTATGATAGATTATCATTCAAAGAAATTATATATGATTATTATTTACCAATTGAATCTATACTTGATAATGCAAAGGTACTTTTAGTTGACTTTTATTTAAAACCAAGTGATATTGAAAATTTTGATTTCAAAAAACTAATTTATGTAAAACAACTTGGTAGCTATTATTTGGTAAATAAAATTTCAAATTTCACTAATGGTAAAATAACAAGATGTGAACTTATTGAAGTTGATTATCAAAAACGAATTGATGCACCAGAGGTTATTCCACCAAGTGGTATTACTATAACTTCTATTTCAATAAGTGGTTGTTCAGTAACACTTGAATATACTACAGATGCTGAATCAACTACACCAATAACAATTTATGGATTCCCTAATAGTTTTGGAACTATACCACCACCAATACTTGAACCACAGTATTATTACAATGGTACTACTTATGCAACTGGTTATACTAATACAGTAACATTTGATGTAATGGCTGGTAATTATTATCAATTCCAATTATCTATTGCTGAATTCCCACCAACAACAATTTATTCAAATATTGTTAGTGGTGAAAACTTTGGTAGTTGTACTTATGTTCCACCAGCACCAATTGCTACATACTTTATTATTACAAGTCTACAAACTATATCTGTAATAGGTAATACAAGAAAAGTAAGAGTTAATTATATATCTGATAGAACAGAAAATGAAGTTATAAATTTAAGTGCAACAGCATCTTTATCATTTGTTTATCCAGTCACACAAACATACTATTTAACACCATCAAATGGTTTTGTTGAAGTTGACTTACCAAATAAATTCTTTGATACAACTATACCTTGGAGTATTCAATTATCATCACAAGGTTTAACATCAAATTCAATGCTTTCATAAAGCAATTCAATAACGTAAAAAAGCTAATACTATGAAATAGAAATGGCAAACAAAGTAGAATTTTTAAGCTTGGATATAGATAACCAAGCTTTAATTTCAAAAATGACACAAACAAGGGCAGAAATTGATAAATTAAAAGCTGCCCAAAAAGAATTAACCAATAGTAATCAAGCTAATTCAGATGCATATTCAAAAAATGCAGTTGAATTAACCAGATTACAATCTACATACAATACTCAAAAAAATGTAGTTACTCAATTATCAAATGCTAATAATGCATTTGCAACAGCTTCTGCTGCAATTTCATCAGCTATTGAAAAAGAAAATACATCAATTGCTGCTGCAAGGGAAAACAATAAACAGTTATTAACCTTAAGAAATCAAGTTAATGTTAATACAGTTGAAGGTCAAACAGCTTTAACTGCAATTAATGCAAAACTTGATGAAAATAATGCATTTATAAAAGCCAATGTATCGACACTCGAACAACAAAAAATTGGAATTGGTGACTACAAGAATCAAATTAAAGAAGCATTTAATGAATTAAATATCTTTAATGGTGGTATTGGTGGGTTTATCCAACGTTCAAAAGAAGCTGGTGGTGTTGGTAATCTATTAACAAATTCCTTAAAAGCGGTTAGTCAGGGTATCATTGGTATGACCCGTGCATCATTAGCATTTTTAGCTACCCCAATTGGTGCAGTAATTGGTGCTATTGGTTTAGTTCTTGGTGGTTTAATTACTTACCTAAAATCTACACAAGATGGTATTGATAAAATAACAGCTGTTACCAGACCATTACAAGCAATTTTTCAATCAATGATTGGAGTTCTTCAACAAGTTGGAAAATTCCTTTTTGAAGCATTTAGCAATCCAAAGAAAACACTTGAAGATTTAGCAGATTTTGTTAAGCAAAATTTGATTAACAGATTCACAGCGTTTGGTGAAATATTGCAAGGTATAATTGAATTGGATTTTAAAAAAGTAACCAATGGTGTTTTACAAGCTGGTACTGGTGTAGAAAACTTAACAGATAAAATTGCTGATGGTGCAAAAGCTACTGGTAAATTTTTAGATGAAGCAGCTGCAAAAGGAAAAGAAATTGATGATATAACAAAGAATATTGAAAAATCAGAAATCAATTTAAATAAAGAACGTGCAAAAACAGAAGGATTAATTAAAGCACAACAACTTATTGCAAAAGATACTTCAAGAAATATTAATGAAAGAGTTGAAGCCCAAAATGAAATTGTAAGACTTCAAACTGAAGAAGCAGAAAAAGAAGCAAACATTCTTAAATTAAAAATTCAAAAGCTTAAAATTCAACAATCATTGAATGATACAAGTAGAGAAGAAAATAAAGAATTAGCCGATTTAGAAGCACAATTAATTACCACACAACAAAAAGGTCAAGATGCACAGCTTGAAGGAATAAGAGTTACCTCAGCAGCCAGAAAAGAAGCAGCAGCACAAGCAGCACAAATTGAAAAAGATAGACAAGCAGCTGAACAAAAAGCACTTGATGCACTTATTCAAAAAAACAAAGATGAAATTGATTTATATATCCAATCACAAGGGATTAGAAAAAAATCAATGAGAGATGAAATTGCACTTGAAGAAACGTTATTGAACAAAAGATTAGAAGTTCTTAAAAAGGAATTTGAAGCAAAAAAAATAACTGAAACAAAATTTCAAGTTGAACAATTAAAACTAAAAAATGATTATGCTAAAAAACAAGCTGAACTTGTTGCAAGTAATGCAGATAAAGAATTAGAAATATTCATTTCAAATAATAAAACAAAATTAGACAATTCAATTTATACAGATGATAAATTATTTGCTGGGGAAATTGAAAGATTAAATAGAGTTTCAGAAGCAGAAGCAGAAGCTGCAACAAAAAAACTTGTAGCTGGAATAATCTCTACAGAAGAATATAATACTGCAATAAAAGCTATTGATGACAAATTTGCAGCCGATAAAGAAGCAGCAGCATTAGCAAAAGCAGAAGCAGATAAAGTTAAAAAAGCAATCGATTTAGAAAATAAACTAATTGCTGACCAAATTGAATCTGATAATGATTTTGCTTTTAGAGCAGCTGAATTAAAAAGAAATGAAGAACAAGAAATAAATGCAGCTGCAAAGACTGGTGCTAATGTTGAATTAATTAATTCAAAATATGCTGCCAAAAGAAAAGCATTGGATGAAGAAATTGCAGACTTTAAACTTAACCAAGAAATTCAATTATTAAATGGAATCAAAGGATTAGCAAATCAAAATACAATTCTATTTAAAGCAGCTGCAACAGCAGAAGTTGTATTATCAACCATTAAGAAATTCAATGAAGCAAGAAATATTGGTTTGGCTTTGGCTGCAAATCCATTGACAGCAGCACTTGCTCCAAATGCTTTCTTTCAAGCTGGTTTAATAGCTGCTGGTGGTGCTTTGCAAGTAGCAAAAATTACTGGTGTAAAATTAGCAAAAGGTAAAGTTGATATTGACGGTCCTGGTACTTCAACAAGTGATTCAATACCAGCAATGCTTTCAAAAGGTGAATCTGTTATTAATGCAAAAGCAACTGCCAAATTTAAACCATTGCTACAAAGTATTAATGATTACGGACTTAATCCAAATTTAACTTATCCATTATCTATACCATCAATTAATTCAATCTATACAAAGAACACATCAATTGATTATGATTTATTAGCCTACAAATTAGCACAAGCTAATTCAACTTTACCTACTCCAGTTGTATCTGTTCAAGATATTAACTATTCACAAAATCAAGTAAAAGTTATTGAACAAATGGCTAACTTTTAATAAAGAAAATAAAGTATGGTGTCAACTGGTATATTCTAATTGACACCATAACTTTTTTTTAAAAAAATTTCATCAAAAAGTTCACTTTTCAAAAGTTCTTGATATTTATTATTAAACACATAAATATGAAAACAAAAGAAAAAGATTTTGAACTTGAAGAAATTCGCCAAAGAGTAAAAAAACTAAAAGAAATGGCTATTAGCTTCTTAAAAGATTCCAAAAAGGATGATAACAAATCCATAAAGGAATCTGAAAATGAATCAACAATACTATAAGGAATTAAACAAGCTTAAAATCCTTTCAGATGAACAAATAAACCAATTGATTATATCATATCAAGATGGTAATAAAAGTGCCATAAATCAAATATTAGAAAGCAATTTAAAACTGGTTGTACATTATGCAAAGAAGTATTCTAAAGTAATTGCAAATATTGATGTAATTGAAATTGATGATTTAATTGGAGAAGGAAATATTGCTTTAATAAATGCGGTGGAAAAATTCAATCCAAATATGAATATCAAATTCTCATACTTTGCTTCACTCATTATTAATCAAAGAATTGTTGAATTCATTCAGGTCAATAAAAATGCAATGAAAAATGCAAATAATAAAGTTAAAACAGATAAAAAAATTAAAAGTGCAATTGATGAATTAACCCAAAAGTTTGAACAAGAAATAAAAGTAACCGATTTGAAATATATTAATGATTATTCATCAATTGAAATTGATAGATATGATAATAAAATGAATAATGAAAATGCATACCTATTCAAAACAAATGAAAGTTTATTTGATTCTGATGATGAACTATTTGATGAAGAAACAAAAAATAAATTATTAATAGCAATGAGCAAATTAAACCATAATGAACAAACTGTATTAAAATACTACTATGGAATGATGAATGAACAATTAAATATGATACAAATTGCAAAGAAACTAAAGCTATCTAAATGCAGAATTGGTCAAATTAGAATGAATGCGCTCGAAAAAATAAAAAAAATGATTAAACCAAAATGAATAAATACCAACTGCTAAAAAACAATGAAGATACTATATACCAATTTGTAAAGAATGGTATTCTATCCTATCAAATAATAAGAGATATTTCAATATTTGAAGACTTTAATAAATTGGAATCTCATAGCAATATTAAAAATGTTGAAGTAAGATATTCTTTGATTGGTGATGAATATGAACTATCATCAAAAAGAATTGAACAAATAATTCTTCAAATGCAAAAGGATATTATATAGATGAATTAATTAAAAAAATATATAAAAAAAACAAAGATTTAAAAGTTATTAACACAATTAAAAGAGTAAAATATAATCCAATAAATTAAAATCAAAAACTGACTATAACTATTTGTTTATCAATTTTTTACAAGCGACTAAATACAAGTATCACATCTACATCCAAAAACAGGGTGTTGTATATCTCAAAAAAGATACTTCTTTGCTTCTAATGTTAATAAAACAAAAAAGGGGTGTTGAATAATTCATTATATTTGTATTGTCTTCAATGAAGTAGTTGAAGTCCACAAAAAAACCAAAGCTGTAACTTTGGTTTCTTGTGTCAAACGAAGTTTAACATATTAAAATTCCTTTTATGGAAGTCTTTAAAATTTTTGCAATTGCATTTCTAATTTTAGCTTGTGCAAAAGCGGTGAAAGAGTTAAGAAAATTTTTTAACTAAACTTTCAATTTGTTATTTAAGACCCATCTGCTGGTTCAGGTGGGTTTTATTTTGTCCGCTTGTCCGAACAACAGGACAAATATATAAAATGTTTCACATTGTTATATATCTTTTATGCATTTTTTATACATTTTTGTTGTATTTAGTTTATTATTCTTATTTTATTTTTTCTCATTTTTATCTCTATTCCCTTTTCAAAAAATTTTTAATTGTATCACTATTTTTTATTTAAAAAAACATTAAAAAACATTAAAAACATAGCCAATCCGTAAATTTATTTCCCACTAAAAAAGATATGGTTTTTCTCACATTGAAATATGATTAAATAGTAGGTGGTTCACCGTGTCAATGTTTATCAGATTTCTTTTTCTTTGGTTTAAAGCTTCTATTATGATAGAAATACTTTCGTTCATCTTTGGCTTTGATTCCAATGAAAATTGCAACAATAAAAATCACAATTCCAATAACAATATCCATAAGTATAATTTTTAACTAAGATAATTATTAATAAGATTGTATTTTAATAATACTCTTAATATATTTGAATTCGATATTTCAAAAACTGGATTATTCAATTGTCTAACTAAATAACATTTGAATATGAATTTAATTGAAGGTGTTGTTTTAATCTTTAAATTTTATGCACTTGCATATTTGATTAAACAAATTGGAATATTGATTTCGATAATAAAAAAATAATCCAATACTGAATTAAAAAATTTTAAGGGGGAACATTCCCCCTTAAAACATTATTAAACTGTATGAAAATAAAGTGGTATTGTTTAGTACACTTTTAAATCAATAAAACCATTTGAAAATATTTTATAATTGTATCATAAATAAAGTATACTTTATTTGCATACATTAAATATTTATTTTATCTTTGAAGTGTTCAAAAGATAAGAACAAAAGTTATTTGAAATATTGAAATACCACCAAATAAAAAAGGGTGCTACGAACACCCTTTAAATCAGCATTTAATTCAGATGAATTAAACACAATAGATATGACAAAGATAATAAAAAATCCTTTGTATGAATCTCTGGTTCAAAGAGAATTCAACCCAGCTGAAACGCTGCAAGTAATTCAACACAATAAACCAGTTTACTGGAGTTGGGGAGTTGAAAAGTTAGTTAACTATTATGATAAGGGTTTAATACTTATTGTAAATGGTCACCATCATAAGGGAGTGTTATTAATAACATTAGCTTGGAATGATACTTATAGTTTTCATCTTATCAAAGATGGTAAACTAAAAGAAACCGTTACAGATGTTTATTTTGATGAACTTCAAGAACGGATTGATAAAAAAATTGAATATATAGAATCTTATAAATAATTAATCAAGTAGTTTGAATTGAGTGCTGATACTGGTGGTTGTTTCAATATATAATCTTAAATCATAACAAAATGAAAGCAAGGTATATAAGAATCTCAAGTGGAACACAATCTACACTTAGACAATTAGCAAAACAACACCCAGAAGAAAAACTATTTATTGACGTTATTAGCGGTTCAATTCCATTTGTTGAAAGACCACAAGCAAAAGAATTATTTTGGAATTGTGTAAACAATAATGTTGAATCAATATCTGTTTCATCTGTAGATAGATTAGGTAGAAATGCATTTGATATACAACAAACAATTGATTACTTAAACCATAAGAAGATTAATTTAATCATTGATAATCTTGGTATATCATCATTTGTTAATGGTAAACCAAATTCAATATTTAAAATGATTACTGATGTACTTGCAAACGTTGCACAAATGGAACGTGATTCAATTAGAGAACGTCAAGCAGAAGGTATTGCAATAGCAAAAGCACAAGGTAAGTTTAGTGGCAAAAGAAATAAACCATCAATGAGTGATGCTGATATTATAGCCAAGTATAAAGAGGTTGCAAAGGAATTGAAAGCTGGTAAGAATAGCTTAAGGAAAATTGCAAAGATTGCAGATGTTAGTTTGGGAACAGTCCAAAAGGTTAAAGAAGCAATGGATAATATATCAAAAGAAAAGGGGGTTAATTAACCCCCTCTTTTATTCTTAATGGAATTCTAACTTCAAGTTCAATCAAATATTTATTACCATTCTCTGGAAATTCACTTGAACCACCACCAGACAATAACAATTCATAATCAAAGTGTTTATACATTTCAGGATTTTCTTCAATAACAGTTATGAATTCATCCAAAATTAAATTCTCATTTTCATTAACAATCTTAACAGCTTCATCTAAAGTCATTAATACTTGTGGTGTAAATGATACATTAATTACACGGTAATCATTGTAATCTGAAATCAATTCAAGCTTGGATAAATCATCCAAATAATTAATAACAAACTTGTGGTTATTAATCATAAATTCTTTTGCATTCATAACATATGTTTTTTGGTTATACATTACAAAGATAAATATTATCTATCGGTTCAATCTAAACTATAAGAAATATTTATTAACATTAATTGCTTTATTTTCTGAATAACATAAATTCGTATTCTTTATATGTATCATAAATATGTTGTTCATCTGGTTTTGTATTAGTATGTAAAACAGTATCTAATTCAATATTGTTTTTCATTAAATAAGAATTGAATCCTTTATATATTTCTTCTAATGATGAATCAGCTAATTTATCATCATCAAGTGCGTTTTGATTTCCAAAAACACCAATGTAAATTGAATGCCTATCATTCAACATCTGTTTGAAAACTATTAAAGAAACGGGAACTACATTTCCCCCTTTTGTAGCATTAAATTTAAATGTCATATTTTGGTTTATTAGTTATTTAAAAGTATTATTTCTTTTATGAATTTGTCAAAACTCATTTAAATAAAAGTTCAAGTTCTTGTACAACTATTGTAAAATTCAATTCCTAATGGTGTGATTTTAATGTTATGATTTTTGGGGAATGCTGATATTATTTTCATTTCAAATTTAGTTTGTAATCTTGTATTATCTTTAATTACAATTTCGGCTATTCCAAGTCTGATTAAGTTTGATTTTACAATACCATCTATTTTTAAACCCCAAAGAACTGTACCTTTAGTTGAATTTAATTTTTCAATGACTTCTAATTCTTCACTTGATAATTGGCTAAGTATATATGGGAAAATAGTTGAACTTAAATTCTTCTTTGTGTCAACATAGTTTGCTAAAAGATTAGCCCATTTTTCTTGAAGATTTTCATCATCTTCAAGGGATGCGTATTCTAACAATGGAAAAAGTGTTTTAACAGAAATTTGTTTAATAGATATATTATTAGATTTACATATACTTTGTGCTTTAGAAAGCATTTTGATTTGATTTTTTAATCTAAATATCCTAATCTTATCACCTAATAAAAGACCAGTTTCTTCAAGTGTTGAACCAACTAATTTTTCAACAAAATCTTTTACTAAATCAATTCCTTTTTCTATGGCAGTTGAGGTAATATCTAACTTATTATTTAACATTTATTTTTTGTATTAATTGAAATATTTAAGTATCTGGTTGCCTTTATAAATTTATGACTTTCAATATTGTTTGAATCAAGAGTTACTGTAAAACTTTCATCAAATTTCAACGGAATATTAAAGTGTTTATATAATTCTTTATTACTTTCAATAATATGTTTCACTTTATCCATTATATCATTTTCAAATTCTTTAAATACGTTTACAAAATCTTCTTTAAATGATGGATAAAGTGGTTCATATTGAATTTTGATTAAATCTTTTAAATCACTTGTGCTTATATCACCAATTGAAGTTAAATCTGTTTGATAAGTAATTGATAATTTATGAGGTGCTGTATTAACTTCTATTATTCCAATCATTGAATATTTTTTTAATTGTTAAATTTAAACTCAACATAACAATCAGTATCATTTGTATTAGTAAAATATATATCAGCACCTTTATTTGAAGCTAATAAAATGAACGTATTCCAAAATGATTGCTTATCATTTGAATCAAATAGAGTTGTGAATTTGACAACATCAATTACATCTTCAATACTTAATTTAGGAATTGAATAACTCATTTTAGTATATATATCATTACCAATTGTATTGGCTGTAATTTGGTCTATGGCAATAACACAATGTTTTTTATTTTCAAGAATTGACCATAAATCATTTGCTTTTAATTTTTCAAAATTTAACATAACTATATAATTTATTGATGATAAAGGTAAAAAAAAGGAAAATATTTTTTTCTACTTTTTTCTGGTTATATTTTTATAAAATCAAAACACAAAAAAGCAATTCTTTAAGGTAGTTAATTCTGGAATTAAATAGTGTATAATTCCAGAATCACATACCAATAATTTTATTTAACTTCGATTTTATCCCACATAATACTTCCATCAGTTTCATTTTCAATTTTCTTAATTACAGATTTGAAAAGTTTGTGATAATCCTCTGCCATATCACTTTTTATAAATTCATTCAGGATGAATTTTAAATCATTTGCTTGTTTGTTTGTTAATGTAATTTTCATAATTTATTCTCTTTTTATTTTAAATTAATGATGGAATTCAGGGAATTCTCGAACTAATAAATCATCTGGTATTAATTGAACTTTATCAATTTGTTTAAAGAAATATGGAACTCTTTTTTCTTTACATATATTCCTTAAAGTTCTCCCCCAATCACTATCAAATTTTCTTTTATGATGTCCGCTTTCACCACCTTGGATAACCCAATCAATACCATTTAAATCAATATTTCTTATTTGTTCAAGTTGAGGTTCAACTGATAGGAATTTATAACCGTTAACGGCTTGTAATTGTTTAATTAAAGTCTTTGATGTTTTTTCACATACTGGTGAAGTTCCAAACATTACATTTTTTGGTGGGTTTGATTTCCAAGCTTTAGGAATCATTTTATTAATGTTGCTTGGTCTTTTAGTGAGAAGTAGAAAAATGAGATTTGGACAATTAGGAATAACTTCATTAAAGAAGAAATCACGTTTATCACCAGTTGAATTAAAATCGTTTGCAACCTCAACCTCTTTGGACTTTTCGAATATGTCCATCATTGAACCAACAAACACCCTGAACTTAGTATTAAGTTGTTCAGCTTGTTTTTGATATTTAAAAATATCTGTAAAAGTTGATTTGATTAATCTTCTTGAATTGTTATCACCCCAAACTTTATGACCATATCGGTTTGATAAAGATTCTGCATAACAATTATCACATCCTTGGTGTACTTTAGTACATCCCCACCAAAGATTAGCGGTGTGATGTGTCCATTCAATTTTGCTGTTTTTTGCCATTCATAATAATTAAAGTTAATGATGAACCTTGTGTTCATCTTTGGAATCACTCAACCTTCTACAGATGAATTATCAAATACTTTAATTATAAGAACAGTAAAAAAAGAAATCGGGTTTTATATCCCGATTATTTTTGCAAATATACCCATTTATTGAATTGGTGACAAGTATTATACTTAAGAAAAAATCAATAAATAAATTTCTTACACTATTGTTTAAGTGTATAATGTTGATTTTGAATTAATTAAAAAATATTTTTCATACCTACCATTAAATTATTGTTATTTCAACAGTAATGGTTGTAGCTTCTACCCCAAAAACGGCACTTCCAAAAACTTTTACTAGCATGGACTAAATTTTAATTAAAAATAAAAAAATAATTACAATAACTAATATTTCTTACTAAAATAAGTGAAAAGAGCAATAAAAAGTAAAGCAAAATAAACTTTATGTAAAGTTTACTTGTCTATTTGTAAAATAAAATATACTTTTGACGCATAATCATTAATCTTTAAATACATGAAAACAAAATTTTTATTTCCAAATCGGTTCAAATGGTTGGGTTGGTTGCTGTTTATTCCTGCCTTTTTATTTTCAATTTCTATTTCTCTATTCGATATAAATATTGATCAAGTATGGAGAATTAAAGTTTTTGCTTTTTCTGATACATTTATTTTAAATTCAAAAAGGTATTTTACTTGGATTGAAAATGGAGTTTTAGACGAAGTATTGTTATTTTGCCTTGTCATTGGCGGCATTCTAATTGGCTTTTCAAAACTTAAAATGGAAGATGAATTTACAAACAAAATTAGATATGAAAGTTTGGTTTGGGCTACTTATTTAAATTATGGACTAATTTTATTTTTTACAATATTCATATATGGTTTATCATATCTAAATGTATTAATTTATAATACTTTCACGCTGTTGTTTTTCTTTATACTGCGTTTCCATTACATGATTTACAAACTCAATAAAACGACTAACGATGACGAATAATTTAAAAGTTTTAAGAGCAATAAAAAACATTTCTCAAGAAGAACTGGCAAAACAAATTGAAGTGAGTCGTCAAACCATTAATGCCATGGAGAAAGGAAAATATGTACCATCAACCGTTTTGGCACTCAAACTGGCGCGCTTTTTTGAAAAACCAGTAGAAGAAATATTTACTTTAGAAGAGGAAGATTAAGTAAAACCCTTTGTACTCGTAGTTTCAATCATCCATCAAAAAACGATACCTCATCAGTATCAAAAAACAAAACCCTTTCAGGTCGACTTCTAAAAGGGTTTTTCCTTGCAATAAACACGCGTTTAGGCAGCCATTAGTTTCTGTGCGATACTCAAAGGCGATACACTCACCGAATTGATTGCATAGACATAAAAATAGTACACTACCCCAACTTTTAAGCCACTGAACACCTTTCTTTTCGATTTGTTCAAATCATAACGCACCGATGGTCCACCTTCTGGCATAACCAATTGGCCGTTGATGATGCTTACCCCATCCAGCTCTTTGCCTTCTACACAGATGCAACCATAGTTTACCACACCATAATTGTTTAGCGGAGCTATGTTAACAATAATTTCGCCTGCGTTTTCCGAACGCTTGATAGTACAGCTGGTTGGATTTTCTAAAGGTTGTGCTGGCTGATAGGCTTCTTTAGTAGGTTCAAACCCGCTCAACACAATTTTAGACGCATCACCCAAAGCTACCGAATTAACATAAGCCGCCAAAGCATTAAGCATAGCCATCATGACATTGAACGCAACGTCAAAATCGGTTTTTTTAGAAGGACCATATTTGTCATACTCTACAAAGGTGTTGATAAATGTGGTTTTAATGGCCACAAACTCCGCCTCCGTGTAAGGTGGTGTAACAAAGATGCCCGCATTTTGATACAATCCTCCAAGGATTAACTCGGCAAAAGTGTCTAAACCCGTAAACGTGTATTGCCGAAAATTTAATTTACAAACTTGAATCTTCATAAATTATAAATATTAGTTAGAAATATGTGAGAAAACCTCTTCTCTCACTTCAACTATATAACGTAAAGCATATTGCATTTATTGTATAAAATTTTAAAAAAAAGTAAAAAAAACTCAAAAATTTAACATTTAAGGTCAAAACTTGGAGCTGTCAGGTCAAAACTCGGAGCTTGGAGGTTAAAACTTTGACCTAAAACCCAAAAAAATGTTGATTCTTACCCAAGAAACAACTTTTCTTAGGTGTCCAACAACTTTTTTACCCCGCGCAACAACTTTTCTTGGGTGTCCAACAACTTTTTTTACCCTCGCAACAACTTTTTTTACCCTCGCAACAACATTTTTTAGCCTCCCAACAACTTTTTTTACCCTCCCAACAACATTTTTTGGGTGTCCAACAACTTTTTTTACCCTCGCAACAACATTTCTTAGCCTCCCAACAACTTTTTTTACCCTCGCAACAACTTTTTTTGGGCGTCCAGCAACTTTTTTTTAACCCTTTGCGCCGATAATTTGGCTTGAAACAGCAATTATTTTATATGCGTAATTGAAAAAAGGGGGATTTCCCGTAAAAAAAAGGGGGATTTCCCCCTTTTTTATGATAAAGGGATTGATTAGATTTGGAAATAAATACAAAAGTTATATCAACTTGTGTATACTTATCAGTTATGAAATATATTGCTTTATAAATCCAATAAAAAATTATACATGAAATTATTAGAAATTTCGGTAAAAAACTTTCGTTCAATAGCCGGAGACAATGTAAAACTATCCTTAGACAACTCAGATATTATTTTTATTTTTGGGCAAAATAATGCAGGAAAATCTTCTTTATTGACAGCATATGAATATCTTATTACACCAAAACAAAAAGCATTACTTAGTGACTTCTTAGGTTTTACTACTGCAATCCCTATAGAAATTTCCGCAATCTTTCTTAAAGATCATGGAGATGATAATATTTTTAATAAAAAGGGGTTTGACAAATGGGTTGATGGAGAAAATAAAATCCGATTTAGAAAAACTTGGGTTAACTTAGAAGATGAAGGTCAAAAGGAAACCTATGATCCAGCGACAGGGGAATATGTTACAAACGGTTTTGGAGGTTTAGAGCAACATTTTACAAAAGAAGCACCAACACCTGTGAGAATCCCAGCTCTTCCTACGTACGCAGACTTAACTAAATTTATAAAAGACACAGTTCAAAAAAAAGTACTTAAAAGCCTAAAAGATGAAGAAGCAGAAGCATATCAAAAAGTTATAAATGAAATCGAAACGCTTCATAAAAAATTATTGTCTAAAGAAAGTTTGGCACAAACTAGTCTACAAGCAAACAATCAATTTCAAAAAATTTTTCCTGATTTAACTTTGGAAATAAGTCAAGTTGAAGGATCCTCATTTGATTTTACAGCTTCTTTAGAAAAAGAATTTTCAGTAGTTATTCGGGATTCAAAATATCCTAACGCAAAACAAGATGTTCAAAATCATGGGCATGGAGTAATTCGTCAAACCTTGTTCAATTTTCTCGGTGTTGTAAAAAATGAGTTACCATCTCCTGACGAAGCATCAAACAGAAAAGATTATTTAATTCTTTTTGAAGAACCAGAAATATACTTACACCCAAAGGCAATTAATTTGTTGCGAAAAGTACTCTATGATTTATGTTCAAATTCTTGTTTTCAAATAATATGTGCGTCTCACAGTCCAACATTAATTGACATATCAAAACCTCATACTTCTTTAGTTAGGATGGTTAGAACAAAAGAGAATAAAACATTTCTTTACCAAGTCGGAGATAACCTATTTGGGTCAACAGACGAACAAAAAAATATGGTTCAAATGATTAATAGGTTTGATCCAAACATTTGTTCATCTTTTTTTGCAGATGAAGTTGTACTTGTGGAAGGAGATACAGAAACAATTGTGGTAAGAGAGTTACTGGCAAATAAATATCCTCAAAAAGATATTTTCGTTACTAACACAGGATCAAAAAATAATATTCCTTTCTTTCAGAAGATTTTTTCTCATTTCAATATTAAGCAACACATTATTCACGATAGTGATACTAGATTTGTTTATGAAATAAAAAAAACTGATGATGTTCTTAATTACCAACCTATATTAAATAAGGATCAAAGTAAACGCAAAAATTCTGCTTGGACTTTAAATGAAGAAATTTGGAAAGAAATTGAATTCGCAAACCAAAAAAGCCCTGGTTTATCACAACGATATGTTTCAATTTATAATTTTGAAGTGGCTAACAAATATTCTCACGACTCAGAAAAAGGAAAACCCCTTTCAGCTTACGAATACGTCAAAGGAATTGATTTGATAGAAAAACCATCTATTCTTGAATTTGTGAATGAAATTTGCGGCGCCCAAGAACGCAAAACATTTTATACACAGGATGAAATTGAAAAGTTGGTAAAAGAGCCTGAATAAAAAAGTGCTCATAAAAGTTGTTTATACTTTAGATGAACTAAATATTTCCAAAATACTAAAAACACTATAATTTCTTATTATATTTATTTTTAAATTGCCGCTAAGGCTTACAGCCAAGAATTGTTGGCAGTAATTACCCATACAAACTCTAAAAAAATGGAACAAAACGATTTTCTAAAAAAATACAATATTGAAAGTAGCAATTTCAAAAATACTGGATTAACTTGGTCTGAACTGCAAATTATTCACGATGATTATATTGAAAGTATTCCTAAGCTTGAGTCTTCTGCTATATATATCTTTAATAGATTAATGAAAACACCAAATGTACATTCAGTAAGGTATAGAATTAAAGATGCAGAGCATGTAATTGAAAAAATTATCCGCAAGAAAATAAAAACTCCAAAACTTGATATAAACTTAACCAATTATAAAATTCAAATTACCGATTTGATTGGTTTAAGGGCATTACATTTATTTAAAGAAGATTGGCTTTCAATACATGAAATGATAACCTCAAGTTGGGATTTAAAAGAAACACCTGTAGCAAATTATCGTGAGGGAGATTCTTCTGATTATAAAAAGAAATTTGAAGAACTTGGATGTGAAGTTAAAGAACATCCTTTTGGTTATCGTTCAGTACATTATATAATTGAAACTAAACCCGATAAAACAAAATATTTTGCAGAAATACAAGTAAGGACAATTTTTGAAGAAGCTTGGAGTGAAATTGACCACACGATTAGATATCCTTATGATCAAAACAATCCAATATTTGGTCAATTTTTAATGATTTTAAACAGACTTGCTGGGAGCGCAGATGAAATGGGTACTTTTATACAATTTCTTAAGCACGATTTAGAAAAAAGGGAAAATCATCATAAGCAAGCAATAATTGAAAAAGATTTGGTTATTAAGGAACTTGAAGATAAAATCAAAAATCTTAAAATAGAAAAACCAGATTTACAATTTTTAACCGATAGCTTGGACAAATTAAAATTACAGCCTGTCGAGTTTGATAATTTTAAAAATCTTGACCTATCGTTTTTAGATAATCTCAATTATAAGTGGCAAGATTATACAGAATTCGCACCAATAAAGCAGAGATACAGAATAAAGAAAAAGGAAAATCCTAAAAAGTAACTGCTGTCTAAAGCTGTTTGACGTAATAGCTCCTTTGTTTTTCTAAAAAAATACTGAACCTACTGCACATTATCACTCATTAACTCGCTTTTGTTCTGCGCATAATCATAGCCTTGCTGCCACCATGCTTTCATTTTGTCTTTGTTAAAAATCAACGCATTGTCGGTGAGTTGCGTAGGCGTATAATAGAGATTGAGTTTTACGTTTTTGTTTTTGGCGGCAAGTTTTCCAATAGTAATGTTTTGTTTTTCAACCTGGGTGAGCAGTATTTGAAACAAATCAATCATTAGTGTAAAAGGGTTTCTACTGATGGTTTTGGGTTTTACCTGCACTTCGGTTTCCAGCACTATGACATCTACTTCGGTAGCACCACGATTAATGGCTTCGCGAATAGGCACCAAGCTCGAAAAGCCGCCATCGCCATAATCAAACCCGTTCTTGGTAACCAAACTCATAAACGGAATGTAATTGCAGGAAATCCAAATCCACTCGCAAAAATCATCGTATTCAAAATCGTCAATCGACTTATACTCTACTTCATTCTTGGAAAGATTAGTAACCGTCACAATAACATCGCAAGCCGATTGTTGCAGTTCGAGAAACTCTGCTTTGGTAAAACTTTCTTTGATATAGTCTAACAGGTTATTGCTTTCGCCAAAGGTTCGTTTTTTATTAATAAACTGCTTGATAACCGTCATGTGATTGATGGTTACTAGTTCTCTATCGGTGTTTTTATGTTTTACAATAAACGGACTGAGATTGAAAATTCGGCGCATATTGACATTGGAATAAATATCATGAATCTTTTGAACCTTGCCCAACGCCAAGTGCGGAATAAGCAAACTGCCCGTTGAACTGCCAATTAAAATGTCGTATTTATGTCCGTGTTCTTGGAGTAAATATTGCGCCACGCCACCCGCAAAGGCACCTTTACTTCCACCGCCCGAAATCACTAAAGCTCTCATGGTTTTTCGTTTAAAAGTTTTTGCAAATTGGTTTTTTCGGCATCTTGCAATGCGTCCAAAAGATTTTCAAATTGTTTTCTGTTGCTATCCGTAGCCAGCAAACTCCTGATTTTATCGCGCGCATATTTAGAAACCTGCCATTTGTGATGCGTGGTAGCATTGACCAAGTTTTGATACAAGGCATCCACCGTTACATTCATGGCAAACAAACTGGTAAACGCATTGAGACGAACACTGCTTTCAAAGGTTGGCGAAGTATACTGCAACAATTCCTCAAAATACGCCGTTTTTTCTTCATAACCCAATGCTTCATTTTCGAGTGCAAAGGTTAGGTACATAATGCGTAAACTTTTATCGTTGCCGCCTGTCCAGTTTTTGGCTTTTTCTAAATAAACGTTTCTATCGGCTGGAAAGTTCTTCCACAAATTCATAAAAGCAATTTCCTTGGTTTCATAGGAAGCATCATCAAGCAAGGTTTCGTAATCTGCTTTAAATTGCTCTGGAATGTCTTTGGTAAACTCTGCCACGGCTTGGCGCACTTTGACATCGCCAGTTTGCATTGCCAATTGTACTAACTCTTTTTTATCCTCAAAAGGCACTTCTCTGATTTGATATAAAATCTCCGCTTTAACGGGATAGTACGCATCCGATTTTAGCAATTCTATGAACTTAGCTTTGTTTTCGGCTACTGATTTTCTTCTTAGTTGTTGTGCTTCAAAAAGTGAAACGATAAAGCTATTTTTCTTCAACAACGAATTGGCAACTTCCATTTGAAAACGATAATCTTCGAGCCACATTTTCTTGAAACTTTCGGTATCAAAGGTTGGCGCTTCTTTTTTTATTTCTGCCAAAAACTCATCGGTTTCAACGTTTTTAAATTTGTATTTATTCAGATAACATTTCACCGCTTTTTGAAACGCTTTAGCTCCAATAGACTCGCGAATGAAATGCAAAGCCCAAGCGCCTTTTTGGTAAAAAGACAACGAACTTGCTTTTTCATTCATCACCGGAATGGTATCGGTTTTGGCAGCATTGCGTAGTTGCAACGACGACCTGTATAATTGATGGTAAAAATAATCTTCGCCAAAAACTTCGCTCTCCGCCAACAAAGCATAATAGGTAGCAAAACCTTCCTGCAACCAATGATGTTTCCCAGATTTGGCAGTAACTAAATCGCCAAACCATTGATGTGCCAACTCGTGTGCGTTGACATTGACATAATTTCTGTCGTTAAAACCAATGTTGTCCACCACAAAATCTTGCGAAAAAATGGTACAGCTAGTGTTTTCCATTCCGGCATACAGAAAATCTTCCACCGGAACTTGCTTGTACAATTTCCAAGGATACTTCACTCCTATTTCTTTTTCAAAGAAGTCGAATATTTGTTTGGAGTAACGATAGGTTGGTTCAAACTTGGCGGTATCTTTGGGTTGAATAAAAAACTGCAACGGAATTCCCGACTTTGACGGAATGGCTTTGTTGTAAAAATCGCCAATGGCAACAGCCAACAAATAAGAACTCATGGGTTTCTTCATTTCATAATACCATTTCTTGGTATTTCCGGAAGTGTAAGCGGTTTTTAAAAATCCGTTAGCAATAACATTGTATTTTTTGTCGAAAGAAATATTCAGATTGAAAATTACCTTTTCGTTCACATCGTCAAAACTCGGAAACCAATGGCTGGTGTACTTTCCTTGACCTTGTGTCCAGATTTGTAAATTGTCTTCAACTCCGGTGAAATACATGGTTTGCTTCGGGAACGCTTCGTAATTAAACGTCACGTTGTTTTTACCTTTTTTAAAACCTTCAAACAGATTGAGTGTTTTACCCGAATTACCAAACTTCACCTCTTTATTGTTGATTTTTACCGAAGTGAAACTCATTTTTTGAGCATCAATTTTAATGGTATCTATCGATTCTTTTACTTCAAAAACATACTGAACCGAACCAGAAACTTTTCGTTCAGAATAGTTTATAGCAAGATTTCCTTTGGCCGTTTTAAAGTCAACTTTTTGGGTTTGTTGCGCAAAAGTAAAAGCACTTAGTAATAGTAAAAAAAGTATTCGCATTAGTAGTAATAATAGATTACGAATATAATGATTTTCGAGTTAGGTCATTTTCAAATCTTCAAATTAAAAACTATCTTCGCTCTACTTATTTCTGAAAATGTCAAATTCACTTCTTCAAACTCCGATAGAATATCTAAAAGGCGTTGGTCCGCAACGTGGTGAATTGTTGCGAAAAGAAATTGGTATTCATAAATATGAAGATTTAGTCAATTTTTTCCCCAATCGATACATCGACAGAACGCGTTATTACAAAATCAATGAGTTGAATAATAACGTTGCCGAAGTTCAGATTATTGGGAAAATTATCCATATCAAAACGGTTGAATTTGGCAAAGCCAAAAAAAGATTGGTTGCCACTTTTGTGGACGATACTGGCGAAATGGAATTGGTTTGGTTTCAAGGTCAAAAATGGATTAGAGAAAGTTTGAAGCTTAATATTCCGTATGTGATTTTTGGAAAAGTAACCAATTTCAATGGTCAATACAATATGGCGCATCCTGAAATGGAATTGTTTACAGAGCATGAAAAAAGTTTGCGTTCTGCCATGCAACCTATTTATCCATCAACTGAAAAGCTGACTAACAAAGGAATTTCAAACCGAGTTGTTGTAAAAATCATGCAGCAATTATTCATTGAAACGCAAGCACGATTTGCAGAAACATTGCCCAACGCCATTTTAGAAGAATTGAAATTAATTCCGAAAAATGCGGCGCTGTTCAATATACATTTTCCAAAAAGTCCTGAACTGTTAGCCAAAGCGCAATTCCGGTTAAAATTTGAAGAATTGTTCTTTATTCAATTGCAATTAATCACTAAAAACCTGGTTCGAAAGCATAAAATAAAAGGACATCCTTTTACAATTGTTGGTAATCATTTTAATAATTTTTATGAAAATCATTTGCCGTTTGAATTGACGAATGCACAAAAAAAAGTGTTGAAAGAAATCCGTAATGATTTAGGAAGCAATGCACAAATGAACCGCTTATTACAAGGCGATGTTGGTTCAGGAAAAACAATAGTAGCCTTAATGGCTATGTTGATTGCATTAGACAATGGGTTTCAAAGTTGCTTGATGGCACCAACGGAAATTTTAGCTACACAACATTACAACGGACTAACCGAATTAGCAAAAGATTTAAACATCAACATTAAAATTTTAACTGGCTCAACTAAAACTTCCGAACGAAAAATTATTCACGAAGAATTGGAAAACGGTAGTCTACATATATTGATTGGAACCCATGCTTTACTGGAAGATAAAGTACAATTTGATAATTTAGGGTTGGCCATTATTG
This sequence comes from Flavobacterium sp. PMTSA4, assembly GCF_032098525.1. Taxonomy (NCBI): domain Bacteria; kingdom Pseudomonadati; phylum Bacteroidota; class Flavobacteriia; order Flavobacteriales; family Flavobacteriaceae; genus Flavobacterium; species Flavobacterium capsici. The sequence goes on from NZ_CP134890.1 coordinate 1,046,874, forward strand.
ATGAACAACATCGTTTTGGTGTTGAACAAAGAAGTAAACTCTGGAAGAAAAACGATATTCCTCCGCATATTTTGGTAATGACAGCTACACCTATTCCTAGAACGTTAGCCATGAGTTTGTATGGCGATTTAGATGTTTCGGTAATTGATGAATTGCCACCGGGAAGAAAACCCATTCAAACGGTTCATCGCTATGACAGTAACCGATTAAAGGTTTGGAAATTCATTAAAGATGAAATTGAAAAAGGCAGACAAATTTATATTGTTTATCCATTAATTCAGGAAAGTGAAACCATGGATTACAAGGATTTGATGGATGGTTATGAAAGTATTTCCAGAGATTTTCCTTTACCAAAATATTCCATTTCCATTGTTCACGGCAAAATGAAACCTGCTGATAAAGAAGCCGAAATGAAACGTTTTTCGGAAGGCAAAACCAATATAATGGTAGCCACAACGGTGATTGAAGTTGGTGTCAATGTTCCTAATGCTAGTGTGATGATTATTGAAAGTGCCGAACGATTTGGGTTATCGCAGTTGCATCAATTACGTGGTCGTGTTGGTCGTGGTGCCGAACAAAGTTATTGCATCTTGATGACGTCGCACAAACTTTCTAACGATAGTAAAATACGCTTAGAAACCATGTGTAAAACAAATGATGGCTTTGAAATTGCCGAAGTAGATTTGAAGCTTCGCGGTCCAGGTGACATTATGGGAAAACAACAAAGCGGCGTTTTAAATCTTCAAATTGCAGATTTGGTAAAAGACAAAGACATTTTGATTTTGGCAAGAAATAAAGCCATTGATTTGCTAAAAAAAGATCCTTCGATGAGTTTACCCGAACATCAAACTATGAAAACTGTATTTTTGGAACTTTCAAAAAAGAAAAATATTTGGAATTATATTAGTTAAAAAATTAAAAATGGTACAATACAACCCAAAAGACTGGATTACTTTTATTTTCAGATTTCACAAATCGGATACATTTAGACAATTATTACCAATGATGTTTGTTATTGGTTTATACACTTTTACCATTTGTTTTTTTGAAATCGAATATTGGAAATTAGCTGAAAATAGCCATGTGAAAAACATTTCAATCATGCATGGATTATTGAGTTTTGTAATTTCATTATTGCTTGCCTACAGAACCAATACTGCCTATGAACGTTGGTGGGAAGGCAGAAAACTTTGGGGTGCTTTGGTAAACAACAGCCGTAATTTGGCTTTGAAACTTAGCGCCATTCTAAAATCTGATAAAGACAAAGACTTTTTTAAAAAAATCATTCCAAGTTATGCAGAAATTTTATCAAAATATCTTTCCAATGAAGATGTGAGCAAAATGCTTTTTGATGATTTAGATTTAGATATTGACCATACTAAACATCAACCTAATCAAGTGGCAAAACGTATTTTTCAAAAAATAAACGATTTGTATTTGGAAGGAAAAATTTCAGGCGACCAATTGATTATAATTAATGCCGAAGTACAATCGTTTACCGATATTTGCGGCGCTTGCGAAAGAATAAAAAACACTCCTATTCCTTATTCTTACAGTGCTTTTATCAAAAAATTTATCTTTTTCTACATCATGACTTTGCCTTTTGGTTATGCTTTTACGTTGGGTTATTACAGTATTCCTGTGGTTGTTTTTACTTTTTATGTTTTGGCAAGTTTAGAATTAATTGCCGAAGAAATTGAAGATCCTTTTGGTAAAGATGCTAATGATTTACCAACCAAAAAAATTGCTTCAAACATTAAAAAACATGTTGAAGAATTGTTATAATAATTGACTTTTCGGATTGTTATATTTTTTGAATATGACTATCTTTGCGACCTTATAAAAATAGAAAATGAAGATTTCATATAATTGGTTAAAACAATTTATCAAAATAGATTTAAAATCTGAAGAAACAGCGGCAATCTTAACAGATTTAGGACTTGAAGTAGAAACCGTTGAAAAATTTCAATCCATTCCTGGCGGATTAGAAGGTGTAGTTGTTGGTCACGTTTTAAGTTGTGAAAAACATCCTGATGCTGATAGATTGAAAATCACAAAAGTAGATTTAGGCGATGGAAATCCGGTTCAAATTGTTTGTGGAGCAAGTAATGTTGCTGCCGGACAAAAAGTTCCTGTAGCAACTATTGGAACCAAACTTTTTGATAAAGAAGGTGTTGCATTTGAAATCAAAAAAGGTAAAATTCGTGGACAGGAAAGTCACGGAATGATTTGTGCCGAAGACGAACTTGGCTTAGGAACTAGTCATGATGGTATTATGGTTTTAGATGAAAAACTAAAACCAGGAACGCCATGTGCTAAAGTTTTTAATATAGAAAATGATGAAGTATTTGAAATCGGATTAACACCAAATCGTGCTGATGCGATGTCACACTTTGGAGTTGCAAGAGATTTGCGCGCAAGTTTACTTCAAAAAAACTCAAACATTGAATTAATCACACCGTCAGTAAGTACTTTTAGAATTGATAAAAGAACATTAAAAATTGACGTTGACGTAAAAGACAACAAATTAGCACCAAGATATTGTGGTGTAACCATTTCTGGTATTAATGTGAAAGCTTCTCCTGAATGGCTTCAAAATAGATTAAAAGCTATTGGTTTGACGCCAAAAAACAATATTGTTGACGTTACCAATTATATTCTTCATGATTTAGGGCAACCGCTTCATGCTTTTGACGCTTCAAAAATCAACGGAAAAGTTATTGTTAAAACAGTAACCGCTGGAACAAAATTTACCACTTTAGATGATGTTGAAAGAACGTTGCATGAAGAAGATTTAATGATTTGTGATGAAAAAGGACCGCTTTGTATTGCAGGTGTTTTTGGCGGAAAAAATTCTGGAGTTACGGAAACAACCAATTCTATTTTCTTAGAAAGTGCATATTTTAATCCGGTTAGCATTCGTAAATCAGCAAAAAGACATGGATTAAATACCGATGCTTCTTTCCGATTTGAAAGAGGAATTGACCCAAATATTACTGAATTTGCTCTGAAACGTGCTGCACTTTTAATCAAAGAAGTTGCTGGTGGCGAAATCACTTCAGACATTGTTGATATTTATCCTAAGAAAATTGAAGATTTTGCTGTTTTCTTGAGTTTTGATAAAACGGCTAAATTAATTGGTCAAGAGTTACCAAAAGAAACTATCAAGAAAATTTTGGCTTCATTAGATATTAAAATTAACAGTATTTCTGACGCTGGATTAGGATTAACTATTCCTTCTTATCGCGTTGATGTTCAACGTGAAATAGATGTTATTGAAGAAATTCTTAGAGTTTATGGTTACAACAATATTAATTTTACCAAAAAAATTAATGCTACAGTAAGTAATTCACCTAGAACCGAAGATTACAAAGTTCAAAATATAGTTGCCTCACAATTGAATTCTTTCGGTTTTCATGAAATGATGGCAAACTCTTTGACTACAATTGATTATATTGGCTTATCTTCAATGCTAAAGGAAGAATTTAATGTTTCAATGTTGAATCCTTTGAGTAATGATTTGGCTTCAATGCGTCAATCGATGTTGTTTTCTGGTTTAGAAGCTGTTTCCTATAATATAAACAGACGAAAAGGCGATTTAAAATTATTTGAATTTGGTAAAACGTATCACAAATTACCATCAGGATATGATGAACCAAAACATTTAACTCTTTTTACAACAGGAAATGATACCAATGAAAGTTGGACAAACAAACAAAAACCATCCGATTTTTTCTTGTTCAAAGGTTATGTTACATCAATTTTAGATAGACTAGGATTGCAAAAAACAAAAAATATTCCAACTGAAAACGATGTTTTTGGCGAAGGAATTGCTGTAGCCTATGGAAACGATACTTTAGTAGAATTTGGAACGGTTAAAAAATCAATTTTAAAACATTTTGACATCAAACAAGAAGTTTTTTATGCAGATTTCAACTGGAATTTGATGTTAAAACTTATTGGTGGAAAAATTAAGTTTACTGATATTCCAAAATATCCTGAAGTTCGTAGAGATTTAGCGCTTTTGGTTGATACAAATGTATCCTATGATTCTATATATAACATTGCGAGACAAACTGAAAAATCATTATTAAAAGATGTCAATTTGTTTGATGTTTACGAAGGAAAAAATCTCCCAGAAGGAAAGAAATCATATGCTGTGAGTTTTATTCTTCAAGACAGTTCAAAAACTTTAACTGATGAACAAATTGATAAAATAATGAACAAACTTCAAAAGAATTTAGAAAATGAACTTGGTGCAAGTTTAAGATAATAACTAAATGCCTCACAATTGTGAGGCATTTTTTTTGAACAAATGTTAAACCTTCATATTGAATAAATTATATTAAAAAAATGCTTTAATTTAGTATTACAAATTTCAAATTCATTTTGATATGAATACTATAAATTTAGAATCTAAGTTATCAGAAGTTCGTCGTAAAGAAAAAAACCTTAATTTCATTCTAGAAGAAGTAGAAACTATTTTGAATGAAAATGCTAAAACAAGAGAAAAAATTGAAGAAAAACTTAAATCTCCAATTTCTACAAAAGAGAATAATTTTGATTTTGAACTCCTAGAAACTGACAAAATATTTCATTTAAACCACATTCAAAAGATTTGTATTGACTACCGTTTACGCTTTTTAGACAGCAGTTTGTTTAAAAATGAAATTCCGGAAGAAGCAATTTCAAAGATTTGTGATTTAGAAAGAAAACACAATACAAAATTACAAGGATTTAAAATAGTTGCACCAAGTAAAGCATTTCATTTAGAAAATTATGATGATCCAATACTTTTTGCACCAATTGGCAATAATTATTACTATCTAATTCATAAATGGGGGAATGAATTTACGCCTTTCAGAAAAACACTTGTCAAACCATTCAAAGATATAGGAAGTTTTGTTGTTTTTTGTCTGTTGTTAAGTCTTGTACTAACTTGGATTACTCCTACTTCAAAACTAAGTAATGTCATTCCAATGGCAAACATAATTGTATTTTTATTTATTTTTAAATCCATTATTGCTGTAGCAGCTTATTATTTCTTCATGTTAGGAAAAAATTTCAATACTGAAATATGGCAACGAAAATATTATAATAACTAAAAACAAAAAACTCCGCAAAATGCGGAGTTTTTTTATGATATAAGAAATTAATAATTATTTCTTTTTCTCGCTTTTTTCCATTTTTGCTTTTAAACCAGCAAGAACGTCATTAGCATCACCAAGAGTTGAAGCTTGAGTATTTGCATTATTAGCAGCTACATTTTCTGAAGCAGCTTTGGCAATTTTCTCTTCTTCTTCTCTGAAGATAGCTGTGTGAGAAGCAACAACTCTTTTGAATTCTTTGTTGAACTCAATTACTTTGAAGTCAGCTGTATCACCTTTTTTCAATTTTTTACCATCTTCTTTTTCTAAATGACGAGTTGGAATAAATGCAACTACATCATCACCGAAATCAACAGTAGCGCCTTTGTCAACAATTTCAGAAATTGTTCCGCTGTGAACTGTTCCTACTGCAAATGCATCTTCGTGCTTATCCCAAGGATTGTCAGTTGTTTGTTTGTGACCTAATGAAAGTTTTCTTCCATCAACATCTAATTCTAAAACAACTACGTCTAATTTATCACCAACATTTACAAATTCTGATGGATGTTTGATTTTCTTAGTCCAAGATAAATCTGAGATGTAAACTAATCCGTCGATACCTTCTTCTAATTCAACAAAAATTCCAAAGTTTGTAAAGTTTCTAACGATACCTGTATGTTTAGAACCTACTGGATATTTAGCTGTAATGTCAGTCCATGGATCTTGAGTCATTTGCTTAATACCTAAAGACATTTTTCTTTCGTCTCTATCTAAAGTTAAAACAACTGCTTCTACTTCATCACCAACTTTTACGAAATCTTGAGCACTTCTTAAGTGAGTTGACCAAGACATTTCAGAAACGTGGATTAAACCTTCAACACCTTCAGCAACTTCAATGAAAGCACCATAATCAGCTAAAACAACTACTTTTCCTTTTACTTTATCACCAACTTTTAATTCAGCTCCTAAAGCATCCCAAGGATGAGCATTTAATTGTTTTAAACCTAATTGGATTCTTGTTTTCTCATCATCAAAATCAAGGATAACTACGTTTAATTTTTGATCTAATTCAAGAACTTCACTTGGGTGATTGATTCTTGACCAAGAAAGGTCAGTAATGTGGATTAATCCATCAACACCACCTAAGTCAATAAACACACCATAAGAAGTAATGTTTTTAACAACACCTTCTAATACTTGTCCTTTTTCTAATTGACCAATAATTTCTTTTTTCTGTTCTTCGATATCTGCTTCGATAAGCGCTTTGTGTGAAACAACAACGTTTTTGAATTCGTGGTTAATTTTTACCACTTTGAATTCCATCATTTTGTTTACATATACATCGTAGTCACGGATTGGTTTTACGTCAATTTGTGAACCTGGTAAGAATGCTTCAATTCCGAAAACATCTACAATCATACCACCTTTAGTTCTACATTTAACAAAACCTTGAACGATTTCACCACTTTCGTTAGCAGCGATAACTCTATCCCAAGACTTGATTGTTCTTGCTTTTTTATGTGATAATACTAATTGACCTGTTTTGTCCTCACGGATGTCGATTAATACTTCTACTTTGTCTCCAACTTTTAAGTTAGGATTGTAACGAAACTCATTCAATGAAATTACACCTTCTGATTTTGCGTTAATGTCAACAATAGCATCTCTGTCAGTAATTCTAACTACTACTCCTTCAACTACTTCTTCTTGATCAGTATCAATAAAAGTTTTTGATACTAAATCTTCAAATTCTTGAAGGTTTTTTTCGTCAACTAAATCAATTCCTTCTGCGTAGTTGTGCCAGTTAAAACCATTTAAAAAATCCTGTTGTTCTTTGTTTAATTCAGACATATGCTGATAAAAATTTGTATGCTGTGTTTATTGAGTTTCTTGATGCGAGTAAAACACAACAGTGTTTATATATAAAATGTTGATACCTAGTGGAAACTCTTCTTCGCCAAAAGGAATGCAAAAGTAATCATAATTATTTAATTACAAAACAATTATCTAAAGAAAATAGACTGATTTATAACAACAATAAACCCTTTTAGAATTTACTTATCTAAAAGGGTTTACTGTATATACTTTAAAAGTAATTTAATGACCTACATTAACTACTTCTTCTGGATTATGTTTGTGTTTAAACATTACTGCAAATAGAATCGCAATTACTAATGCATAACCTGCAAAAGAAAGCCAGATATCGTGCCAATTGCGAATACCATCTTTTGTAAAAAACTCATCAATAACAATTCCGCTGATTAAACCACCAAAAAAAGCTCCAAATCCATTAGACATCATCATAAACAAACCTTGTGCTGAGGAACGAATTTTTGAGTCAGTAGTTGTTTCAACAAACAATGAACCCGAAATATTAAAGAAATCGAATGCCATACCATAAACTATACAAGACATAATAATCATCCATAAACCATCTGTTGGATTTCCATAAGCAAACAATCCAAAACGTAATACCCAAGCAAACATAGATATTAACATCACTTGCTTGATACCAAATCTTTTTAAGAAAAATGGAATTGCCAAAATGAATAACGTTTCTGAGATTTGAGAAATTGACATTATTATAGTTGAGTATTTTACAACAAATGAATCAGCATATTCAGGAATGCCAGCAAATTCAGATAAATAAACATCTCCATACATATTTGTTAATTGCAATGCTCCACCAAGAAACATTGAAAAAATAAAGAATAATGCCATTTTATAAGTACCAAAAAGTTTAAAAGCGTTTAAACCTAATTTTTCAACTATTGAAGCATTTTCAGAAATTAATTTTTGTGGCGGACATTTAGGTAAAGTAAACGAATAAAAACCTAATGCAAAAGCTGCAAATGCTGCAATATAAAACATGTTAAAAGATGCTTTATTGCCGGTTAAATTAGTTAACCACATAGCAGCAATAAAACCAATTGTTCCCCAAACACGAATTGGCGGAAACACTTTTACAACATCAAATTGATTGTTTTTTAATATCGTATACGCAACCGAATTTGACAATGAAATTGTAGGCATATAACAAATCATTGCCGCAAAAATCACGTAATAAAAAGTAATTGGATTGTCAACTTGTGGAATATACAAAAGTGCTAAACCGCTTAAAATATGTAATAATCCATATAATTTTTCTGCGTTTATCCATTTGTCAGCAATAATTCCAGTAAGTGCTGGCATTACAATAGAAGATAATCCTAGTGTTGAAAATATAGCCCCAAATTGTTCTCCACTCCAATGTTTTGTTCCAAACCAATAATTCCCAACAGTTATCAACCATGCACCCCAAACAAAGAACTGAAGAAAGCTCATGAATGTTAATCTTAATTTAATACTCATACAATATAGTTTTACAATTTATTTTGGTTAAAAAATAGCTCGTAAATCTACTATTTAAATTGAGATAAACAAAAAATTATAACGATTTCGAAGTAGTGTCAACTAATTGTAAAACTTTTTGAAATTGTTGCTCTCTATCTAAGTTAGAATTGTCAATTTCAATGGCATCTTTTGCTTTCACTAAAGGTGAATCTTCTCGGTGTGTATCAATGTAATCACGTTCTTGAACGTTTTTTAAAACTTCTTCAAATGAAACTTCCTGACCTTTGCTTCTTAGTTCATCAAATCGTCGTTGTGCACGAGTTTCAAGACTAGCGTTCATAAATATTTTAAGTTCAGCATCAGGAAAAACAACAGTTCCAATATCGCGACCGTCCATAACAATTCCTTTTTCTTTACCCATTTCCTGCTGTTGTTCCACCAATTTTGAACGCACTTCAGAAACTTCAGCAACACGACTAACATTGCCAGAAACTTCCATAGTTCGTATTTGATTTTCAACATTTTCACCATTCAAAAAAATTTCTCCAAAACCAACTTTTGGATTGAATTCAAAATGTAATTTTATAAATGGCAGGCTATTGATTAAAGTTTCTTTATCGAAATAATCGGAAGTTATATAACCATTTTGCATGGCAAAATAAGTAACAGCTCGATACATTGCACCAGTATCAACATATACATAACCTAAATGATTTGCCAGCTGTTTGGCTAAAGTGCTTTTTCCTGTTGATGAAAATCCATCAATGGCAATGGTAATTTTTTTACTCACAATTTTTCTATAATTATTGGTGTTCGTGAACCTTTGGTTTCAAAGTAATATTTTAAAAACTGTTATCCGAAAAATCAATTGTTAGTCCAAAAAGACTTGTGTTTGCAGCTAAGGTATATCTTGAATAAGAATAATTAAACTTTAACTTTCTTATTTTCAATCCGATACCAACTGAAATTCCTGAAAAATTTCGCTGCTCCAAGATACGTAATTCTTCTGCACGACGAAAATTATAACCTAATCTTAAATTAAATCCTTTATCAGGAAATAATTCGGCACCAACAACAATATGACGTAAAGCATTATTAAAAAATGATACTTTCTCAGGTGTTGAACCTCCATCAAGTGAACCTTCTGCGCGATTTGGATTTGAAAAAGCAACTTGCCATTGCTGCATATTTTCTAAAGTTAAATGCCAACGAATAGGAACATTTTCCATTAATTGAGAAACTCCAACCAAAACTTCTAAAGGTAATTTTTCCCTAGTTTCAGCATAAGGAGTAATTTGAGTTCCTATGTTTCTAATAACCAAAGCCCAATTCACGTCGTTTCGTTCATCAATAAACAAACCACCAATATCAATTGCCGCACCAAATGAATTATAACTTTCTAAAGTTGACGAAATCAATTTTGCATTTGCTCCAACATAAAAACTTGAAAAAGGAATATTATAAGCATAACCAAAAGAAAGTGAAATATCACTACCTGTAAAACTTGATGTAGGCTGACCGTTTTCGTCATAACCATCAAACTTTCCATAGTTAACATAATTTACTCCAGCATGAAATGTTTGTAAATGTCTATCGTAAGTATAAGCGTAAGCTGCTGTACCATAAGTTACATCACCATAATAACTTCCATAATTTAATGCCAAATGATTGTCCATTTCTGCATTAATAGTTGCTGGATTAAAATGAGCTTGATTAACATCATTATCATAAATAGTGATAGTCTTTCCGCCCAATGCAGCTTGTCTTGGAGACGTTACTAAATTTAAAAATTGATATACTGAACGTCCACCAACTTGACCAAAAACCGTCAAATTAGAGACAATAAATAAAGTACAAGCAATTTTTTTTATCATAGAAAAGTATAGCAATTTATATACTATAACGAAAAAGCGAAGATATTATTTTATATCGTAAGACCAAAGTGAAAAAAAAGGCGTAAGTTTTAGATTAAACACTTACGCCTTTTTTATATTTTGAATTTATTTATAGCTTTTTTGCATTCTTGACTTTTTGATCAGTCAAAGCAACATCAATCACTTCTTTCATAACTTTCACATAATGAAAAGTGATACCTTCTAAATATTCAGGATTTATTTCCTCAACATCACTTTTATTTTCGTGACAAAGTATAATTTCCTTAATATTTGCTCTTTTAGCTGCTAATATTTTTTCTTTAATTCCACCAACAGGCAAAACTTTTCCTCTAAGCGTAATTTCTCCCGTCATAGCAATACTTTTCTTCACTTTTTTCTGTGTAAGTAATGACACTAAAGAAGTCAACATTGCAATTCCTGCACTTGGTCCATCTTTTGGAGTTGCTCCTTCTGGAACGTGAAGATGTATATTGTATTTTGAAATTATTTCAGCATCAAGACCAAAAAGACCAGCATTTGCTTTAATATATTCTAATGCAATTGTCGCTGATTCTTTCATAACATTACCCAAGTTTCCTGTCATGGTTAATGTTCCTTTTCCAGCTGAAATTAAAGATTCTATAAATAAAATATCACCACCAACTGAAGTCCATGCTAAACCGGTAACAACACCTGCAACATCATTATTTTCATATTTATCGCGCTCTAATCTTGGAGTACCCAAAATTTTTACAATATCTTCATCGGTAACTTTTTTGTTGTATTCTTCTTCTAAAGCTATTGATTTTGCAGCATTTCTAATTACTTGAGCGATTTTTTGTTCTAAATTTCTAACTCCAGATTCTCTTGTATAACCTTCAACAATTTTTTCTAATTGCCTTTTACCAATCGACAAATCTTTTGTGTTTAAACCATGTTCTTTCAATTGCTTTGGAAATAAATGTTGACGAGCAATTTCAACTTTTTCTTCAATAGTATAACCACTCATTTTTATTACTTCCATTCTATCTCTTAAAGCAGGCTGAATGGTTGACATATTGTTTGAAGTAGCAATAAACATGACTTTAGACAAATCATAACCCATTTCTAGGAAATTATCATAAAACTCACTGTTTTGCTCAGGATCAAGAACTTCAAGTAAAGCTGATGAAGGATCGCCTTGATTTGAATTTGATAATTTATCAATCTCATCCAAAACAAAAACCGGATTCGAAGTTCCTGCTTTTTTTATACTTTGAATAATTCTTCCTGGCATTGCTCCGATATAAGTTTTTCTATGACCTCGAATTTCAGCTTCATCACGCAAACCGCCAAGCGATATACGAACATATTCTCTACCCAAAGCCTCAGCAATTGATTTACCAATTGAAGTTTTTCCAACTCCCGGAGGACCAGTTAAACAAATTATTGGCGATTTCATGTCGTTACGAAGTTTCAAAACAGCCAAGTGCTCAATGATTCTTTTCTTTACATCTTCCAGTCCAAAATGATCTCTATCTATTATTTTTTGAGCTCGTTTTAAATCAAAATTATCTTTTGAAAAATTATCCCATGGCAATTCTAAAAACAATTCTAAATAATTTCTTTGAATTCCAAAATCTGGCGCTTGTGGATTCATTCGTTGCAATTTTGACAATTCTTTTTCAAAATGATTCGCAACTTTTAAATCCCATTTTTTAGATTTTGCTTTCTCACGCATATCTTCAATTTCCTGCTCGTTTGAAACTCCACCTAATTCTTCTTGAATGGTTTTCATTTGCTGGTGCAAGAAATATTCACGTTGTTGTTGGTCTAAATCAAAACGAACTTTAGATTGAATATCATTCTTCAATTCTAGTTTTTGAAGCTCAATATTCATGAAACGTAAAGTTTCAAGTGCTCGTTCTTTCAAAGCATTAATCATTAATAAATCTTGCTTTTCTTTTACCGTTAGGTTCATGTTAGAAGAAACAAAATTTATTAAAAATGATTGACTCTCTATATTTTTTATAGCAAAAGTAGCCTCAGTTGGAATATTTGGACTTTCCTTAATGATTTGAATTGCTAGCTCACGAATCGAATCGACTATCGTTGAAAATTCAGTATCAACTTTACTAGGACGAAGTTCTTCAACTTCTTTAACTGTAGCTCTTATATATGGCATTTCTGAAACTACTGCATCAATCTCAAAGCGCTTCTTTCCTTGAAGAATAACGGTGATATTTCCATCTGGCATTTTTAAAACTCTAAGAATTTTTGCGACAGTTCCAATTGGGTAAATATCATTTTTTGATGGATCTTCAACCTCTTCATTCATTTGAGCAACTACTCCAATAATTTTATTTCCAGCATTTGCATCATTAATTAATTTGATAGACTTATCTCTTCCTGCAGAAATTGGAATAACAACTCCAGGAAATAATACTGTATTTCTAACTGATAAAATGGGTAAAGAATCGGGTAATTCTTCTTTATTCATTTCTTCCTCATCTTCCGGAGTCAAAAGTGGAATTAATTCGGCTTCGGTATCAAATTCTTGAAGTGACAAATTGTCTATTGAGATTATATTATGCTTTGACATGAATTTTATTTTAAAAGATATTTTATAGTTATAACCAACAAATGGACTACAAATGTAGATGAAGTTTTTAAAGCAATAAATTAAAATCGACTAAATACAAGCTAATCCATATGAATTAATTGAAAATAATTTCAATTTCAATGTAAATAGTCAATCATTATGCCATAAAAAAAATCCGCCAATTTGGCGGATTTTCTATTGATTTAAATTGAATATTAATATTCAACATCAAATGTTCCTTGAGTAATTGTAAATGGTGATGAACCATTAGTAACACCATTAAATGTTCCTTTAATTCTAGTGGCTGTTTTTTCAGTAATAGTGACATTACCTGAAACAGCTTTATAGTCAATATCATTAACACTATAAATTATTTGCACTACATCAGTAGCATCATTACCAGTAATTGTATATGATCCTGCTCCTAAATTTGTTCTTACAGATACAGTCATTGAATTAAATGCTGCGTCTTGAGCTCCAATACTTATATAATCTTGCCCATTAATCCCTAACTCTAGTGTTAATAAATCAACATCTACAAATTCAGTTCCATTAACTTTTGCATAAAATGAATCACCGCTACTAGCTTGATCAGTATATGGAATATTAGTAAATACACCATTTGTAAATTGCACTGGAGGAATAGTTGTTACACTGCTATCAGACCAATAACCTTTGAAATTAAAAGTCCCAGAAATAGTTTTAGCAGTTGTATTAATATTTGTTATGGTTATTGAACCTGTATTTTCAGTAGGATTATTTGTGTTCACTGACCAATATCCGTATTCAGAATTTGGCGGTGTGTAAGCTAAAATATTTACATTAGCAGGATAAGTTCCAACACCTCCAACTGCTTCAACTAAAAACAAGAAATTCTCACCATTGGCTTTTAGACCAGCAATTTGTATAAAATTAGGAGAAACTTCAGCAACTGCTTGAGTTGCTGTCCAAGTAGAGTTATTAAAATCAGCCTTAAAAACCGCTGGCGGATTATTATTTCCTCCTCCAGAATTACCTCCAGCTGTAGCATCAGTAAAAGTAATATTACTTAAAACACCTTCTGTAACTTGAATTTGAGCAGTACTAGACAAAACTCCATAACCAGTATAACTGAAAGTTCCAGATATTTTTTTAGTAGATAAATTAAATTCTGTAATAGTTAAAGTTCCATTATATTGAGAAGTAGAAGCATTTAATGAACTATACATGTCGTTTGCACTGGCTGCATAATCAAACGAAAGTAATGTTGAAAGGTTACTACTCGCTGTTCTAGTTCCAACAGTAGGATTCATAACTATTATAGTCATTGTTTTTCCAGTAGAAGTAAGACCAACAATACTCAATTGTGTTCCAAAAGATGTATCTGTATAATCTGCATCAATTAACTGATTTGCATTAAAATTTTCGCTTCCAATTTTTGCAGTAAAAACTCCAGGAGTATTTCCGCCTCCAAAATCATCTAAATTAATAGCTGGATCTATAGGTTCGTTGTCACAAGATGTAAAAGTTATCGCAGTAAAAAGCAACAATAAACTTCCTATAATTTTTATGTTTTTCATAACTTTAAAATAATTTTTCCCAAATATAATTTTTTTCAACTTACGACACTAATTTTTTTGGAATTCTCAATAATAATAAAAACCCAGACAAGAAAAATAATGCCAAAAATACAATAGCAAATCTTGGGCTTCCAGTGATTTGATCGATTAATCCATACACTAACATTCCAATTACAATTCCAATTTTTTCGGCAACATCATAAAAACTAAAAAAAGATGCTGTATCTTTTGTTTCAGGTAAAAATTTTGAATAGGTAGACCTTGCTAATGACTGAATTCCTCCCATAACTAATCCAACCAATGCTGCTAAAATATAAAATTCAATAGGTAATGTGATAAAATAAGCAAAAGCACATAAAATCATCCAAAAAGCATTTAAAAATAATAACACTTTGATGTTTCCATATTTTGCAGAAGCTCTAGATGTTAAAAATGCACCTAAAATTGCTATTAATTGGATTAATAATATACATGTAATTAATCCTTTTTGACTTTCATCGGAATCTTTCCAAGCAATTTCTTGTGCACCAAAATAGGTTGCAACTAACATTACCGTTTGAACTGCCATACTGAAAACGAAGAAACTGACTAAATATCTTTTTAATGGAACTTCTGTTTGAAGTATTTTCCAAACTTTTTTAAGTTCTCGAAATCCATTAAAAATAACCGAAAGATTTACTTTGGCATTATTTGAATTTCCTTTTGGTAAATAATAATAGGTGTATTTACTAAAAACAATCCACCATATTCCAACCATTGCAAAAGAATAACGCATAGCTTTCATTGATGCTGGATTTCCGAGTTCATCTAATATATGAAACCATTCAGGCTTCATTACCATTGCAATGTTAATAACTAAAAGCAAAACACTACCTATGTATCCTAATGAATATCCTTTAGCACTAACACTATCTTGTTGCTCAGGAAACGCAATGTCTGGCAAATAGGAATTATAAAAAACCAAACTTCCCCAAAATCCAATTAATCCAAAAAAGTAAAACGTTAACCCTAAACCAATATTCTGCAAATCAAAAAAATACAATCCAATACATGAAAGCGCTCCTACATAATTAAAAATACGCATAAATATCTTTTTGTTTCCCATATAATCTGCAATTCCAGACAGCAATGGAGAAAAAAGTGCTACACATAAAAAAGCAGCTGCAGTAATAAAACTTATCAATGCAGAATTTTTAAAATTATGCCCAAACAACTCCACATATGGATTTTCTTTAGTAAACAAAGCATTATAAAAAATTGGAAAAACTGCCGAAGCAATTACTAAACTATATACTGAATTAGCCCAATCATAGAATGCCCAAGCATTAAGCAACTTTGGATGACCTTTTGGAAGTGTTGGCATATGTATTAAATTAAAAATCCCGTCAAATAAAATTACTTGACGGGACTAAATATAGTCTTTTTATTTATTTAAAAACAACTCCAAATTTTAAAGCTTCTGCCTTAGCTTCTGGAATCATTCTTCTCAAATTTGCAATCCTTGTTTCATCTGATGGATGCGTACTCATAAACTCTGGTGGCTTATTTCCGCCTGAAGCAGCAGACATTCTTGACCAAAAATTAATTGCTTCTTCTGGATTATAACCTGCAATTGCCATTAATTTCAATCCAATCATATCAGCTTCACTTTCATGATTTCTACTAAAAGGCAGCATTCCTCCATATTGTGAAACTCCTGAATAGGCTAACATAGCTATTTGTTGAGTTTCTTCGCTTTTACTTCCTGTTGCTAAAGCAACTCCAGCAGCTCCAGCTTGTTGAAGAATTCCTGCACTCATTCTTTGTTGACCATGATTAGCCAAAGCATGTGAAACTTCGTGTCCCATAACTGTTGCTAAACCTGCATCATCTTTAGTAATTGGAAGAATTCCTGTGTAAACTACAATTTTTCCTCCTGGCATACACCATGCGTTTACATCTTTACTATCAACCAATTTATATTCCCATTTATAATCTTTCAGATATTCTGTATATCCGTTAGCATTTAACCATTTTTCGGCTGCTGCTTTGATTTTCATTCCAACATTTTCAACTCTTTTTGCATCTGTTGTTCCAGCAATGACCTTATTTTCAGTCAAAAATTGATTGTATTGTTGAAAAGCTGATGGAAAAATTTGACTATTATCAACCAATGCCATTGTACTTTTTCCTGTGAAAGGATTTTTTGCACAAGAAAAAACTAAAAACAATGTGGTCAAAACAATAAATAATACTCTTTTTTTCATGATATTAGACTTATTAAAAAAATTTACATCCAAATTTAACCAATATTGCATAAACCATTACTACATAATTTTGCAAAATAATTATAGTATATCAATATAATTTGAATTCTTACAAACTTACAAAATCTAAGACCCAAAAATATGCAACTCTGTAAAATCTTTATCAATTATTAAGGAATTATCACCTTTGATTTGAACTTTATCTAAAGTTAATTTCTCTTTATCTAACTCTATTCTTTTAATTTTAAAAGGCAAACAATTTAGGTTTATCTTAAATTTCGAATATTGAGTTTCAAAATCTCCTTCTTTATGTTGCTGGATAATTAACTCTTTGTCTTTTCCGGTTAAAGTAAATGTTCTTAAAGAAAATCTTCCTTTATTATAATCATAACCATCAGTTGCGTCTTCGTAAACTAATGATTTTTCTTTTCCTAATTTAAAATATACATCCAAGGTCAATTCGTCAAATTGAATTTCACCAACGTATTGTTGTACTGGATATTTTGGAATAATGGCACCTTCTTTAACAAATACTGGAATTTCATCAAATTTAGTATTAACCCAAAGCTCTTTTTTACCTTCAATCAATTCGTGCGTCCAGTAATTATACCAATTACCTTTTGGCAAATACATTCTTCTTCCTTGTGCATTTGGTTCTAAAATTGGACAAACTAAAATTTGATTTCCAAAAATAAACTCGTCTGTTCTGTAATGTGTGTGAAAATCATCTTGATCAAAGTAAACTAATGGTTTCAACATAGGCGTTCCATCATTTACATATTGCCAAAACATAGTATATAAATAAGGTAACAATTGATAACGTAACTCAACAAACTTTCTCGTAATATCTATTACTTCTTCCCCAAAAGACCAAGGTTCTTGTTCTCCATGATCACCTGAAGAATGGGTTCTGCAAAATGGATGAAAAACTCCTAACTGAATCCAACGTGCATACAATTCACCTGATGGTTGCTCTGCAAATCCACCAATATCAGAACCTGTAAAACCCATTCCAGAAATTGACATTCTTTGCATTTGAATGTTTGCAATCCATAAATGTTCCCATGAAGCTACATTATCTCCAGTCCATGATGAAGTATATCGTTGTGCACCCGAATAAGCTGAACGAGTTATAATAAATGGTCGTTTTGGATACGCAAATCGTTTTACACCTTCATAAGTTGCTCTTGCCATTTGTGTTCCATAAATGTTGTGTGCTTTTCTATGACTACAATTATTTCCATCATAATTATGACGCACATCATTTGGGAAAGTTTTCCCAGGAACATCCATAACTGCTGGTTCGTTCATATCGTTCCAAACACCTTTTACTCCTATTTCAGCAATTAACTCTTTGAATAATCCTGCCCACCATTCGCGAACTTCTGGATTAGTATAATCTGGAAAATTACATTCGCCTGGCCAAACTTTTCCTTTCATGTATGGTCCATCAGCTCTACGACAGAAATATTCTTTTTCTAACGCTTCTTGATAAACCCAATAATCTTTATCTATTTTTATTCCTGGGTCAATAATAACCACAGTTTTAAAACCATCTTTTGCTAATTCAGCAACCATTCTTTTTGGTTCAGGAAAATATTCTTTGCTCCAAGTAAAACATCGAAAACCTTCCATATAATCAATATCTAAATAGATGGCATCACAAGGAATTCGCAATTCTCTGAATTTACTTGTAATTTCTTTTACTTTACTTTCTGGATAATAACTCCATTTACATTGATGATAACCCAAAGTCCACATTGGTGGTAATTCTGGTTTTCCTGTTAAATGAGTATAGGTTTTAACTACATCGCTCATTTTTGGTCCATAGAAAAAGTAGTAATTCATTTCGCCACCTTCAGCCCAAAAACTAGAAACATTTCTTCGTTCATGACAAAAATCAAAGAAAGTTCTAAACGTATTGTCAAAGAAAATACCATAGGCTTTGTTATGATGCAAACCAATGTAGAAAGGAACCACTTTATATAACGGTTCTTGGTCTTTATGAAATGCATATTGGTCGGTTGCCCAATTTTCTAGTCGCTTTCCTTTTAAATTTAAATGAGTTGCTTTATCACCTAATCCGTAGAAACTTTCTCCATCTTTAGAAATTTTACTCATTTTCACAATGTTTCCACCGTGTTCATAACATTCTTCCCAATGGAAACCAATTTCATCTTCAAGAATTGGTGTTCCGTCAATGTCATAAATAAAAACCCTAACATCGTGTTTGTTTATTCTACAAAACACTTTACTCGTTTTTATCAGATAAAAAGTTGGTTCTTCTGTAACTTCAAGTTGATTGTAACCGTGTGATTGCGTTTTATCAATAGCATATGAAAAATCATTGCTAAAATATCCTTTGGTTGTATATCTAAATCGAATTAAACTATCTCTTAGAATTGTAACTTTTAGAATTACATTATTGTCAGTATAGAAATAAATACTGTCTACATCTTGTTCAAATGAAACTATTTTTGATGGAAATTGATCACCTTTATATTCTAATTCGGTATTCGTTATCATGCATTTTATTTTAGGTAGTTCGTCAAATTTACAAACTTGAAAACGAAATACTCCTAAGTATCCAAAGTAGTTTTCAACTCAAACGTTTTCGTTGTTTATAAACTAAAAAAGTTGGTTTTTCATCAAAACCAACTTTCCTAGAATCATCCTTTTATTATGTAGTATTAAGAAATCTTGAAAACAGTAACGCCTAATGGTGGCAAAGTAATCTCAGCTGAGTAATCTTTCCAGTTCCAAGGTGTTTTATCAATCTTTATCGCTTTTGGATTTGAAACTCCGCTTCCACCATATTCTTTGTTATCCGAGTTAAATATTTCTGTTAGTTTACCTTTAGTAGTCAGTCCAATACGGTAATTGGTTCGTACCACTGGAGTGAAATTACAAACCACAATCATATTCTCTTTTTCGTTAGTTCCTTTTCTGATGTAACTCAAAACCGCATTTTCAGCATCTGAATAGTTAATCCATTCAAAACCTTCTACTGAAAATTGCTTCTCATAAAACGCAGGATTGTCTTTATACAAAGTATTCAAATCCGTGATGCAATTTTTTATTCCTTTATGAAAACCATATTGCAGCAAATGCCAATCCAAACTTCCTTCAAAATTCCATTCGCTACTTTGTCCAAATTCAGCACCCATAAATAACAAATTCGTTCCAGGATGCGTAAACATATAACCATACAACAAACGAAGATTTGCAAAACGCTGCCATTCATCGCCAGGCATTCTTCCTAAAATCGATTTTTTTCCATAAACTACTTCATCATGCGATAACGGCAACATAAAATTCTCTGTAAACGCATACGTCATCGAAAAAGTCAAATCATTTTGATGAAAACGACGGTAAACTGGTTCTTTTTTGAAGTATTGTAACGTATCGTGCATCCAACCCATCATCCATTTCATCCCAAATCCTAATCCTCCAAGAAAAGTTGGTCTAGAAACCATCGGGAAACTGGTGCTTTCTTCGGCTATAGTTTGCACATCTGGAAAATTAGAATACACAGCTTCGTTAAAATCTTTTAAGAAACTAATGGTATCCAAGTTTTCTCTTCCGCCATATATATTAGGTTCCCATTCGCCATCTTTTCTAGAATAGTCTAAATACAACATCGAAGCTACAGCATCAACGCGCAGTCCATCAACATGATATTGACTTAACCAAAATATCGCATTACTTATCAAAAACGAACGTACTTCATTTCGTCCATAATTAAAAACTAAACTCTTCCAATCCGGATGAAAACCTTTTCGTCTATCGGGATGCTCATATAAGTTTGAACCATCAAAAAAGCCCAAACCATGCGCATCTTCAGGAAAATGCGACGGCACCCAATCCAAAATCACTCCAATTCCTGCTTGGTGTAATTTATCTACCAAAAGCATAAAATCCTGCGGCTTTCCAAATCGTGATGTTGGCGCAAAATAACCCACCAACTGATAACCCCATGATGGATCATAAGGATATTCCATCACAGGCATAAACTCCACATGCGTAAAACCAGTTTCCTTTACATAGGCAACCAATTGCTCCGCCATTTCAACATACGTCAAAAACTTTCCATCACCATTCCTGCGCCACGAACCAAGATGCACTTCATATACCGAAAAAGGTTTGTCCAAACCATTCTTATCCTTTCGGCTGTCCATCCATTTTTTGTCCTTCCACTTATACTCCAAATCCCAAATAACCGAAGCTGTTTGTGGCGGATGCTCGCAATACAAAGCAAACGGATCGGCTTTCTCAGTAATAATCCCGTTATTATTCGACTGAATTTTATATTTATACGTCGTTCCTTTATCTACTCCAGGAATAAACCCTTCCCAAATTCCAGAACCATCCCATCTGACATTCAAAATATGCTCGCCTTGAATCCAGTAATTAAAATCACCAACCACCGAAACCGACCGTGCCGCTGGTGCCCAAACCGCAAAATAAACTCCTTTCACTCCATTCACTTCGGTAACATGCGCACCTAGTTTTTCATAAAGCTTAAAATGTTTTCCTGCTTTGAATAAATTAATATCAAATTCTGTAAAAAGCGAATGTACTTGTACTTGATTCATTTTTATTGTTTTTTGAAACTATAAATGTTTCTTTATATTTTTAATATTTCATTATACTCTGAATTCCTCTCAACGGTATGACTGCCCAGCGTGGTCTCGAGTTCAACTCATAGCCTAACTCATATACTGCTTTCTCAATCAAACAATATTTCAATAAAAACTCAATCTCATGGTCATAGCCAATGTTTAAATTGCCTTCTTGCGCCTTCTCTACATAGGTTTGCAAAAAAGCACCAACAAAATAATTAAACAATATTTCGGCTGCCTTAAACAATTGCTCTTGTTCAAAAGGATACTTGTCTTTATTATTAAAAATCGTCGCATAAATAGCATAATGAAACGAACGAAACAAACCTGCAACATCTTTCAACGGCGGCTGTTTCACCTTTCTATCACGAATAGTGCTTTCGGGTTCACCTTCAAAATCAAGGATATAAAAATCATCACCATTCACCAACACTTGTCCAAGATGATAATCGCCATGAATTCTGATGCGTTCACTCTTCATTTTGGTCCAATCAAAATCCACAAAATGCTTACGAACCAGTTTCTTGTTTTCCATAAATTGATGCGCTAATTCCAAAGCCAATCCATCAAGTTTATGCAAACTATTTTCAATAATATTCAATCTATTCTGAAACTGATACAACATTCGGTTTTTCAACCAAACGGTATAATCACCATTATAAGTCGTAGGTGTAAAAGCTGTATCATGAATGTCACTTCCCAATGCAATATGCATTTCAGCAGTACGTTTTGCTAAGGTTTGCAACTTTAAAAACAGACTCAATCCTACCCAATCAATAATCTCTGGCGGAATTTCATTTATCTTCAATCGTTTAAACAAAGGAATATCAGGCAGTTTATCAATTTTAATCTTCTTAGTTTTCAAATTATTAAAAACTCCGTCAATTTCTTCTAACATAAACTTCCACGCATCACCTTGATTAGGAACCAATTCTTGCATCAAACCAAGTGTTATGCTTCCTTCAGGCAGATGTAAATTAATACTTCCAGTATATGCCGGCGAACTTTCAAAATTCATTCTTTCAGTAAGGAATCTACTAATCTCATAATCAGGATTCGTACTCACATAAATTCTCCTGAAAATCTTCAACACAAACGAATCGTTATATATTATGGAAGTATTGCTCTGCTCCAATCCCATGAACTTTGATGACCTGTATTCTTTGTCTTCAAACTTCACTCCTTTATGAAAAACAAGTTTAAACGCAGGACTTTCTTTCGCTCTAACAATATTATCAAAAAGCAACTTCCTGAAATCTTCTTGATGCAAAGCATCTACCAAAAAACCTTTCTGTTTCCCGAACTGAACCGGTGCAATTATCGTATTAGTATCCAATTCTTCTTCTGCCATAAAAGCCAATGGCATAAAATAATGCTGATAAAAAGCTTCTTTGAAATTCACTTCAATCAAAACACCATAATAATTGTTTTTCCCCGAAGTAATTTTAAAATGGTCAACTATCTCAATATACTTTAGCGTACTCGCTTTTCCACCATACCAACGCTTATTGATAATATAATTTTCAAGTATATCAGATGAAAAAATCTTACTGAATTCATCATCTTCAAATGCAGTTTTCCAATCAGTTTTAAAAATAAAAGGTGTGGTAAAAGTTTCTTGGCTAGTGGTTTCCATGATAGTTTATGTTTTAGTTAAACTAT
The DNA here is from genome assembly GCF_032098525.1 of Flavobacterium sp. PMTSA4. Classification (NCBI taxonomy): domain Bacteria; kingdom Pseudomonadati; phylum Bacteroidota; class Flavobacteriia; order Flavobacteriales; family Flavobacteriaceae; genus Flavobacterium; species Flavobacterium capsici. The sequence continues at coordinate 1,069,838 of NZ_CP134890.1, forward strand.
TTAATAATCTTAAATAAGTGGAATGGTAATGATGGATGTAACTCTACAAAATTCCATTCTTTATCCCATATATAACTGTTTCCAGTTATCAAATCAACCACTTTAATCGGTTGACCTGGTTGCACTTTTAAAGACTTTAATGGCAATTGAACCCAAGCTTGTTTTGGATAATAGGGATCAATATTACAAATCATTAAAGTTTCATCAAGTTTATCATCATCATATTTATAATAAGCAATAACTTGGTCGTTATCCGTAGCGCAAAACTCAATATTATTAGTTTGTTGCAAAGATGGTTGCTCATGTCTAATTCTATTCAAACGAGAAATTACAGTGACCAATTTGTTTTGAATAGTCCAATCCCAATGATACACTTCGTATTTTTCAGAGTTCAAATATTCTTCTTTACCTGGCATCGCATCTGAAATCATGTATTCATAAACCGGTCCATACAAACCAATACTAGAACTCAACGTTGCTGCCAAAAAGTATTTGTGCAGATAAACGCTTTCCATACCACTTTGTAATGCATAAGGTAAAATGTCTGGTGTATTTGGCCAAAAATTTGGTCGGAAATATTCTTTCTGTTCCGATTTGGTTAACTCTTCTAAATATTCAATCAATTCCGCTTTTGAATTTCGCCATGTATAATAAGTGTATGACTGAGTAAAACCTTGCTTTGCCAATTCATTCATAATCTTAGGTCGAGTAAATGCTTCTGCTAAAAACAACACATCAGGATGCTTTTTCTTTACTTCAGCAATCAGCCAACCCCAAAAATAAAACGGTTTTGTATGCGGATTATCAACTCTAAAAACTCTGATATCACATTCTTCAACCCAAAACAAAGCAACATCCAACAACTCTTTCCAAAGATTTTTCCAATCACCACTTTCAAAATATATTGGTTGAATATCTTGGTATTTTTTGGGGGGATTTTCGGCATATTGAACTGTTCCATCTGGTCGCCATTTGAACCACTGAGGAAAATCCTTCACATAAGGATGATCTGGTGCTGCTTGCAAAGCATAATCCATTGCAACCTCAATTCCTAACTTCTTTGCTGCTTTTACTAATGATTTGAAATCATCAATAGTTCCCAATTCAGGATGAGTAAATTTGTGTCCACCGTGTTTTGAACCAATTCCCCAAGGCGAACCAACATCGCCAGGTTGTGCATTCGTAGCATTGTTTTTTCCTTTTCTGTTTACTTCTCCAATAGGATGAATTGGCGGAAAATATAAGGTATCAAAACCCATAGAAGCCACACGAGGTAATAATTTTTCACAATCTTTAAAAGTTCCATGCTTTCCTTTTACTTCTGATGCAGAACGTGGAAAAAACTCATACCATGTACTGAATAATGCTTTCTTTCTATCAACATATACTTTCAATTCAATAGAATTATTTGCTAAAGTTCTCGTTGGGTGTGCATAAAAAATATCATGCAACTCTTTTGATAAAGCAATAGCAATGGCTTCATTATATCTTTTTTCATCTTGAAAAGCTTTTATTGCATTATTCAAAAAAGCTTTTTCATCTTTAGAAACTTCTTTCAAAATAGCTTGACAATATTCTGCGCCTTCAAGTAACTCAGATTTCACATGCTGATTATCATTAATTTTTCTCTCTGTGCCATGTTGCCAATTTAGAGCATAATCTACCCAACCTTCCACAAAATAGGTGTAAAAGCCTTGTTTTTCAACTTTAAATTCTGCTATCCATTCGTCATTTCCAGTTTCAGTCATTCTAACTTCTTGCCATTTTTTCTCCTTTTCATGTTTAAATTTAACCGAACAAGCCACAACATCATGACCGTCAGAAAAAACATTTGCTGTAACTACTACTTTTTGACCTATAATTCTTTTGATAAAAAAAACACCACTATCTAGTTGTGGTTTTACATTTTCTATGACAATACGCGTTTGATTTTGCATTTATTTATGTAATTTTAAGAAGTTGTAAGTTAGAAAAAATTAATACAAGTTAAAAACTACGCCAAAATTTATTGAAATATCAAAAAAAATCGAAAAACTGAAAGATTCTTTGAAAATTCCTAAAACAATTCTCTTTACAGTTAGTTTTTCTTGAAGCAATTTCATCAATAACAGTAATTCAATTTGATTGATTTTAACAATATATTCATTAAAACTTCAAATATGAATTTAACAATATAGAATAATTAAGAATATTTAAAACAATTATAAGATGGATTTAAATAATGACAAACAAAAATGGGCAGAAAAACTTAGACCAATTCTAGAGTTGTACAAAGACAAAAAGCATCCATTGAATTATCAAAACCCATATCAATTAATGATAATGGTAATTCTTTCTGCTCAAGATTCAGATGCTAATATTAATAAAATAGCTCCATCACTATTTGAAGTTTATCCAAATTTAGAAAGTATGTCAGTTTCAAATACTGAAGCTCTAATTCCATATATTTCTAAAGTTAGAAATTTTGGAACCAAAGCAAGTTGGTTAATACAAATTGCCCAAGAACTAAAAGAAGATAAAAATATTTCAACAAACCTATCAGATCTTATCGCTCTTAAAGGTATAGGAAGAAAATCAGCAAATGTTATACTTCGAGAAACAAATCAACCTGCTGAAGGTATAATCGCTGATTTACATGTAATCAGAGTTGCTCCAAGAATTGGAATTATTAATGAATCTAAAGATGGTAATAAAGTTGAAAAACAATTAATGGAAAAACTACCAAAAGAAATCTGGGGAGAAATTGGAATGTCAATTTCATTCCTTGGCAGAGAGATTTGCAGACCAACCAATCCAAAATGTGATATCTGCCCATTAAATAATTGTTGTAATTATTACAAATCAAATAATTTATAAAAAAAATAATTTTATAAACCACTAGACTTAAACTTATTAAAAATAAAAAACCCTTACTAAAAATAGTAAGGGTTTTCAAAAAAAAGGCGGCGACATACTCTCCCACATAACTGCAGTACCATCTGCGCAGTCGGGCTTAACTTCTCTGTTCGGAATGGGAAGAGGTGAGCCCCGACGCAATAACCACCTTAAACTGGTTTGCAAGGGTATCCGCCGTGGCGGACAACATTACACAATATCTTAACATACTGAGATAAATAATTTAAAGAAAGTTTCGCCCGAGCCGAAAGGCTCGGGACTTATACATAAGCTAACGGGTTATTAGTACTACTCGACTATGACATTACTGCCTTTACATCTATAGCCTATCAACGTGGTCATCTTCCACGACCCTTAAAAGAAATCTCATCTTGTGGTGGGTTTCGCGCTTATATGCTTTCAGCGCTTATCCCTTCCAAACGTAGCTACTCTGCAGTGCTCCTGGCGGAACAACAGATACACCAGAGGTTTGTCCAATTCGGTCCTCTCGTACTAGAATCAGATCCACTCAAATTTCTAACGCCCGCAGTAGATAGAGACCGAACTGTCTCACGACGTTCTGAACCCAGCTCGCGTGCCACTTTAATGGGCGAACAGCCCAACCCTTGGGACCTTCTCCAGCCCCAGGATGTGACGAGCCGACATCGAGGTGCCAAACCCCCCCGTCGATATGAGCTCTTGGGGGAGATCAGCCTGTTATCCCCGGCGTACCTTTTATCCTTTGAGCGATGGCCCTTCCATGCGGAACCACCGGATCACTATGCTCTACTTTCGTACCTGATCGACCTGTATGTCTCTCAGTCAAGCTCCCTTATGCCATTGCACTCTACGCACGGTTACCAAGCGTGCTGAGGGAACCTTTAGAAGCCTCCGTTACTCTTTTGGAGGCGACCACCCCAGTCAAACTACCCACCAAGCAATGTCCCCCGCATTACGGGGTTAGATCTCAGATAAGCAAAGGGTGGTATTTCAACAATGACTCCACAACGCCTAGCGACGCCACTTCAAAGTCTCCCACCTATCCTACACATCACTTATCCAAGACCAATACTAAGCTATAGTAAAGGTGCACAGGGTCTTTTCGTCCCACTGCGGGTAATCGGCATCTTCACCGATACTACAATTTCACCGAGCTCATGGCTGAGACAGTGTCCAGATCGTTACACCATTCGTGCAGGTCGGAACTTACCCGACAAGGAATTTCGCTACCTTAGGACCGTTATAGTTACGGCCGCCGTTTACTGGGGCTTCAATTCAATGCTTCTCCGAAGATAACATCTCCTCTTAACCTTCCAGCACCGGGCAGGTGTCAGGCCCTATACTTCATCTTACGATTTTGCAGAGCCCTGTGTTTTTGATAAACAGTCGCCTGGACCTTTTCACTGCGGCCAGCATTGCTGCTGGCGACCTTTCTCCCGAAGTTACAGGTCTATTTTGCCTAATTCCTTAGCCATGAATCTCTCGAGCACCTTAGGATTCTCTCCTCGACTACCTGTGTCGGTTTACGGTACGGGTACTGTTAATCTAAGTTTAGAGGTTTTTCTTGGAAGCCCTTAGGTACACTATCTCTTTGTCCGAAGACTCCGAGTACTATCAGTCTTTACCATTCTCGGCGGATTTGCCTACCAAGAATATAGCTACAACCTTCAACGAACACTTCCGTCAGTTCGCGGTACTTTCATCACTCCGTCACCCCATCACAATTAACAGTAGTACGGGAATATTAACCCGTTGGCCATCGACTGTCCCTTTCGGGTTCGCCTTAGGACCCGACTAACCCTCAGCTGATTAGCATAGCTGAGGAAACCTTAGTCTTTCGGTGTGCGGGTTTCTCGCCCGCATTATCGTTACTTATGCCTACATTTTCTTTTCTAACCAGTCCAGCACCCCTTACGAAATACCTTCAACCCTGTTAGAATGCTCCCCTACCACTTGTATTACTACAAATCCATAGCTTCGGTAGTATGCTTATGCCCGATTATTATCCATGCTCGTCCGCTCGACTAGTGAGCTGTTACGCACTCTTTAAATGAATGGCTGCTTCCAAGCCAACATCCTAGCTGTCTGGGCAGACAAACCTCGTTTTTTCAACTTAGCATACATTTGGGGACCTTAGCTGATGGTCTGGGTTCTTTCCCTCTCGGACATGGACCTTAGCACCCATGCCCTCACTGCTGGTAAACATTATATAGCATTCGGAGTTTGTCAGGAATTGGTAGGCGGTGAAGCCCCCGCATCCAATCAGTAGCTCTACCTCTATATAACTTATCTCCAGCGCTGCACCTAAATGCATTTCGGGGAGTACGAGCTATTTCCGAGTTTGATTGGCCTTTCACCCCTACCCACAGGTCATCCGAAGACTTTTCAACGTCAACCGGTTCGGACCTCCACTATGTGTTACCACAGCTTCATCCTGCCCATGGGTAGATCACACGGTTTCGCGTCTAACACTACTGACTAAAGCGCCCTATTCAGACTCGCTTTCGCTACGGATCCACAACTTAATTGCTTATCCTTGCCAGCAACGTTAACTCGTAGGCTCATTATGCAAAAGGCACGCCGTCACCCCACTAAAGGGCTCCGACCGCTTGTAAGCGTATGGTTTCAGGATCTATTTCACTCCGTTATTCACGGTTCTTTTCACCTTTCCCTCACGGTACTGGTTCACTATCGGTCTCTCAGGAGTATTTAGCCTTAGCGGATGGTCCCGCCAAATTCAGACAGGGTTTCACGTGCCCCGCCCTACTCAGGATACCACTATTGATATCTTTTCTTACTTATACGGGACTATCACCCTCTATGGTTAACCTTTCCAAGTTATTCTAATTCAATCCGCATCAAATGTCGTGGTCCTACAACCCCAATCTTGCCGTAACAACATTGGTTTGGGCTAATCCGCGTTCGCTCGCCACTACTTACGGAATCACTTTTGTTTTCTTCTCCTCCGCCTACTTAGATGTTTCAGTTCAGCGGGTTTGCTTCCTTATCAGGATGACATGTCTTCAACATGCCGGGTTGCCCCATTCGGATATCTACGGATCAATTCGTGTGTGCCAATCCCCGTAGCTTTTCGCAGCTTATCACGTCCTTCTTCGCCTCTGAGAGCCTAGGCATTCCCCATACGCCCTTATTTTGCTTATGTGCCGCCTAAATATTATAAAAATACTTAGGACTTTATTATAAATACATGATAAATCACATATTTAATGTACTTTCTACTTTTTAAATGTTTTTATCTCAATATGTCAATGAACTTTTTCGCTTTTGCGAATGTGGAGAATATCGGAGTCGAACCGATGACCTCCTGCGTGCAAGGCAGGCGCTCTAGCCAGCTGAGCTAATCCCCCATTTCAATTTTAGATTTTTGAATTCAGATTTTAGATATATGAATTGTGTCTCTAATTTCTTTTGGTGAATTCCAACTTCTAGAATTTCCTTTTAAAGCTAAAATAAGTAGTCCCGGGCAGACTCGAACTGCCGACCCCTACATTATCAGTGTAGTACTCTAACCAGCTGAGCTACGAGACTCTGTATTATTTTGCTTTGTTTTATTTTGAACTAACAGCGAGAGTAAATTAATCTCAATAAGTAATTCTTTCCTTTTTTTGTCTCTAGAAAGGAGGTGTTCCAGCCGCACCTTCCGGTACGGCTACCTTGTTACGACTTAGCCCCAGTTACTAGTTTTACCCTAGGCAGCTCCTTACGGTCACCGACTTCAGGTACCCCCAGCTTCCATGGCTTGACGGGCGGTGTGTACAAGGCCCGGGAACGTATTCACCGGATCATGGCTGATATCCGATTACTAGCGATTCCAGCTTCACGGAGTCGAGTTGCAGACTCCGATCCGAACTGAGAACGGTTTTATAGATTCGCTCCTGCTTGCGCAGTGGCTGCTCTCTGTACCGTCCATTGTAGCACGTGTGTAGCCCAAGGCGTAAGGGCCGTGATGATTTGACGTCATCCCCACCTTCCTCACAGTTTACACTGGCAGTCTTGTTAGAGTTCCCGACTTGACTCGCTGGCAACTAACAACAGGGGTTGCGCTCGTTATAGGACTTAACCTGACACCTCACGGCACGAGCTGACGACAACCATGCAGCACCTTGTAAATTGTCCGAAGAAAAGTCTGTTTCCAAACCTATCAATCTACATTTAAGCCTTGGTAAGGTTCCTCGCGTATCATCGAATTAAACCACATGCTCCACCGCTTGTGCGGGCCCCCGTCAATTCCTTTGAGTTTCAAACTTGCGTTCGTACTCCCCAGGTGGGATACTTATCACTTTCGCTTAGCCACTCAGATTACTCCAAACAGCTAGTATCCATCGTTTACGGCGTGGACTACCAGGGTATCTAATCCTGTTCGCTCCCCACGCTTTCGTCCATCAGCGTCAATGTATTGTTAGTAACCTGCCTTCGCAATTGGTATTCCATGTAATATCTAAGCATTTCACCGCTACACTACATATTCTAGTTACTTCACAATAATTCAAGCCCTACAGTATCAATGGCCATTTTCTAGTTGAGCTAGAAGATTTCACCACTGACTTATAAGGCCGCCTACGGACCCTTTAAACCCAATGATTCCGGATAACGCTTGGATCCTCCGTATTACCGCGGCTGCTGGCACGGAGTTAGCCGATCCTTATTCTTACAGTACCGTCAAGCTGGTTCACGAACCAGTGTTTCTTCCTGTATAAAAGCAGTTTACAATCCATAGGACCGTCTTCCTGCACGCGGCATGGCTGGATCAGGCTTGCGCCCATTGTCCAATATTCCTCACTGCTGCCTCCCGTAGGAGTCTGGTCCGTGTCTCAGTACCAGTGTGGGGGATCTCCCTCTCAGGACCCCTACCTATCATCGTCTTGGTGTGCCGTTACCACACCAACTAACTAATAGGACGCATGCTCATCTTGTACCGTTGGAACTTTAATTATTAAATGATGCCATTCAATAATACCATGGGGCATTAATCCAAATTTCTCTGGGCTATTCCCCTGTACAAGGTAGATTGCATACGCGTTACGCACCCGTGCGCCGGTCTCAAGGAAGCAAGCTTCCTCTACCCCTCGACTTGCATGTGTTAGGCCTGCCGCTAGCGTTCATCCTGAGCCAGGATCAAACTCTTCATCGTATATTTTTTGTATTTTTAGACAAAGGCTAGTCTTAATTTCTTGCGACTTACTTACTCTCTTATTTTGTTTTAATGTCTCCATTAAAACGGCTGTCAATTCAATATGTCTATGAACGTATTCTTTTATTTTTTCGCTATTCTTTCGGTTAGCGGGTGCAAAAGTACAACTCTTTTTTTAACCTGCAAGAAAAAATTAAAATATTTTTTTCTTTTTTCTCTTTGATGAATTTTCAAATAAAACTTGTGCTTTTTGCGGAGGGCAAAGATATAATCTTTTAAAATCCTAAACAAAACTTTTTTTAAGTTTTTTTGAATATTTTTTCTCAGTATTAATTATAGAACGTTTGCCGTATTGCGGGTGCAAAAGTAATCATCTTTTCCACTCTACCAAACTTCTATCAAACCTTTTTTAAAACTATTTTTTAAATCTCTGATTATACGCTTTTTGAAATTCTATCTTTTTACAAAATTTAATGAAAGGGGATTTGAAATATAGAATAATTCGATATACTTTAACAATGAAATCCCATCTCTAGATATCAAAGTTTAAATTCAACTAAGAAAATTATGTATACATATATATTGTTTGTGTTTTGTTAAACAACTATATTTGCATTCCATAAAATAAACGGAATGATAAAGATTACATTACCCGACGGTTCAATTAAAGATTTTGAAAATAGCAGCACTCCAATGGATGTTGCAAAAAGCATTAGTGAGGGATTGGCTAGAAATGTTATTTCTGCTTCTTATAACGGTGTCACTATTGAAACATCTACAGAATTAACTACCGACGGTTCACTTATATTATATACATGGAATGACAAAGATGGAAAGAAAGCATTTTGGCACTCTACCTCACACGTCATGGCGCAAGCTTTAGGTGAAATATATCCTGGAATTAAATTAACTCTTGGACCAGCAATTGATAATGGCTTCTATTATGACGTAGACTTTGGCGAACACAAAATAACAGATGCAGACTTTAAGAAAATTGAGGAAAGAGTTTTAGAAATTTCCAGAGAAAAGCATGAATTTAAAATGCGTTCAGTTTCAAAAGCAGAAGCTTTAGAAATTTATAAAGACAATGAATACAAAACTGAATTGATCTCCAACTTGGAAGATGGTACAATTACATTTTGTGACCATTCAAACTTTTTTGATTTGTGTCGAGGCGGTCATATTCCTAATACAGGAATTATAAAAGCAATGAAAATCATGAGTGTTGCTGGAGCATATTGGCGAGGTGATGAAAAAAACAAGCAGTTAACAAGAGTTTATGGAATTTCTTTTCCTAAACAAAAAGATTTGACAGATTATCTAGAATTGTTAGAAGAAGCTAAAAGACGTGACCACAGAAAACTTGGTAAAGAATTAGATTTATTTGCTTTTTCACAAAAAGTTGGGCAAGGTTTACCATTATGGTTACCAAAAGGTGCTGCTTTACGCGACAGATTAGAACAATTTTTGAAGAAAGCTCAGAAAAAAGCTGGATATGAACAAGTAGTTACACCTCACATTGGACAAAAAGAACTTTACGTTACTTCTGGTCATTATGCAAAATATGGTGCAGATAGTTTTCAACCAATACACACACCAGCCGAAGGTGAAGAGTTTTTATTGAAACCTATGAATTGTCCACATCACTGTGAAATTTACAATACAAAACCATGGTCGTATAAAGATTTACCTAAACGATATGCGGAATTTGGAACAGTATATAGATATGAACAAAGTGGTGAATTACATGGTTTAACACGTGTTAGAGGATTTACTCAAGATGATGCACACATATTCTGTACTCCTGATCAATTAGATTCAGAGTTCAAAAAAGTAATTGATTTAGTTCTTTATGTTTTTGGTTCACTTGGATTTGAGAACTTCACCGCTCAAATTTCTCTTCGTGACCAAGAAAACAGAGATAAATATATAGGTAGTGATGAAAATTGGGAAAAAGCAGAAAATGCTATCATCAGCGCAGCGAAAGACAAAGGTCTAAACACTGTTGTTGAATATGGTGAAGCTGCTTTTTATGGACCTAAATTAGACTTTATGGTAAAAGATGCATTAGGTAGAAGTTGGCAACTTGGAACAATACAAGTTGACTACAATTTACCTGAGCGTTTTGACCTAACATATAAAGGTGCTGATGATAAATTACATCGTCCGGTTATGATTCATCGTGCTCCTTTTGGTTCGATGGAACGCTTTATAGCAATTTTATTAGAACATACAGCAGGAAATTTCCCATTATGGTTAATGCCTGAGCAAGCTATTATATTGTCTTTGAGTGAGAAATATGAAAATTATGCGAAAAAAGTTTTAGAATTGCTAGAAAATCACGAAATTCGCGCCCTAATTGACAATCGCAACGAAACAATTGGTAAGAAAATCAGAGATGCAGAAATGCAAAAAATGCCATTCATGCTGATAGTTGGCGAGGAAGAAGAGAAAAATGGAACGATTTCTGTTCGTCGTCATGGTCAAGAAGGAAAAGGAAATTCTACAGTTTCAATTGAAGAATTTGTATCAATTGTTAACGAAGAAATAAGTAAAACATTAAAAACATTTGAAGTTTAATTAAAATTTTTAAGCCATAGCAATAAGAAGTAATAAAGGTTATAAACCTAGAGTAGAAAAAACTGCAGCACACAATATTAATAAATTGATTCGTGCAACAGAAGTTCGTTTAGTTGGTGAAAACGTAGAACCAGGAATTTACAAATTAGCTGATGCATTACGAATGGCCGAAGAGCTTGAAGTAGATTTGGTTGAGATTTCACCAAATGCTGAACCACCAGTTTGTAAAATGATGGATTATGGTAAGTTTCTTTACCAACAAAAAAAGCGTGAAAAAGAATTAAAAGCTAAGTCTACTCAAATTACGGTAAAAGAAATCCGTTTTGGTCCTCAAACAGATGAGCATGATTATGAATTTAAAAGAAAAAATGCTGAGAAGTTTTTAAAAGAAGGTTCAAAATTAAAAGCTTTTGTATTTTTTAAAGGTCGTTCGATAATCTATAAAGAGCAAGGACAAATTTTATTGTTACGTTTGGCTCAAGATTTAGAAGAATTTGGAAAAGTTGAAGCAATGCCAGTATTGGAAGGAAAAAGAATGATTATGTTCATTGCTCCAAAAAAGAAAAAATAAATTATTTGCAAAGTGCAAATTCTTATAAAATAGTAAGTAAGTTAAATTAAATAAATTAGGGAAATTATGCCTAAAATGAAAACAAAATCTAGTGCTAAGAAACGTTTTAAAGTTACTGGCTCTGGAAAAATTAAAAGAAAACACGCTTTCAAAAGCCACATCTTGACTAAAAAGTCTAAGAAGCGTAAATTAGCTTTAACTCACTCTGCATTGGTTCACCCAACAGATGAAAAAAGCATTAAACAACAATTAAGAATTATCTAATCAACAATTAATTATTGTTTATTATTAAAAGAATAATTCTTTAGGTTACAAAAACATTTAATAACCTTGGAGTATGGCTTTAAGTTCCTTTGATTAAATTCAGGACGCCTGCTACAAAAAAACAGAAAAATTATGCCAAGATCAGTAAATTCAGTTGCTAAAAGAGCAAGAAGAAAAAAGATAATGAAGCAAGCCAAAGGTTTCTTTGGTCGTCGTAAAAACGTTTGGACAGTTGCGAAAAACGCAGTTGAAAAAGCGATGGTTTATGCTTATCGCGATAGAAAACAGAATAAAAGAAACTTCCGTGCTTTATGGATTGTGCGTATTAACGCTGGTGCTAGATTACACGGAATGTCATATTCTCAATTCATGGGATTAGTTAAGAAAAACGGTATCGAATTGAACCGTAAAGTATTAGCTGATTTAGCGATGAATCACCCAGAAGCTTTTAAAGCTGTTGTGAATAAAGTGAAATAAAAACGTTTGTACAACCTCGATTTAACTTACTTATATATCAAAATCCCAATCATTTGATTGGGATTTTTTTTATCCTTTTTTAAACAAATTTTAACATTTCAATGAATAATAGATTGAAATTCAATTGATATTTCTTATTTTTGGTTAATTAGATTCATGTTCCTGATAAAAAATTGAATCTTTTTGCTTTACCTACAAAGCGTTTCTTGTATATAAAATTATATTTTGTTCTCCCTAAATCGAAGCGTTAATTCTTTAAGAGCCAATAACTATAATATTATTCTAAATGGGAAAAGTATACAAGATTTTAATTGTTGAAGATGAAATGATAATTGCTGCCAATCTTTCGCTTCAACTTAAAAATTTGGGTTATGAAGTTAGCGGTATAATTCCGAGAGGTGAAGAAGTATTGGCTCATGTTGAACAAAATCTTCCTGATATTATTTTAATGGATATTAACCTTAATGGTGAACTGGATGGAATTGATATTGTAAACTCATTACAACCAAAGTATAAAATACCTATTATATATCTTACTGCTAATGCAGACGATTATACTTTTAACAGAGCTAAAGAAACTAATCCTTTTGCGTTTATTTCTAAACCTTTTAAAAAGGTAGATTTACAACACGCGATTGAGCTAACGATTAAAAGAGTTGAGGAAGAAAAACAGTTTGATGATGATGTATCCAGTTCTGATATACCTTTTGTTTTGATTGATAGCATTTTTATTAGGAATAATGATAAAATGGTTAAGGTGTATATTGATGATGTATTGTATATTGAAGCTGAACGCAACTATTGTAAAATTCATTGTAAAGAAAAAGAGCATTTGGTGGTTTCGACCTTAAAGGATTTGGATGGAAAACTACCTTCAAAAAACTTCTTGAGAATACATCGTTCGTTTATTGTAAACATTTCGCATATTGATGAAATTGCAACAAGTCATGTTGTAATTTCCAAAAAAGCGCTTCCTATTACTAATGAGCTAAAAAAAGAATTACTACAACATATTCAAAAAGTTTAAAGAGCAATGCATTATAAACTACTTTGTTTTTTACTTTTTTTTACCTTCAATATGTTTTCGCAAAAAAGCGGAAATAAAGGTGTTTCGGCTAAAGAAGCATTGGAATTGAGCAATAAATATAAAGAGAGAGCAAATTGGTTTACCAATATGCCACAATATAACACTGATAGTACTCAATATTATTCCTCTAAAGCTATTGCGGTTCTTGATGCTAATGAACCCTTGCATCAATATAAATTACTTGAACTAAAATTTAATAAAAATAAGAACAAGTATTCAAAATTTTCTTTGAATGCTCAGGATTCTATTTATAAAATTGAATGGAACAATTATGATAAGTTAGATAATAAAATTACTGAGAACAGACTATTGAAATATGGCTATCTTGTTAATTGGGCAAACATAAAATTGTACAAAGGTGATTCGGAAGAATCGTTGGATTTGTTTGAAAAAGCGCTTCGATTGATTACTAAAAAGGATGTTCCAAATGTTCAAGCTAGAGCACTTTTAGATAAAGGTTTGTATTATGGTTTGTATGGTTTGGAATCGGAAAAAAAATTATCGCATAAGTATTTGCAACAGAGTTTAAAGTTTTATAAGAATCATTATTCTGAATATCCTGGGGAGTTTTATATGATTAATGCGGAGTTGGTGTATTATTTTTATAGTTCACCCAAGAAGGATTCGTTGCACTACTATTTTAATGAAGTTAAAAAGCTGCTTCCTATTTATAAAAAACCAGCTGTACATTTTTGGTATTATAGTATGCTGGCTAATTATTTGACTATAGAAAGAAAATTTGACGAAGCAAGGGCAAATTATTTAAAAGCATTGGTGGTTGTTGAAAATTATAGTTTTAATGATCATAGTATTCATTCTAATATTTTGAGTGGCTTAGGTTATATTGCAATGGAAGAAAAAAAATATGATGAAGCATTGGAGTATTATCTAAAAGCCAATTCTCTTTTGATTGAGCTCAATGATAATACAGAACAAAAAATCACTGTTTTGGATAATATTGGTTCTCTTTATGAAGAAAAAGGTGATTTTAAAAATGCTTTAAAATATAGAAAGGAACTTTACGAAGCGTCATTGGCAATAGAAAAACAACGAAATGAAAGAAGTTTGCGCGAAAGCGAACTGAAAGTTGATGTTAGCAATAAAGAGAAAGAGTTATCGCAAAAGAAAAATCAGCAATTGTTTTATTTGATTGCGCTTGGGTTGTGTATTATATTGCTGGTATTAATTTATAGAAACGTTCGATTGAAACAAAAAAGTAATTTGAAATTAGCTGCCATTAATAATGAACTTGAAGAGAAAAACCTGCTCTTAGACAAACGAAATGCCGAAAATGAATTGTTGTTAAAGGAAATTCATCATCGTGTAAAGAATAATTTGGAGGTTGTATCGGGATTATTGGCACTACAATCGGCACAAATTGATGATAAAAAAACCAAAGATGCTATGCAAGAAAGCCAAAACAGGGTAAACTCGATTGGTATTGTTCATCAAAAATTATATCAAGGGAAAAATCTTGGAGCTATTGAAATGAAAGAGTATGTTTTGAATTTGAGTGAAAGTATACTGGATAGTTTTGGAGCTGAAGGAAAGATACATCTCGAACTTGCAATGGAAAAATTAGATTTGGATATTGATACTGCTGTTCCTTTGGGGTTAATTATTAATGAGCTAATTACTAACACGGTGAAATATGCTTTTCCTGAAAATCAAAAAGGTACTTTGACTATAAAACTTGAAAGACAACCTGAAAATATATTGCACCTAGTGGTTTCTGATGATGGTGTTGGGAAATCTGGTGTGATTAAAGGAACTGGTTTTGGAGGACAATTGATTTCTTTGCTTACCAATCAATTGAACGGCACTATGAAAGAGGAAAATAATAATGGTACTTCGGTTATTTTTGACTTCAAATTAAAAAAATCTGCTTAATAATCTTTTTAAAATAGATTTTATCTCTTAGTTTAAAGATTAAAACTACTTCAACAAGCAATGCAATAGCCATAACAAGCTTTACAATTGCCTATTCAAGCGTTACAATCGCCTGTTCAAGGATTACAATTGCCTATTCAAGCGTTACAATCACCTGTTCAAGGATTACAATTGCCTATTCAAGGATTACAATTGCCTATTCAAGGTTTTTAATTACTTGTTTAAGGTTTGCTTTGATAAATAATAATACCTCTTGGGACAGAAAAAGAGTTGTTTCGTCCTAGATGACTTCGTTTAGTTACTGATTTAATGTTACTTAGATAAATATTAATAACCAATTAAATCAACAATACAATGAAAAATTTAAAAATTACAATTTATGCAGTTGTTGCCTTTCTGTTGTTTTTTTCAAACACAGTAAAAGCACAAAATCAGATGTTTTGGATACATGTTGATCATGTAAAACCATCTATGGAAGCAACCTATGAAAAAGTTGCAAAGGAATTTGCAGATGCTTGCAAAACGTATAATGTTCCTGATTTTAATTTTAATGTTTGGAGACATGATAATGGTTCCTATTATTATTCTAGTCCGTTGAAAAGTTTTGCTGATATGGACAAAGATATTTTGAAATCAATGCGAGATAAAATGGGTGCTGAAAAATTTAAAGCAATGTTTGATCGTTTTGATAAATGTTATGATTCGCATCAAAATTTTATGGCAACTTATGTAAGTGATTTGTCTTATATGCCAGAAGGAAAATCAGCAGAAGGAGATTATAATAAATATTATTATATGTATGTATCGCCAGGAAATTCAGAAGCTGTAGCTAATAAATTAAAAGAGATAAAGGAATTGTGGGCAAAAAAAGGTTCAAAACTTCCATACTTTATAATGCACAGTGGTTTTGGAGCTGAAGAAGAATTTTATTTGGCTGTAATCAGAGCAAAAGATGCGCAAAGCCAAGCAACTGCAAGTGCAGAGAACAATAAACTACTTGGTGATGAATGGGGAAAGAAATGGGATGAATTATATCCGTTATTATCACATTATAAAAGTGAATCATCTTATTATAAAGCTGATTTAAGTTATCCTGAAAAAAAATAATATTAATTATAAAGCAAAATAAAAATGAAAAAAATAATTCTATTAGGACTTGCAGCTGTATTCTTTATTGCCTGCAAACAAGAAGTTCGATATACACAAAATTCGCCTGAAATTGATACTTATAAAAAAGTAATGGAGGATTATAAAACCATGAATTGGGAAGATTATCCGAAACATTATGCTGATACTGCAAAAGTATTAAATAATGTAACCAAGGATAAAGCAAAAACAGTAGCACAAGCTATTGAACAAAGCCAAAAAGATGCTGAATTATTTACTTGGGTTGTTGAAGATGATGAATATGAAATGGTAGTAACTGATAAAGGTGAAACTTGGGTAAACTATTGGGGTTTATGGAAAGGAACCATGAAATCTACAGGAAAAGTATATCAAATTCCGTTTCATAATACAGCACGATTTATAGATGGCAAAATAGTTAGAGAATATGGTTATTGGGATAACTCAGAAATTGTAACTGATATGCTTAGCAAACCTGAAACTCCTACTCCAACCGAGGAAACAGTAACAAACTAATAATTATTAATTCGAAAACCTACAAGACTTTAAAACCCTTGTAGGTTTTTTTAAAAAATCTAAAAATGAAAAAAGTAGGTATCATTGGAGGTTCAGGCTTCATTGGAAGCTATATCACCAAAACGTTTTTAGAGAATGGATTTGAAGTAAAAGTATCTACAACTGATATTACGCGAGAAGACAAATACCAACATTTGATGTTGCTAAAGCATAGTGATAATCTTCAGATATCTGAAATGAATGTAGAAGACAAAGCTTCACTACTCGATTTTGTTTCTAGTTGTGATATAATTATTCATGGTGGAACGCCTTTTATTTTAGATTTTCAAGATGCTGAAACAGAATTATTTAACCCAACTATAAATGGTACTGAGAATTTTTTAGAAATAATTAGTTTAACTCCAGAAATAGAAAAAGTTGTTTTTATAGCCTCAGTTGCTGGATGGAATACTAATTTTCCTTTTCCGGCTGATGGAAAAAGTTTCACAGATTCCTTTGATGAAAATGACTCAAGATTTAGTTCTACAAATAGTCATCCGTATGCTCAAGCAAAATTTATTGCCAATCAAGTTGTGGAGAAATTCATTAAAGAAAATACAAACCTTTCGTTTGAAATTACAACCGTTTCACCTGTTGGTGTAATGGGAAAATCGCTTTCTAACAGAGAAGATTCAACATCTAACGGTTTGCAATTTTTAATTAAAAACAAAATTGCTCCTGATGCATTTATTCAAATGCTTTTTGACGATAATATTTCTTTTTCTCTAGTAGATGTAGAAGATGTAGCCAAAGCTATTTATAAAGCTGCCACTACCAAAGGTTTGCATGGAAAGGATTATTTATTGGCAACCGAAACTTATAAAATATCAGATATGAACCTGATGTTAAACCAACAAGAACCAAAAGAAATTGGTCAAATTATTTATAAAAATGATTTGGCAAAAAAAGAGTTAGGAATGCAATTTAGACCTATAAAAGAAACATTATTTAATTACTAAAAAAATATAAAAATGAAAAATACAATTCTATTATTCGTGACTTGTTTTTGTGTTTCAGTTTCATTTTCTCAAATGAAAAAAGAAGCTCAAAAAAATAATTCTACTACTGATAACGCAACGATAGTAGATAATTTATATAAAGCTTTCTCGGTTGGTGATATTCCAGCTGTTTTAGCAAGCATGGATTCAAAAATTGTTTGGTATGAAGCCGAAGGAAACCCTTATGCTGATGGCAATCCATATATTGGACCTGAAGCTGTATTGAATGGTGTTTTTGCCAGAGTTGGAGCTGAACATGACTACTTTAAATTATCTTATATTAAACTTCATAAAATGGAGAACAATCAGGTTTTAGCAACACTACGTTACAAAGGGAAAGTCAAAAAAAATGGTGCAGAATATGATGCACAAGTTGCACATCTTTGGACATTAAAAGATGGCAAAGTAGTGGCTTTTCAGCAATATGTTGATACCAAAAAACTAAATGACGCATTTAATTAATAACATTCATACTAGTAATTTAATGAAATGAAGCAAATATGAGTACTACTAACCTACCATCACTTTCTGAAAACACATTTTTACGCTATTTTAATTTTATCGCACTCTATTTTGCACAAGGTGTTCCGGAAGGAATGTTATTATTTGGTATTCCTGCATGGATGGCAATGAATGGAAAATCAGCTGGAGAAATTGCCAGTTTTGCCATTGCTTGCGGATTGCCATGGAGTTTTAAATTCATCGTTGCACCAATGATGGACCGTTACACCATTTTATCAATGGGACGTAAAAGACCATGGGTTATTTTTGGTCAATTGGGTTTAATGACCAGTTTTATTTTGATGTCATTTATTCCTGATCCTTTGAACAATTTAAATTTATTGATGCTTTTTGGATTCATAGTTTCTTTTTTTGGTGCTTTTCAGGATGTTGCTACCGATGGAATGGCTGTAGACATAATACCAATTGAAGAACAGGCTAGAGCAAATGGATTTATGTGGGGTTCAAAAATAGTTGGAACGTCATCATCTTTAGCTCTTGGAAGTTGGCTCTTAAACACCTATAGTTTTGCAATTTCTATCGCAATGCTTTCAATTTTAGTTGGTTTCATTATGCTAGTTCCTATTTTTTTAAAAGAACGTCCAGGAGAAAAAACCTTGCCTTGGACAAAAGGTCAAGCTTCACCTGAAAACAAAAAATTACAAGTAACTAATTGGAAAACAATTTTCAAATCCTTATTCAGTGTTTTTAGCTTAAAAAACTCATTACTAATTGCAATTATAGGATTTATAGTTTGTGGTTGCCAAAATTATATGGACATTCTATTACCTTTATTTACTGTTAAAAATCTAGGTTGGACAGACTTAGCCTATTCACAAGTATTTGCCACTTCATCTTTAATAGGTGGAATAAGTGGAATGTTGATTGGTGGAATTTTAATAGATAAATTTGGAAAAAAACGCATGCTTAATACATACCTTTTAGTATTAATAACTTCCACATTGCTGATAGCTTTTCTTAAAAATTTCTGGGTAAATACACTTTTAATTAATAGCTACATGTTTATCTATTCTCTACTTATGGTATTTTGCAATATTGGCTTTTTCGCAATTTGCATGGAATGTTGTTGGAAAAAAATATCTGCAAGTCAATTTACTTTATACATGACAATTAGCAACATTGGTCGGATTGCTTTTGCGGCATTAATTAGTCCAATTCGAACTAACTTTAGTTGGGAAATTAGTATTATTAGCTTTTCTATATTCATATTTATCAGTTGGGTTTTATTGCAATTTTTAAATATTAATCATCAAGTGAAAAGCATTGAACATCTTGAAAAAAAGGACATTGAAAGTCAGGGAATGCTAGTAACATTAACACAAGTATAAAAATTTTGAATTAAACAATATAAGATTTGGAAATGTATTCAATAAAATAAAAACCAAGCGAAAGAATACAATAACAATTTTATTATTAAGAATTATTGTAAATTTATTTTCAGTATCTTGTTGTCAATAAGCAAATAAAAAAGTAATGTCTTCTGAAATAGTTTCACTAATAGGAACTTGTAGTTATTTCAATATACGTTCTAAGTAAAAAAATATATAGATATACTCATATAATAAAATTAACATGAAAGTAAACAAACAATAATCAAACACCAACCAAAAACCAACCAATATGAATTTAAAACAATCACTAATAATTGCATTTATACTAAGTGCAATTAGTATTGCAGCTTGGGAATTCTACTGGCGTTCCAACGGAAAATATCCAACGCTAAATGAAGACAAATCTCTTTGGGCTATGCATCGTGCAGATGCTGAAACAGCAACCAAGGAAGATGTAATTATTCTGGGTTCATCTAGAGCATTTTTTGATATTCAAATCAAGACATTTGAAGAAGCCAGCGGAAAAAAACCTATTCAATTAGCTTGTCCTGGAGCTTCACCATTACCAACATTTCATGACATTGTAAACAACACCAACTTTAATGGAACCATTATTATTGGTGTAACGCCAGGTTTGTTCTTTTCTACAACATTTCCAGAAGCTTTTCCATGGAAAAGATCTCAATCCAGAACTGATTATTTTAAGAACAGAACTTATGCACAACGTTTAAATTTTGAATTATCTATACCATTACAACAAAATTTGGTTTTAATGTCGGCGGAAGAAGAAGAATGGGATGATGATATTGATTTAAAATCATTATTAAGACAAGTTAGAGTTGGCGAAAACAGAACAAAAAATCCTTATGCACCGCCTTTTTATTATTTCGGTGATACCAATTTAGACCGAAATATGAAAATGACCAATAAAACGGCAGTTGATACTGCTTTTGCAAACTCAATCATAAAAGTTTGGCATTATTTCGGAAAAGGTGCGCCACCACCAGATAAAAAATCAACTACAGCTTATTTTCTTGAGGATTTAAAAAAGTTTAAAGCAAGAAATGGAACTGTGTTGTTAATCAGATGTCCTTCAAGTGGCGGAGTTAGAATGGGTGAAAACATGAAACTACCAAGAAAAGATTTTTGGGATGAACTTGTTAAACAAGCTCAAGTAAAAAGCTATCATTTTGAAGATTATGAACAATTCAAACATCTTACTTGTCCTGAAGAATCTCATCTTTCAGAAAAAGATGCAATATATTTTACTAGAGAATTAGTGAAGCTAATGAAATCTGACAATCTATTAACTAACTCTAAAACTAACTAATTATGCTATTCAATTCGTTAAGTTTCGTAGTGTTTTTAATTATAGTTTTAGCACTTTATTATTCAAAACTATTCAATTGGACATTCAAAAAAAAAATGTTGCTTTTTGCTAGTTATGTTTTTTATGGATTATGGAATCCACCTTTGGTTATTTTACTTTGGATTTCTACTGTTGTCGATTGGATTACTGGAAAAAAACTATCTATTGTTGAAAATCAAACCCAACGTAAATTATGGCTATTATTAAGTATGGCTGTCAATTTAGGTTTCTTATTTTTCTTTAAATACGGTAATTTTCTATTGGAAAATTTTACTCTATTAATGAACCAAATAGGTGTTGACTATCATCCACGACCTATGGATATTATTCTGCCAATGGGTATTTCTTTTTATACATTCCAAACGATGTCTTATACCATTGATATGTATAATAGAAGTTGTGAAAGAGCAAAAACATTTCTAGACTTTGCTTTATATGTTACATTTTTTCCACAATTAGTAGCTGGTCCAATTGTTAGAGCACAAGATTTAGTAACTCAATTTTATGAAGAAAAAAAAGCAACTATAAATCAGTTTATTTGGGGAATGTTTCTTTTAACTATTGGTTTATTTCAAAAAATAGTGTTGGCAGATACATTACTTTCAAATACAGCAGACACAATTTATGGTTCAGGAAAAGTATTAAATTCTTTAGACGCATGGACAGGAACATTAGCTTTCTCTGGACAAATATTTTTTGATTTTGCTGGTTATTCAACTTGTGCCATTGGGATATCATTAATGTTAGGAATTACATTAATGGACAACTTTAAATATCCCTATGCAGCAATAGGTTTTTCTGATTTATGGAAACGTTGGCACATATCATTATCAAGTTGGCTTCGCGATTATTTGTACATCCCATTAGGTGGAAATAAACATGGTATAACACGTATGTATGTCGCTTTAATGTTGACCATGCTTCTTGGAGGTTTATGGCATGGTGCTGCATGGACTTTCGTTATTTGGGGTGCGCTTCACGGAATATATTTGGTTGTAGAAAGATTACTCAAAAACTTTATTAAAATAAAAATCAATGCATTCAACGGTATAATTCTAGCTTTAATGACCTATACTTTAGTGAATTTTACTTGGGTGTTTTTTAGAGCAAGAGAATTTTCAACTGCTAAAAATATGATAACGTCTATGTTATTTATGAATTCAGATGGAGAAAAAATTCTACAAAACTTTGATGTCATTAAAGTATTAACGCTGATTAGTATTTTATTCTTATGTCATTGGATTATGCGAAATACATCCATGAAAGAAGTATCAACAAAAGTAAAACCTTGGGTTTTAGGTGTAGTTTGGGCAGCAATGTTTTTCTTAATTGTTATTTCTCAAGGAAGTGGTGAACAATTTATTTACTTCCAGTTTTAATAAATATCAATAGTAACCTATATGGAACCTAACCAAAACCAAGTTTTACCCATTCAAAAAGAAGACCGAATTGATTTTTTAGACATAATGCGAGGCATTGCTATATTTTTCATTTTCACAGCAAATATTCCAGTTTTCTCAGGACTTTTTTTCCTTTCAGATGAGATTATAAAGAATGGCATTACTTTACCAACTGACGATTGGGTCGATATTATTTTATATACTATAGTTGATGGAAAATTCTACACCATCTTTTCCTTGCTTTTCGGAATTGGAATTACCATTCAATATGAAAATCTGATAGCAAGAAATCAATCTTTTGGTTCATTTTTTAAGAAAAGAATGTTTTGGTTATTGGTGATTGGAGCTATTCATATTTCTCTTTTCTGGGTTGGAGATATTTTAACTTTATATGCTTTTTTGGGTTCTGGGTTACTTATTTTCATTAAAACTGATAACAAGAAACTCATTCGTTTGTCAATCATTTTACTTTTACTTCCAATTCTTAACACCATTATAATACACTATTTTCATTTAGATTATCCCAAAATATTTCTTGAAACCAATGCAAAAATTGCCAATTACTTTCATTTAGTAGTTGCTGAACGAAATGGTGTAATGGCAACTAATTTTGGAGCTATGCTTAAAAATGAAAGTTTAATAACCTTTTTTCAAACTAATTTTTCTAATGTCTTTGTTAGAATATATTATTTATTTATGGAAGGTAGATTATTTAAAGTTTTTGGTATTTTCTTAATTGGCATTTGGTTTGGAAGACAAATTTTGCATCATAATTTATTAACCAATAATAATTTACTAAAAAAAATAGCGCTTTATGGATTTTTAATTGGACTACCTATTTCCATATCTAGAACCTTTTTTACTTTTACCGGAGATGATAGTTTTGCATCTCAATTATCAGTAAGTATCTCGTATGCACTGGGAACAGTTCCTTTAGCGTTAGGATATTTTGCTGGATTAGCTTTGCTCTATCAAAAAAGAAAAGGTTTTTTAAACAATTTTGCACCTGTTGGTAAAATGGCGTTGTCCAACTATCTATTCCAAACCTTAATTTCAATTACACTTTTTTACAATGTTGGTTTTGGATTGGCAGGAAAATTTGGTTTCACAATAATTATTGGAATTGTAATTACTCTCTTTATTTTCCAAATTCTATTGAGCAAACTGTGGTTACAACATTTCCGTTTTGGACCTATAGAATGGATTTGGAGACAATTAACCTATGGAACAAAATTAAAACTAAAAAAATAATTCTTATGAAAGTTAAAATCATTCTATCGATTAAAGTTTTACTATTCTCGATTTCAGTTTCAGCACAAACCTATATTACCAATGTTTCTATTGCTGACGTAGAAAACAAAAAAATAATTCCAAATCAAACGGTTGTTATTGACAAAGATTTGATTTCTAAAATTCAGTCTAGCAAAGTTAAAATTCCAGCAAATGCAACAATAATTGATGGAACTGGAAAATTTCTTTTTCCGGGTTTAACCGATGCTCATATACATTTCTTTCAAAACGGTGGCTTATATGCACGACCAGATGCAATTGATTTAAGAAAGTATATGCCATACGATAAAGAAATAGAATTATTAAAACAAACCATGGAAGACAAATTGCGTCGCTATTTGCAAAATGGTATTACGAATGTAATTGATGTTGGCGCAAACACAAACTTGTTAAAACAAAGAAATACTTTTAAAGATGCAGATTATGCTCCGTCTATTTATATGACTGGTCCATTATTGACAACCTATGAGCCAAAAGTCTATGAAAATTTAAACGGAGATGAACCTTTTATTTTGACAAAGACAATTGAAGACGGCATAAAAGGAGTTCAAGCGCAACTGCCTTTCAAACCTGATTTTATAAAAATTTGGTACATAGCAGCAGCCGATGGATTAGGCATTGAAGCAAGTGCTCGAAAAAATTTGCCCATCATTAAAGCAATTATTGATGAAGCGCACAAAAATAACTTAAAAGTTGCTGTTCATGCTACCGAAAGAATAACAGCACAATTGGCGGTAGAAAATGGCGCTGATTTTTTAGTTCATAGTGTGGATGATGAAATTTTAAAAGATGATTTTATCCAATTATTAAAAAAGAACAAAGTTATTCTTTGTCCTACTTTAATAGTTGAAGAAGGATACATGAACACTTTTGGTCAAAAAGTAAACCCAAGTACATTTGAAATAAGCAAAGCCAATCCATTTCAATTGGGAAGTTTATTGGATTTAAAACATTTATCAGACACTTTATTAATCAACAAGTATAAGAATCGAGCAAATTCCGCTTCAAGTATTGAAAGCACAAAAAAATCGGTTTCTACCTGCATGCAAAACTTAAAAAGATTGTCGGATGCAGGCGTTTTAATTACAACAGGAACCGATGCAGGAAATATAGGAACAATGCATGCCTCATCATATCTGACCGAATTACAAGCGATGCAAAAATCTGGTATGAATACATGGCAAATCATTCAAGCTTCCACAATAAATGGTGCAAAAATTTTAAATAAAGAAAAAGAATTTGGAACTATTTCAGCTGGTAAAAAAGCAAACTTGATTTTATTGAATGCTAATCCAATAGATAATTTAGATAACATTACTAAAATAGACAAAGTCATCAATAAAGGTGTTGTTTTTTCTCCTGAAAAAATAGTTGAAGAAACACCAACTGAGTTAGTACAACGTCAATTAAACGCCTATAACTATAGAAATATTGATGCTTTTTTAGATACTTATGCTGATGATGTAGAAGTATATGATTATCCAAATACGTTGCAATTTAAAGGCAAAGAAGAAATGCGAAAAATATATGCAACTATGTTTGATAACACGCCAAATCTTCATTGTGAATTAGTTGGTAGAATTACTCAAGGAAATATTGTTATTGACAAAGAACACGTTCAATTTGGAAAAAAATCAATAGAAGGAACAGCTATCTATCATGTTGAAAATGGTAAGATTAAAAAAGTGTATTTCATTTTATAATTAAAAAACCATAATCTTCATGGAAAACAACTCGCCCAATCACTTAAAAAAAATCCTTGGAGTTAGCTTTGGTATAGCAATTTTAATTGGAGGAACTATTGGAGTAGGAATCTTGAGAACGCCAGGAGCAATTGCTGGATTGCTTGATAATCATTGGCTAATTATTTCTTGCTGGATTTTAGGCGGTATATATGTTTTACTTGGTTGTGGTGCATATTCCGAACTTGCAACCATGTTTCCAAAAGCAGGTGGTTCCTATAATTATGTGAAACATGCTTTTGGAAATTATTTTGGATTCATAACAGGTTGGTTTGATTATCTAACCTGCGCCATTGCACCAGCATTTTTTTGTATTGTTATTAGTGAATATTTGGTTTTATTAGTCCCGCAATGGGAAAATCACACAACCATAATTGCAATTGCCTTTCTACTTGGTTTTACACTGCTTCATGCTAGTGGAACTAAAAACGGAAGTTTGGTCCAAAAAATTACTAGTGTCATTAAAATTCTACTATTCGTTATTTTAATTATGGCTTGTTTTAGTTATTCAGGAGTAGAAATTGCACCAATCAAAAAAAGTTCTGGCCTTTTAGAAAGTAGTATTATAGTATCTTTTTTTAAATCATTACAAATGGTTTTAGGCACTTATGATGGTTGGCATGGCGTTAGCTTTTTTGCAGAAGAAGATGAAAATCCATCAAAAAATATTCCAAAATCAATGTATTTAGGAGTACTAGTTGTTATTATTATTTATGTAATTATTAATTTGGCCTTCTTTTATGTGTTGCCAGTAGAAAATATTGCAAATTCGCCTTTAGCTGCTGCAGATGTTGCAAAATTAATCTTTGGAAAAAAAGGTTCGATAGTTGTTACTATTATTGCACTTTTTTCTATTATCAGTATACTGAATGCCTACATGATGCTTCCAAGTCGAGTTTTATATGGCATGAGTCGAGATGGTTATTTTGTTCATAAAGGAACTATTGTAAACAAAGGTGGTACTCCTATCGTTGCTCTTTTATTTTCATCCATTTTTGGTTTTATATTAATTTGCATCGGAACCTTTGAAATATTATTTTCTTTGGCAACTTTCATGTCTGTAACAGTTTGGTTATTAACATACATTACTTTAATAAAATTACGAATATCTAAACCCGATTTACCAAGACCACACAAATCTTGGGGACATCCGTTAACAACTATTATATTAATATTAAGTACAATTGCAGTGTTTATAGGATTTGCTTACAGCGATAGAAATAGTCTAGTGATTATCGGAATTATAATGCTATTTTCATATCCAGTTTTTCTATTGCTGCAGAAGAATCATTATAATAAATAAACAAAAGATATGGTAATAAATATTTAATTCGTAAAGGAGAAATTGAGTTCAATACAAATCCTGATAAAAATGTTATTCCTATCGAAAAATGTCTTTTATAAAAATATTATCAAATATTTTCTTAAATAAATTTTCATTATAAAATTTTTATATATTTGATTTTATAACTATAAAAAAATGAAAAAACAATTATCAAAAGTATTCTTTGTATTATTTACAAGTCTAACATTATTATCAAGTTGTTCAAGTGACAGCAGTTCTTCAAGTGGAGATGAATCAACATTAATGAATAAATGGTGGTATGATTCTGAAAATTTCACTGCAGATGTATTTTTTAATTCAAATGGTGAATATCTACAAAATCTAGTTTTTGGTGGATCAAGTTTTTCTAATACAGGAACTTGGGTTTGGGTTAATCAAAGTCAAAAAATAATGAAAGTATCTTATCAAACTGGCACTAATGCTGTAACAGAAGTTTGGTTTAAATTTTCAAATATTCAAGATCATAGTTTTAGTATAAAACAATCTACAGACGGAACTACTTATAGTGATGCCAGAAGTTATACAGACTCAGATAATTAATAATAAAAAATCCCAATCGTTCGATTGGGATTTTTTTATTGAAAAACTTCTTCATTTTCACCATCAAAACTGGCAAAAACCATCGTTGGATGTGAATCTTGATGATAGATGTTTCCTTTATTATCAATAGCTATTGCACCAGCAAAACCATCATATGGTTTTAATTCTTCAAATGTTTTTGCAAAAGCTTTTTCTAGTGTAAATCCATCGGTAA
The DNA here is from genome assembly GCF_032098525.1 of Flavobacterium sp. PMTSA4. NCBI lineage: Bacteria > Pseudomonadati > Bacteroidota > Flavobacteriia > Flavobacteriales > Flavobacteriaceae > Flavobacterium > Flavobacterium capsici. The sequence continues at coordinate 1,097,164 of NZ_CP134890.1, forward strand.
CACGAGTTACAATTTTTGTAGCAGTTGCATTGCTAACAATGTCTTCACCAACTCCAGTTAGACTTACACCACAGATTTCATTACAATAATTTCCAGCTACTGTAGCCGAATCTGAAACACGACCAACGATTTCAAAACCTTTTCCGCCGGTTGAAGTTGCTACTGCTAGTTTTCCATCGTTATCCAAAGCTACGCAACCAACAGTACCAACACCAGTTCCAGCTAATTTTGCTTCATATTCTGCTCTACGTTGTGGAATTTCGGTAGAAAATTTTTCAAAACCATGTTGTCTTGCAAATTGGGTTGCTCCTTCTCCACTCAAAACTCGGTCATCTACTTTCATTAAAACCTGAGCTACTTGAATTGGATTTTTTACTTCTTCAATATTAATAACACCGCTGAATTTTTGAGTTGTTCCATCCATTAGTGAAGCACTCATTCTAATCTTCCCATCACTTTGAATTTGAGAACCAATTCCTGCATTGAATAAAGCATCGTCTTCTAATAATGAAGTAGCATAAACTACCGTTTCTAAAGCAGAATGTGTTTTTAAAAATTCATAAGAATCTTTTACAATTCGCAATAAAGCTTGTTGCTTGGCAATTTTTGTTTCATTATTGGTTGACGATTCAGAGAAAAATCCGCCGTGAATAATTATTTTCATACGTATTGTGAAGAATGAATCGTCATTTTAAAAGTATCTAAATCAAATGTATCTCGATTACTCATAACGTGTGTGACCAAATGATTAATTGAAATTGGTTGCCCTAATTCTACTTGGGTTAAATTAGTGTCTTTTATTTCTCTACCATCAACCAAAATCACAAGTCCTGAACCAATAGCTTCCATTTGACGTCCATTTAGTATCAACAAACCTGTATCTTCACCCAATCCTATTCCTAAAACTTTTGGATTTCCAACTACAGCTTGAAATAAACGTCCAATTCGACCGCGTTTTACAAAATGTGTATCAATAATTACATCATCTATTAAGGCTAAACCAGAAGTAATTTTCACTTCACCTTTCAATAAAGCTTCCGAACTACTTCCTTGATAAATCATGTTTGTTGAAGCAGCAGCTGCACCAGCAGAAGTTCCAGCATAGATAAAATCTTCATTTTTATATTTATCTAAAATGATTTGATGCATTTGTGTTCCACCTAAAATTGATGATAATCTTAATTGATCGCCACCAGTAAACATTACTACATCTGCATTTTTAATTCTTTCTAAAACTTCAGTTTCATTTGCTTGTTCTCTTTTTTCAATGTATAGAACATCAATATTCGTAGCACCAAGATAGTTGAAAGCTTTTACATATTCAGGACCAATTTCTCTTGGTATGCTTGAAGCAGTAGTAATTACTTCTATTCTAGATAATTCTTTATGTTTTGATTCTTTTATGATTCTTTTCAATATTCCTTCCTCGAAGAAATTCAAGTTTTTTGGAGCACTTTTGTCCAAATCTTTTTCAGTAAAACTGCCTTTATCAACAGCACCACCAATTATAATAAGTTTTCCGTGTATTTTCATGGCTGCAAAAATAACAAAAACTTAATATGTATGCATTTCATTTTACTATTTAAGTAGTAAATTATTAACTTATTTATCAAGAGGTTTTCTATAAAATTAGTTCAAATATATTGTTGCCAAATTGTTTTATATTTGTTGCATGGAATCTAATCAAACACGAATTAATAAATTTCTATCAGAATCAGGATTTTGTTCACGACGTGAAGCCGATAAATTATTAGAGCAAGGAAGAATTACCATCAATGGAAAAATTCCAGAATTAGGCACAAAAGTTTCCTCTGAAGATGAAATCAGAGTGGATGGAAAATTGATTCGTGAAAATCATGAAAAACCTGTTTACCTTGCATTTCACAAACCTGTAGGTATTGAATGTACAACCAATCAAAAAGTTCGCGATAACATTGTAGATTACATCAATTATCCGAAACGAATTTTCCCGATTGGTCGTTTAGATAAAGCTTCAGAAGGATTAATTTTCATGACAAATGACGGCAATATTGTAAACAAAATTCTCAGAGCCAGAAATAATCACGAGAAAGAATATATTGTTACTGTAAATCGTCCTATTACTGATAGATTTATTGAAAGAATGAGCAACGGAATTCCTATTTTAGATACCGTTACCCGAAAATGTAAAGTAGAACAAATCAGTAAAAATATATTTAGAATTATTTTAACCCAAGGCTTAAATAGACAAATTCGTAGAATGTGTGAGTTTCTAGATTATGAAGTTACAGCGCTAAAAAGAACACGTATCATCAATATTTCTCTTGATATTCCTGTTGGTCGTTATCGTGATTTAACAGATGACGAAATCAAACAGTTAAATAAATTAATAGAACCTTCGAGCAAAACAGAAGAAGCAAGTTTGCCTAAATCAAAAGTTCAAACTAGTAGAAAACCAATCCCAAAATCAAAAATCATCCCAAAGAAAAATACAAATAGAAAATAATCATTTATGCTAAAAACCATTTTATATATAGCAATTGGCGGCGCTATTGGAAGTGTTCTTCGTTACTTGACAAATGTTTTGGTTTCTAAATTTTGGATGAATGCTTTTCCTTTAGCAACTTTTATCGTTAATATTATTGGCTGTTTTCTGATTGGACTTTTTGTGGGTTATTTAGAAAAAAATCAATTCACTAACGACAGTCTAAAATGGTTTCTTATCACAGGTTTTTGCGGTGGTTTTACAACTTTTTCAGCGTTTAGTATCGAAAATCAATTTTTATTTCAAAACAACAACACACTTTTGGCCTTTGCCTATATCGGATTGAGTGTTTTTCTTGGAATTTTGGCAGTTTGGTTTGGCTTAAGTATTGCTAAATAAAAACTAAATTCTCTGTTAATCACTATGCTGATTATTTCAAATTTTAGTATTTTCGCAGGCTATGAATGAAACCGAAATTACGACTGTAAAAAATTTACTGGCAAACCCGAAAAAAATTGCAATTATTCCGCATCGAAGTCCAGATGGTGATGCAATGGGTTCAACTTTAGCTTTATATCATTTTTTAAAAAAATTGAACCATCAACCAGTTGTAATTTCACCAAATGATTTTCCGAACTTTTTGGCATGGCTTCCAGGTTCTAATGATGTTTTGATATATGAAAACGATAGAACTAATTGCACAAAAAATTTAAATGAAGCTGAATTAGTTTTTACTTTAGATTTTAATGCATTACACCGAACTGGAGAAATGGAACAAGTTTTAAGTAAGCTAACGGTTCCAATGGTAATGATTGACCATCATCAAAAACCTGATGATTTTGCAGCAGTTACCTATTCAGATACTTCATTTGGTTCAACATGCGAAATGATTTATAACTTTATAGCTTATTTAGAAAAAACTGAACTGTTAGATAAAACAATTGCAACTTGCATCTATACTGGAATCATGACCGATTCGGGTTCGTTTCGTTTTCCTTCAACAACAAGCAAAACCCATAGAGTTGTAGCCGATTTGATAGATTTAGGAATTGATAATAGTGAAATTCACAACCAAGTTTTTGATTCTAACTCGTATAATCGTTTGCAGTTGTTAGGCAGAGCTTTGCAAAACATGAGAGTTTTTCCAGAATATAAAACTGCTTATATATCGTTATCTCAAAAAGATTTGGATGAATTTCATTATGAAAAAGGCGATACCGAAGGCGTTGTAAACTATGGTTTAACCATAAAAGGAATTCATTTGGCAGCAATTTTTATAGAACATAAAGATGAAAACATCATTAAAATATCGTTCCGTTCACAAGGAAGTTTTGATGTTAATCAGTTTGCCAGAGAACATTTTCAAGGCGGTGGACATATTAATGCTGCAGGAGGAAAATCATACGACAGTTTGAATTATACTATAAAAAAATTCGAAAAAATAATTGCAACTATTGAAATTGAATAAAATGAAAATAAATAAAATCATCGCTCTAGTATTGTTGATTTGCATCACGTTTGTGAGTTGCAAACAACAACAAGCTCGAATGCCCGTTTCGCGTTCTTCTGGAACTTTTATGAAAGAATCTATTGTTCGAAATAAAAAATTAATTGCAGGCGAAGAAGCTCAAATTGATTCTATCATAAAAAGCAATCCAAGTGTAAAATATTATGCTTCAAAAAAAGGTTATTGGTTCTACTATGAAATCAGAAATGAAAATGACACACTTAGACCTAAAAAAGGTGATATAGCCTACTTTGATTATAACGTTCAAGATTTTAAAGGAAACATAATTTACTCTGAAATTCAAACTCGTCCTCAAGTTTATAAAGTCGATAAGCAAAACATTATGATGGGTTTGCGCGATGGAATTAAATTGATGCGTAAAAACGAAAAAGTAGTGTTCCTTTTTCCATCACATATGGCTTATGGATATCATGGCGATGAAAAACACATTGGCACCAATGAACCTTTAATTTGCACGGTTACTTTAAACGATTTTAAACCTGAATCTAAAACAACTCCTCAAACCATTATTAAAAATGAATAGATTGAAAACGCTTTTGTTATTTGTGATTTTTGCTTTTAGCATGCTTTCTTGCAAAGATGAACACAATGATTTAAAAGACGGAATTTATGCAGAATTACAAACCTCTAAAGGTGATATTTTGCTTCAATTAGATTATCAAAAAGCTCCAATTACGGTAGCTAACTTTATAACTTTAGCTGAAGGTACTAATCCGTTTGTTAGAGAAGAACTTAAAGGAAAACCGTTTTATGATGGTATTTCATTTCATAGAGTTATCCAAAAATTCATGATTCAAACTGGCGATCCATTTGGGAATGGTGCTGGTGATGCAGGTTATGCTTTTAAAGATGAAATTACCGATTTAAAACACGATAAACCTGGAATTTTATCTATGGCTAACTCAGGTCCAAATACTAATAGTAGTCAATTCTTTATAACGCATGTGCCAACGGAATGGCTTGATGGAAAGCATACTGTTTTTGGTCATATTGTTGATCCTTCTAACATTAGTGTGGTTAATGCAATAATGCAAGGCGACATGTTAAATAAAGTAACCATCATCAGAAAAGGTGAAGCGGCTAAAAAGTTTAATGCGGTTAAAATATTTGGCGATTATTTTAAAATAGAAACGCAAAACAAAGCCAGAGAAAAAGCATTAGAAGAAGCAAACAAGAAAATATATGAAGAAAAGTTTGCGGCCGTAATTGCTCAAAATTTAGTTTACTTCAATGAAGTTAAAGAAACAGCACCTAAATCTCCTACTGGAGTTCAATGTAAAATCATTTATGATGCACATGGTCCAAAACCTAAAGATGGTGCAGAAATATGCATGAAGTATTCTGGGTTTCTTGCTGATGGAACGCTTTTTGATACCAGCGAAGAAGACGTTGCTAAAAAATTTGGAAAGTATGATGCCCGAAAAGCACATCAAATTGGTTACAGACCTTTGCCATACACTGTTGGAACCAGTCAAATGATTCCGGGGTTTGCCGAAGGAATTAAAAAATTGAATATTGGCGATAAAGGCATTATATTTATTCCTGCAAAAATGGCTTATGGTGAGCAAGGTGCTGGAAATGTAATTCCGCCAAATGCCGATTTAATTTTTGTAGTTCAGTTAATTGAAAATTGTAAATAATATTTAAAAATGAAATTAAAAGTTAATTTATTATTCGTTCTAGCATTAAGTGTTTCTTCACTTTTTGCACAAACAACTAAAAAACCTACAGCAGCAAAACCAACTGCTACTAAAGCTTTGCCATTTGCTAAAACATCTGGTGAAGGAATTTTTGCAGAATTTGAAACAACAAAAGGTAAAATAAAAGTTCAGCTAGAGTATGTTAAAACGCCTGTTACTGTGGCTAATTTTATTTCTCTAGTAGAAGGAAACAATCCTGAAGTGAAAGAGGAAAAGCTAAGAGGAAAACCTTTTTATAATGGTTTAAAATTTCACAGAGTTATTGAAAACTTTATGATTCAAGGTGGTGATCCAAACGGGAATGGTTCTGGTGGACCAGGTTATGCTTTTAAAGATGAGTTTGTTCCTGAATTAAAACATGATAAACCTGGAATTTTATCAATGGCTAACTCTGGACCTCAAACTAATGGTTCACAGTTTTTCATTACTCATAAAGATACTCCATGGTTGGACGGAAAACATACTGTTTTTGGTCATGTAGTTACTGGTCAGGACGTAGTTAATGCAATTAAACAAGATGACGTTATCAATACTGTTAAGATTATCAGAGTTGGTAGTGCTGCAAAAAAGTTTGATGCTGTTAAAACTTTCTCTACTTATATAGCTGGAAAAGCAGAAGAACAAAAAGGAGAACTTGCTAAACAAGCTGCAATGAAAGAACAAGCGTTAAAAGAATTTGCTAATGCTTCTACAACTGCAAGCGGTTTAAAATATGTTGTTATTAAAGAAGGAAACGGCGAAATGCCTCAAGCTACCAGCAATGTAAAAGTACATTACACAGGTATGTTATTGGATGGTAAAATATTTGATAGCAGTGTGCAAAGAGGTGAACCAATTGATTTCCCATTGAACCAAGTTATTCCAGGTTGGACAGAAGGTGTTCAATTGATGAAAGAAGGTGCAAAATATAAATTTTATATCCCTTCAAATTTAGCTTATGGTGCTCGTGGTGCTGGTGGTGTTATTCCGCCAAATGCTGATCTGATTTTTGAAGTTGAGCTTTTAAAGATTAACAAATAATATAAAAGTCCCGAAGTTTCGGGACTTTTTTTATACATGACATTTATCATTTTATGCTTCTACTACTCTTTCTACTTTTGGAGTTATAAAATGGATAGTTATGTCGGTTTCATTGATTCAAAAGTATAATGTTCCTGGTCCGAGGTATACCAGTTACCCAACGGTTCCTTTTTGGGATGCTGCTAGTTTCAGCATTGATGGATGGAAAGAAAGCTACTTGCGTTCTTTTGATGAGAGCAATGCTACCGAAGGCATCAGCTTGTATATTCATTTGCCTTTTTGTGAAAGTTTGTGCACTTTTTGTGGTTGCCACAAGCGTATTACCAAACGTCATGAGGTGGAACATCCTTATATCATGGCGGTTTTGAAAGAATGGGATTTGTATTGCCAATCGTTCTCAGGGAAACCGAATATTAAAGAATTACACCTTGGTGGTGGCACACCTACTTTCTTTTCTCCGGAGCATTTAAAGCTTTTAATTGATGATATTCTTAGCAAAGCTACTTTGGCTGATGGCTACGAGTTTAGTTTTGAAGGTCACCCAAATAATACTTCGCGTGCGCATTTACAAACCTTGTTTGACTTGGGCTTTCGTCGGGTGAGTTTTGGAGTGCAGGATTATAGTGAGAAGGTTCAAAAGGCAATTCATAGAGAGCAATCATTTCACAATGTGGCTAAGGTTACTTTTTGGGCAAAAGAAATTGGATATACTTCCATTTCGCATGATTTGGTGTATGGGTTGCCGTTTCAAACTTTGGAAGATGTTATTGATACTATTGAAAAAACCAAATCGTTGTCGCCAGACCGATTGGCTTTTTATAGTTATGCGCATGTACCGTGGATAAAAGGCAATGGACAACGTGGTTTTAATGATGACGATTTACCGAAGGATGAAACCAAACGCAAACTTTATGAAATTGGCAAACAACTGCTAGAGAAAAATGGTTATCACGAAATTGGGATGGACCATTTTGCGTTGAAAACCGATAGTATGTATGAAGCTTTTGAAGATAAAAAGCTGCACCGTAACTTTATGGGGTATACTTCGTCTAAAACGCAATTGATGATTGGGCTTGGGGTTTCTTCTATTAGTGACAGCTGGTATGTGTTTGCTCAGAATGAGAAAAACTTAGAGGATTACTATGCGTTGTTAGATGAAAATAAAATTCCTGTGGTGAAAGGTCATGTGCTGAGTGCTGAAGATTTGATTGTTAGAAAGCATATATTGAACCTGATGTGTCAATTTGAAACTTCATGGAATGCTGCTACTACTTTTGATGCTTTGCCTGAGGTATTGGCAAGACTTGAAGAAATGGATCATGATGGTTTAGTTGTTATTCTTACTGATGGTTTGCAAATAACGGATGCTGGTAAACCTTTTGTTCGCAATGTTTGCATGGCGTTTGATTTGCACTTGCAACAGCATACTCCGCAGACACAACTGTTTTCGATGACGGTTTAGATTTGAATTAGTAAATGGGATTATTTGTCAATAAGACAATCTGTCTATAAGTCAATTATTTGCTTTTAAAAATTTTTAATTTATATTTGAAATATCTCTATTTAACCTATTTATTGAAAAAACCCAAATCTATGAAACTACATTACTTGTTCTTACTTTTATTTTGTTCTGTTAGCTGGAGTCAGGAATGGCCAACGGAAGACTATGCTAAGAAGCATAATTATCTTGAAGTTATTGGCGATACGCTTGGCACGAATAACAAACTAAAACGCATTACTTTTGCGCAATATCCTCACGGGAAGAAAGGTATTAATACTTTGATACAAATGAATATCAAACACCCTAACACGCTTGAAAAACCTTTGAATAACGGAAGAGTTCTTTTATCGTATATCGTTAACAGAGAAGGGAACATTGAGAATGTTACTGTACTTGAAAGTGCTGGTAAACTTTTTGACGATGAAGCTATTGCGGTTTTAATGAAAATGGAACGCTGGATTCCGGGTGCTGTTAATGGCGAAGCTGTTGATGTTGCCTACAGGCAGCCGTTTCGATTTAATTGATTTCTTAGTTTAGAAGTTTAGGAGTTTAAATGTTTAGAAGTTTTTTAATAAAGCTTCTCGATACTATTTTACTACGTAAAATCACTCGAAGTGACGCATGGTTTGTGATTAGGTATTTTTATATCTTTGAGATAAATTAAGATATTTAATGAATAAAAGTTTCTTCTTTTCGATTGTTGTTGCGGTTGTTTTTTTACTGACTGGAATTGCCATTGCAAAAGATAACGCTTATGACATTGGTTTAACAATTACTTTTATTTCTTTTTTTCTGTATCCTTTAGCTAGCATTAGTTTAAAAAACAAAAAGTGGACAATAATAATTGTTCATTATATCATTTCTATTTTTATACTTTTTTTACTGCTTTCGAGTTATTTGCTTAATGACAGAACTTATCATTCTATTTTTCTAGGTGCTTTCTTTTGTTCTTTATTTTTTCAAATCTTAACAAAATATCTGTTTGCTACTCAAACTTCATGGAAAACTATATTAATTGTTTCTACATTTAGTTTAATAGTTTTTATTCCATTTCAATTAAAATATGGATATGATAGGCTTGGTTTTGGTATTTTTCTATGGATGATTATCAATGCATTTGTTACAAGTAAATCAACTTCAACAAAACTTATCAACTGAAAACGATATAGCGCGGTGGGTTATTCACAAATGGGATAGTGCTGGCTATATTTTCTTTATTTTTGCAGGCACAACACTAACTTCTCTGCTATGCCTTTAATAGATTATAGTTTTCTGTCGAAAGTACTACCGAAAGCCAAGATTAAAAAAGGGTATCGTAGCAAAAAGCGCTCTTACCTTAATAGAGTTCGGCTGGCTACTGCGTTGTTCTTTTTTGGGATGGGGTTTTGTTTTGCTACCTGGGCTAGCCGTATTCCGGATATTAAATCGATGTTGCTGCTTAGTGAAGCAGGACTGGGAACGTTGCTTTTTGCATTGCCGGCTGGTCAGCTTTCGGCGATGCCTTTTTCGGGGAGAACGGTTACTAAATATGGCAGCCGAAAGGTGTTGCTTATCGCTATCCTACTCTACTCTTTTTGTTTAACGTTACTTGGGTTGGCTGGTGCTCAATGGCAATTGGCGATAGGGTTATACATCTTTGGGGTTTGTGGAAACTTTTGCAACATTGCTGTTAATACGCAAGGCGTTCATACGCAACAATTGTTTGATAAACCTATTATGGGTTCGTTTCATGGTTCGTGGAGTTTGGCGGGTTTTTGTGGTGCGCTGGTTAGTTTGATTGTAATGAGTTTTGGCTTGACGCCTTATCAACATTTTTTAGTTGCTTTTGGTATTGTGGCTCTTATTGTGCTTACGAATTATAAATTTATTGTAGCAACTAAGGTTAAAAAACAAGAAAATAAAGAAAGTTACTCGTTTCGGAAGAATCCTGATACGACTTTGATTTGGCTTGGTGCTATTGCTTTTTGTTGTATGGCTAGCGAAGGCATCATGTTTGACTGGAGTGGTGTTTATTTTAGAGAGATTGTTAAGGTTCCTGGTGCGCTGGTGGTTTTGGGGTATACTTCGTTTATGATTAGCATGGCGAGTGGTCGTTTTTTGAGCGATATTTTGGTGCGCAAGTATGGCGTAAAGCGTGTGCTTATTACTAGTGGCATCGTTATTTCTACGGGATTGTATATGGCGGTGTTGTTTCCTTATATTGTTCCTTGTACTGTGGCTTTTATGTTGGTTGGGTTTGGGGTTTCGAATGTTATCCCTACGGTGATTAGTATTGCTGGGAATAATGCCAATGTGCCTACGGGTATAGCGCTTACTATTGTTTCGAGTATTAGTTTTCTTGGGTTTTTGATTGGTCCGCCGTTGATTGGTTTTATTGCTGAATTGACGAGTTTGAAATATTCGTTTGCTATTATTGGGGTTTTTGGGGTTTTTATTTCGGTGTTGGTGAGTAGGTTGAAGATTTTTAAATAATTAGTGATTAGTAATTAGTGATTACGACTGTGCAAACCAAACTCTTGAGATCGCGAAGCAAACTCCGAGCATCACAATCCAATCTCCGGACATCACAATCCAAAGTCCGAGCATCACAATCCAAAGTCCGAGCATCACAATCCAAAGTCCGAGCATCACAATCCAAACTCCGGTCGTCACAATCCAATCTCCGAGCATCACAATCCAAAGTCCGAGCATCACAATGGCATCTCAGAGCTTCACAATGGCAACTCCGGACCTGCGCAAAGCAATCTCCGAGCATCACAATGGCATCTCCGAGCATCACAATGGCATCTCAGAGCTTCACAATGGCAACTCCGGACCTGCGCAAAGCAATCTCCGGGCTTCACAATGGCATCTCCGGACCTGCGCAAAGCAATCTCCGGGCTTCACAATGGCATCTCCGGACCTGCGCAAAGCAAACGCTGCCCATCAGCAGAATAGTCTAAAACAGGCACTTCCTCGACGAACTACACCAATTCCTGCGATATTAGGAACCTAAAAAAACCTCCCAAATGTCAAAAATCAATAAACAGATTAAAAATTATTTTCATACTTCGATTAAATTAGGGTGATTTCCCCCTTTTTTATTGGAAGGGTTTGTTTAGATTTGATAAACAAATAAAGTATGACGTTTGTCAGCCTTAGACACCCAAATATGGGTATATATGTCTGATTTTGTCAGACATATATACAAGTTAGTGGTAATTTTAACAGACACTTCTCAATGACAAAAAAGACAACAATTTTAATAAGTTTCATTGGACTTAAATTCTTACTGCAATTTTTACTATTAAGTAGTGAGTACGACTTGCAAAGAGACGAATATTTGCATCTTGACCAAGCAAATCATTTGGCTTGGGGCTATCTTTCGGTTCCACCCTTTACTTCTTGGACATCTTATATTATTCAACTGCTTGGTAATTCAATTTTTTGGATTAAGTTCTTCCCAGCCTTGTATGGGGCATTGACAATTTATATCGTTTGGAAAGCCATTGAAGAATTAAATGGAAATCTGTTTGCGTTGATTTTGGGTGCAACTTGTGTTTTATTTTCTGCACTTATGCGACTAAATACTTTGTATCAACCCAATTCTTTTGACGTACTAAGTTGGACAGTTTTATACTTTATATTGCTAAAATATATCAAATCTGATGATTCAAAATGGCTGTATATAGGAGCAACAGTATTTGCAATAGGCTTTTTAAACAAGTACAACATTATTTTTCTATTAATCGGACTTGTACCTTCATTGCTGATAACAGAACATAGGAAAGTATTTTTTAAACCTACTTTGTATTTTGCCATTTCATTAGGTTTAGTTTTAATCTTGCCTAATCTTATTTGGCAATACGACAATAATTTCCCAGTCTTACACCATTTAAAAGAATTGGCAGAAACGCAATTAGTAAATGTAAATAAATTTGATTTTTTGAAAAATCAGTTGCTCTTTTTTATAGGGTCACTAATAGTAATCTTTGCATCATTTTATGCGTTGCTTTTTTTCAAGCCTTTCTACAAGTATAGACTATTCTTTTCCTCTATCCTCTTTACTTTAATAGCTTTTATTTATTTTAAGGCAAAAGACTATTATGCTATTGGTATTTACCCAATTTATATTTCTTTTGGCTCTGTTTATATCGCAGACATTTTAAAAGACGGTTGGAGAAAATATTTACAACCAGTTGCAATTGCTATTCCCTTACTATTATTTATTCCAATTTTTAATGTTGCGTTTCCAAATAAAAGCCCTGAATACATTGTTCAACATTCAGAAAAATACAAAAAATTAGGTTTACTGCGTTGGGAAGATGGCAAAGACCATTTATTGCCACAAGATTTTGCAGATATGCTTGGTTGGAAAGAATTAGCACAGAAAGTTGATAGCATTTATTTAAGATTACCAAACAAAAATAATACGCTTATTCTTTGCGATAATTATGGACAGGCAGGGGCAATAAATTATTATACAAGTCAAAAAATACAAGCAGTTTCTTTCAATGCTGACTACATAGATTGGTTTGACTTAAATAAAAAATATGAAAACTTAATTAGAGTGAAGGAAGCAGAAGAAATAAATGTAGAATTGCAAGAAACATCGCCTTTTTTTCAAAATTCAACCCTTGCAGACTCAATAACTAATCAATATGCAAGAGAGTTTGGGACAGGAATATTTCTTTTCACAGGTGCAAAAATTGACATTAGACAAAGAATTAAAGATGAAATTGCCGAAAAGAAAAACTACCGCTAACAGCGGTTTGCTTCAATGGCTGCTTCCGGATTTTACTACGGAAAATCCGCTGCTGAATGGAATGTTTTGTTATATTTGTGATGGCTTGGTGCTGGCGCAACGCCACTGAGAGCAAGCCGCAGAACGTTATAGCCAATACCAGCTCGCGCACGTAAAACAGAAAGAATTATGACAAAACAGAAAGGAATAATTTTATCAATTTCCTCAATAATATTGGGTTTCGTATTAAATGGTTTAGCATGGACAATTTTGCCTGGACCAACATTTAGTACTTCGGGATTGTTGCTCGGATTAGCTTTATTCATTTTTGGTGTTGTAATATTTATTTCAAGTGTAAATAGAAATTAAAACCAAAAGTAACAGAAAGTAGAAACTGAAAATGGAAGTGGAGAATGGAAGTGGAAAAGCAAAAGTACTGGCTATAACAGCGTTTCGCGCTACAACTGGTTTATCGTTCTTAGAAAATAGGCTGGAGTTTATGATTTAGTATTTGATTTTTATTTAACTTGGCATTACTACATGAACATTAGAAAATCAACTGCAACCTTAAAAACAAACAACTATGAATAACAACGATAAAATAAAAGAAAGCTATAAAACCGCAACAAGTTATCCTGATCTTGCCAAAAAGCTTAGCCAAATTGGTGTAGAATCATACACTGTTGACACTGCAAGCGGCACTATACTTTATAGGTTTAAAAATGGAGAAAACATTCTGCATGAAGGCAATCACAATGCCAGAACAATTGCAGAAAATTTTGATAGTCAAAAAACCATTGATGCCATCAGAAACAATCAACAAGGCAAATCTGATTATCCTGATTTTATGAACGAAATAGCAGCAGCAGGAGTTCGCTTTTATGAAGCAACACTAAGTGGTGATAATAAAAGAGTAACTTATATTGGAATTGGTGGTTTTTATGAGGAAGCAATTCCTTGATAAACTATACAATCGAGAGTAGCTAAAAATGCTTACACACCAATAAAAACTTAAAAACATGCCAACAACAACTATAAAAGATGGTGATTTTTGTATTGTAATTGCAGGAACACACAAAGGAAAATCGGGGTTTATTAAAGATATAAAAACAAGTAAAACAGGGCATATCACTATTACTGTTTTACAGAAAAACGAAGTTAGATTTAAAACACTTGCCAAAAACGTTGAAGTAACAAAAGAGGAATAAAAAGACGTATGGGTAGATTAGGCTCAATAGCTGGTTTCCCTAAAATTTGTATCTTCACATCACCTTGTGGAATTAAGCGAAACTTAGCAACATAATTCAAAAAAATGAACTTTAAAATTTGAAACAAAATGAGTAAATTATTTTATGTTATCGTATTCTTTTTAAGCTTTAGTGGTTATAGTCAGGAACTGTTTGAATATAATTTTGACGATAATATAACTTTAAATGTTCTTGAAGAAACCGAAGAAGGCCAAATGGCAAACGGAAAATTCATCAGAAGCACTTTTGAAAATGAAGTTATTACTTTATCAAATTCAAATAAAGCTAAAGATATATTACCAACAATGAATGAAACCAGTTTATTAAAACTTTTTCAAGGTGTTAAAGATGGAAATTTAAAATCTACTAAAGGAACACTTCTTAATGAAGAAATAATCACTTTTAATAACATCAAAGTTTCAAAATTTAAAATTTCACTCCTTTTAGAAGGTCAAAAGAAAGTATTTGAAACTTATGTGTTTGCATATAAAAACATTATCTATACTTTTCAGTTCATGAATAATGAAAGTGAATTTGAAAATTTGAAAAATCTTAGAAAGAGCATTTTAGATTCTATTAAATTCCATTAAAAAATCTTTTATGAAAATCTCTGCATCAATAAAAAGTAGTTTTCAATCACACGAAGTGAATGTTGAAACTGAGAGTAACAATAAAAATATTTTGATTGCTCATAAAGCTGAAGGTTATGGTTCTTCTGTTAATGGCGGGGAATTCCTTTTTTTAGCTCTAGCTACTTGTTTTTGCAATGATTTGTATAGAGAAGCTATTAAAAGAAATATGAAAATAGATTCGGTTGAAGTTAAAGTCTCTGGCGAATTTGGCGGCGAAGGTGAACCCGCAAAAAATATAAGTTACAAAGTAAAAATAGAAGCTAAAGAGCATTCAGATGTTCAAATCAATGATTTAATAACATTTGTAGACAATATAGCAGAAATTCATAACACCTTGCGACAAGGGATAACTGTTGAACTTGAAAAATAATAGAATTAAAATTAATTAGTTTTTTAACCTTCATTCCCCATTATTCTATACTGATTAAACTCTGCGTTTTTCTTCATTAAAAATCATTACCTTTATAATAAATAACTAAGCATCAGTTTCTTGCAGAACGATGCGAGGTGTGTTTTTATTACATTAAACAACTAAATGATGGAAAATGAACTAAACAAAATTCGCGAACAGCAGAAAGAGGCATGGAATACTTTTTCTTCTGGCTGGAAAAAATGGGATGACCTTACTATGGAATGGTTAAAACCCATGGGTGATGAAATCATCAGTTATATTCGTCCCAAAAATGGTGATATTATTTTGGATGTTGCATCAGGTACTGGCGAACCTGGATTAACCATTGCCTCTATGATTGGTGATGGAAAATTATATTTAACTGACCTTTCCGAAGACATGCTCACCATTGCAAGTGAGAACGCATTAAACAGAGGTATTAGGAATACAGAAACCATAGTGTGCGATGTTTGTGAACTTCCTTTTGAAGATAACACCTTTGATGCAATAAGCTGTAGATTTGGTTTTATGTTTTTTCCTGACATGCTTTTAGCAGCCAAAGAAATGGTTAGAGTTTTAAAACCCGGCGGTAGAATTGCCACATCAGTTTGGGGTATTCCCGAAAAAAATTTCTGGGTAACTGCTACTATGGGTACCATCAATAGAAACCTCAACCTATCGCCTCCTCCACCGGGTTCTCCAGGAATATTTCGATGTGCTAAGGATGGCTTAATGCATGAACTATTTTCAGAAGCTGGATTAAAAAATATTTCGGAAAAAGAAGTGACGAGTAAACTTAATAGCAAAACGAGTGATGTTTACTGGAATATGATGAACGAAATAGCAGCTCCTGTTGTTGGTGCGCTCAGTAAAGCTGATGATGCCATGAAAAGAAAAATAAAAGAAGAAGTTTATCAAGCATTAAATGAAAAATATCCTGATGGAAACATTATGATAGACTCTAGTGCTACTGTAATCTATGGTGAAAAATAAAGATTTAAGATTCTTAAGATTAAGCCGTCTTTTGTTTGCGTGTAAGTTTTGAGTAAAAGTTGTATCTTTCCAAAAGGTTGTAACAAGAACATTGATGAATCTACACAACAATTTATTTATAATAACTTTTAAAAAATGAAGAAACTACATTTTAGTATTTTACTAGCATTATTATTTATAGTTAATGGATTTTCCCAACAAATAAGAGCAAAATATACCGCTGCTGTATTTAATCAACCTTTTACAGGGAATGTATTAGTATACATGTCAAAAGAAAACAAAGAACCTAAAGAAGGTGCTGTAGGTTTAGAGCGTTTTCCGTGCTTTATGGTTTCTGTAAAAAATATTCAACCAGGACAAGCTGTTACTATTGATGATAATGCTGTTTCTTATCCTGTTACACTTTCAAATATTGAACGCGGAGAATATTATGTTCAAATTGTTTGGGACAGAAATCTTGGCGGGAGTTCTATTGCTAAAAGTCCTGGCAATTTATACAATGCCTCCCAAAAAATAAATATTACCAAAGACACCGAAAAAGTTTTTGATATTACTGCATCAATGGTAATTCCAGAGCTTCCTGCATTTAAGGAGACTAAATATGTTAAAGAATTTAAAGCTTCATCTGCATTACTAAGCAATTTTCATGCAAAAAACATGACTGTTAACGCGGCTGTAATTCTACCAAAAGAATACTATAGCGAACCTAAAAGAAAATTCCCTGTATTATTTAACATCTCCGGATATGGAGGTGATTATTATCGCTACTCAGGTGACACCTTAGCCAGCAAACCCATAAATGATATTGCTGTTATCAGAGTCTTTCTTGATGGTAAATGTGCATTAGGCCATTCGGTTTATGCCAATAGCGATAATAATGGTCCATGGGGTGATGCCTTAGTCAAAGAGTTTATTCCACAGCTTGAAAAAGATTTCAGATGCAATGGCGCAAAATTATTAACGGGTCACAGCAGCGGTGGTTGGTCTGTACTTTGGCTTCAAACTCAGTATCCAAAAATATTTGATGGATGTTGGTCTAGCTCACCTGATCCAGTTGACTTCAGAAATTTTCAAAAAATAAATCTATATGAAGATAAGAACATGTTTTATGACAAAAACGGAACACCTTGTCTGGTAGCTACTGTAGCTGGTTTTTTCCCTTGGGCTACTATGAAAACTATTTATCAAATGGAAAATGTCATATATCGCGGTGAACAAATGCATTCTTTTGATGCCGTGTTCAGCAAAAAAGGCACTAACGGATTGCCAGAAAGTATTTGTGATAGCGAAACAGGAGACATAAACAAAACTGTGTTTTCCAATTGGAAAAAATATGATATTGCTTTAAATCTTAAAGAAAACTGGGAATCTGTTAAATCTGATTTAGATGGTAAGGTTCGTATATCTGTTGGAAATCAGGATAATTTTCTGCTCAATTATGCTGTTCGCTTACTCGACGAACAAATGAAACAATTACATTCTTCTTTCCAAGTTGCTTATTACACTGGAGATCACTTTACAGTTTTTTCTCCTGAATATAGAAAGGATGGAGATGATTTTCTGAAACAACGATACCTAGACTGGTTGGCAAAATCAAATACTTTAAAGAACTAAGATTTTCAGTAAGATTTTATAATAAAAAATGGGTCATTGCTGACCCATTTTTTATTTATCTTATTTCTTTATCGTTTTGGTGTGCTGTGTGCTACCATCTTGCATCATCATGCTAAGAATGTAAAGTCCCGAATTTAAATCAGAAAGGTTGATTTCTGGTTGTGGGTTTTCGATAGTTCTAACCAATTTTCCTGTAGTTTCTGTAACAAGAATGGTTTTTACTTCCTGAGCATTATCAAGATAAATCACATCCGTAAACGGAACCGGATATACTTTGATTTTTGATTGTGTTACCTCAGCGGTAGACAACTGGTCTGTTAAAGTAATAGTTATTTTCCAAGAGTTGTTATTTACTCTGTTATAGTCTGCATTACAACCTGAACCACCATAAGTTCTCCATGCTCTAAGGTCAAAACTAACAGCTCCCGAAAGACCATTAGCAAGACTAAGTCCTGTTCTGTTGTAAGCATAAGTTCCTGTAGTTCCTCCAACTCCCGAAGTAATTGCAGCTTCAGTAGTATTGTTAGTAGTACATACTAACAGTGTTCTTTGCTCACTCATCCAACCATTGCTGGCAGTAGTCATGGTGTAGGCAACATCTGTTGAACCAATTTGAAAGCCCGATGGTACGGTTACGTTTAAAGTTCCCGTACAAGCTGTTGTACTGGTAATTGTAGGCTCATTAAGAGTGTATTCGGTATTAATATCACCAGCAGTATAAGTAAACACCATTTGACCAGTAGTGAATGTTTTCATTTGCCAGAAACCTTGAACGGTATCGCAGTTAGAACGTACCCAGAAATAATAAGGTACTCCTAAATTTAAACCTGTTAGGGTTACTGTAGTTACTCCTGCTCCAACACTTCCTGAAGGCGTAGTAGAAGCCGTTGGAGGTGTAGCTGTATCGCTGTAATAGTAATCATAACCCATTGAAGGTGCACTTGCAGGTGCTGTCCAGTTGAATACTCCTCCATCAGTAGTTGAAGTATAGGTAATATTTGTTGGTCCAGGACAACTGGTGTAAGCATCAGCCGAAAAAGCAAACACGTTAGGAACTCCTCCACTTACTTTAGTAACAGTAACGCTTTCAATAAGCTTAGGCTGATTACCCGAACTTATAGCTAACGGAATTTGATACAATCTAGGATTTGTTCCTCCTCCATTTTCTAAAACATCATTCGTTCGATTTATCCTTCCAATGCCTTGAATGGCAAAGTTAGTACCACCATACCAGTCAGAAATAGAAATACCCGTGAAGGTTTGTGTTGTCGCATCAGAGAAATTTACTGTTGCGTTTATAATACAAGAACCACTTCCACCAGTAGCCAACATGTATAAGTTGACTGCCGCAATAGGTGTGGTAAATACTAAAGTCCCTGCGTCATTTGCGTTTTGAAGTCTAAGTGCGTTATTACCGCTGTAAGAAGCTAATTGATAGCTAAGTCCGGCTGGTGAAGGAACAGCACTGTTAATAAGTCCGTTGTTTGGCAATCCATAAGTTAAAGCCGTACTTCCTGAAGTTAACTGAAAATCTCTTGCCACAAAAGCAAAGTTTACTCCGTCAACATCGTTATTAGTTGATGAAGCAGATGTACCAACTCCATTGGCAACAACATCGGCATTAAAACCACTTTGAATGGAAATGGTTTGTAGATTCTGTGCGGTTGTTTTTTGTGTAGCTAGTGAAAATGATGCAATAGCAGAAATAAATAGTAGTGTTTTTTTCATAAATAAAAAGTAGTTAGATTAATTTGGCATCTAATTTACAATTTCTCAACTAAAAAATTCACAATAGTTTCACTTTACTCAATAAAATAATAACAATTTAACAAAGCCCTTGATTTTATTATAATAATCTAAAAAAGGTGGTCAAAAATTAATTATTTGCACTCACTATAATTTATTATTTTTACTTCTGTGCAAAGTTTCGCTTGAAACAAATCAACAACTAACACCTGTTTTATGAAAAAAAGAGACCTAAATATACTTCTATTGTTACTCACTTTTAGCGTTAGTACTTTTGCTCAGCAAAGCATGACGTTTGACCAAGCAGTCAAAAAAGGCATTTATAAAAAACTTGACAGCATTTATCCTGGAGGTATTGATGGCAATCCTGAAAAGTCTCTTTTTAAAAATCAGGATGCTTACATTAAATCGTATCAGCAGTTTATCTATGAACTATCTGATTTTTTGAAGAAAAACAATTTCAAATGGGGAAAGCAAGTAAGTTGTTTCAACAAAATATATTTTTCTAAAAAAGGAACCGTCGATTATTTTTTATACAACTTCAAAGAAGGCGAACTAACCGAAACGCAAGCCAAACAGTTTGATAAACTTCTAAAAAAGTTTGTAAAGAATGCTAAGTTCAGTTTACCAACAGAAACTCCTTTTGCACAGTGCAGCCCAGTGAAATACAATGATTTGTAAATACTAATTAAAAATTAATAGTAAAATTCAAAAACAACTTTTATCTTTGGAATAACTTTTGATGTAATCGATTGCAAAAGTATAAACCATATTAACTAGTAACCTTTTATAAATGAAAAAAATAGTAACCCTTGTTCTAGGACTTGTATTAACTGGATGCAACATTATTAAAGCTCAAGAAAAATACACACCACCACCATTGCCTATAATTCCTGAGAAAACGTTTAACATTAATGATTTTGGCGCGGTTAGCGATGATACTACCGATAATACTGCTGCCATTCAGAAAGCCATAGATGCTGCTGTTGCAGCTGGTGGCGGACATGTAGTTCTACCTAAAGGAACTTATCTCTCGGGACCATTAACGTTTTACAGCAATCTTGATTTACATTTAGACAAAGGTGCAATCCTTCGTTTTCTTCCAATAGACCGTTATCCTGGTGGATCAGTGGAAGGAACCAGTTTCATTAGCGGAACAAAACTTCACGATATTTCAATAACCGGAAAAGGAACCATTGATGGGCAAGGAAGTCCATGGTGGCCACAATACAAAACTGAAGGTTTCAATCGTCCTAGAATGATTGTTTTAAAAGACTGTGATAAAATTTTGATTGAAGGCGTTAAATTGATGAACTCGCCTAAATTCCATATTGCCATTGGCGGTAAAACAACTAATGTAACTGTTAGCGGTATTACCGTAAGAGCTCCTTCTTCAAAAGACCCAGTAAATCCAAGTCACAATACTGATGCTTGTAATGTTACTGGAAACAACATTTTAATTAAGAACTGTGACATTAGCACGGGAGATGATAACTACACTTGTGGTGGTGGAACATCAAATGTTAGAATTACGGGTTGCACGTATGGAACAGGCCATGGGGTTTCTATTGGTAGTTATACCAAAGGAGGAGTTAAAAACTTTGTAGTTGAAAATTGTACGTTCACAGATACTGATTACGGAATCAGAATCAAAACCGACCGCGACCGTGGTGGAACTGTTGAAAACATGGTTTACCGTAACCTTACTATGGAGAATGTAGGTATGCCTATCCTTATGTACCAAGCTTATAATGCAGAAGAAAAAGAATTTAGAGATTTGAAAAAAATAACTCCTGAAATTGCCGAAAGATATCCTGCAGCTTCAGTAGCAGAACTAACTCCTGCTTATAAAAACTTTGTGTTTCAAAACATAAAAGCCACTACAAAAGAAGGTGGCCGTGCAGGTTTAGTTTGGGGTTTACCTGAATCACTAATTGAGGATGTTACATTTGACAATGTTGTTATCGATGCACAAAGACCATTTGGAGTCTTTTTTGCAAAAAACATTAAATTTAAAGATTGTGCCATCAAAACCAAAGAAGGTTTAAACAAAATAGAAATCACTAATGCTTTATTGACAAGATAATTAATAAACCTATTAAAAAAATACCCACTCTTTCAAGTGGGTATTTTTTTGGTCAATAAAGTAAAAGAAGATTCTGATTTGAATAGAAAAATAATTAAAAAATCATTTTGTCAACTGTATAATTTAAAAACTAATTATAGTCTTATCCTTAGTTTTAGAAATTGCTACTAAACAATTAGTATTGACTGAAAATAAACATCTTAGTATTGGCGTCGGTTTAAAGGTTTAATCTATATAACATCTATATCAGCCATTAATAAACATTAATAAAAAGAATATCTTTATTCAGTATTTGAAGAACTAATAATTAGTTAAATTAAATTCTATAAATCATATTTTGATTAAAAAATAAACTCATGGAAGCAATTTGGTTCTTTCCACTCTACATTATCTGTCCATTAATTGGGTTTATACTCGCTCTTTGGGGTTTTCTAAATATTAGAAAAGGTAAATCAAACAAATTACTTTTTACTGGATTAGGGTTATTATCACTTCCAGTTATTCACATTGCTTTTGTATCGTTATTTCAACTTAATCTGTCCCATAAAATTGCTGGGGATTATAACTTGGGAAATGAACAAAAAATTTTAACCATTTATGATAACGGAACATTTGTTTTAAATAAATCGGAGCAATTTAACGGCAGTGGAGAAGGAACCTGGAAAATAAAACAAATTGAAACCCCTTTATTGATTTTAGATTTCAAAGAAAAAAGAAAGGTAGATTTATTACTAGGCATTGTAAAACATAAGGAAATAATTATCCTAACAAGTATGCAATGGGGAAATGATTTTTCTTCGGAGTTTGTTAAAAAATAAATACTCTAAAATTTTTATTTGACCATTTCAATCATATGATTGATAACATGTGTATGCACTTTTTGTGGACTAAACATAATGATTTCGGCATCTTGATTAACGGAAACATTGTGTCCTGGTGGCCAATAAAACAAATCGTTTGCATTGACCGTTTCTTTTTCGCCATTAACATCAGTAGTGGTAACTTGACCACTCAAAAGAAAACCCCAATGAGGACATTGGCATAAGTTGCCTTCTAATCCGATGAACAAAGGTGTAGTATCTACTCCAGCTGAAAGACTGAAATATTCTCCACTAATTTTTCCTAATCCACTGGCATCACCAAAATCAGTTCTTTGTCTAACGATTGCTCCCGGAATTTGCATTTTTACTTCAATACTTTCTTTTGAAATTTTCATAATTATTTACTTTTTATTGTTTTAGATATAGATATCAAATTGAGTAGATTGAAATAGTTGAGCTTTGAATTTCTTTAAAGATACTGATTATATATTAGTTACAGACAGATAACACTTATTATGTTTAAAGTTGAAGCAATATAAAATCTAATTTAATGGGAACTGAAATTGGTATTATTTTCTACAAATTCATATTTTCGTAATTGAAAATAGCAACCTATGGCCTATAACGAAGATACTGTACAACGCATCCGTGAATATTTTCAAAAGAAAAAAGTTGACTTCTATGAAAAGAAAATGTTTGCTGGCGTTTGTTTTATGGTAGATGATAAAATGTGTTGTGGTAGCCATATTGATAAAAAAACCAATCAAGATTTTCTTCTTTGCCGAATTGCTCCTGAAGACTATGTAAATGCTTTGGAACAAGAAAACGTAATCCCAATGGATTTTACTGGTAAACCCATGAAAGGTTACATCTTTGTAACCGAAGATGGTCATAAAACAACAAAAGAACTCGTTTATTGGTTAGACCTATGCCTAAAATTCAATCCTTTGGCTAAATCGAGTAAAAAGAGATAACTCCCCAGTTAGTCTGACATTATTAGATTCTACTTTACAAAAAATTTACAATTTTACATTGTGTTAGCATTTGATTTACTATTTGTTTATGGATTGAAAAACTTAGCTTAAGACCTTCTGAGAATGGTTGAAATAAATTTGTAAAAAACAAACAACAATTAAAAAATTAAAGTTATGTATCAAAATTATTTAAGAAATTCGGTGCTGTTGGCAGTAGCTGGATTATTGTCTTTTAGCTGTCAAAACGAAGACGCTACAAGTGGTGAAGCAAACGTTGCTGCTAGAAAAGTTGATTTTCAATTAACTTCTACTACTCCGCCTTTAGCAGTTGCTCAACCAGGATTTGAGAATTTGACTATTAACTCATTAATCAGTAGTGAAGACATTTTACCATTATCTACAGGATTTGTTTATGGCGCTCAACCTGATGGTGCTGGTTTTATGAAAGACCCAAACTCTAACGGTTTTGTAATGATTACAAATCACGAGATTTTAAAATCAGTTTCAAGAGTATTCTTTGATGCTAATTTAACACCTAAGAAAGGAGAATATATTGTTGACGCTGTTGGTGGTCAAACAAGATTGTGTTCTGCTACATTAGCAACTCCACAAATTCATGGTTTTGGTCCAGTATTTTTAACAGCTGGTGAAAGTGGTGAAGAAAGTATGGTTCACGGTATTGATCCATTCGGATTGATATCTGATAAAAGCAGAACAGACAGAGTATTGCCTGCTTTAGGTAAAGCAAGTATGGAAAATGCTGTTCCTCTTCCAAAAAACACATTCCCAAACAAAACTGTTATCATTATTGGTGAAGACCAATCATACAGCACATCACACGCAAGTGCAGGACAATTATTAATGTATATGTCTGAAAATGTTGGTGATTTATCAAATGGTAAATTATATGCTTTAAAAAGAAACGACGGAAACCAAGTTGAAATGTCAATGACTGTTGGTTCTACTTATGGTGTAAGCTTTGTTGAGATTCCAAATGCTAAAAACTTAACTGGTGCAGCTATCAACACTACTGTAAACAACTTAGGTGCAATTCGTTTTTCAAGAGTTGAAGATGTTGACTATAAAAAAGGAAACAAAAAAGACAACAGAGAAATCTATTTCACTGCAACAGGACAAGCGAGTGCAAACATGCCAGTAGCAGGTTACACTATGTGGGGAAGAGTTTACCGTTTAAAAATGGACGACCACAACCCACTTGCAGGAACACTTGAGGTAGTTGTTGAAGGTGATTCTACTCCTGGGACTGGAATTATCAATCCAGATAACGTTTGTGTGACTGAAAACTATGTTTACATTCAAGAAGACGGAGATTCATACTATGCAGCAGCTCAACACGATTCATACATTTGGCAATATAACATTGCAACAAGAGAATTAAGACCTTGGATGACTATGAATCATCAAAGAACTAACCCAAGCTGGAATGCTGAATTCAACACAGTAAACGAAATGAGATATGGTAGCTGGGAATATGGTGCTATGGAAGACATTTCAAATGTTATTGGAGTTCCTGGAACATTTATCCTAAACATTCATCCTCATACATGGCAAAAAGATGCTTTCTTAAATGCTGATGGTAGTGGTTTGAATACTAACAAAGAAGGAGGACAAACGTTGTTAATCAGAAACGTTCAACGCTAATTGTTTTATCTAATACTAAAGAGCAACCTTTAATTGGGTTGCTCTTTCTGCTTTTATCCTATTATATCTCATGAAAATCAGTACTATTACCAAAATTTACACGCTATTCTTTACCTCCTTATTCTTTATTAGTTGCCAAACTGAATATAAAAAAACAACGATTAAAGAAGAACTTGTTAAGCAACTTGATGATTTGAAAATTGAAATTGAACAATTTAAAGTTGTAGTTGAACAAGACCAACCTTTAGAAAAAATACAAACCGCTTTTAATAAAACCCGTGCTGCTTATAAAAAGGTAGAATGGGCAGTTGAATATTTCACTCCCGATCCAGCACGATTTATAAACGGACCTGCTTTAGATGAACTAGAAGTAGAAGAAAACAAATTTTTACCTCCAAATGGTTTTCAGGTTATTGAGGAATTCATTTTCCCAGAATACGACCCGCAAAACAAATCTACTTTGATTAGAGAGATTGCTGTATTAAAAGGCAACATTGCTCAAGTTACCAATCATTTAAATGCTATAACTCTTTCACCTGATTTAGTTTTAGATGCCACAAAATTAGAAGTCTACAGAATACTGACACTTGGTATTACTGGGTTTGATTCGCCAGTAGCATTACAATCGATAAAAGAAACACCTTATAGCTTGAATGGTTTATTACCAATAATAGAAAAACTGAACGTAAACAACTCTAAAGAAGAAAAGGAATTAAAAAAACTAATAAGCGAAGCGGTTCGTTTTTGTGAAAAGAATACCTACTTCAATCAATTTGACAGAGCTAATTTTATCAAGTTGTATCTTAACCCGATAAGTGGAAGATTAGTAGCTTTTCAAAAAGACAACAACATTACAATGGTAAACCGAAACAGTGTTGTGAATCAAAATTCAGGAACGTTATTCTCTGCTGAAAGCTTTAATGTAGATGCTTTTATTCCTTCTAAAGAATATCTTTATAGCGATGCAAAAGCTGCTTTGGGAAAAGAACTTTTTTATGAAACTAAATTGTCAAAATCAAACGACCGAAGTTGTGCTTCCTGTCATCATCCTGATAAAGCTTTTACTGATGGCTTGAAAACAAACTCATCACTACTTGGATTAAAACTTCCAAGAAACACTCCTACACTTACCTATGCTTCACTTCAGAATGCTCAATTCTGGGATATGCGTCAAGCTGATTTAGAAAAGCAAAGTTTGGCTGTTATTCAAAATAGAGATGAAATGCATGGCGATTTAAAAAACAGCATTCCTCTTCTTGAAAAAGAACCAAAATACCAATCGCTTTTTCAAAAAGCATTTAACACAACTTCAAACATTGAAGAATGGCAGGTTCAAAATGCTATTGCTTCTTATATTCGCTCGCTGAACAAATTCAATTCAAAATTCGACTTATATTTCCAATCTAAAGGTTCTTTTACTGAAGAAGAAAAATTAGGTTTCAATTTGTTTGCAGGAAAAGCAAAATGTGCCACTTGTCATTTTATTCCATTATTCAACGGAACGGTACCGCCAGTTTATCGAAAAACAGAACAGGAAGTTATTGGAACTCCTCAAACAAATAAAGGCTTGGCTATTAGTGAAGATTTGGGTAGATATTATCAATACAAAATGCCTCAATTGAAAAATGCATTCAAAACACCTACACTTAGAAACGTAGCATTGACTGCACCTTACATGCATAATGGTGTTTATGATTCACTAGAACAAGTGGTTGATTTTTATAACAAAGGTGGTGGCGTTGGAATGGGGTTACATATAGAAAATCAAACCTTACCTCCAGATAATTTAAATCTTACTAAAGCAGAAGAAAAAGCACTTATTGCCTTTCTTAAGACTTTGACAGATGAATAAAACTAAAAAGCACTTCAATTGAAGTGCTTTTTTTGCATCTCATTAATGGTTTACTCTAACTTAATTACAAAGCGGTCGTTCATTCCTTTGTTTAGGTTAAAATTACCGTCGCTGCTTTGTGTATCGCCAACTAGGTAGAGTTTGCCGTCTTTGGTTTGTGCTACATCATAAGCTAGGTCAAAATCAGTTCCGCCAAAGGTTTTTTCCCAATGGATGGTAGAGTTTGCATAGGCATCAATTTCGAATAAATAAATATCGTTTTGACCTTTATTGGTAAACTGTGCCGTGGTACTGCGGGTATGCCCAATCACTACAAAGGTATTATAACTCGTTTTCTTGATGGAAGTAGCCGTTTCAAACTCACTACCACCAAATGATTTCTCCCAAATCAATTCGCCATGCTCGTTAAGGTGAATCACCCAAACATCGCTGTTGCCTTTTGGATGTTTTATATCGCCTTCTACACTATTGGATTGACCTACTATTAAATAGGAATTAAAATCAGTCTTCACGATGCCATAGGCCTGGTCAATATCAGGTCCGCCAAAGTTCTTTTTCCAATGCAAATGGCCTTCGGCATCAATATTAATTACCCAGTAATCATAGCTTCCTTTAGGATTCTCCACATCAAAATCAGGGCTTTCCGAATAACCCACCATAACGATTCCGCCTTCATTGTCTTCAACAATATCATTCACGCGGTCGTTCATAGTTCCGCCATAATAACGATACCACATGAAATCGCCGTTTGCATCCAATCGGATTCCGAAAAACTCACCTACTCCATGTTGCACACCTCTACCCATTTGATGTCCTTCACCATTTCCTGATTGACCTATTAGTCCAGCATAATCTGCAAAACCAGCCACAAAGTAACCACCATCACTCATTTGAATAATTTTATGCGCATGGTCGTGACTCATAAAACCATAAGACTTGCTCCAAATGATTTCGCCATCTTCATCAATTTTGATAATATAAAAATCGTGAAATCCTTGATTAGAAGGCACATCATAATCTGCACTACCCGAATAACCAGCAATTACATAATTATCATCATTCGTATGAATGATACTATAGCCATAATCATCTCCTGAACCGCCATAGGTTTTATTCCAAAGAACATTTCCTGAGGCATCAAATCGGGTTACCCAAACATCATATAAATCATGAGTTTTAACTACATCGCCATCATTACTACGCGTAGAACCAACGACCATCAAACCACCATCTGGTGTTGCTACAGCGCTACTGGTATTGTCTTCTTGGCTTCCACCAATGGTTTTTGCCCATGCTACTTTTCCTTGAAATGAAGTAGTAGCACGTTCCTCGCTTTCACAAGAAAACAACATTACCGCAACCAGAAATAAGCAAACAAGATTTTTCATTTTAATTTACCATCAGTTTTTGTACTTGCAAATCATTGACTTTTACAAAATACAATCCTTTTTGAAATTGACTCACATCTAAAGTTGCTGTCAATGTATTATTTAAATTCGTAGTATAAATTGTTTTCCCCAGCGTGTCAAATACCTGAATGGTATTCATTTCTACTTCACTGGTAATAGTAAGTAGGTCATTTGCAGGATTTGGCGCAAGCGCTACTTTGTTTTTAGCAATTTGCTGATTGTTTAACAGCGGACTTTGCAAACGTAAAACAAACAAACCACGCTCAATATCACTAACAATAATGTTACCGCTTGGAAAATAAGGATACACACTCCACGCACCATTAAACTGTGCGCTGTTACTAGCCGGATACGTATCAAAAAAACCAACTTCGTTCATCGAACCTGTTTCGATGTTAGTCATGTCCATAATTCGGTAGCCTGCGCGGTAACTTGCCAAATGAAACTGACTGCCTTTTGTATAACCATTGTGGTCAATAGCTGGCGAAGTTCCAGTGTAGTTAAAGTTTAGCACCGGATTATCAATATCTGATACATTGATTACTATTGAACGTGTATTGAATCCAAAGTTACTCTCATCCAATTCATCACCAATGATAAAATATTTATGGTCAGGCGTTAACCAACCTTGATGCGTATAAGCCGTATTAGAATAAGTAAACGTTGACAACAAAACCGGGTTGGCTTTATTGGTCATGTCAACAATCACTACTTTATCTTCATTACATCCAAAAAACAATTCCTTACCTACATGAGCAGTATCAGGACCGTTATAGGTTACAATTTGTGCATCGTGTGTATAACCTTGTGCACTGTAACCCAATGCCAAAACTGGATTTAAAGGATTTTGAATATTTACCACATGTGCACCACCTGAAAAAGTATTGGAACCTATACAATAAGCAAAACCCGTTGCCTCATTGATTGCAATATTATGACATCTTCCAAAACCAGTATAATGTGCATCGGGAGTAAAAGTTTGTGGTGCCGTTTGATTGCGCAATCTCGTCAAATCAAACACTTGCATTCCATGTCCTGTAGCTTCTGAAACGATAAAAGCATAATTATTATACACTTTAATATCACGCCAAAGACTGTTTACCCCATTGGTTGAAACCACTTTTCCAAGATAAATTGGAGCAGCCGGATTAGTAATATCTACAAAAGCGGTATGACTGGTGCAACCCATCAAAGCATATTCTTTATTAGTCAACGGGTCAGTCCAACCCCAACAATCGTTACCTT
This sequence comes from Flavobacterium sp. PMTSA4, assembly GCF_032098525.1. Lineage (NCBI taxonomy): Bacteria > Pseudomonadati > Bacteroidota > Flavobacteriia > Flavobacteriales > Flavobacteriaceae > Flavobacterium > Flavobacterium capsici. The sequence goes on from NZ_CP134890.1 coordinate 1,126,772, forward strand.
GCGTATTGGATGTGCCGCCAATTTGAGCAGGTGTTAAATTAGCCATCAAATCAACCATATTACAAGGAAACGTTCCTGCAAAACCAGCCGTACAAACCGTTTGACTAAAAGATAATGAACTCGTTAAGAATAATGCTAAAAGTAGTTTTGTTTTCATATACAATTTTAAAGAAAGTTCAAAGCTATTGAAAAGAATTGATTTTTACTATTCTACAATTCTTAAATTAAAGATACCGTTAATAATCTCAAAAAAATATTTATCCTACAATTTGTAACTTTCAAATAAAGTGTGCGTATAATCATAACATTTGAAAAATATCCCTATGAACTTTCTCGAAAACTTGGAACCTTTACTTAAAGCGTTTTGGTATATCGCTTTGCCTGTAAGTTTGTTTTTTATTTTACAAACCATCCTCACCTTCACTGGTTTTGGCGGTGCCGATGCCGACGTGGAAGTAGAAGTAGAAAGCCATGACGTTAGTGATGCACCGTTTGAATTATTCAGTTTACGTAACCTCATCAACTTTTTGCTGGGTTTCAGCTGGACAGGTATTTCGTTCTACGATGTCATAGAAAACAAAAGCGTTTTGATTATCGTTGCCGTTGTGGTAGGTATTATCTTTGTAGGCTTGTTCTTCTTCATCATCAAGCAGATTATGCGTTTGGGAGAAAACAACTCGTTTACTATCGATAAAACCCTAAACCAAACCGGAACAGTTTATCTTACCATTCCCGAAAAGAAATCAGGAAGAGGTAAAATTCAAATCAGCATTAATGGTTCCTATCACGAATTGGATGCTGTTACTGAAAATGAAAAGCTAGAAACTGGAAGCATCGTAAGAGTTATTGGTGTAGACCAAAACGCATTAGTATTAGTAGAAAAAATTTAATCCTTTATATATATGTCACAAATTATTATTATCGTGGTTGCTGTTGTAGTGTTGTTTGTTACTATAACCGCGTTGATTTCTCGTTACAAACGTTGTCCATCAGATAAAATTTTAGTTATCTATGGAAAAACAGGTGGCACGTCTGCAAAGTGTGTTCATGGTGGTGGAGCTTTCATTTGGCCTGTAATTCAAGACTATGCTTATCTTGATTTAAAACCCATTTCCATTGAAGCCAATCTAACCAATGCACTTTCAAGACAAAATATTCGTGTGGATGTTCCATGTCGTTTTACTATCGCTATTTCTACCGAAGCCGATAGTATGAATACGGCTGCTGAGCGTCTTTTAGGATTAAGTCCCGACCAGATTCAGGAGTTGGCAAAAGACATTCTTTTTGGTCAGTTGCGTTTAGTTATCGCTACCATGACTATTGAAGAAATCAACTCTGATAGAGATAAGTTCTTAGACAACATCTCTAAAAACGTAGATTCTGAGTTAAAGAAAATTGGTTTGAAACTGATAAACGTAAACGTTACCGATATCAAAGACGAATCAGGTTATATTGAAGCTTTGGGTAAAGAAGCAGCGGCGAAAGCTATTAACGAAGCTAAAATTTCGGTAGCCGAGCAAGAAAAAATCGGGGAAACTGGTAAAGCAATGGCCGACCGTGAAAAAGACGTTCAAATTGCCGAAACACACCGTGACCGTGATGTGAAAATTGCTATTACCAACAAAGACAAAGAAGTTAGCATAGCCGAAGCTTTTAAAGATGAAAGTATTGGTAAAGCTGAAGCGCAAAGAGATACCCGTGTAAAAACCTCAGAAGCCAATGCTATTGCTATCCAAGGGGAAAACGAAGCCAAGATTGCCATTGCACAATCGGAAGCTACCCGTAGAGAAAAAGAAGCCGAAGCGTTGCGTATTGCCTTAGCGTCTGAAAAAGTACAAAGTGCAAAAGCATTAGAAGAATCATACGTTGCAGAGCAAAAAGCAGAGCAAGCACGTGCCGAAAGAGAACGCTCTACGCAAAATGCCAACGTGGTTATTCCTGCGGAAATTGCCAAACAAAAAGCCATCATCGATGCTCAAGCAGAAGCAGAACGCATCCGTGTTCAGGCAAAAGGGGAAGCTGATGCTATCTTTGCTAAGATGGAAGCCGAAGCAAAAGGTTTGTATGAAATACTAACCAAGCAAGCCGAAGGGTATCGCGAAGTTGTTGGTGCTGCTGGTGGTGACCCAACCAAAGCGTTCCAATTATTGTTAATTGAAAAATTACCAGAATTGGTGAAAACACAAGTTGAAGCTGTGAAAAACATCAAGATTGATAAAATCACTGTTTGGGATTCAGGTAACAATACCGATGGTAATGGTTCTACCGCCAATTTCGTTTCGGGTATGATGAAAACCGTGCCACCGTTGAACGATTTGTTTAACATGGCAGGATTGAATTTGCCTACTTACTTAAAAGGGGAAAACCCAACAGAAGAAAGCAGCGTTCAAACCGAAACCAAAACCGATGACAACAGCGAAGAGAAAATCTAATTTCTTTTAGTTAAAATACGAAACCGCTCATTAAACTGGGCGGTTTTTTTTAGTTTTTATTCTCTAAATTTTGTACACGTTCTAATAGTTCATCAAGTAATTCATTTTGATTTATTAATTCAGCTTTTAGACTGTCATTTTCTGCTTTTAGCTCTTTTATTGCGTTGATAGAAGCAACTAGAATAGGATGCATATTAAAGTTTAAATACCCATCGTCATCTGCACCAACCGCTTCTGGGAAAAGAGGTTGCACTTCTTGTGCTAAAAAACCCGAAAACTCCGTTTCAAGGACTTCTTTTTCAAATGTTTTTGAACCTACATTTTTGTAATTATACAGTACAGGTCTTAATTGCATAATTTCATTTAATCCTTTATTATATAAACTATTCACTGTTTTTAGTCTTTCGTCTGAAGTTACTGTCCATGTAGTAGTACCTGGTTTTCTTCCTTCATTTAACGATAATTCAAATTGTCCACCTGGTGTAATGTTTCCTATAGAAACTCTACCACTTTTTAGAATGGTAAAAGCGTTTCTTCTTTCGTCTGTGGCAAATGTCCCGTCGTCTACTGAATTGTTATTGTTTAAATCAACAGCATTTCCCACCACAAATAAACGGTCTGCGGCATTGGCTGCTCTAAACTGAGTATTTCCATTTGTACTGATGGTATAAGGTGTTGCTCCAATTCCCAAAACAGTTTCCCCTATACTATAACTAGTATTTGTAAGTCCGAAAGCGCTAGAATAAGACCCACTGGCTGTCGTAAAACGACCAAAAGCTAGAGAACTGATTCCACTTGCGGTAGCTTGATACCCTGCTGCAAATGAGCCAGCACCCGTAGCATTTGCATTCCCAAAAGCACTTGAAAAATTTCCACTGGCTAGAGAATAAATTCCAAAGGCTACAGAATGTTGACCTACATTGGCATCGTCCCAAAAACCGGCTATTGATTCTCCTGCTCTAAATGCAGCTTTTCTGGGATTCCAAAACATTTTTACGCCATCACCCGCTAGAGCTACAGCGCCACTACCCAAAGTTCCGGTACTTGCCAAACCATCTGTTCCTGCTATGGTTAAAGCTCCTGCATCTGCCGTTATGGTTTTACCAAGTCCTGCGCCACCAAAGTCATAAGCTTGGTCTAAAGTACTCCCAGTTGCTCCTCCGCCTATACCAATCCACGTGGTCGTGGGGTTATTCCAATAATAAAAACCTGGAGGGTTAGCACCCACGGTAGTAGTTAAATAAACCAACATTCCTTGTTGTGCCGCTGTGGGTAAAGTTGCGGGAAAGGCATCTACCTTAGGAATAAGAATTCCGTCAGTATTTGTTGGGGTGGCTTGATTAGTAGATTTAATTTCTAGTTGCGCATTTGGGGTTGTAGTGTTAATACCTACTTGCGAATACAATGATTGAGAAATTAAATAAAAAACGAGTAATAATGTTTCCTTTTTCATACTCAAAAAATTAATTTATTTCTTTCTTCTCAAAGATAATTCTATTTTTTTAAAGTATCAATTTGTAAACGAACGAATTAAGTGTCAAAATATTTAAAAAAACTATATATCAGTCAAAAAAACACCAACCCCAAAGTTCTAATATTGGTAGGCAGGTATTCCAATTCCTTCAACACAAAACAATCCCATCACCTTAAAATTACTACATTTGTTACTATGAATAAACCACTACTCTTTGCGCTAACCCTATGCCTCTGCCTCGCCTCTTGTAATTCTGCAAAGAAAGCAGCAGCCGATACACAGCCCAAATACGAAATAAAAGACCAGGAACTCTACAACCAGATTGTAGCGATGGACAAAACCTTTTTTGATGCCTACAACACTTGCGATTTAGACAAACAAGCCACCATCTATGCCGACGATATTGAGTTTTACCACGACCTCGGCGGTCTCTCAACCTCAAAACAAGACATCCTTGAAGGTACCAAAAATAACATCTGCGGAAAAGTAACCCGCGAACTCGTAGCAGGAACCATAGAAGTCTATCCCATTAAAAACTATGGCGCCGTAGAAATTGGCTACCACAAATTCCACAACAAACAGGAACCAAACGCCGTTTCACATCCCAGCAAGTTCATCATCATGTGGCACTACACCAACAACCAATGGAAAATCAATAAAGTAGTAAGCCTGCATTAAAAAAACAACTTGCTCCTTAGTTGTGATACTTACAAAGGAAGCATCGCATAACTTTGATAAAAAGTACAGTAATTACGCCAAACGGCTGTTAGGCGCAGCTTTTGAATGATTCGGCTAAACTTTCAAGCTCACTTTGGTCAAGAGTTTCATTTCTGTCAAATGCAAACAATAGCAAAACATAATCATTAAATCCAAATGTTATAATTCTCAACCTTGCAGAATTTACTTTTGAATCTTCAATAAAATCATAATCAAAAAGTATATCGCTAGATTGGCAAAATTCATAAAAACCTCTTTTCTGAATTTTAGGTTCATTAATCGGCGCACTAGTAAATTTTAAAAAGTATCTTATTTCCATTTGTTCATACTTATTAATACTTCTCAAATGCAATAACGTATTTCCAGTCAGAGTCTTTTTAGGATACAATGCTAAGGCGATGCGAATGTCATTTTGCCCATTCTTTTTTAAAAGAATTTGTGGTTTTGGAAAACAATCTCGCACAGCGTTTCTATCTTTCTTTTTAAATTCTTCTTTCTGTGGAAAACTGTATTTAGAAATAAAGTTATCGAATTCGGACAAATCAGCATACTGCCAATTATTCAAAGGAAGAATGGTTTTTATATCATTAAAAACTATCTTATTGCTTTCAATGTCAATGTTTTTACATTGTCCAAATTTTTTGTGAGTGAGAAAGTCTGTTAATTTCAAAGCGGATGTTCTTAAAAGTTGCACCTAACTTGTATATATGTTCACCAAAAGTATACATGTCTACACAATTTTGGATGTATATGCGTACCTTTTAGTAACTTTTATTTTATCAAATGTAGTCAATCCCATTATTATAAAAAAGGGGGAAATCCCCCTAATTTTAATTGTTAATTGTGAATTTGTAATTATGGGCTGCTATTATGAGTTGGAAAGGTATTTTTTTGAGATTTTCATCATTTTTGTCTTAAAAACAGTATTTTATAAGAAAAAAGAAATAATTTTTTGTTACTTTCATCAATGTAACGGGTGACGATTATTAAAACACGGCTTCCTTTTATCAATGTAACGCCTTCCTTTTTTGAAAACACGCCTTCCTATTATCAATGTAACGCCTTCCTTTTTTAAAAACACGCCTTCCTTTTATCAATGTAAGGGGTTCCTTTTTTAAAAACACGGGTGTCAATTGAATATGTTTGCTTGACAATTGTGTATGTTTTTATGGAATTTGGATTTGTTTTTGTGGAATTTGGATTTGTTTTTGTGGAATTTGGATTTGTTTTGATGACAATTGGCTTTGAAAGGCAAACAATTGAGAATGATTTGAAGAAGATTTGCATTTACTAGATGCCTTTTTAATTTGCTTGTGTGAGATTAACAATTGTTTTAATGAAATCAATGATTTTTTAAGAGAAAGTGATATTAAAAGAAAAACCGCCGAAAAGGCGGTTCACTCATTCTATTTCTTAGGATTTAGTATTTTATCAATCCTACTGATGCAATCGTCATAATGATACTTCGTTTCCAAGTTAACACCACCGTTTTTTGCCACTTTCAATTGCGCCAATAAGGCTTTCAACTCACCTCTAACCAGCGCCGGCACATCCGATTGTGAGGTTACATAAAAATCATCACCACGAGTATTCGTCATCTTTCCTGTCATTAAATACTCCATGCGCTCAAGGTAAGCTCGTTGCAAATTTCGACGATACACCGAAACATTTTGTCCGCTGCTGGCTTCTTTCCATAGTCCTTTGCGTAGTTGTGTCATGAAGGTTAACGGTTTATAATTCGCATCACTGAGCGTAGTTCCGTCCGTCAATCTACCCAAAGTTTCAAAACTCAACAGTCGGTTTAAAAAACGAGCTTGTACACTTCTGAAGGTTTCGGTATAACCCGCATAGGCCGTGTTTTCCAAAACCGTATTGTTTACCAACCACGTTGGCGAGTTGAATGCATTGTTTAACAACCATTGCAACGCTGCTTCCTGCTTGGCTTTTGGCACTACATTATAAACATCACCCGCTTGATTAGGCTTTTTATAATTTTCATACACACCACCAATATTCGTAGCCACATGTCCAACATAACGGCTCCAGCATCCTAACAACTCATCATAAAGCTCTTTTAAATCTTCATAATCATTGGTCTTTTTACTCGTCCATGCAGGTAAATTTTCAGCAACAAACTTTAAATTTTTCAACGCATACGTACTCGATTTCACAGCATCATTCCCAATATCTTCTGTTTGTGACCTTGGGTCAAATGAACTTCCTTGACTCCCAAAACGATAAATAGGATTGTTTGCTTTTTCTAAAATCCATTTATCCAGCGTTGCCACTTCTTCTTCAGGTGTTTTAAATTGCGACAAGTATCGATAACCCCAGTTAGTAGCATAATAATCATAAGGTCCCATTTGACGAATGAAACGAACATCGCCATCACCCGGTTGTGCCACATAATTAAAACGGGCATAATCCATAATGGTAGCCGCTATTCCAAACTCTTTAGTAAACGCAGGTTTACGCAAATCCTCAACATCATAAGCACAGCTAGCACCCATATTATGTGGGAATCCCAAAGCATGACCTACTTCGTGGGCAATAACCATTTGCATCATTTCGCCCATGTCTTCATCGCTTGTATCCAAAGTTCTTGCTTTTGGATTAGCAGCACCGGTTTCCAATAAATATCGGTTTCTATACGAACGCAAATGATTGTGATACCAAATAATATCACTCTCAATAATTTCACCCGTTCTTGGGTCAGAAACACTCGGGCCAACCGCATTACGCGTAGTACTCGCCACATAGCGAATCACCGAATAACGAATATCCTCCGGACTAAAGTCTGGGTCTTCTTCTTTCGTTGGCGGGTATTTACATTGAATAGCGTTTTTAAAACCAGCTACTTCAAAAACTTTTTGCCACTCTTCTACTCCAGCTTTAATGTATTTGCGCAATTTCTCAGGTGTTGCCGGGTCTAAATAATATACGATAGGTTTAATAGGTTCTACTAATTCCCCACGATTATATGCCGCTTCATCTTTAGGTTCCAATCGCCATTTTCTAATAAAACGCTTCTCATCTGATTTCAATGCTTCACTGGAATAATCATAATGACTCGTAGTAAACCAGCCTACTCTTTCGTCAAAAAGTCTTGGCTTCATTGGTACTTCGGGCAATAAAATCATCGATTGATTCATTTGAAGACTAATCGACTCCGTATCTTCCAGCACAGGCGGTTTTGAAGCGTTATAGGTAAAATCCTGAACTACTTCAATATTCATCGGAAATGATTTTACGGAAGTAATAAAACTACGCGAATCATCCAGGTTTTTTACTTTATAAGCCTCACGCATCTGCGATGATAAACCGCTTAATGCTCTCACATCACTACTATAAAACTTAGTAACATCAATCACCACAGCACTCGAATCTTTGGTAAAAGCAGCAATGTCAAACGCATACAAAGTTGGCTCATAATTATTAGCTTTCACTGAAATGTTTATCGGCAAACTATCATTAGCAACCGCCGCATACGACTTTACTTTAATTAAAACTTTATCCTGAAAACGCTCCCAAGTAATGAGTTGTTCATTTGCTTCAGAACCAGCATTCACATATCCACCACCAAGTCCAGAAGGTAGTTTGGCAATACGACTCACCAACAACATTTCTTTGCCTAACAACTTAGTAGGGATTTCGAAAAAGTGTTTATCGGCAACTCTATGCGTTTTAAAAAGACCATCATCGGTTTTAGCCTCTTTAGTAATAACCTGATTGTAGTCTTTGATTTTTTTATCTTTTGCTTTTTGAGCTTCGGCATTTTTTTGAGCCATTGCTTTGGCGGCGGCTTCTTGTTCTTTCTTTTTCTTTTTAGATTGTCCTAAGGACGAACACGAACTAATAACTAGTGCCACAACCAATAGAAGAGTAATTTTTTTCATAAACATATATAAAGGTAACTTTCAAAAATAATAATCGATGTTAAAATGACCTAACTATTAAGTTTAATTTATGATTTGTCCAAAAAAAAAGGAAGCTTAAAGCTTCCCGTTTTTAATTTCTTCTACACACTCAGGATTGAGCAGGGTTGATGTATCGCCAAAGTTACTAAAGTCGCCTTCGGCTATTTTTCTTAGAATTCTACGCATGATTTTTCCTGAACGTGTTTTTGGTAATCCCGATACAAACTGAATTTTATCAAGCTTTGCAATTGGTCCGACTTGGTCAGAAATCAATTGATTAATTTCAATGGCAAGATTTTCTTGTTTTCTACCTTCACCTGTTTCTTTTAAAATTACAAATCCATACAAAGCATTTCCTTTAATATCGTGTGGGAAACCAACAATAGCACTTTCGGCTACCGCTGGATGCTCATTGATAGCATCTTCTATTGGTGCGGTTCCTAAATTATGTCCTGAAACGATAATGACATCATCTACTCTACCTGTAATTCTGTAATATCCCACTTCATCGCGCAAAGCACCATCACCTGTGAAATATTTACCAGGGAAAGCAGTAAAATAAGTTTCTTTAAAACGCTGGTGGTCGCCCCAAATGGTTCGCGCCATAGATGGCCATGGGAACTTAATGCATAAACTACCCGTTACTTGATTACCTTCAATTTCATTGCGCAATTCATCCATTAACACGGGTTGCACTCCAGGTAAAGGCAAAGTTGCATAAGTAGGTTTTGTAGGCGTGATAAACGGAATAGGAGAAATCATGATTCCACCAGTTTCGGTTTGCCACCAAGTATCTACCAATGGGCAACGTTTTCCGCCAACATGGTCGTTATACCAATGCCAAGCTTCTTCGTTGATAGGTTCGCCTACTGATCCAATAACTTTTAATGATTTTAAAGGATATTTTTGAACGAAGTCTATACTTTCTTTTGCCAATGATCTAATGGCAGTTGGTGCGGTATAAAATTGGTTTACCTGATGTTTTTCAATGATATCCCAGAAACGACTGAAATTAGGATAAGAAGGAACTCCTTCGAACATTACTGTGGTAGCACCATTTAATAATGGTCCGTAAAGTATATAGGAATGACCGGTAATCCAACCTATATCGGCAGTACACCAATAGACATCGTTCTCTTCGTAATTGAATATATTTTTAAAGGTATAAGCGGTATAAACCATATAGCCTGCGGTGGTATGCACCATGCCTTTAGGTTTTCCTGTTGAACCTGAAGTATATAGAATAAACAACGGATCTTCTGCATCCATTACTTCGGCAACATTGTTTGGAATGGCTTCGTCTAATAAAGGTTGTAACCAAATATCACGACCTTCTTTCATGTTTACATTTGTATTGGTTCTTTTAACAACCAAAACTTTTTCGACACCAGGTGCTTTCTCTAAAGCTTCGTCAACAATACTTTTTAAATCGATGGTTTTATCACCACGATAGCTTCCATCAGAAGTTATAACCAGTTTAGAATCGCAATCGTTGATTCGAGCAGCTACTGCTGACGCCGAAAATCCTGCAAAAACAACCGAATGAACCGCTCCTATTCTTGCACATGCTAAAACAGCAACAGCCAATTCAGGAATCATTGGGAGGTAAATACAAACTCTATCTCCTTTTTGTACACCTTGCTCGCGTAATACATTTGCCATCTTGGCCACTCTGGCATACAACTCATTATAGGTTATATGTTGGGCTTCTTCATCGGGATTATTTGGTTCGAATAGAATAGCGGTTTTATCTCCACGACGTGCTAAATGCCTGTCGATACAGTTTTTAGTAATGTTTAGTTTGGCATCAATAAACCAACGGAATTTTGCTTCCTGAAAATCGAAATCAAATACTTTTTCCCATTTTTGATACCATGAAAAGTTATCATCGGCTATTTTGTCCCAAAACTTTCTCGGCTCACGAACCGATTTTTTATACATTTTAAAATAATTCTCTAGATCGTGTATTTTGTAATAACTCATCCTATTAAAATTTATATGGTGCTTACTAAATTATTTTTCCAAATTTAGGTAATTAGGATTAAATATTAATCGATTGCATTCAAAGTTTTATTACCTTAAAAAAAAGACTTTTATTGAGCAAAGTATCATTTATTCAAACTTTAAATACAATTAAATTTGTTGATGAAATACAGAAGTTGGAATATTTAATTCTTAAAAATTCAATACAACATCCTAATCTCTTTTAAACCAAAGGTTTGACAGGAATCATCTTCTAACACTAACTCTAACTTACCATCAGAACTGACTCCTGTAATAATTCCCATAAAGCGGTTTTGATTTAAGTCTTCAAAAGCCATAGGTTGGTTTATCTTAAATAAATGAGATTTATATTTCTCCCAAAAAAACTCCTTTCGCAATGGTAATTTATTGAGATTACTTTTTAGCTGATTTACAATTTTCTCCAACAAGAATTCTAAATCAAAATCTTTTTCTACAATATTCTTTAGCGATGAAGCTGAAGGTAAACCTGAAAAATCTTCCTGATTAATATTAAGCCCAATACCAATAACCGTATCTATCATACCATCTGCCTTAATACTATTCTCAATCAATATGCCACCGATTTTTTTGCTTTCTGCCAAAATGTCGTTAGGCCATTTAATATTTAAATTTGGAATTTTTAAAGATTGAAGAACTTCAAGAACAGAAACTGCAACTGCTACATTACAATCAAAAATTGAACTTTGTAGAGTAACACTATCTTTAACTAAAACACTAAAAGTTAGATTTTTACCTGGTTCAGAAATCCAATTTGAACCCATTTGACCTTTACCTTTTGTTTGTGAAAATGTTGTAACAACGGTATAATCACTAAGCGTTTTTTCTTTATTCAACTGCTTTAAATAATCATTAGTAGAATCTATGGCATTGAGTTTGATTACTAGCATGAAGAAGGTTGTGTTTTGTTAAGAATTTTAAACTTTTATTAAGCAAAAATAAACACAAAAAGTAATACCTTTGCAAATCATAGAAAATTAATACATGGCGAAAAGAGAAGTTCAATCTGATATTTTATTAGCAAACATAATAAAGGGAATAGAAGAAGTAAAAGGAAATGACATTGACATCTTAGATTTAAGAGAGATTGACACCGCAGTTTGTGATTATTTTATCATCTGCAACGGAAATTCAAATACCCAAGTTAACGCTATAGTTAACTCAATCCAAAAACTAGTTTCAAAAGAATTAAAAGACAAGCCTTGGCACGTAGAAGGTACGGACAATGGTGAATGGGTTTTGATGGATTATGTGAACGTAGTTGTTCATGTATTTCAAAAACAAATTCGTGAATTTTATAATATTGAAGGTCTTTGGGGAGATGCCAAAATTACAACCATTCCATCCAATTACTAATACCTACACAAAAAAATGGCAGAGGAAAAGAAATCTAATAATTTTAAGTTCAATCCATGGTGGATTTATGGACTATTAATCGTGGTGTTTTTATTACTGAATGTTTTCAGTGGTTCTAGTTTTCAAGAAGTAGGCAAAATTACCTCTTCTAAATTCAACGATATGTTGGATAAAGGAAAAGTAGAAAAAGTTATTGTTTATAACAAAACTGAGGCTGAAGTCTATTTGACTGAAGCTGCCATGAAAGAAAAAGAAAATAAAAAAATTGCCACTGACGTACTTGGCAGAGTAAATAAAGGTCCGCATTATAGTTTTGAAATTGGAAATGATGAATTATTCCAAAAAAAACTTGAAGAAGCTAGAAGTCAAAATAAAATCAAAACCTTTGATTTTAAACAAAAAGGAGAATGGACTAGTATTTTAGTTTCTATACTTCCATTTGTTTTCATTATCGGGCTTTGGTTCTTTATCATGAGAAGAATGTCTGGTGGTTCTGGCGGAGGCGGAGGACAATTATTCAACATCGGAAAATCAAAAGCAAAACTTTTTGACGAAAAAACAGATGTAAAAATTACATTCAAAGACGTTGCTGGTTTAGAAGGTGCAAAAGAAGAAGTACAAGAGATTGTTGAATTCTTAAAAAACCCTGAAAAATATACTAAACTTGGTGGCAAAATACCTAAAGGCGCTTTATTAGTTGGACCTCCAGGAACGGGTAAAACTTTACTAGCAAAAGCTGTTGCAGGAGAAGCCAAAGTACCTTTCTTTTCACTATCAGGTTCTGATTTTGTAGAAATGTTTGTTGGTGTTGGAGCATCACGTGTTAGAGATTTATTCAAACAAGCAAAAGAAAAATCACCAGCCATTATTTTTATTGATGAAATAGATGCTGTTGGTAGAGCAAGAGGAAAAAATAATTTCTCAGGTTCCAATGACGAACGTGAAAACACTCTAAATCAGTTGTTAACTGAAATGGATGGTTTTGGAACAAACACACACGTTATTGTTCTTGCTGCTACTAACAGAGCTGATGTTTTAGACAAAGCATTGATGCGTGCAGGTCGTTTTGACAGACAAATCTATGTTGATTTACCAGACGTTAGAGAGCGAAAAGAAATATTTGAAGTTCATTTAGCTCCATTAACAAAAGTTGAAAATCTTGATTTAGACTTCTTAGCAAAGCAAACTCCCGGTTTCTCAGGAGCAGATATTGCAAATGTATGTAATGAAGCAGCTTTGATTGCTGCCCGAAACAATAAAGAAGCTGTTGACAAACAAGACTTTTTAGATGCAGTTGATAGAATTGTTGGTGGTTTAGAAAAGAAAAATAAAATTGTTACTAAAGAAGAAAAACGTGCAATTGCTGTTCACGAAGCTGGGCATGCAACTGTAAGTTGGATGTTAGAACATGCTGCTCCTTTGGTAAAAGTAACTATTGTTCCGCGTGGTCAAAGTTTAGGTGCAGCTTGGTATTTACCTGAAGAAAGATTAATCGTTAGAACAGATCAAATGCTTGATGAAATGTGTGCTACTATGGGTGGACGTGCTGCTGAAAAAGTAGTATTTGACAAAATATCAACAGGTGCTTTGAGTGATTTGGAAAAAGTAACCAAACAAGCTCGAGCTATGGTAACCATTTATGGTTTGAATGAAAAACTTGGAAATATAACCTACTATGATTCATCAGGTCAAAGTGAATATAATTTCTCAAAACCTTATTCTGAAGAAACCGCTTTAGTTATTGATAAAGAAATTAATGCCTTGATTGAGAATGAATATCAAAGAGCAATAAAACTACTTCAAGAAAACAAAGATAAATTACTGAAACTAGCTGATATACTGATTGAAAAAGAAGTAATTTTCAAAGATGACTTAGAAACAATTTTTGGAAAACGTCCTTTTGACAAATCAGAAGATGAGCTTGTAGCAGAAGCTTAATTACAAAAGTTAACAATTTTTTAAAATCTTAATTCAAAATCTGTTTTTGAATTAAGATTTTTTTATCTTTGAACGATTCCAAATACAAAGCTTAAGTTTATATATTGCACATGAGTCTTTTCAGAAAAATATTTGGCAGCAGCAATGATGCCTCAGAGAATGAAAATGAAAGTGAATTTAACAATACACCTTCCAGTTTTTCATTACTCCCAGTAGATGAAAAATTCACCTATAGTTTCAAGAAAAATGGCGGTAAATTCATTTATTGTGAAGATTTAAATGAAGTTAAAGAACAATTTTTAAATATATTGGAAGAAAATGATTGGTTTGAATGTGAAGCAATGTGTTTTGAAAATAAATTGTTTTCAATGTTAGATGAAAATAAGCTTGAATACAAAAACGTAACTAATCCTAAATTTTTATTTGCAAGCTGTGAAAATTTGATTGCCGATGAAGGCTCAGTTTTATTTTCATCAAATCAAATTAAACAAAATAAACCTAACGATTTACCATCCAACATAATTATTCTTGCCACAACTAGCCAAATCATAGAATCAAAAAGTGATGGTCTTAGAGGTATTAAGAAAAAATACGATAAAGATTATCCAACCAATATCACAACCATAAAATATTTTGAAAAAGCCAAAGAAGAAGATTTTCTTCAATATGGTAGTGCTGCCAAAAACTTATATCTTCTGCTTTTAGAAGATTTATAAAATGAATAATACTTTAATTAGAGCGCTGTCCGGAAGTGTTTATGTCGCTTTATTATTGATAGCTACATCCTATTCTTCTAATAGTTTAATTATACTTTTTGGTATTTTTTTACTTTTAGGAACTATTGAGTTTTGTAAACTCATTCATTTCGATTATGTTTTTCCTGTCATCATAACCCTTACTTGTTATACTCTTTTTAATCTTAACCAAACAAATAAAACAAACGATATACTGATGTTGTCGGCAACATTATTTGTTTCTATAAAAGCTATTTTATTTCTATTTGATAATAAAAACAAACCTCTTGATAAACTTTCAAAATACATTTATGTAATAGGTTATATTGCTTTACCTTTTGTTATTATTACAAAAATCCCTTTTGGAATTAGAGGTTACAATCCTAAGATTTTAATTAGTATATTTATATTGATTTGGATAAATGATACTTTTGCCTTTCTTGTTGGGAAATCAATTGGAAAACACAAATTATTTGAAAAAGTATCTCCTAAAAAAACAATTGAAGGCTTTGTTGGAGGTTTGGTTTTCTGTATTATTGGAAGCTTTTTAGTAGCAAAATATTATATTGAAGCCAATCCTAAAAATATATACATTTGGATTATTATAGCCGCAATAGTGAGTATCTTTGGAACCATTGGCGACTTAATAGAGTCAAAATTTAAAAGAATTGCTGGTGTTAAAGACAGTGGAAATATAATGCCTGGTCATGGAGGTATTTTAGATAGACTAGATAGTATTATATTTGTTGCACCATTTGTATTTTTGTTTTATCAAATTTTATATTATGTTTCATAAAGAAGGTTACAAAATCATTTTTATTGCTTTAGTTAGTTTTATCGCTGGGATTGTTCTAGTAGATAAGTTTATTGAAATTTCATGGCTAAAAATGGCTTTACAACTAGTGTTTTTGTTTTTACTGGTAATGATTTTACAATTTTTCAGAAATCCAAAAAGAGTTGTAGATATAGTAGAAAACAATATAATTGCTCCTGTTGATGGAAAAGTAGTTGTAATTGAAGAAGTTTATGAAGCTGAATATTTTAAAGACAAAAGACTTCAAGTTTCTATCTTCATGTCGCCTATCAATGTACATGTTACACGTTATGCAATGAGTGGAAAAATAAACTTCAGTAAATACCATCCAGGAAAATACTTAGTAGCTTGGCATCCAAAAGCTAGTACTGAAAACGAGAGAACAACAGTTGTTATTGAAAACAATGTTTTTGGTGAAATACTTTATAGACAAATTGCTGGTGCGTTAGCAAAAAGAATTGTAAATTACGCAGAAGAAGGAATGCAAGTGATTCAAGGTGAAGATGCTGGATTTATAAAATTCGGTTCTAGAGTTGATTTATATCTACCGCTTGGAACTCAAATTAATGTAAAACTTAATCAAAAAGCAATTGGTGGAAAAACAATTATTGCTGTAAAATAAAACAATTAGACTTCTATGTCTGAAAAAGATTTAGATACTAGATTTAACGAAGCTGTTGAAATTGCTTCTAAAATGTCGCAAGCATCTTTACCACAAGATGTTCAGTTAAGACTTTATGCTTATTACAAGCAAGCCACTATTGGTACATTAAGTTATAATTCAAATTCCAGTCTAGATTTAAGAAATGCATTCAAAACAAATGCATGGATGCAGATTAGTCATATTTCTATTGATGAAGCTAAAGAATTGTATATTGAAATGATACATTCTCTGAAGAAATAAATCTAAAAAAATCATTCTAAACTAATGAAAAAAAAACAACTCCTTACCATTATATTTCTTGGTGGACTACTTGTTGTGAGTTGCAACAAAAAAAAACTTACCGAAGTAGTTGAAGTACCTTTACCTGCTGCTGAAGAAAAAATTACTATAGGATTACCGGAAGATGTTAGTGCAGCTGAAGGTCAATTTTCATTAAAAAAACTTCCTGACAATTACGAAGCCTTTGCGCCTAGTATTGGGGTTTTAACTATGGAAAACCACTATTCAAAACATTATTTAACTTATACAAACAATCTTAATAAACTGATTTCTGCAGACCAAACATTAGTTGATTTGAGTATTGAAGATATTTTAAAAAAACTTGATTTAAATAATGAAGATTTGAGAAATAACGCTGGTGGTTATTATAATCATAGTTTGTTTTTCGAAAATCTTGCTGCAAAATCAAGCGGACAACCAAAAGATACTTTAGCTTCAGCAATAAACAGAGATTTTGGAAGTTTTGACCTTTTTAAAGCACAGTTTACTGAAGCTGCAGAAAGTCAATTTGGTTCAGGTTGGGCTTGGTTAATTGTAGATAAAACAGGTAAATTACAAATTACAAGCACACCAAATCAAGACAATCCATTAATGCCAAAACAACTTATCACAGGAGCACCTATTTTAAACATTGATGTTTGGGAACATGCTTATTATTTAGATTATCAATACAAACGTAGAAGATATATTGATAGTTTTTATAAAGTCATTGATTGGAAAAAAGTTAATGAACGATTTGAAGAAGCTCTAAAAAATACAAAACCCTAACATAAAGTTAGGGTTTGTTTTTTTTACCAAATAACAACTCGCTTATCGTCCGGTCTTCGCATTTTACTTCCAGGTTTTATACCAAAAGCTTCATAAAACTCAGGCATATTTTGCAACGGACCATTTATTCTATATTTTGCTGGTGAATGCACATCTGTCAACAGTTGTTGTGCTAACGATTCTGTTTTGATATTAACCATCCAAGCGTAAGCATATCCTAAAAAGAAACGTTTCTCAGGTGATAATCCACTGATAACTTCTTTATTTTTATATTGTACTGTTTTCTTAAACGCTTCAAATCCCATAACAATTCCTCCTAAGTCAGCAATATTTTCTCCTTGAGTTGCATCGCCATTTACAAATTTCCCAGGCAAGGCTTCATATTCGTTAAATTGTTCGACAATTAACTTGGTTTTCTCTTTAAATTTTTTCAAATCTTCTTCTGTCCACCAATTGTTTAAATTTCCTTTTTCGTCGTATTGACTTCCTTGATCGTCAAAACCATGCGTTAATTCATGACCAAAAGTTGAACCACCAATAATACTATATAAAATTGCATCATCTGGCATTCTTCCTTCAAAACCTGGAACTAAAATATTACAACCTGGAACACAAATTTCGTTATTACTTGGATTATAGTAAGCATTATAAGTTTGAGGATACATTCCCCATTCTGTTCTGTCAACTGGTTTTCCGAATTTAGAAATCATATCATTAATTGTCCATACATTAACAGCTTTTACATTTTCCAAATACGTTTTTCTATTAATATTTATACTACTCAAATCCTTCCATTTATCAGGATAACCAACTTTCATAACAATTTTACTTAGCTTGAAAAGTGCTTTTTTCTTAGTTTCTTCACTCATCCAATCTAACTTTTTGATTCGTTCAGCATATACATCACGAACATTATTTCCAATTTCAAGAAGTTTTTCTTTAGATCCTTTTGGCAGGTATTCTTTAACATAAATTTGTCCTATCAATTCTCCTAAAGCACCATCCGTTTGTTCAACAATTCTTTTCCAACGTGGTTTTTGTTCTTTAACACCACTCATAACTGTTGAAAAGAAATAGAAGTTTTGTTTTTCAAAATCAGAACTTAAATATCCAGCATAAGTATCAAGTAATTGCCATTCTAAATACGTTTTCCAATCCGAAATAGAATAACTTTTAATCATTTGATTTAATGCTTTATAAAACTCAGGTTGACCAATAATTAAAGTATCTACATTTTTTAAACCCATTGAAGATGTTACTGATTTCCAATCAATATTTGGAGTTGAAGCAGAAAATGTTTCAAGACTCATTTTATTATAATTCGCTATCGGATCACGCAGTGCTTCAAGTTTTCTAGAATTTTTGGCCATTTCGGTTTCCATTTTCATAATAACCGATGCTTTTTGTTCGGCTTCATTTTTTGAATAACCTGAAAGTTCTGCCATTGCTTGTAAATGTTTCACATATTCATTTCTGATGTTTACGGTTTCATTATCTGTATTAAAGTAATAATCTCGATTACCTAAAGTCAATCCTCCTTGACCTAAAAACACTGCATATTTATCACTTATTTTATCATCTTGTCCAACATATAAAGAAAAAGCAGGATTGGCACCAATGGTATGCAGATGAGAAATTGATGCAATTACTGAAGGAATATCATTAATTGCTTTTATTTTATTTATTTCCTCTTTTAAAGGAGATAATCCTAATTTATCAATTGTAACGGTATCCATTCCAGCAGCGTAAAAATCACCTATTTTTTGTTCATTACTTCCTTTTTTGGCATCAGTCATTTTTGCCGATTTTTCACAAATCTGTTTTATTTGAGCATTGATAGTATCGCCAATAGTTCTGAAAATACCATTACTTCTTTCGCTTGCAGGAATTGGGTTTTGTTTAAACCAATTACCATTTGCATACATAAAAAAGTCGTCATTTGGATTAACAGTTGTGTCACGATGCGTAATGATTGGATCTTCTTGAGAAGTTTCTTTTTTTGAACAACTAATAATTGAAAAAGTTGTTAGCAATAAAAAGATACTCATTTTAAAATATTTCATAATTCTTAAGGTTTGTTTTTAATATATAGTTGCAAATTATAAAATTAAATGCAATTACTTTTATTTCAAAAAAAACGCTTCAAAATATTGAAGCGCTTTTTTAGATATTTAATAAATAATTTATGATTTGCTTTCTGCTGCTTTCTTTGCAGCACAACATCCAGCTTTTTTCTCGCTAGAACATTCTTTTTTCTCAGTAGATGTAGTAGTTTGTTCTGTTTTAGCTTTTTTCTTTTTTTGTTTTGGTTCTCCAGTTGAAGCATTTGCTGACATTGTAAACATCAAAGCTACAACAGCCAAAGTAGAAACTAATTTTTTCATTTTTATATAATTTTAGAGTTTTTAGAAACATTATTGTTAATCAAAAGTATGTTTTATTTTAAAACATCAAAATTAATTAACATTTTTTTTCACTTCATAAAATTCAATTTACCTGCATAATTCAACATTCATTGAACATAGATTCAGTATTACTAATTACTTCTGTCTGTAATTATTTTAATAATCTCATCTTTAGATAACACTCCTGATTGTCGCCATAATTGTTTACCATTTTGATACAACATCATCGTTGGAACACCACGAACTTGTTGCATTGATGCTAACTCTTGGTTTTTATCTACGTCTATTTTTATGATTGAAACCTTTTCACCTAAACTATCTTTTACTTCTTTTAAAATTGGTGCAAGCATTTTACATGGTCCGCACCAAGTAGCAAAAAAATCAATCAAAACTGGTTTTTCAGAATTAATAATATTTTGAAAACTACTATTCATTTTTAGTTGATTTATATGAAACATTACATCCGTTTGGACTACAACCCAAATTAAAAACAGCTTGAATCATAAAGAATATTCCAAATACAATAAAAAACCATTCATGAGTTATGTAAGCATTGTAAAAAAGAAACAATGCCAACGCAATTCTAAAAAATCGCATAAAATGCCAATTATTGAACAGAATATTTTTCATTATTTTAGTGTAGATGGGCAAACGTAATTTGTTGTTTTAATTCCAGTATTTTTAATAGCCGAAAATCCTCCAAGAACATTTATAACATTATGATATCCACGAGCTTTTAAAATTGAAGCTGCAATAACTGAACGATAACCACCAGCACAATGTAGATAAAATTCTTCTTCTTTTGGAAACTCAGCAATATGGTCGTTTATAAAATCTAAAGGCGTAGATGGAACATCAACTATATGCTCTGAAAGGTATTCACCTGGTTTTCTAACATCGAAAACTTTAGCATTTTCGTTTATTTTTTCTTCCAATGTTTCAGCTGAAACCGACTCAAGTGTATCATATTCAAGACCTGCTTTTTTCCAAGTTTCAAAACCACCATCTAAATAACCAATGGTATTATCATAACCAACTCTCGCTAATCGAGTGATGGTTTCTTCTTCTCTTCCAATTGGAGTTACCAATAAAATAGGTTGCTTATAATCCAAAATTAAAGCACCAACCCATGGAGCAAAACCACCATCAATTCCAATAAAAATTGATTTTGGAATGTGTCCTTTTTCAAAATCATTTTGATGACGAACATCAAGAATTAAAGCATCGGTTTCATTGGCAACTACTTCGAATGTCTTAGCGTCAAATGGTTTAGCTTCATTTATTATGTTTTCAACGTTTTGATAGCCTTCTTTATTCAATTTAACATTCATTGGAAAATAAGCTGGCGGAGGTAATAAACCATCCGTAACTTCTTTTACAAATTCTTCTTTAGTCATATTTTCTCTTAGAGCATAATTAGTTGCTTTTTGTTCACCAATACTTCCAACAGTTTCTTTGCTTAAATTTTTTCCACAAGCACTTCCTGCTCCATGTGCAGGATATACTATCACATCATCGGCAAGTGTCATTACTTTGTTTCGCAAACTATCAAATAATAATCCTGCTAATTGTTCTTGTGTCATATGCGCAGCTTTTTGGGCTAAATCTGGACGACCAACATCACCAAGGAATAAAGTATCACCACTAAAAAGAGCATAATCTTTGCCGTTTTTATCTTTCAATAAATAACATGAACTTTCCATTGTATGTCCAGGTGTATGAAGCAAAGTGATTGTTATATCACCCAACTGAAATACTTCACCATCTTTAGCAATATGTGCCTTAAAAGAAGGATTCGCATTAGGTCCAAAAACAATTGGCGCACCTGTTTTTTCAGCAAGAGTAACATGTCCAGAAACAAAATCTGCATGGAAATGAGTTTCAAAAATGTATTTTATTTTTGCGTTATCAGCATTTGCTTTGTCTAAATAAGGTTGCACTTCACGCAAAGGATCAATAATAGCAACTTCGCCATTACTTTCGATATAATAAGCACCTTGTGCTAAACATCCAGTATATATTTGTTCTATTTTCATAATTAGTTGTTTTTAATTTTAATACAAATTTAAAGTATATATTAATGCTGTTCAGTAACCTTTGTTACTTTTAAGATTTATTTCAGAAATACTTCTTTTATAATAATATAGATTCCCATAGCTAAAACAAAATAGCCAAAACCTGTTTTTAGCTTCGTTGCGGTAACTTTTTTAGAAAAAATATTTCCAATTATTACTCCAATTATTGAGCAAAAAGTAAAAATTAGTAAAAGCTTCCAATCGATAACTTGATTAGTACTTAAATCGCCCAAAAAACCTATTAAGGACTGAATTGCTACAATGAATAAAGAAGTTCCAACTGCAGTTTTCATTGGTGTTTTTACTAAAAAAAGTAAGGCTGGAATAATTAAAAATCCACCGCCAGCACCAACAAAACCAGCAACAAGTCCGATTGTTAAGCCTTGAAGAAAAATACTTCCATAATTTAATTTTCCATCTTGCTTTATAGTATTTTCATCTATGGGTTTAATCATTCGTATAGCTGCTAAAATCATGACAACTGCAAAAACCAACATGATTAAAACCGATTTATGCAACGTAAATAATTCTGTATCAAAAATCACTTCCGGCAAAGATGGAACAATGTATTTACGAGTGATAAAAACCGAAATAACCGTTGGTATTCCAAAAAGGAATACTTTTTTAAAGTCAACTAATTTTTGATTGGCTTTTTGAACACCTCCAAATAAAGCTGTAGAACCAACTGCAAAAAGTGAATAAGCCGTTGCAAGAACAGGTTCAATTCCCATAACGTATGCTAAAATAGGTACGGATAAAATAGAACCACCGCTACCAATTAACCCCATTACAATTCCAACAAAAACAGCCAAAACATAACCAACAATTTGAGAACTTTCCATTTATTTAATTTTTCTTGTGCAAAGATTATTAAAATACATCAGTTGGTTTGCAACATTTGTTACTAACGAGAAAGCATTTCAATTGAAGCACGATGCAACTTTATTTTGCCTTTGTTTTCTAAAGCCTTCAACAATCTTGAAACAACAACTCTTGATGTATGTAAATCATAGGCTATTTCCTGATGTGTATTTTTAATATCTGATGAAGAATTTATTTTTGTTTTATCAATTAAATACTTCATTAATCGTTCTTCCATATTCATGAATGCTAAGTTGTCAATTGCCGACAGCATTTCTTTCAAACGATTGTTATAACTGTTAAAAACAAAATTGCGCCATGATTTGTATTTTCCTAGCCAATCTTCCATATAATTTACGGGTATCATAACAACTTGTCCTTTTGTTTCTGCTACTGCACGAATTTCACTTTTAGTATCACCAATACAACACGCCATCGTCATTGCACAAGTGTCGCCTTTTTCAATGAAGTAAAGAAGTAATTCGCCTTCATCAAAGTCTTCTCTTAAAATTTTTATAGCACCCGAAATTAAAAGAGGCATCTTCTTGATGTAATCTCCAAAATCAATTAAAACATCATTTTCATTAAACTCTCTTAATGTGGCAACCTTTGAAATTTCATCAATTAGATTTGATTCAAAAAAGGCACCATAGGTTTGTTGTAGTAATTCTTTCATTTAAAATAAAAACTTATGAAATGTAAATTTCGATAAAATTGATTGAAAAAACATGTATTTAGAAAAGTTTACCAATAAATTTATTTATAAAAATCTAAAGTCGTTAATATATCGTTAAATGTTAAAAAATAATTCTAATCTTTTATACTAATTTTGGCAATTCAAACGTTATTATAGTAGTAAATTGCACGTTAAATAAAATGATTATGGAACAAATAAAAATACTTTGGGTTGATGATGAAATTGATTTACTCAAACCACATATCCTTTTTTTAGAAAAGAAAAATTACAATGTTGTAACCTGTAATAATGGTCGTGATGCTATTGATGTTTTTGAAGAAGGAAATTTTGACATTGTTTTTTTAGATGAAAACATGCCTGGAATGAGCGGATTAGAAACATTATCTGAAATGAAAGAGAAAAAATCTTCTACTCCAATAATCATGATTACCAAAAGTGAAGAAGAATACATCATGGAGGAAGCCATTGGTTCTAAAATTGCTGATTATTTAATAAAACCAGTCAATCCTAATCAAATTTTGTTGAGTTTGAAGAAGAATTTAGACCATTCAAGATTGGTTTCTGAAAAAACAACGCTTGATTATCAAAAAGAGTTTCGAAAAATTGCTATGGATATGGCTATGGTTAACTCTTATGAAGATTGGGTTGAGTTGTATAAAAAACTTTTGTTTTGGGAATTGGAGCTTGAAAACATCAACGACCAAGCAATGATTGAAATACTTGAAAGCCAAAAAGTAGAAGCCAACATGCAGTTTGGAAAATTCATTGAACGCAACTATGAAGATTGGTTTGAACCAAAAGCTGATAAACCTATTCAATCGCATAATTTATTCAGAGAATTAGTTGTTCCTGAATTGGTAAAAAAAGACAAACCTGTGCTTTTTGTGGTGATTGATAATTTGCGTTACGACCAATGGAAAGTGATGGAAAATGTGGTGAGCAATTTCTATAAACTAGAAAAAGAAGTTCCATATTATGCCATTTTACCAACAGCTACACAATACGCCAGAAACGCAATTTTTTCAGGATTATTACCAACGGAAATGGAAAAACAATTTCCTCAATATTGGAAAAATGATGTGGAAGATGGCGGAAAAAATCTATACGAAGCCGAATTTTTATCAGCACATTTAAAACGTTTGGGATTAAACATCAAAGAAGATTATTTTAAAATCACAAATCTTCAAAGCGGGAAAAAATTAGCCGAAAGTTTCAGAGCTTTAAAAGACAATAACCTTGTTACCATAGTTTATAATTTTGTTGATATGCTATCGCATGCCAAAACTGAAATGGATGTGGTAAAAGAATTAGCTTCAGACGATAAAGCGTATCGTTCATTGACTTTAAGTTGGTTTAAAAATTCGCCATTGTTAGAAATTATTCAACAAGCACAGAAATTGGGTTTCAAATTAATCATCACTACTGATCACGGAACAATCAATGTAAAAAATCCAAGCAAAGTTATTGGAGACAAGAACACAAGCTTGAATCTTCGATACAAAACTGGTAGAAGTTTGACGTATGAAGACAAAGATGTTTATGCTGTAAAAGACCCAAAAAAGATTGGTTTACCTTCTATAAATATGAGTAGTTCTTATATTTTTGCAAAAAATGATTATTTCTTGGCTTACGTGAACAATTATAATCATTATGTGAGTTATTATCGAAATACGTATCAGCATGGTGGTATTTCTTTGGAAGAAATGATAGTGCCGTTTTTAGTTTTTAATCCAAAATAATTCGAATGGAAATTATTTTTTCAATTGAAGAAATTCAAGAAGTTGCGCATAAAATTATTTCTGAAAACCCAAAAAAAGTGATTCTTTTTCATGGACAAATGGGTGCTGGAAAAACCACTTTAATCAAAGCATTAGCTAAAGAACTTGGCGTAACCGACGCCACAAGTAGCCCAACTTTTTCTCTAGTAAACGAATATAAAACTGGTGTTTCTGGATATTTGTATCACTTTGACGTCTATCGATTAAAAGATGAAACCGAAGCATTAGATTTTGGAATTGATGATTATTTATACTCAGGAAATTGGTGCTTTATTGAATGGCCCGATAAAATCCCTAACCTTTTACCTGATGAATATTCAGAAGTTTTTATTTCTATTTTACCTGACGGAAAAAGAAAAGTAGTATTGCAATAAGTAATTTATTTTTTTTGTAACTTCGGCTAAATTTACTTAACCACAATGGCAACTACACCATTCACTAAGCAGCAACTTCTTCCTCAAGAAGAAATGTTAGAAGTAATTCGTCATAAAAGCGAATTGTTTATAGGCATCCCAAAAGAAACCTCTTATCAAGAAAGAAGAATTTGTTTAACGCCTGATGCCGTACATTCCTTGTGTTCTCATGGACATAAAATTATGATTGAAGCTGGTGCAGGTTTAAGTTCAAGTTATACCGACAAAGAATATAGTGATGCTGGTGCAATCATTACCAATGACACTAAAAAAGTATTCCATTGCCCAATTATTCTAAAAGTAGAACCATTGACAATGGAAGAAATAAAGATGCTTAACACAAGCGCTATAGTAATTTCAGCCATTCAATTAAAAACCCGAAAGAAGGCTTATTTCGAAGAATTATCCAAAAAGAAAATAACTGCATTAGCTTTTGAATATATCAAAGATGAAGATGGTTCTTATCCTGCAGTTAAATCATTAAGCGAAATTGCAGGAACTGCATCCATACTTATAGCTGCAGAATTGATGATTAACAATCAGTTTGGAAATGGTTTACTGCTTGGAAACATTACTGGCGTTCCACCAACGGATGTTGTGATTCTTGGTGCTGGAACTGTGGGCGAGTTTGCTGCTAAAACCGCATTAGGATTAGGAGCTAACGTAAAAGTATTTGATAATTCAATCACAAAATTACGTCGTTTGCAAAATAATTTAAACCAACGCATCTTTACTTCTACCATTCAACCTAAAGCTTTATTGAAAGCACTCCGCAGAACCGATGTTGCCATTGGTGCTATGCGTGGCAAAGACCGTTGTCCTGTGGTAGTAACCGAAACTATGGTAGAGCATATGAAAAAAGGTGCCGTTATTGTAGATGTTAGTATAGATACCGGCGGATGTTTTGAAACTTCCGAAATTACTACTCACGAGCATCCAACGTTTATTAAAAGTAACGTTATTCATTACTGTGTTCCCAATATTCCTTCGCGGTACTCTAAAACTGCTTCACTTTCTATCAGCAATATTATTACGCCTTACCTACTGCAAATTGCCGAAGATGGCGGTTTAGAAAGTGCTATCCGTTGTAGTAAAGGATTAAAAAATGGTGTCTATTTATACCACGGAATATTAACCAACAAAGCCATTGGCGATTGGTTTAATTTACCTGATAATGATATCAATTTGATTGTTTTTTAAAATAAAATCTCTTTTCTCTTTTTGAAACTCAAACATTGATTATTTTTGCAAAAAAATTACTCAACAGATGAAGTTTTATCAGCGTTTTGCCTACTATTTAGTGGGTTTTGTTATCGGAATGTTTTTTGTGGCGATGGTTTGGAGCGGAAAAGATACCCGATGCAATTATTTTCCTAATGCCCGAGTGTTGAACAACATCAGAAACAAGCCTTTTCACTATGATACTGAAGCTTCACGCCGACTGGCAGAAGACTGGGTTGATAGTACGGATGTGAAAAATACGTTAACTTATGGCGATGTTGATTTTGATAGAAGTAACAAACCAAGCGAAGGTGGTAAACTTTACGTAATTGAAGGCAAGAACAAAAAAAATGAAGTGATTGAATTAGAAATTATTAATTACGAAAATAAAGCAGTGCTGAAGAATATCATTAAGAAGTAATAGTTATAATAGAATAATAAAAAAATCCCGTATCGTTATAAATGGATGCGGGATTTTTGCATTAAAAGCACTGCTAGTCTTCAGATGGTTTCTTTGCTTTAGGAGTGTCATCCACTACTAAACCATAATCGCCCAATTTTTTTGGGTTTTTAGCATAAATACTTTTTAAAACTGCCGCACTGTTTTTAACGATTTTCTTGATTGGCTCTAAATCGATATCTCTATCTCTATAAAGTTTCTCTGCCAGTTTTGCGGCTGCTTCTGCATCATCATTATTCTTCTTGCAAGGAACTATTTTTGGACCATCAACCGTCCAATCATAATCTTGCATAGCGTTTAATGGAGACGCAGCACCATCAGCTTGATGTTTATCATAAATTTTTTGAGCCAAATTTAATAGCTCCGTCGGATTGGATGGGATAATTACACGTCCCGAAGTTCTTCCAGCCATAAATAATAGATTATTAGATTATTAACTTGTTTGTTACTTAATCTAAAATTAGAAAAGTGTTTTGATACGGCAATATTTTTAAGGTAAATATCCGACAAAAGTCAAATAAAAACGATAATGTGTTTTTTAAGAATAATAACACGTATAATCTATTAGTGAATACTACAAATTCATTAAATAATATGTAATATTCAAAAGTAAATTTGTAATATTTAAACATAAATATGTAGGATTTAAAAATAAATATGCCATATTTATAAGTAAATCTGTAGGATTCAAAGAATGATTTGTAATATTCATTAAATGATATGTAGGATTCACTTATGAAAATCTAACATTTAGATATAAATAGGTAATATTCAACTATGAATTCTTAGTATTTAACTATGAATATGGGAGATTTACTTTTGAATGCTTACTATTTTCTTTTAAATGGGTAAGATTTACTAGTAAAGTTGAAGCATATATTATTAAAAAAGAAAAGGGTTAAACTTTGTTTAACCCTTTTCAATTATATATTCAGCTCTATTTATTTTGAATGTCTAGCTTCTATTTCTTCGATGTCTTTTTTACTCATAGTATCGTAAACTACAGGAGTTGCAATGAACAACGATGAATACGTTCCTACCACAATACCTACTAACATGGCGAAGATGAATCCTCGGATTGATTCTCCACCAAATACAAACATGATAAATAATACTATAATCATGGTTAATGAAGTGTTGATGGTTCTTGATAGTGTAGTGTTGATAGAAGCGTTTACTACTTCTTTGAAATTACCTTTTACGTTTCCTGCTAAGAACTCTCTAACACGGTCAAATACAATAACGGTATCATTCATTGAGTATCCAATTACAGTAAGGATTGCTGCAATGAAGTGTTGATCCATTTCCATGTGGAATGGCATGTATTTGTATAGTAATGAGTATAATCCTAACACGAAAATAACGTCGTGAAGTACCGCAGCGATTGCACCTACTGAGTATTGCCATTTGCGGAACGAAATTACTAAGTATAAACCAACTACTAACATTGCTCCGATAACTGCCCAGAACGAGTTGGTTTTGATATCAGCAGAAATAGCGGCACCTACTTTAGATGCTTGTAATACTCCAATAGTTTTTCCGTCGTACGTATTGATGAATTTCTCGTAAGTAACATCTGCGTTGAAGTATTTCTTTAAAGAGTTGTATAATTTTTGGTTTACTTCTTGGTCTACTTCTACTCCGTCTTCTTTGATTTTATATTTAGTAGTAATTCTTAATTGGTTATCATCACCAAATACTTTTGCTTCTACCGTTGCACCAAATTCGGTTGATAATTCTTCAGATACTTGTGTAGCTTCAACTGGTTTTTCGAATTTTACTTGGAACGTTCTTCCTCCAACAAAATCAACACCTTCGTCTAATCCGTTGAAGTAGAATGAAGCACAACTTACAATCACTACAGCAGTAGAGAAAATATAAGACCATTTTCTAACTCTGATGAAATCGAAATGGAAACCTGTAAACCAATTTTTAGTAATATTAGTAGCAAACATTAAACTTCTGTTAGCTTCAATATCTCTATCGATGAAGATACGAGCAATGAAGATAGAAGTAAATAATGAGGTGAAAATACCAATTAATAAGGTAGTTGCGAAACCTTGTATTGGACCTGTACCAAAGATGAATAAGATAGCACCCGTTAATACGTGAGTTACGTTAGCATCGATGATTGAACGCATACCACCTTTCCAACCATAAGCCGCTTTTACCGATTCGCCAAGCGATTTTCCTTCGCGAAGTTCTTCTTTGGCTCTTTCGTAGATGATAATGTTGGCATCAACCGCAGTACCTAATGTTAACACGATACCTGCGATACCTGGTAATGTTAATACAGCACCTAAACTTGCTAAAATTCCGAATAAGAATAATAAGTTTACTAATAAGGCAGCATTTGCATACCAACCAGCTCTACCATAGTAAAACACCATCCATAAACATACTAATAAGAAACCAACGATAGATGAAGTAGTACCAGCATCGATAGCTTTTTGACCTAATGATGGTCCAACCACTTCAGATTGTACGATTTCGGCAGTAGCAGGTAATTTACCAGCTCTTAAAACGTTAGCTAAATCTTTAGTTTCAGTAACCGTAAAGTTTCCTGAAATTTCACTTCTTCCTCCAGAAATTGGTCCTGTAGAAACTCCTGGCGCAGAATAAACTACATCATCAAGAGCAATAGCAATAGCAGTTTTATCAGTATAAACTCTTCCTGTTAGTTCTTCCCAAGCTCTTGCTCCTTGGCCATTCATTTGCATAGAAACGGCTGGTTTTCCTAATTGGTCAAAAGTATCTCTTGCATCAACAATAACACCACCACTTAATGGCGCTACGTCTTCTCTGTTTCCTTTTAAAACATATAATTCAACTGTTTCTGTTTCCTTTTTAGTTTTAGGATCAGTTACAGTTTTTGGTTTACCCCAAGCAAATTTAACGTTAGATTTATCAGCTGGAATTAACGCTCTGATTTCAGGACGGTTTAAATATCCATTGATAGTTTCTACATCTTTACCGTTAGCGATACCTAATATTGGTCCACCACCTTGAGATAATTTATCAAATAATGGGTTGTTTCCTTTTTTAGTTGCAGTAGAATCAGCAGCATTGTCTGTTAATAAAGCAGCAATTGAATCTTTTGGTTTTTCAACTTCAGCAGTTTCTGGTTGAACCGTAGATTTTAAAGCTTCGTTTGCAGCTCCTAAAAATTGATAGAAATCTTCTGCTTTGTATGTTTCCCAAAACTCTAATTCAGCTTTACTAGAAACTAATTTTTTTATACGGTCAACATCTTTTGCACCTGGCAATTCTATTAAGATTCTTCCTGTTTGACCTAATTTTGCAATGTTTGGTTGTGTTACACCAAATTTATCTATACGGCTTCTTAATACTCCAAAAGCAGATTCAACTGATTCATCAACTTTTTTAGCCAATACTTTCTTTACTTGATCATCAGACATACTGAAATCAATTTCACCTTGTAAATTTCTGTTAGCAAAAATTTCAGGAGAAGCTAATTTAGTAGTTCCTTTATTTGCATCAAACGCTTCGAAGAAAGCATCCAAATAACTTTGATTACCTCTTTGATTTCTAGTTGCGTCTTCTAAAGATTTATTGAATACAGGATTTTTAGAATTATTTGACAATCCAATCAATACATCTTTAACTGAAATTTGAAGGATAACGTTAATACCACCTTCAAGGTCAAGTCCTTTATTAATTTGCTTGTCTTTTACTTCATTGTAGGTAAATTGAGTAAATCCTAAACTGAAAACATCTTCCTTACCGATTGAATCAAGATATTTTACTTCTTTTTCTGGATTTCCGCCTGCAAATGCTTTGGCATCATTTTTAACTTTGTTAGCCACAAAAGTGAATGAAAGTTGGTAAATACTTACCAATGCAAATAGAATTGCGAAAAATTTAACTAGTCCTTTATTCTGCATTATTACTAAAAATTAATTAATTTTTTGTTTTTGGTTAAAATTTTTAAAATGAAAACCACTGAAATTCATCGCTTTAAAAAATAAAGTGACAATTTTAGGATAGTTCCCTTTTTTTGAAACGTGCAAATATATAATTCTCAATACGATTAAGCAATTTATTTGTTAAATAATATAAAAAAAAAGACTGCAAAATTGCAGTCTTTTTTAGTTTATACCTTAATATATTATAAATGTGATTTTAAATCTTCATTCATATTACGAACTGCATCTGCACTTTTAGCAAACAAAGCTTTTTCTTCGTCATTTAATTTGATATCAACAATAGATTCTACACCGTTTTTACCAATAATACATGGTACACCAATACAAATATCATTTTGCCCATATTCACCTTCTAAATAAACAGAACATGGAATCATTTTCTTTTGATCGTTTAAAATTGCATCCACTAAATAAGAAACACTTGCGCCTGGTGCGTACCAAGCAGAAGTACCTAATAATCCGGTTAAAGTTGCACCTCCAACCATAGTATCAGCAGCAACTTTCTTCAATTCATCGTTTGATAAAAATTGAGAAACTGGAACACCATTGTAAGATGCCAATCTTGTCAAAGGAATCATCGTTGTATCTCCATGTCCACCAATAACCATTCCTTGAATATCATTTGCTGGTTTATCTAAAGCAAGTGACAAATAGGTTTTAAAACGTGAACTATCTAAAGTTCCACCCATTCCGATGATTCTATTTTTTGGTAATCCCATTGATTTGAATGTCAAATAGGTCATTGTATCCATTGGATTAGAAACAACAACAACAATTGCATTTGGGGAATGTTTTAATAAACTTTCTGCAACTGATTTTACAATTCCTGCATTGATTCCGATTAATTCTTCACGTGTCATTCCTGGTTTTCTAGGAATTCCTGAAGTTATAACTACAACATCACTATTTGCTGTTTTGGCGTAATCATTAGTACAACCTACTATTTTTGTATTGAAACCTAAAGTTGTTTGCGTTTGCATAATATCAAGCGCTTTTCCTTCAGCAAATCCTTCTCTAATATCTAATAACACGATTTCACTCGCAATTCTTCTGTAAGCAATAGCATCAGCACAAGTAGCACCAACGTTTCCTGCTCCTACAATAGTAACTTTCATTTTGTATATTTAATTTGTGTTTGTTTTTAATTTAAATTATGCGTCAATATTTGCATAAACCGCATTTTTCTCAATAAATTCTCTACGAGGCGGAACTTCATCACCCATTAACATTGAGAAGATTCTATCTGCTTCTGCTAAACTATCAATGGTAACTTGGCGTAATGTTCTGAAGTTAGGATCCATTGTGGTTTCCCAAAGTTGCTCAGCATTCATTTCTCCAAGACCTTTATAACGCTGAATAGCAGCACTTCCACCCATTCTTTCATTAGCTTGATCACGTTGAACATCATTCCATGCATATTCTTTTTTATTACCTTTTTTCACTAAATATAATGGTGGCGCAGCTATATAAACATGTCCGTTTTCAATCAACTCTTTCATGAATCGGAAGAAGAATGTTAATATTAAGGTAGAAATGTGACTACCATCAACGTCAGCATCACACATAATAATTACTTTATGATAACGCAGTTTTTCTAAATTCAATGCTTTGCTATCTTCTTCTGTACCGATAGTTACGCCTAAAGCTGTAAATATGTTTCTGATTTCCTCATTTTCAAAAACCTTATGCTGCATTGCTTTCTCAACATTCAAAATTTTTCCACGTAATGGTAAAATAGCTTGAAAATTACGATCACGACCTTGTTTTGCAGTACCACCAGCCGAATCTCCCTCGACAAGATACACTTCACATTTTGCTGGATCTTGTTCTGAACAATCAGATAATTTTCCTGGTAATCCACCGCCGCCAAGAACAGTTTTACGCTGCACCATTTCACGAGCTTTTTTCGCTGCATGACGTGCTTGTGCTGCTAAAATTACTTTCTGAACAATGATTTTAGCATCATTTGGATTTTCTTCCAAATAATTTTCTAACATTTCTGCAACGGCTTGTGAAACTGGAGAAACTACTTCTCTATTACCAAGTTTGGTTTTAGTTTGTCCTTCAAATTGTGGTTCCTGTACTTTTACAGAAATAATAGCAGTCAAACCTTCACGGAAATCATCACCTGATATTTCAAACTTTAATTTTTCTAATAATCCTGAAGCGTCAGCATATTTTTTTAATGTACGAGTTAACCCCATACGGAATCCTTGTAAATGTGTTCCTCCTTCATGAGTGTTAATATTGTTTACATATGAGAAAATATTTTCAGCATAGGAATCGTTATAAATCAAAGCTACTTCAACCGGAATTTCACCCTTTTCATTCTCCATTGAAATCACATGCGAAATGATTGGCACACGATTTCCGTCAAGAAAACGAACAAATTCTTTTAATCCTTCTTTTGAATGAAACACTTCACCCACAAAGCTTCCGTCTTCTTTAACTTCTCTTCTATCGATGAAATTAATCGTGATACCTTTATTCAAAAAAGATAATTCACGCATACGTCCAGCTAATGTATCATAAGAATACACCAAAGTCTGTGTAAAAATAGAGGCATCAGGCTTAAAAGTAACCGTTGTTCCTCTTTTGTCTGTAGTTCCAATTTGCTTTACTGGATACATAGCTTTTCCACGTTCGTACTCTTGTTCCCAAATTACACCTTCACGGAAAACTGTAGCACGTAAATGGTCTGAAAGTGCATTCACACAAGAAACACCTACTCCATGCAAACCTCCGGAAACTTTATACGAATCTTTATCAAATTTTCCTCCAGCTCCAATTTTCGTCATTACAACCTCCAAAGCAGATACGCCTTCTTTTTTGTGCATATCTACCGGAATACCACGACCATTATCTTCAACTGTAATGGAATTGTCTTCATTTATTGTTACACTAATTGTATCACAATGACCAGCTAAAGCTTCATCAATAGAGTTATCAACTACTTCATAAACTAAGTGATGTAAACCTCTAACTCCAGTATCACCAATATACATGGATGGACGCATTCTAACATGCTCCATTCCTTCTAATGCCTGAATACTATCGGCTGAATAATTGTTCTTTTTAATCTCGTCGCTCATATTATTTTATCGTAAAAAATCTGTTTTTTGTCTAACACGCAAATATAACAAAACACATAGGATTTCCTCGTTAAATTTGACAATAAAACCTTGAAGTTATTAACATTTTAGCAATTATTTCAACAAAAAACGCTCATCAAAAATGATGAGCGTTTTTTAACATACAAACTAACTTTTAAACTCTATTTTTAATTTTCTACAACAGCAGATTTAACATAAGCATCATCATGTACATTTGCAACTGCTCTACCCGATGGATCATTCATGTTTTTAAATGCTTCATCCCATTCTAAAGCAATTTTGGTGCTACAGGCTACACTTGCTTCTTGAGGCACGCACAAAGCAGCTGCATCACTAGGAAAATGTTCAGAGAATATCGAACGGTAATAATACTCTTCTTTTGATAAAGGCGTTTGTAATGGAAACTTATATTTAGCATTTGCTAATTGCTCATCAGTGATTTCAACAGCAACCATTGCTTTCAAAGTATCTATCCATGAGTAACCAACACCATCACTAAATTGTTCCTTTTGACGCCATGCAACGCTTTCTGGTAACATCTCTTCAAAAGCTTTACGTAATACCCATTTCTCCATACGTTCGCCATTAATCATTTTGTCTTGTGGATTAATTCTCATAGCGACATCCATAAATTCTTTATCAAGAAATGGCACACGTCCTTCAATTCCCCATGCAGCTAAACTTTTGTTTGCTCTTAAACAGTCATACATATGGAGTTTACTCAATTTACGAACGGTTTCTTCGTGAAATTCTCTTGCATTTGGTGCTTTGTGAAAATACAAATAACCTCCAAACAACTCATCCGAACCTTCACCCGAAAGCACCATTTTTATACCCATCGATTTGATAACTCTTGCCATTAAATACATTGGAGTTGATGCTCTAATCGTAGTTACATCATAGGTTTCAAGATTATATATTACATCGCGAACCGCATCCAATCCTTCTTGAATAGTAAATTTGATTTCATGGTGAATAGTTCCTATGTGTTCAGCAACTTTCTTAGCGGCAGCTAAATCGGGTGAACCTTCTAATCCAACAGCAAAAGAATGCAATTGTGGATACCAAGCATCTTGCGTATCGCCTGACTCGATTCTTTTTTGAGCATATTTTTTAGCAACAGCCGATGTGATTGAGGAATCTAAACCTCCCGAAAGTAATACTCCATAAGGTACATCGCTCATTAATTGACGATGAACTGCTGCTTCTAAAGCTTTCTTTATTTCAGTAATACTCGTTTCGTTGTCTTTTACGGCTTCATAATCGGTCCATTCTCTTTTATACCATTGCACCAACTCACCATCTTTACTACTCATGTAATATCCTGGAGGAAAGAGTTCTATTTTAGTACAGAAACCTTCAAGTGCTTTCAATTCTGATGCTACGTAGAATGTTCCATATTGATCCCAACCAATATATAAAGGTATAATTCCCATGTGGTCGCGCGCAATAAAATATTCGTCTTTTTCAACATCATAAATAGCAAAACCAAAGATTCCGTTCATTTCGTCAACAAAATGAACTCCTTTTTCCTGATATAATGCCAAAATCACTTCGCAATCACTTTCAGTTTGGAAATTATACTTTCCATCAAACTGTTTGCGCAACTCTCTGTGGTTATAGATTTCACCGTTAGCAGCTAAAACCAGTTTTTTATCTTCAGTAAACAAAGGTTGTTTTCCCGACGCTGGGTCAACAATAGCTAAACGTTCGTGAGCCAAAATTGCTTTATCGTTGCTATAGATGCCGCTCCAATCTGGTCCGCGATGACGAATGATTTTTGCCATTTCCAACACCTGTGGTCGCAAGGTTTCTGATTTTTGTTTTAGTTCAAAGGCACATACTATTCCACACATATTCTTTATTCTTTATTCTTTATTTTTTATTTTTTATTTGTTGATTCGGTTATTTTGAAATTTTATTTGTAATTCAGAAGCAAAGATGCAATTATAGATATAATTTAAAAATAAAAAGATATTTTTAGTTATAATATATAACTAAAAAATTCATTTTAATTGAAAATTTTAATAAAAAAGTTAGATTAATTCTATTTGATTTAAAAATATATACTTTTGAATAAAAAAATATGCAACGTTTCCTATTACTATTTTACAAGTTCCTATTTATTTTTATAAATCTTTTGTTTTTGTATAGATATAGCATAAGACAAGATTATATTCCCTACTATTGTTTATTATTCGTTTACATTTTATTTTCAACACTATTTCTTTGGAAAAACATTTTTGACAATTCAATTTTTTCAAAAATCAAACCTAAAACTTTATATTTAGTTTTTTCAACAACCGTTATTATTATTGTTTTTTTGATTGTTCACAATGTCGATGGTTACACACTAAATGTTGATAGATGGTCTGCTATGGATGTTGGAATTAAGTCAATTTTAAATGGTGAATATCCATATATAGCTAAAGATCATTTAAATCAATATACATCTAATTTACCTAGCCTTTTTATTATTGGTTTACCTTTTTATTTACTAGGAAATGTTGCTTATTTACAAGTATTCTCTTGTGCAATACTATTCTATACAATTCAACATTATTTTGAAACAAAAAAATCTCTGTATTTCATTTTACTCTTAATAATTTCACCAGCTTTTTGGTGGGAAATATTCTGTTTAAGTGATTTAATGAGTAATGTGTTTTTTATATTATGCTTTCTAATTTATTACAATCATAATTTTTCAAATGACAAATTCAAAAAGCCAATTTTATTAGGAAGTATTTTGGCTTTCTTTATTTTAACCAGAGGAATTGTATTAGTACCATTTGTTTTATTCTTTTTCTCTGATTTTTGGAAAACTACTTTAATAACAAAAACTAAATTAATCATCTCTGGATTAGTTGTTTTTTGTTTATTAATCTTTATGGCTATTCATAATTGTGAAAATTTAGAAACTTTAATCGAATACAATCCGTTATGGTTGCAAACAATATTACTTCCCAAATACATCGTAATTTTTTGTTTATTACTTCCTTTTTTTATATCGTATAAAATAAAGAATTTCTATGACGATTTTTTAAAGGCTACTATATTTTTAATGATTTTGCCAGTTGTAATTGCTTTTTTAATTAAAATATTTCAAGATGGTCTTTACATAATTTTAACCAAGAAATTTTTTGATTTATCATACTTATCAATGGTTTTTCCATTTATGATATTACTTTTCATAAATCCAAAAAAAATCAAGATTAAAAAACAAATAGTTCAAAATTAATCAACTCGTTTCAGTAATTACCAATCTAAATAATTGAATCAATCGAATATTTCTTTCCATTGATTTCAAAGGAATGTCCTACCCGATTTCCTATAATATTACTTCCTAATGGCGCATTTGGAGAAACAGCAAAGATGGTTTTGTCTTCTACTATAATTTTAGGCAAAGCGGAAGAAATGAATACCCATAAATCGTTAACTTTTACCAAACTTCCCAAAGCACCTACTCGATGTTCGCGGGTGACATCAATGTTATCAAGAATCGTCTTTTGGTCTAATAGTTCTTTAAGTTTATAATTTAGTTTTTCTTGCTCCAAATGCATCATTGAAAGCGCCGTTTCGTGTTTGTCGCCTGCACTACCTTTTGCATCGTTCTGTGCATCTTCAGTTAGACTAGTAATCATATCATGAAACACATCAATGCGGTCTTGAATAAGTTCTTTGTATCTGTGAAGTATCGTTTCTTTTTTTATCATAGCTTGTAAACAAAAAATCCTGCATTATTGTGCAGGATTATTACTGTTTGCATGTTTATTAAAAATCAAATTTATAACTCGCTCCTACTAAAACTTGCAATCCTTGTACTGGGAAGTTTAACCAACGTTGGTAATCTTGGTTTGCCAGGTTGTTTCCTTTTAAAAAGAAGGTTAAACGCTCGTTGTGTTTATAGCCTACATGTGCATTCAGGTCAAAATAGCTGTCTAAAGTTACTACTTTATCTTCGGGTGCAGGATTGGTTAAAAGTGCAACATGCATAAAGTCTTTTCTTTCGCCTACAAAGAATATTTTTGTACCAGCATACCATTTTGGAGTGATGTTCACATCAAGGTTGGCAGCCAAATTAAGGCTAGGCAGGTTCCAAGCTTCTGCTTCTGCATCGGTATTAAAACTGCTAAAGGTTCCGTTGATTCCAAACGACACATTTTTAGAAAAATCAGCCTTTAATTCTCCGAAGAAGCTCAGCGTTTTAACTCTGTCATAGGCTACATTGAAAGAGTTTCCATAATGATAACCCTCATTACCTACCGATTCCTCATATCCGTTGCTTTTAAACAAAGGTTTGTTTTCTTCATTCAAATATGAAGCACGAAGATTATAGCTCACAGAGTTTGCTAGCTTTCCTTTTAACCCAAGAAACACATCATATTTTTGATCGGTTGGAGCCACGAAAATGGTTGGCGAAAGGAAGAAATTTTGGTCTACAAATTCTTTATACGAATTTTGTTTAAGCGTTCCTTCTAATCCAGCATAAGCAATCATTAAATCGCCAACTACTTTATAAGATCCAACAACCTGCGGATAGATGAAGAACTTACTTTCTCCTGATTCTTGCGCTGAACTATAAAACAGTCCAACACCTGCATTGACCGAAAGGTCGTCTTTTTGCAATTTTACGCTCGGTGTAACCCCAAAATTGGTGTATCCGTATTTATAAGAACCGCCACCGTTGTAGGTTTTGTCAAATGTTCCGCTGATGTAATCAACCACAAAGCCAACATTTATTTTCTCCTCAATAATATCAAACTCTAAATTAGGTTTTGCTACAAAACGATTTTCAGCTGAACCAAAAGCATCCCAAAAACGGCTGAATTTAAGCGTGCTTTCCTTTAAAAAAGAATCGCCAAGACTCAATCGTCCGCCAAGATACAGGTTGTGATAGGTTTGTTGTTCATCTATTCCATCAATAGTAGTTTGGTCAAAAAAACTTGGGAAAATTCCATACCAATTGTACACTTGGTGTTGATAACCAGCATCTGCATTCCAAGTCAATGCTCGAGTTCTACTTCCATAGGTTAAATCTAAAGAAGTATTATAGAATTTATCATCGAGAATGACATCTTTAATTCCGCCTTGCGAAGAACTATGACGCAACATTCCTCCAAAATAATCGGTGTTGCTCACATTTTCAGTCACAAAAAGCTCTGCTTGAATTGTTCCATAATTACCAGCAGCTAGAGTCAAGTAGTTTTTAAAAATTTTCTCTGTCGCTGATTTTTCTACGTTGGCTGCTCTACCTTTTGATGGCGTAAAAGTTGAAGCCACAGGAAACGAAAAAATATTGTATTGAATATTTTCCTTTTTTGAGGTTTCATCATCATCAAACGATGGTGTTTCTTTCACTTTAAACGCATCCGATATGGTTGGCGAATAAGGTTTTACAACATTTACCACTTCTGTTCCGATGTTTTCGTCTTTCTTCTGTGCAAAAATTACATTCGAAAAAAGTGTTATGATAACTATATATTTTAAATTTCTCATATTGATTTACTTTATAATCTTTTTGGGCAAAAAGGATAAATTAATTAGTAATTGATGAATTTGTTTTTGAT
Source organism: Flavobacterium sp. PMTSA4 (assembly GCF_032098525.1). NCBI lineage: Bacteria > Pseudomonadati > Bacteroidota > Flavobacteriia > Flavobacteriales > Flavobacteriaceae > Flavobacterium > Flavobacterium capsici. The sequence goes on from NZ_CP134890.1 coordinate 1,166,424, forward strand.
TCTTCCGCTTTTATTTTTTGCAACTCTTGCGTAGCTTCTTCCACTACATCAGGAAACTGAGTGAAGTTTTTGATAACGCTATCCAAAATATAAGTGGCATTGAAACTATCCTTCAATCCGTAGAAGTTTTTTGCCATAACGATTAAACCTTTTGAGCCAAAATACTTGTATCCGGAATAGTCTTTTGACAATTTCTGCACGGCTTTGTTTGAATCTTCAAATTTTCCGTCTTTGTTTTTGAAATAAGCATCATAATATAATGCCTCGGCTGCCAATTCTCCTTTAGCAATGGTTAACAATTTAGCATAGGCAGCTCTGGCTTTTACTTCATCATTTGCTTTTATAGCCGAACGCGCCACGATTATTTGAGCATCGCTTTTTACTTTATCATCTGTTTTTGGATTTGCCAAAACTTTATCGGCATAAGTAACCGCATTTGGATAATCTTTTTGTTCAAAATAAGCACGCATTAAGTTTGCCTGAGCAAAGGTTACATTTTGAGGAAATTCTGCCTCAGCTTCTAAACGTTTCAACACAGGAACAGCTTTTGCAAAATCGTCTTTCTTTAAATGAATCTCGCAAAGACGTGCTAAAGATTGCTCGGTAAACTCGTTGCGTGATTTGCTGATTACGTATTCATAACCCGAAATAGCGTTAGTTGGCAAACCATCTGCAAAGTAGGATTGCGCCAAATAGAAGTTGGCTTTCAACGCATGCAAACCGTTTGGAAACTTGGCAATATAACTGCTCAAGCTTGTGATTGCCTGCTTGGTATTGTTTTGTAAAAATTGTTTCTCAGCAGCTTCATAAGTATCATTATCTAAATCGGCATCAGAAACTTCAATAAAATCTAAAGTTCTAACCCATGATGCATATTCATCAACTCTGCCTTTATCCATATAAATCAAACGTGCAGTTGAAACCGCTTCAATTGCCTCTGGACTTCTAGGATAATCAGCCGCTACTTTTTTAAATTTAGTTAATGCTAAATCTTCTTTTTGATTATTATAGTACACCAAACCTTGCTTCAACATTGATCTAGCCGAATACGTTCCATTTTTAGATTCTGCTAATAATTGATCGTAGGTTTTAATAGCCAAATCGGTTTTTCCTTCATTAACATAAGTATTTCCTAGTTCATACAAAGCATCATCACGATATTGTGAGGTTTTGAAATTTTGCAAAAATTTATTGAAATCTTCAATTTTTCTATCATTTCTAGAAACAAAACCATAACTCAACGCTTTTTGAAAAGCGGCATAATCAGCATCGATTCCTTTCATTTCAATAGCTTTGTTGTAAGCATCCATTGCTGGCCAATACTTTGAAGTCACAAATCGGCTGTCGCCTAAACGCAAATAAGAATCATTCAAACGAACCTTATCATCTTTAACCAAGTCTATTTGTTTTTGAAATGAATCTGCAGCTTGGTCGTATTCTTTTTTCTTAAAATAAGCGTAAGCGATGTTGTAATTAATGTTTTTGTATTCTGGTGTGTTCTTAGCTTCAGAATAATTTTCAAACTGCTTAAAGCTTAGTAAAGCATCGCTGAAATTATCTAAAATATATTCCGTTTCACCTTTCCAAAACGTTGCTCTTGCCGTAAACTTGGCTACTTTTTGTTCAGCAATTGATTTTTTGAACATTGATAAAGCTTCGTTATAGTTTCCATCAGTATACAATTCTAAACCACGATAAAAAGTAACTTTTTGATAAGCTTCTTTGTTTGCCGCTGATTTATTTTTTTCCAAAAGAACCAATGCATCTTTATAATTTTTAGAAGTAATGTATGAATTAATTAGAAGTGTTTCAATTTCTAATTTGTTTGGCGTATTAGGATATTTTGCTAAAAATGAAGCCAAAACATCTGGGACACTTTGGTATGAGTTTCCAATTTCGTAACTCAATTTAGCATAATTTAAATTAGCATCTTCTTGAATTTTTTTATCAAAATCCATTTCAGAAGCATTTTTGAAAGCATTTAAGGCTTGTTGCTTTTTATCTGTTTTCAAATAACTTTCACCTAAATGATAATAGCCATTTTGAGCAACAAAGTCTTTACCATCAATTATTTTATTGAATTGAGAAATAGCATTTTCATAATCTTTTTGTTGGTAATAAGTGTAACCCAATTGATAATAATCAGTATTACTCCATTTTCCTTTTTTGCCTTTGTATTCTTTTAAATAAGGTAACGCTTTGTCGTATTGTTTTAAATTAAAATAGCTTTCACCAATAATTTTATTCAATTCCGATTTCTCCATTGCATTCGATTTTGGTATTGCTACCAAACCAGCATCAATAGCTTTTTGAAATTCACCTAATTTAAAATGCATGTCTGCCTTGAAATAGGATAATTTCTCTTTGTATTTTTCTTCACCAGAAACTTGATCGAAATATTTATTCGCTTCCTGATAATTATCGCCTTCGTAGGCTAAAAAACCTAAATAATATTTGGCTTGCGATCCATATTCTTTAGAATTTACTACTTTATTAAAATAATTTGTTGCTTCTTTTTTGTTTTTTGCTGTAAAATAAGAATAACCTTTCTGAAAATTAAACTTTTCTTGTTCACCATAAGTCAAAGTACTTTCATCTACTTTATCGAAGTATTCTAAAGCTTGCGGATATTTTCCTTCCTCAAAATAAAATTGAGCAACTTCTTTATAAGCTTGATTTTGCTTCGAACTTGTTGGATAATCTGAAACAAATTTCTCCATCATTTCATCAGCATTCGACTGATTCAAACGAATAGCACAAGTTGCGATATAATAAGCACAATCTGCCTGTGTATCAATGTTTTTGTTTTCTTGCTTAACTTTTTCAAAAATAATTTGTGCTGATTGATACTGTTTGTTTTTGAACAACTCAATAGCTTTATCAAATTCACTCAAATTATTGGTATAAATTTCAGATTGTTGAGCCGATAACTGACTGATTCCTAAAATAAATACGAGAAAATAAAGGACTGCTTTTTTTTGCATTGCTTAAAAATTTACTTTTTTCAAAAATAGAACTCTATATACTATAACGTAAAAGGTTACTATTTTATTATAAACATTCTTTTAAACAATTTGTTAAAAATGGTTAATAACTCTAAAGTAGTTCTTTTTTGGGTTTGGAAATTGGGCTTTTTATTTATTACTTTTACAACATAAAATTACAAAAATGTCAGAATCAGTTTTATCCTTAAAGAATGTTACCATTTATCAAAGTCACAAAGTTATTTTGTCGAAAATAAACCTTGAAGTAACCAAAGGTGAGTTCTTGTACATCATAGGAAAAACAGGAGCTGGAAAAAGTAGTTTTATGAAAACTTTGTATGGCGATTTGCCTTTAACTGAAGGTGAAGGAAACATTGTTGGCTATGATTTAAAAACATTATTAGAAAGAGATATTCCTTTTTTGAGAAGAAAAATTGGAATTGTTTTTCAAGATTTTCAATTATTACCCGATAGAAATATCAACGAAAACTTATTATTTGTTCTAAAAGCAACTGGTTGGAAAAATGCCAAAGACATGCAAGATAAAATTGACAATGTTTTGAATAGTGTTGGAATGCAATCTTTTGCAAATAAAATGCCACATCAACTCTCGGGCGGAGAGCAACAACGTGTAGCAATTGCAAGAGCTTTGTTAAATGACCCAGAATTAATTTTAGCCGATGAACCAACGGGAAACCTTGATCCACAGACGAGTGTTGAAGTTATGGCAGTTTTAAAAAAAATTAATGAACAAGGAAAAACCATCATTATGTCAACACATGATTATGCTTTAATCATGAAATTTCCAACTAAAACGCTTAAATGCGAAGACAGTACTATTTTTGAAGTGGTACAAAAAACGGTTTAAAGCAATCTAAATTATTCATTTAAAAAAAATGCTTAGATGAGTAAATTAGTTATTTCTTTTATCAAAAAAAATCCAATTTCATTTCTTGTTATTTATGGAATAATAATACGTTCATTAGTTTTATTTTTCTATCAAATTCCAACGTTATTTCCAGATTCTGATGGCTATATTGAATTAGCTTCAAAAATTTCTACTTTTTCTTTAGATGGTTATGGTGGAACTAGAAGTCCAGGTTATCCTTTATTGATTTTCTTAACTGGAAACTGGCTGAAGTTGACCATAATTTTTCAATTCTTTTTGGGAATTATAACTTCTATTTTATGTTTCAAAATTGCTTATGAATTATTGCAGAACAAAAAAACTGCTTTCATAACTACTTTTTTATTCAGCAGTTTAATTCATATTGTTTTTTTTGAAACTTCAATTTTGACAGAAGCTTTTACTTATTTTTTAATTAGCTATTTATTTTATTTACTGATTAAAAACAAACTAGAAAATTCATCATCTAAGCAAGATTTAGGTTTAAGTTTTCTTCTAGGTTTTTTAGTATTAGTTAAACCTTTTTATATCTTTTTTCCGTTTCTGATTTTCGTAGCTTATTCGTTCAATAACTTCAATTTGAAAAAAATAATTAGCAGAAAATTAGTGATTTTTATATTTCCATTATTGACTTTTTTAGGTTGGTCTTATGTAAATAAATTAAACACAGGTTATTTTACATCAACTACTTTGTATGGATTCAATATGGCGCAAAACTGCGTTTCTTTTGCAGAAAACACAACAGAAGAATACAAGGAAATTGGAACTATTTATGCAAAATATCGAGATTATAATATACAACAAAATAAAAGTGTTGAAATGTCTATTTGGGATGCACATCTTGAATTAGAAAAACACACAAAACTTTCGCTACCTGATTTATCCAGCAAATTGAGTAATTACAGTAATGCAACCATTAAACTTAATCCAACTGAATATCTAAAGCAAGTTTTTGTTTCCTGGTGGAATTTTTGGAAAACGAATTTATATATTGATGAACAAAATTTTTACTTAAAAAAATCAAATTCCTTTTTCGATTGTCTTTGGAATGTTGAACATTTTCCACTTCGCTTGTTTAAAATATTCTTCTTAATAACAATTCCAATGCAGTTGATTTCATTTTTTAAATCAAAAAAAATAGATACTGTATTTTTAATTACATTATTGATCTTTGCTGCATCAATTTTACAAGCACTTGTAACTTATGGAACCAATTCCAGGTTTAGTTATCCGTTTGAATTTGTTATGGCAATTATTGTGTTAGTTCAAGCTAAAAAATATTTCACAAAAATTAGAAATTAATTTTTCTTCTGTTCTTTTTTATAAACATGTGGATTTTCTTTAACGCCTTTTTTGAAAATTCGTCTCAAATTCATTCTAATAAAAGAATCCATTCTTAATATAATATCTGAAAATCTATTTTCTGGTCGTCCTCGAAAAGATGTTACATGAAATCTATCTGATTCTAGATAAGGATTTCTTGAAAAATAATAATTCGAAACACAACAGCGATAACCCTCAAAAACTACTGGCGAAACCGAATGTAATGATTGGTTATGCGTAACCATAACCGCTAACCTATTGAACTTACTATGAATAGTTATTTGTTTTTCTTCAATTCCATTTGGCCAAAGTTCTAAATTTCCGCCATATTCTTCTTTCCAATCTGGAGTCACATAGTAAAGTAAATTTAAAACACGCCATAAATTCCTGTCCTTGTCATGTGAATTATCAAGATGTGGATTCAAATATTGATTTTTCCCCATCATAGAAATTCCGCCAGCATACAAATTATCATCAGGCAATATCTCAGAAATAGAACAAATTTCACCAATAAGATTAACAATCCTCAAATCTTGAAACGAATAAATAACTTCTTCCAACAAAGGATTGTAATTATTCATTTGTGCAGCAATATACTTGTGCTCTCGGATGTTTTTCTTCAAAATCATTTCTTCTGGTCTCGGAAAAACTTCGTGAATTTTGATTGCGATTTCTATTGGCAATAAATCATCTAAATAAAAATATTTAATTGTGACATCAGAATTTTGAAAATTATTTATCAACTCTGTTTTCTTATTGGAAAGAGTTTCAAAAATTAAATCAGCTATTATTTTTCGATTATAAATCATTTTCAAAAATTGTATTTATCAAAAGTTTTGCATTCACATCGTCATTCATATATGATTCTAAAAGCATTTTTCTTTTTTCAAAATCAGAAAAAGGAATATTAATTAATGATTCAACTTTAGAAATTATATCATCACTCGAAGAAACAAACTCACATAAATCAGTTAATTTACTATCGTCTGAAATATTTTCATTTATCAAGCAAAATCTACTATTATACAACGAATTTAATAATTTTAATTTAGTTCCCGACTGTTGAAATGAAATCATGATATTGATGTGCGCATCAACTAAAATATCTTGTAAATGTTCAAAATCATTTATTTTAACAAATGAAATATTATTGTAGTTTTTAATTCTTTTCTGAACAAAATTTTCGTTTTCAGAAGCAGCAATAACCAAGTTATAGTTTATTTTTTTAAAAATATCAATTAGTTGGATAACTGCTTTTTTATTATCTGACATTCGCAAATCACCATGATAAACAGCATATTTTCCAAAACCATTATGAGTTTTTACTATTTTATTACCGTGAAAAACAGGAATATAATTTGTTTTTGGTTTGATAAAATTGTTTATTATGTATGTTTCTTCATTTTTAGAAAGAGTTATTATTTTTTGAAACTCATTAATAACATTTTCATACTTTTTAAATTTTAAAGCCTCAAAAGAAAATAAAATTTTCTTTATAAAATTGGTTTCGCTTTTAGAAATTCCTTTAAAATAAAGCTGTTCAATGTTATGTAATCGAAGAATTTTTATTTTATTTTTAAAAAAACCTTTTTTAACTAGATAAGTAGTTTTTAAACCCTCAAATAAAATTGGTGCATCAGCAGATTCAATATTCTGAACTAATTCTCTATTATTTCTGGTGAAAACTGAAAAAGGAATGTATGAAAAAAACAAAAAAGGATTCTTATTCTTTTTATAAAAAAAAACCTTTGAAGTTACATCTTTAAGTTCATCAAATTTATTTGGAATAGTATCAACAAAACAGTGAAAATATATTGAAACCCCTAATTCGTGGATAGGTTTTAATTTATAATAAACTTCAATAATTCCTCCATAAAATGGTGGAAATGGATTGTCGAAACTTACTATATGTACAATTTTATTTGACATTTATAGTGACAAAAGTACTATTTTAAAAAATAAAAAGAGTGTTTTAATTATATTTGAATTTAAAATAAAAAAATGCCTTATTTTTCAATAATAGTTCCTGTTTTTAATAAAGAAAAATTTGTTTCTAAAACAATTGAAAGCATACTTCAACAAAGCTTTCAAGAATATGAAATTATTATAATCAATGATGGTTCAACTGATGAAAGTGAGAAAAAAATAAATCAATTTAAGGACAAGAGAATTCGATATTATAAAACCGAAAATCAAGGTGTTGCTAAGTCTAGAAATTTTGGAATTTCATTATCAACTGCTGATTATATTTGCTTCTTGGATGCTGATGACTATTGGTTTCCTAATTTTTTAGAAAGATTTCACTTCTATTCAAATCAATTTAAAACTGAAAAAGTATTTGCTTGTGCAATAGAAATCGAAACAAAAAGCAAAATTCTTCCAGCTTTTTATTCAGTTAAAATTATAAAAGAATTTGAGATTGTAAATTTTTTCAAAGCAAGCAAAAAAGAATCTATACTTTGGACTTCTAGTGTTTGTATTCATAAAGATGTATTTGATAAAATAGGTGTCTTTGATGAAAACCTAAAAATATCAGAAGACATTGATTTATGGATTCGAATTGGCATAAACTACAAAATTCTTTTTATCAACTCTATTTTAGCGCGTTATGTTTATGATGATAATAGTGTTTCTAGGAATATGAATTATATTTTTGAAGATTATTTTTTTGAAAAACATACTGCTAACGAACAAAAATTGCCTGAACTAAAATCTTATCAAGATTTAAATCGTTTTTCAAGTATTATCAAGTACAAAGTCTGCGGAAATTATGTAAAAGCAAATGAATTAAAAAATAATATTGATTTAAAAGGATTAGAATTTAAAAAAAGAATACTTCTTAATTTACCCGAAACTATCTTAATTTTTTTAATAAGAATGAAACAATTTTTAGCAGGAATTGGATTAAGCAAATCAGTTTTTAGATGATTTGAATTTTTTAAAATTTCGTATATAATCTTCTTCTTTGAAAACATCAGATGCAACTACCAAACAAACTGCTCCTGAAGAAAAGTTTTTCAGTTCACGCCAAATTCCATTTACGATGTGTAACCCAACATTCGGTCTGTTTAAAGTCACTGTTTTTTGTTCTTTTCCGTCTTTTAAAACTACATCAAAACTTCCACTTAAAGCAATTAGAAATTCATGTTGGTCAATATGTGAATGTCCACCGCGTTTTGCTCCACTAGGAATATCATACAAATAGTAAATACGCTTCATTTCAAAAGGAATGGCATCGTTTTCAATTACAGAAAGATTGCCTCTAACGTCGTTTACTTTTGTGATTTCTATGAGATTTGAATCGTGAATTGTGGTCATGTGTTTTCTAATAATTGTTCCCACTGCTGCGTAATGTTTTCCAAAGATAAATGTTCTACTGATTTCTTGGCGTTATTTTTACAATTTTGATACAAATTTTGATCATCAATCAATAATTTTATTGCTTCTCCAAAAGCATCAACATTGTGATTATCGACTAATAATCCATTACTTTTATTGACGACAATCTCTTTTGGTCCAGATTCACAATCTACCGAAACAACAGGCGTTCCAACAGCCAATGATTCAATAATTGACATAGGAAATCCTTCAAAATGACTCGTTAAAAGAGTTGCAAAAGCATGTTGAATAAAAGGTTTAATGTCTTTTTGAAAAGGCAAAATGTGAACATGATTTTCTATTTGCAACGTTTTACTTTTTGAAATAATATAATCTTTACTAGAACCATCGCCAATTAAAACTAAATCGTAACCACTTTGAAAAGAATTCGATTTGGCAAAGCTTTCTAACATCAAACTAAAATTCTTCACATTTTCTTCAAATCTACCAAAAAACAGAAAATATTTTTCAGGTAAATTAGTTGGTTTTTCATAAACTTTATCTTCAAAAACTACTGGATTATAAAGTGTAATAGTGTTTCTAAAATTATATTTTGCTTTCAAAACATCTTCAATATTCTTGGAAACGCAAATCAATTTTGTTGCATCACTAAAAATCTTTTTTGCCCAAAAAACTGAAGATGTTAAATACATTTCCAAATTGGAACTATGAAAAAAATAATACTTATTTGCCGAACCATAAACCCATTTGGTAAACAATTCTCTTGAAATTGTTGGTCTTGAACGATTATCGATTACAATTTTAATATTGTTCTCTTTTAGATAATTAGCAATATGTTTTCCTTTTTTTAAACTTCTAAAAACACCTTTACTTTCTGAAAAGATTTCTCCAAGATTAACCAATGTTCCTTTGTAATCATAAACTACAAAATCGTTTATAATGATATTGTGAATTTCATATCCTATTGAATTGAGCATAAAACTCAGCAAAGAAGCGAACTTTTCAGCACCACCAACGCCAAGCGACGAGGAAACAATTGCAATTTTATGGTTAGTATTCATTCTTTGCTTATCTTGGCTTTATATTTGTCAAATATAAAATATTTAAACGGAAAAGGTTGATTTTACATCATTGCCTAACCTAGAATTTATAAATGAAAATTTTACTCGTTGGAGAATACAGTCGTTTGCACAATTCTTTGAAAGAAGGTTTGCAAAAATTAGGACATGAAGTTGTGCTTCTTGGCTTCAATGATGGTTTTAAAAATTATCCTGTAGATTTTCAATTAGTAAAAAAATGGGATTCTGGTTTATTAAAAAAAATGAAAATTGGTGTTTTAAAACTTACTGGTTTTGATTTTTCTTCCTTTTTAATCTATAAACAATTCTGGAAAAACAGAAACCAATTCAAAGATTTTGATATAGTTCAACTTATTAATGAAAATAGTTTTTTTTGTAATTATCATTTCGAGAAAAAGATTTTAGATTTCCTTTTTCAAAATAATAAAAAAGTGTTTTTGCTTTCGGCAGGTGACGATTTCATGTATGTAGATTATAATTTTAAACATCCTGAAAATCCCTCGATAGTTCAACCCTATTTAAAAGGAAAAATAAAAGACAAAAACTTTATTAATGTTTTAAAATACAGAACTAAAGAATTTGAAAAACTACATCATTACATTTATAAAAATATAAAAGGTGTAATTGCAACTGATATTGATTATCAAATTCCGTTAGAAAATCATCCAAAATATTTAGGATTGATTCCTGCACCAATTAACCTTGAAAAGTTTCCAAAAAATGAAATGAAAATTGGCAGTAAAATTGAGATTTTTCATGGTATTAATAGAGAAAGTTATTTTAAAAAAGGAAATAATTATTTTGAAACAGCATTAAAAATAATTGCTAAAAAATATCCTGAAAAAGTATCTATTTCAATTGTAGAAAATGTTCCTTATTCAAAGTACATTCAGTTATACAACAAAGCACATATTGTTCTTGATCAATTATATGGTCATGATCAAGGAAGCAATGCTTTAGAAGCTATGACAAAAGGAAAAGTGGTTTTCACTAATGCTAGTTCAATTTTTGAAAAACATTATCAATTGAGTGAAAAAGTTGCCATAAATGCATTACCAAATATTGATTATTTGGTAGAGAAATTAACTTATTTAATTGAAAATCCTGAAGAAATTTTAGCCATTGGTAAACGTGCTAGAACTTTTATAGAAGAAGTTCACAATGCTGAGAAAATTGCAAATCAATATGTTGAAGTTTGGGAGAAAAATTAACTCTATTTTTTTCTTCTTCTATTCAGAATATCTTTAAAATCAATTCTTTGGTTTAATTCTTTACACGAAAATATGATAGAGATAATTACTAAAATTGAAATAATACAATTAGCATAAAAAGTATCCAAAAAGTAAACTGAAACAATCGCTAAAAAACCAACAGAACAACACATCAAAATCAATTTTTTACAAGAGTTTGAAAAACTAAATTCATAGTTCTTTTTAACTATTTGATAAACGTAGATTAAATAGAATAAATAGTTGAAAAAGTAAGCCAACCCAAGTCCAAGCAAGCCATAATATTTATATAAAACTATTGATAAAACAAAGTTTAAAATATCACTAAAAAGAGCTTGTTTAAAAAATATCTTTTTATCGCCTTTTACTAAAATAATATATCCGATTGGGAAAACTACCGCTTTTAAAATAATTGAAAACAAAGCAAATTTTAATATCGAAAAAGCGCTCAAAAACTCTTTTGTATATAATAGTTCTATCATTAATGGCGCAACCATATACAACATTATGATAGCTGGCGTAACCAAAATTAAAGCTATCTCAATTTGATGATTTACTACTTGTTTAACTTTTGAATTATCAGAACTTAAAGCTGTTAATTTTGGGTAAAAATCATAAGCCATAGCATTAAAAATTAGTCCTAAATAATTGATTAAAATCACTGAACTTACTTCATAGTAACCTAGAATTTGAGTAAAATTTCCATCGTCATTTAAATATAACTTTATACAAAAATTTGCAATCTGACCCAAAATTAAATTGATAGACATAAAAAATCCGAACTTAAAAATTGGACTGGATTTTTCATAAAATTCATTAAAATTAAATGGCAAAATTTTAATACTGTATTGTCTTGTAAAATATAAAGTAACCAACAAAAGAACAATACTTGAGTACATCATAACCCAAATAATTCCTTCTATCCGTAAATAATAATAAATAATTATTGTTCCGATAGCAATAAAAAAAGCGGCAACAATATTGCAAACCGCTAAAGCTTTTATTTTATTGACGCCTTGTAGAATTGCCATTCTCGTATTAGTAAAACTAACAATCAGAAAATAAACAGCTAATAGTTGAAACCAATGCTGTTTTTCTTTATTTCCAAAAGTCAAATCGCTTAAATAGGAACTAAAAATAAATGAAATTAACGCACCTAAAACTCCAATAATAATTGCCATTTTTTGCAACATTGAAATTGTATTGGATAACTTAGATTTATCTTCATCACCGCTAACTAAAGCTACTTCACGAGTTGCAACCGTCAGAAATTCAAAATTTGTTATGGCAGTTATGATATTTACAGAATTTGTTAAAAGTGAAACCAAACCTATACCAATTGGTCCAATATAAATTGCAACAACTTTAGAACTGATTATGCTGATAATTGTTCTAAAAACTTGCATCATTCCGAAAACTCCAGTAGCTTTCATGATAGAACGATAAGATTTATTTATTTCTAAACTCATTGGTTTCTACTCTGTAAATCAATCAATTTTACAACCTATATTTATGTAATAATTTTTAAAATCGTTACTCCAATTTATCCAATTTTCTGTTTGAATTGCGTTTTGATTTGAAGAATTTAAAACCTTTACAACTTCATCAGAATGAATGTCATTCGGCAAAGATTTGATGACTTCAAAAGTATCATTTAACCAAGCTTCATTCATGATTTTGTTGAACTGAAACATATCGACATTGCCTGAAAATTTTTCTTTATGCTCATTGGTTGCCGATGAAATAAAACCTGTTTTTAAAACTTCTTTTTCGCAACGGGCAAATTTCAATTTCCCCTTTGAATCTTTAAACTTTTTAACTGCATTATACAATTGCAAACCTTCATCAACTTTATTTTGATGATTTTTCCATAAGCTTAAAAAGTATTCTTTATTGAAAATCATTCCGGCAACTGCATAAATTGTATAGTAAGCAAGGTGTTTTTCATCAGTATGGATTTTAAAAAGACGAAGCGTTTTTCGAATTTTAAATTTATCAAACTTGTAAAAAATGAAATTATATATCGACGGAACTATTGTAAATAATTTTGGTTCCAATAAAACAATGTTATTTAATTTCTGCTCTTTTTTGTTTTGATTAATAATTGAATTTCCTATCCAATATAATTTTGTCATTGCAACACTGTTATTTGCAATTTCATTGTTTATTTCATTCAAATTGACATCATCAATAAACCAAGTATCATCTTCAATCAGAATAAAGTTTTCAGATGCATTTTTTGCTGCATTCAACCAAAACTCTATTGGGATTTTATATTTTTCTGGTCGCTTTCCTACCGAAGTATATGTGACTTTCTCATTATAAAACTCAGATTTCTTTATTATAACAAATGGATATTTTTCTTGAATTTTATCTAAATAGATTTGCGGCGTTCCATCATCAAGAACAACAACATTCCCATTATTTACAACATGTTTTTGAATAGAAAAAAGACATCTATCTAGATAATATGGTCTGTTGTAGGATTTAATTAATATATCCATTAATCGTTTTTCAATTTAAAGATTGCGAATTACTCGTGCTGGATTTCCTGCTGCAATCGAATTATCAGGAATACTTTTAGTAACTATGGAACCATTTCCAATAACTGAATTTTTTCCAATAGTTACACCTTTTAAAATTGTAACATTATCGCCTAAAAAAACATTTTCTTCAATTGTTACAGAAGCCGTTTTTGGTTGGTCATCATTTCTTTTATCAGGTTGAAGTGAATGACCATCATTATCAATAATAGAGCAATTGACTCCAATCAAAACATTATCTTCAATTGTTATTTTTGAAAAAGCAACCGCCGAAAAAGCATTATTTATAGAAACATTGTTCCCAATATTTATTTCGCTTTCATTATTTCGAGCTTCCAAATAAGTGTAATGCGAATAATAGTTTGGAGAATCGATTACTCCTATTTGAACATTTTTACCAAAGGAAATTTTTCCATTTCCTTTTAATAGCAACGGATGATAAACAGCAGGATTTCCTAAAACTTTTTTACAGTTAGAAAGAAATTTGTACTTCCAAATTCTTAGTGTTACAAATAAAAAATTCTTCATATCTTTCTAATAGTTGTTAATTATTCTAATGACTTTATCAACTTCATCATCAGTCATAACTGGACTTATGGGCAAACTTAAAACTTCGTCATGAATTTTTTCGGTAATTGGAAGCGATTTAGAATTCCAAGATGAGAATGCCTTTTGCTTGTGTGGCGGAATTGGATAATGAATTAAAGTTTCTACATCATTTAACTTTAAATAATTTTGCAATTCGTCTCTATTTTTTGTTCTGATAACATACAAATGAAAAACATGATTCTCAAGTTTTTCACAAAAAGGTAAAATGATTTTATCATTTACAATTTCCTTAGTATATCGTCTAGCTATTTCTCTTCTTCGATTATTTTCAATCTCCAAATTTGGTAATTTGACATTCAAAAATGCCGCTTGCAATTCATCTAATCTAGAATTAATACCAGCTAACTCATTATGATACTTCTTTTCAGAACCATAATTTCGTAAAGATTGAATCATTTTAGACAATGAATCATCATTAGTCAAAACTGCTCCAGCATCACCAAGTGAACCTAAATTTTTTCCTGGATAAAAACTAAATGCACGCGGATGACTTCCTTTGAATACTAATCCATGAGCTTGTGCAGCATCTTCAACAATCAATAAATTATATTTATATCCAATTTCAATTATTCTATCCATATCAGCCAATTGACCATAAAGATGAACAACCAAAATTCCTTTGGTTTTTGATGTTACCTTTTTTTCAATTTCCTCAGGACTAATATTAAAAGAATTTAAATCTGGTTCTACAAGAACTGGAACTAAATCAACTTGCAAAATAGCTATAATACTAGCTATATATGTATTTGCTGGAACAATTATCTCATCTCCTTTTTTTAAAACTCCGAGTTCTATATAACCTTTAAAAATTAAAACCAAAGCATCTAAACCATTCCCAACACCAATACAATGTCTCATACCGCAAAACTCAGCGAAACTTTGCTCAAATTTTTTAACCTCATCACCCAAAATAAACCAACCTTTATCAAGAACTTCTTGCATCTTTTGATGAAAAGCTTCATGATAAGGCAAATTGATTTTATGTAAATCTAGAAATTTAATCATATTAAAATGTTTTCTAGTTTTTTATAATTTTTTGCTGATATTTCATACCAATCCTGAACGGTTGTTTTTACTCCAAAACTTTCTTTCCAGAACAAAATTCCTTGGTTGATTTGCTTTCCATCATTTTCATGTGAAGGTCCAAAATCGAAAAAATCTTTATCATTAAAGACTTCGGTTATTAAATAATGATACAAATAATCAATACTTCCTAACTCATTTTTTTGTGGGTTTCCAGAAATATATTGAGGATGAGCTACTTTATCTGTTACAAAAATTGTGGTTCCGGCTACAATTTTTCCATTGTCATAAACATTAAAATGCCTAATGTTTTTTGGAAATCTTTTATGCAATATTTCTATTTCTTCAACTGAATGAACTGGAGTTGCATTATGCTTTTTATCTAAATTAGGAATTAATATTTCGTCCCAAAACAACTTAAAATTATCTTCTTCTCTAATCTCTAAATTATTTTTTTTACCTCGATGAATGGCTTCTTTTCTGGTTTTTGAAATTTTAAATTTTTTATTCAAATCAATTACCGATAAACAATCTCTACGAATTAGTTTTGCTTCAATTAAAAACAATGCATACTCAATTTCTTCTGAAAAAAAGGAGTTGTAAATAGAAGGCATCAACTTTAATTTAAAAGTTTTGAAGCCATTATCATGTAGAAAATTTAAAACTTCTTTTACAATTTCTAAAACCTGACCAAGTTTAATCTTATCATTAAAAACAAAACCTCCATATGTTAATCCTTGATGAGAAAAAAGAACATCATCAACATAATTTGCAGGTAGAATTGACATCAGTTTTTCATTCTCAAAAACCAACAAAGAAAAGTCGTTAAACCTTGTATTATGGTATTCCATGAAATTTCGATGAAATAAAAAAGTAGCGTTTTTGGCTTGATTCACAAAATCATTCCAAAGCTGAAAATCATCAATTTTATATTTTTTAATAGTATATTTTTTCAAGTCTTCAAATTAACATTGGAAAAGTAAACATTTATTTTTAATTACACTAAATTGGCAAAAAAGCAATTTATTGAAATATTTCCTTAATTTTATTGTCTATTTCAACGCTGTGAAAGGAAAACGAATATTATTAACAATTATTGTTTTGATTAGCTTTTTTTCAAAAATAAGCAGTCAAAATATTTCCTTGTACGAGCAATTTAACGGTCGTTATGACTTCACTTTCATTGGTAATACAATGAATACTGCAGAAAATAATTCAATTGATGATTATGTAACCAATACTTCGTCATCAGCAACTTTAAATCTAAATCCATCGGATATTGTTCAAAAAGCTTATTTGTATTGGGCTGGAAGTGGCGATGGTGATTTTCAGGTTAATTTGAATTCTGAAGAAATAACTCCAGACAGAACTTTTAGTTACAGTAGAAGTTTCAATGGTGTAACTTTTACTTATTTCAGTGCTTTTAAAGATGTTACTTCTCAAATTCAAACGACTGGAAATGGAGTTTATACTTTATCAAATTTAGACATTTCCTCCTTTGAAGATTTGCATTTAACCCGCAAGACAAATTTTGCTGGTTGGGCTATCATAATAGTTTACAGAAATCCAAATTTGCCTTTGAATCAAATTAATGTTTATGATGGTTTACAAGGTGTACCAGATATGCTTTCAATTACCTTGGACAATCTAAACGTTTTAGATAATAATAATTCTAAAGTTGGTTTTTTGGCTTGGGAAGGCGATACTTTACTAGCAACTGAAACGTTTACATTTAATGGAAATTTATTGAGTAACACTTTAAATCCAGCTAACAATGTTTTTAACGGAACCAATTCTTTTACGGGTAGTTCAACCTTGTACAATATGGATTTGGATGTTTATAATATTGAAAATTACATTCAAATTGGCGATACATCAGCTGAAATAAATCTTAGTTCATTTCAAGATTTTGTAATGATTAACACGGTTGTTACAAAACTGAACAACCAATTACCAGATGCTACAATTACAATTGATAATGTTGAAAAAAATTGTGATTCTAGAATTATTGATGTTGATTTTACCGTTAAAAACTCAAATGCTACAGGAATATTACCTTCTGGAACTTCAATTGCAATTTATGCCAACGGACAATTAATTGAATTTACAGAAACTATTTTGCCAATTGCTGCTGAGGAACAATGGAGTTCTAATATTTCTATAGTTATTCCCGATGATATTCCAGATACTTTTCCACTTCTTTTTGCAGTTGATGATGACGGAAATGGAGTTGGCCACGTTCCTGAATTGGATGAAAACAATAACACTTTTTTTACTATAGTCACATTATACAAATCACCTCCTTTTAACGATTTAGAACCAATAATATCTTGTAATGAAGGTTTCACAAAAGGAACTTTTAACTTCTCATCTTATGAGGAATTAGTAAAAACAAATCAAAGTGATACTGTGCATTTCTTTGAAAGCTATGAAGATGCAAACACCAATACAAATCCAATATTGACTACGACAAACTATGTAGCTTCATCAACTCCAAAAGACATTTTTATAAGATTGGATAATGAAAACTGTTTTAGCATAACTTCATTTCAATTGCTTACAAAAAACTGTCCGCCAACAGTATATAATTTTGTTTCAGCAAATGGTGACACTTTAAACGATGTTTTTTATATAGAAGGTTTACGAGATATTTTTCTAGATTTTAGAATCGAAATATACAATCGTTGGGGAAAACTAATTTGGGAAGGAAATCAAAATACTGAAGACTGGAATGGATATGTAAAAGAAGCCATTGGAACCAAAAAAGCTCCAGACGGAACTTACTTTTATCTACTTTTCTTGAATGATGTTGATTATCCAAATCCGTTATCTGGATATTTATATTTGATTCATTAATTTGATTTAACTTTGAATTTTAATTTCCAGAATGAAACAAATCACTTCTTCCCAAAATCCGTTTATTAAATCATTGGTTTTACTCCAAGAAAAAGCAAAAGCCCGAAAACAATCGGGTATGTTTTTGATAGAAGGAATTCGGGAAATAGAATTAGCATTAAAAGGAAAATATCAGTTAGTAACTTTACTTTTTGTTCCTGAACTATTTGATGAAACTAATGTAAAAAAGTTAGTCAACAACAATTCAGAAATTGAAATAATAGAAATTTCTAGAGAAGTTTATCAAAAATTAGCCTATCGAGATACAACTGAAGGTATTATTGCTGTTGCCAAAACAAAATCGCACTTACTTACTGAATTACAACTTCCCGAAAACCCTTTACTTTTGGTAATGGAAAGTATTGAAAAACCTGGAAATATTGGTGCAATGCTCAGAACATGTGATGCTGCAAATATTGATGCTGTTCTTGTTGCAGATGCTAAAACTGATTTGTATAATCCAAATATGGTTCGTTCAAGTGTTGGTTGTCTGTTCACCAATCAAATAGCTGTAGGCACAACTGAAGAAATTATAGAATATTTACAAAAAAACAACATTAATTTCTACAGCGCAACTTTGCAAAACTCTACTTCCTATCATACCCAAGATTACACTAAACCTTCTGCTTTAGTTGTAGGTACTGAAGCAACAGGTTTATCAAAACCTTGGCGAGAAAAAGCAAAACAAAACATCATTATACCAATGCAAGGAGAAATTGATAGTATGAATGTATCGGTTGCAGCAGCTATTTTACTTTTTGAAGCAAAAAGACAAAGAGGTTTTTAATTTTTCAATCTATGAATTTCAAAATGATTATACCAACTGTTTTATTGATTTTGCTTTTTGCAGTTTTACTCAATAAAAATAAAATCATTAATGCATTTTCAAAAACTAAGAAAGAAGAAACCATTGAAAGTGTCATCAAAAAAACTAAAAAAAGAACTGAAAAATCACTTAAAGAATGCTTAGAGAAAAATAATTTTGATGCGGAAAATATTGAAATTGCAATTTTAGCTTTCAAGACCGAACAGATTCTCGAACTATATGGAAGAGCACCCAAAAATAAAGATTGGAAATTAATTAAAACCTACAATTTCACAAACTTTAGCGGTGTTTTAGGCCCAAAATTAAAAAATGGAGACAAGCAAATTCCTGAAGGAGTTTATCAAATGGAATATTTGAACCCTAACAGTAAATATCATCTTTCTATAAAAGTAAATTATCCAAATTCATTTGATAGAGAAAAGGCAAAACTTGATGGGAGAACTGATTTAGGTGGCGATATTATGATACACGGAAAAGATGTAACCATTGGATGTATTCCGATTGGTGATAAAAATATTGAAGAGGTTTTTTATTTAGCAACAAAAGCAAAAAACAAAAATTTCCCCATTTTAATTGCTCCAAATGATTTTCGCAAAAACAATAATTTTCCAAGTATATCAAACATTTCTTGGGAAAAAGAATTATATTTAAAAGTCGAAGAAAAATTAAAAGAATTTAATTAAAACTATATGATAAATCTAAAATACATTGCTGTCTGCTTGATAGCGATAAACTTTGCAACTGCTCAAATTTCGGAGAAAGAAGTAGATGAGTTAGTTCAAAACACCATGAAAACGTTCAATGTTCCAGGAATTGCTATAGGAATCATTAAAGATGGAAAACTAGTTTTAGCAAAAGGATATGGTGTCACAAACATAAAAACCAATCAAAAAGTTGATGCCAACACTTTGTTTGGAATTGCTTCCAACAGTAAAGCTTTTACTGCTTCAGCATTAGCCATTTTAGTTGATGAAGGTAAAATAAATTGGGATGACAAAATCATTCAGTATTTGCCTGAATTCAAAATGTATAATGATTATGTTACCAATGAATTCAATATTCGTGATTTGTTAACTCATAGAAGTGGTTTAGGTCTTGGTGCTGGTGATTTAATGATTTGGCCTGACGGTCATGATTTTACTCCAAAAGATATTGTAAAAAATATTCAGTATTTAAAACCCGTTTCTGGATTCAGAAGTAAATATGATTACGACAATTTGTTATATGTTATTGCTGGGGAAGTTATTGCCAAAGTTTCAGCAAAATCTTGGTGCGATTTTGTAGAAGAACGCTTAATGCAACCGCTGGAAATGAACAACAGTGCTTCTTCATGGAAACGATTAAAAGACACTACAAACGTAATTGTTCCGCATGTTCCAACTAATGGAAAACTTGAAGTAGTTCCTCGTTATACCAATTCTATTTTTGATGCAGCAGCAGGATTGTATGCTTCTGTAAATGATTTAAGTCACTGGTTAATTGCGCAAATGGATGATGGAAATTATAACGGGAAACAATTATTCAGTAAAAAAGAGCACGACGAAATGTGGAAATCGCAAACTATTTTGCCTTTGCGAAATTCTTTTCCTTATTCAACTAATTTTAGTTCTTATGGTTTAGGTTGGAAATTAACCGATGTTAATGGACATTTAGAAGTTTCTCACACTGGTGGTTTAGACGGAATCGTTACTCAATCAATCATGTTTCCAAAAGAAAAACTGGGAATCATTGTTTTGACTAATCAACAAAGTGGAACTGCTTTTAATGTGATATCTAACACTATTAAAGACAGTTATCTTGGTTTTCCAAAATTTGATCATCTTGCTTATTTGAGTAAAGAACGTGCTTCAAAAGAAGACAATGCCGATAAAATTACTGGTGAAGTTTGGGCTAAAGTAACCGAAAACTTAAAAGACAAAAAACTCAAAATAAATACCAAAAAATACGTTGGCATTTATAAAGACGATTGGTTTGGCGAAGTAACCATTACTGAAAGAAAAGGAAAATTATATTTTGCCTCAAAACGTTCTAAAAGATTAGTGGGCGAAATATTTTTCTATAAAGATCAAAACTTTGTTGTCAAATGGGATGTTCGCAGTTTCAACGCTGATTCGCATATCTTTTTTGATTTAGATGCTGAAGGAAATGCCAATCATTTTACTATGAAAGCAATATCACCTTTAACCGACTTTAGCTATGATTTTCACGACTTAAATTTCAACAAAATTTAATTCAAAGTTCATATTGCACAGTTCAATACTTATGCTTAATTTTAATAACTCATTAGAGTACGTATGACTGAAATTGATATTGAAGAAGAAAACAAAGCTATTGCTCGCGAATACAAAGAATTACTCCGAATAAGTTATCAAACCCTTTCTACAGAAGACAAAAAACTGATTCGAAAGGCTTTTGATGTGGCTGTTGATGCACACAAAGACCAACGAAGAAAATCTGGTGAAGCTTATATTTTTCATCCTATAGGTGTTGCAAAAATCGTTGCGTCCGAAATTGGATTGGGTGCTTCAAGTATTGCTGCAGCTTTGATGCATGATGTTGTTGAAGACACTGATGTTACCATCGAAGAGATTGAAAAAATGTTCAATCCGAAGATTGCTCATTTGGTAGAAGGATTGACCAAAATTGCTCAGGTTAAAAAGGACATGAACATCTCTATGCAAGCGGAAAATTTCCGTAAGATGCTTTTAACCTTGAATGATGATGTTCGGGTTATCCTTATCAAGATTGCTGATCGTTTGCACAACATGCAAACGATGGATTCTATGCCTGATTACAAGCAAGTGAAAATTGCATCTGAGACTTTATACATATATGCGCCGCTTGCACACCGATTGGGTTTGTATAACATCAAAACCAAGCTAGAAGATTTAGGATTAAAATATACTGAACCGGAAGTTTACAACGAAATTGTAAGCAAAATCAAAGAAACTAAAGAAGAACAAGACGCTTATATCAAATTAGTTTCGGATGTTCTTAAAAAATCATTAGACGAAGAAGGTGTTGAATATAGCATCAAAGGAAGACCAAAATCTATCTATTCCATACGCCGTAAAATGGCTGCGCAAAACGTTACGTTTGATGAAGTATATGATAAATTTGCGCTCCGCATCATCTATAAATCCAACTTACACGACGAAAAATTCCTTGCATGGAAAATCTATTCGGTTGTAACCGACCATTATCGTCCTTCACCTAGTAGATTGCGCGATTGGATTTCCTCTCCAAAATCTACCGGCTACGAAGCCTTACACATCACCGTGATGGGACCAAAAGGTCGCTGGGTTGAAATTCAAGTGCGTAGCGAACGTATGGATGAAATTGCAGAAAAAGGTTATGCTGCACATTACAAATACAAACAAGGCGCAACTGAAGAAAGCGGACTTGACACTTGGCTCAACTTGTTGAAAGAAGCACTGGAAAGCTCCGAATCTAACGCGGTTGATTTTGTGGAAGATTTCAAAATGAACTTGTATGCTAAAGAAATCTTCGTCTTTACACCAAAAGGAGAAATCAAATCCTTGCCAAAAGGTGCTACTTCGCTTGATTTTGCCTTTAGCATTCACTCTGAAATTGGCGTTAAAACTCGTGGAACCAAAGTAAACGGTAAACTCGTTCCGCTGAATTATGAATTAAAAAGCGGCGACCAAATTGAAGTCATTACCTCAGTGAATCAAAAGCCGAGTATCAACTGGTTGGACTACGTAACTACTTCAAGAGCCAAGAATAAGATTAGAAACGTTCTGAATGAAAACACCAAAAAGATTGCAGAAGAAGGAAGAGAACTCCTAACTCGTAAATTAAAACACTTAAAAATCACTTTAAACGAAAGTGTTGTTAATGAACTGGTGAATTTCTTCAAATTAAAAACGAGTTTAGATTTATTCTATCGCGTAGGTATTGGTTCTATTGAGAATCAACAACTAAAAGACTTCGCGGCTCAAAAAGGCAACACGTTTATGAATTTCTTCAAGACGAAAATCAAACGTCCGCCTTCGAATAATCCTGATGAAATCAACCGTCCAGAGCTTAGCAGCAATTATGACATGCTTGTATTTGGCGCTGAGAACGACAAACTCGATTATAAACTTGCCAACTGCTGTAATCCTATTCCTGGCGACGAAGTATTTGGTTTCATCACCATCAATGAAGGCATCAAAGTGCATAAAAAAGACTGCCCTAACGCGATAACCCTTCAATCGAACTACGCATATCGTATCATGCTTGCGAAATGGATTGACTCCTCGAAACAAGAGTTTAAAGCAACCCTGAAAATCACCGGAATGGACACGCTAGGACTTACCAACGAGCTGACTAAAGTGATATCCAACAACATGCATGTGAACATACAAAGTATTTCACTTAGCGGCGAAGCCGGATTGTTTAAAGGACAAGTTTCTGTTATCGTGCAAAACAACAGCATTCTTAAAAAACTCATCGACAATATTAAAAAAATTGACGGCGTTGATAAAGTAACCCGCGTATATACCAACTAAGCTGTCGTTATCAACAATGCGTTCAAAACTTTAGCGCTTGAAACTTTCTTAATTTTAATGGAATAACTTACCTTTGCCATATGACACTAATTGCATCCGATAATAGTAAAAATCAAGAGATTGTTAAGTCTGTTTTTACAGCTTATCTTGAAGAAAAAGGCCACCGTAAAACTCCGGAACGCTATGCTATCCTTCAAGAAATATACAATAGCGAGGAGCATTTTGATATTGAGCATCTGTATATCAAAATGAAAAATAAAAACTATCGCGTTTCCCGTGCTACGTTATACAATACTATTGAATTGCTTTTGGATTGCAAGTTGGTGCGTAAACATCAGTTTGGGCAAAACCAAGCGCACTATGAAAAATCGTATTTTGACAAGCAGCACGACCATATTATCATGACGGATACCGGAGATGTGATTGAGTTTTGCGACCCAAGGATTCAAACGATTAAAAAAACCATTGAAGAGATATTTGACATCGATATTCAAAACCATTCGCTGTATTTCTACGGCACCAAAAAGCAAAAGTAAATAGCCCATGACCAGTAAACAGTATTTTGTAAGAACATTTATTTTCGTATTCATCTTCTATACGGTTTACAAATTCGTCGGACAAATTATCATCGACTATACCAGCATCAAAATTCCATTCATCCTAAAAACATTAGCTATAGGATTTGTGGTTGCAGCTGTTTTAGGCGGCATAAATTATTTTGCAAAATTTAACTTCTTCAACGGAAAAAGAAAAGAATAACTACCTAATATACACATCAAACAAGAACACACAATGACTGTAGATTTACTACTCGGATTACAATGGGGAGACGAAGGAAAAGGAAAAATAGTTGACGTATTAACCTCGAAATACGACATCATCGCGCGCTTTCAAGGCGGTCCAAACGCAGGACATACCCTAGAATTTGACGGAATTAAACATGTATTGCGTACCATTCCTTCGGGGATATTTCACAGCAATAATGTAAACATTATCGGGAACGGCGTGGTGATAGATCCAGTAGTTTTTAAACAAGAAATTGACGGATTGGCCAAGTTTAACCTTGATTTGAAGTCGAAATTAATCATTTCGCGTAAAGCACATTTAATTTTACCAACGCACAGACTACTTGATGCTGCTTCTGAAGCGGCAAAAGGCAAAGCAAAAATTGGTTCAACCTTGAAAGGTATTGGTCCAACCTATATGGACAAAACCGGAAGAAACGGACTTAGAGTTGGCGATATAGAATTGGCCGATTTTAAAGAAAGATACCGCGCACTAGCCGACAAACACGAAGCAATGATTGCCTTTTACAACGTTGACATTCAATACAACCTAGAAGAATTAGAGAAAGAATTCTTTGAAGCCATCAAAGATTTACAAAAACTCAACTTTATAGACAGCGAAGAATACCTGGCACAAGCGCAAAAAAACGGAAAATCTATTTTATGCGAAGGAGCACAAGGTTCGTTGTTGGATGTTGACTTTGGAACCTATCCGTTTGTAACCTCATCCAACACTACGGCTGCCGGCGCTTGCACCGGACTTGGAATTGCCCCAAACAAAATCAAAGAAGTATTCGGAATCTTCAAAGCCTATACTACTCGTGTGGGTTCGGGTCCATTTCCAACCGAAGATTTTGGCGATGCAGGCGATATCATGGCGAAAGTAGGTAACGAATTTGGCTCAGTAACCGGAAGAAAGCGTAGATGTGGCTGGTTAGATCTGGTTGCTCTTAAATATGCCATCCAAGTTAACGGTGTAACCCAGTTAATGATGATGAAAGGCGACGTACTTTCGGGATTTGATACGCTAAAAGTGTGTACTGCCTACAACTATAAAGGCGAAGTAATTCATCATTTACCTTACAACATTGAAGAAGAAAATGTAACCCCTATTTATACCGAAATCAAAGGTTGGAAAGCCGATTTAACCGGAATGACCACTTATGACGAGCTGCCACAAGCACTAAAAGACTACATCAGCTTTATTGAAGCCGCCGTAGAAGTGCCAATCAGCATCGTATCGGTTGGTCCTGACAGGAAACAAACCATCACACGATAAGGAAGTAGTAACTTATTTATAGAAAAAAACCTTTTACTGAGTAAAAGGTTTTTTTTATGCCTGAAACATTTTGATGAAAGCATAGAAAAAGTGACTTTTCAGCATTTTCAAGGCTTTGTAGCCTTCAACAAAGCTTCCGTGTCATTCAATAAAGCTTCCGTGTGCTTCATTACTTCTTCCGTTGGTTTCAACAATTCTTCCGTTTGCATCAATACGTCTTCCGTGTTCTTCAATAATGCTTCCGTAGGTTTCAAAAATATTTCGTAAACCTTCAAAATATTTTCCGTAGTATTTTTTTACATTTTTTTAGCCTTCAGAGATACAACCTATTAATCTTTTCTTTATGTTTGATTATTGTAACTGAATACTCACTTATAAACCGACCTTACCATGAAGAAAAAAGAAGCCGTTCGCCTTTACAAGTTCTCTGACGCCACTTTGGTAACCAAGTCTCTTGAAAAACTTGCTTTTATAAAAAGAGACGAAGCTGAATTTGATAAATACAATATTACTGCTGTAAAAAGAGAAGCTTTGAAAGCCGAAGTTGAAGCTTTTTCGGAACTTGAAACTGATGTTGAAGCCTTACAAGACCAAGTTGAACGCACTGAATTGAAGGATAAAAAAGCCGAAGAAATTCGTGTAAACGTTCGCGAAGTAATGTCGAGCGTTGAATTAGTGTATGCTGTAGACAGCGCTAAGTATAAAAAGTTTGGCACAGAATCTCTTTCTCGTCAAACTGATTCTGAATTGTTAATCACTGCCAAAAGAGTGGTTCGCGTGGGTACAGAAATGCTTCCGGTGCTTTCTGAACATGGTTTAACTGCTGATGAATTGTCTAAAATTACTGATTTAGCTAATGAATTTATGGATTTAATTGTTGACCAACACGTAGAAATTGGTGAAAGAGATATTAAACAAGAAGACCGCGTTGAAGCTGGCAATGCTATTTATAGTGTTTTGATAAAATATACCAATCTTGGGCAAGCCATTTGGATTGATAAAGATACCGCTAAGCATAATGACTATGTGATGTATAACACACATACCGGCGAAGCTCCTGAAGACGGCGACGCTGCCTAACAGTACTAAAAAACCCTTTCTGTTGAAGAAAGGGTTTTGTTTTTATTGATATTCTTATAGCTTAAATATAAAACTCTCGCTTGGTTTGATTTTTACTTTGATGATGCCGCGTCCGTCTTTTACTTCTAGCGTTGAAGTTTCGTGGTTATACAACTGGTCGGTTACTTTATAGTCGCCGTCATTCAGGTTCCATTTTTGAATAACATCTTCGGGTACAATCAAATCAACATGACTGGTGGTAACCCACGAGCAATTGGCAATGACGATGAGTTTTTCTTTGTTATCCCAGCGTACAAACGAGTACAATCCTGGGTCATATTCTTTAGTTTCGTTTCTATTCACGGTTTGGATTTCCTGATACTTGCCCATCATCGCACTGCTGTTGATGGTGAAGTTCAATAATCGGGCGTAGAAATCTCTGAGCGCTTTTTCGCTTTCGGATAATTGTCCGCCGTCAAATTTTCCGCCGTTCATCCAACGTTGATGGTGAGGTACACCAATATAATCAAAAATTGAAGTTCTAGTTGGCTTGCCAAAACCAGCGTCTTCGTTGCCGGGTTCGCCTACTTCTTGCCCAAAATAAATCATGGTTGGCGACGTGCTGATGGTTGCCGAGATGACCATAAGCGGTTTTCCTTTTTCGGGCGTTCCTGCAAAGGCTGGACTTGCTAATCGCTGTTCGTCATGATTGTCTAAGAAGTGCAACATGTGGTGTTCTATGTCGGTCATGTTGCTTTGGATGTCAGATAACGGATCAGGCAGGGTTTGCCCGTGTATTACGGCTTTCAATAAGTCATAAGTCTCAACCTTGTCGTATAAGTAGTCCATCAATCCGAGTTTGATGTAGTTGCGGTACTCTTTTGGGTTGTATACTTCGGCTAAAAGGAAGGCATCAGAGTCTTGCATCTTGATGGCAGAGTTCATGTAGCTCCAAAATTCGTAAGGAACCATCTCGGCCATGTCGTATCGGAAGCCGTCAACGCCTTTTGCTATCCAGTAAAGCGCAATATCGCGGAATTTTTTCCAGCTATTCGGAACGTCTTTTCCTTGCCAGAACTCGTAGTGTGCTTTGAAATCTTTTTTATCAAAACCTTCAGGCAGTTCTGGGAAGTCTTTCGAACCGTCGGGCTTGATGCCGTAGTTTACTTTTACGGTTTCATACCAATCGTTGATGTCTGGCTTGGCAAGGCGCGAACCATTTCCGGTCCATTTGGCAGGAAACTCTTTGAATTTACCATCAATCAAAGGATTTTTTTCGCCATTCAAAGGTTTGTAGCTATCAGAGGTTGGTACTTCAAAAGCTTTACCAGGTATATAATAGAAGTTGTTGTCTCTTTTATATTCTACCGAAGTGTCATCGTTTGCTCCGAAGTCTTTTACGCCTTTTGGGTTGCTTAAACTATGATAATTACGCGCGATATGATTAGGAACAATATCGATGATGACTTTTAGTCCGTTGGCATGCGTTCTTTTCACCAAAGCTTCAAATTCTTGTAAACGCTTGGCAGGATTAACAGCCAAATCAGGATTAACGTTGTAGTAATCTTTAACCGCATACGGACTTCCGGCACGTCCTTTCACCACGTCTGGGTCATCATTCGAGATGCCATATTTAGTATAATCTCTGATGACATCGTGATGCGGAACGCCAGTATACCAAATGTGGGTTACGCCTAGTTTTTTGATTTCGGATAAGGCTTTATCGGTGAAATCATTGAACTTCCCTACTCCATTTTCTTCAATGGTTCCCCATGGTTTGTTGGTGGTGACTTTGTTTCCGAATAATCGGGTGAATACTTGATATACTACGGCCTTTTTTGGCTTGCTTTCGGGTAATGGTTGCGTCATGTTGGGCTTGTTTTGGGCAAAATTCAAACTTGCAGAAAAGATACTTATGGCTACTATAAGTCTTGCGCTTTTTTTCATAGTGGTTACTCTGGCTTCACTTTGATTTATGAAGACATAGTCACAAATATAGAGAATAGATTGAATGTTGAAACATAAATTATTCTTAATTCCGTATCCTATTGGTTCTAAATTCCTAAATTTGACAAAAATTTTTACCGCTTGAAGAAGTTACTTTTACTTTTCGGATTTGTTTTCTGTTTCGTCAATCAGTTAGAGGCACAAAAATCTTCTAAAATCAACATAGAACATGCCGATTTTGCAGACAAAAACGAAGAAGAAATTCCCGATGCTATCTTATTGAGAGGCAATGTGAGAGTAAATCACGAAGGCGTTCGTTTTACTTGCAACAAAGCCTATTTTTTTGAAAAAGAAAACTACCTGAAAGCCTTTGGCGATGTGCAAATGGTGCAAGGCGACACGCTTACACTCAACAGCAAATATGCAGAATACAACGGCGAAGTAAAACAGGCCTTTGCTACCGGTAATGTTATTATGCGCTCGCCAGAATCTACCTTAGTAACCGACACGATTAACTTTGACCGAAATACGCAGGAAGCCTACTATAATACTTTAGGGATTATCACCAACAGAGAAAACACCTTAAGAAGTAAAAAAGGACGCTACTATGCCAATGAAAAGAAGTTTCGTTTCTTGACAACCGTTTCTATTACCAATCCAAAGTATGTCATTAAGTCTGACCACTTGGATTATTATACTAATTCTGGGCATTCGTATCTTTTTGGACCATCAACCATTACCAGTAAAGAGAATTACATCTATACCGAAAAAGGATTTTATGACACCAAGAAGAACTTGGCTCATTTTTTAAGGAAATCCTACATTAAATACAACGACCGACTGATTGAAGGCGACAGTTTATACTATGACCGTAACCGCGAGTTTGCTTCGGCAACCAACAACGTGAAAATTACCGATTCTATTAAT
The DNA here is from genome assembly GCF_032098525.1 of Flavobacterium sp. PMTSA4. NCBI lineage: Bacteria > Pseudomonadati > Bacteroidota > Flavobacteriia > Flavobacteriales > Flavobacteriaceae > Flavobacterium > Flavobacterium capsici. The sequence goes on from NZ_CP134890.1 coordinate 1,195,692, forward strand.
AAAGGTATCGTAAAAGGACACTATGCCGAATTATACAAGCTGAAAGATTCGATGTATGTTACCAAAAGAGCCGTTGCTATTAACTTGGTAGAAAACGATTCGGTTTATATTCACGGAAAAAAATTAATGGTTACCGGTAAAACTGGAAACCGCGTGATTAGAGCTTTTAATAACGTTCGATTCTATAAAACGGACATGAGCGGAAAATGTGATTCCATACATTCCGACCAAAAAACCGGGTTAACTAAATTGATTAAAAACCCAATCCTTTGGAATTTTGAAAACCAAATGACGGGCGACATCATGCACTTAATAGGTAACAATAAAACCGAAAAGTTAGATTCCTTGAAAGTTTTGAATAACGCTTTTATCGTCTCCAAAGATACGCTCAGCGGAGGCTTTAATCAGGTGAAAGGACAAAATTTATACGGACGGTTTGAAGACAGCAAACTCAAAGAGGTTGATTTAATTAAGAACACCGAGGTTATTTATTATATGCGTAATGATAATCAGGAATTGATTGGAATTAACAAAAGTGTTTGCAGTAAAATCAATATGGTACTGGATGGAAATACCATTGAAACCATTACCAATTACAATTCGCCTGAAGGAGAAATTTATCCCGAAAAAGATTTACCCGAAAACGCTAGGAAACTTCGAGGCTTCATTTGGCGTGGTGATGAACGCATAAAGAGTAAAGACGACATTTTTCCTCCAGAAGAAAATGAATTGGATGCTAAAATTCAAGCCGACAAGAAGAAAGAAATGGATAAAGAAAATCTTCCACTTGAACCAAGAAAAGAAACCTTAGAATACGACAAGAACAATCCGAAACCTCAAGTGAAATAGTTATCCCATAATACTTGCGATAATTGATTAATGATGAAAGAAGACTTCCTGAAATACCAAGCTCAAACTTCACCATATCCTTTAGGAATGGAAGTTTCGCACGCCATAGGTTCTTATATATACGACACCAACAATAAGAAATATTTAGACTTTGTAGCTGGAGTTTCAGCGTGTAGTTTAGGACATCAACATCCAAGAGTCAATCAAGCCATCAAAGACCAGTTAGACAAATACTCTCATGTGATGGTTTATGGTGAATATGCACAACATCCAGCTGTGCAATACTGTAAATTGTTAGTAGAACATTTACCGCCGAGTTTAAACAAAGTTTACTTAGTCAATTCAGGAACGGAAGCTTGCGAAGGTGCGCTAAAACTGGTTCGACGTGTTACTGGCAGAAGTCAATTGATTTCTTGCCATAACGCCTATCATGGAAACACTATGGGTTCGATGAGTGTTATGGGTTTTGAAGAACGCAAACAAATCTTCCGACCATTGATTCCCGATGTAGATTTCATCACCTTTAACAATGAAGCCGATTTAGAAAAAATCACTACCAAAACCGCTGGAATCATTCTTGAAAGCATTCAAGGTGGCGCAGGTTTTATTGAACCAACAAATGATTTCTTAGCCAAAGTAAAAAAACGTTGTGAAGAAGTTGGTGCATTAATGATAGTCGATGAAATTCAACCTGGCTTTGGAAGAACCGGAAGATTATTTGGCTTTGAAAACTATAATGTTGTTCCTGACGTAATTATAATAGGAAAAGGAATGGCTGGCGGAATGCCTGTTGGTGGATTCATTGCTGATGAAAAGTATATGGATTTATTATCGCACGATCCAAAATTGGGACATATTACCACATTTGGCGGACATCCTGTCATTGCGGCAGCAAGTTTAGCAACCTTAGAAGAAATCTTAGAAAAAGACTACGCCAAACAATCTTTAGAAAAAGAAAAGTTATTTAGAAGTCTTTTGGTACATCCTTTGATAGAAGAAATTAGAGGAAAGGGATTAATGCTGGCAGCCATGACAAAGAGCGCTGAAATTACAAATCAAGTCATTTTTAAATGTCAAGATAAAGGTTTAATATTATTCTGGTTACTATTTGAAGCTAATGCCATTAGAATAACGCCACCATTAACCATTTCTGAAGAGGAAATAAAAGAAGGTTGCGCTATAATCATTGAAGCGATGGATGAAGTACTGAATACTTTATCATAAATTGTTAATTAAATTGTTTACAACAATAATTCACTTTTCTTCAAAAAAGCATGTGTTTAACTACTTTTATTAAGTATAATTTTTAAACCTACTATTATGCATTTCGAAAACGAAGAAGAAGACCGTAATTTATCCCTATCAAAATTTGAATCTATGTTGAAAACCAACAAAGTATTCTTTTTTGACTCAGAGGAATTCGAGGAAATCATCTTGCATTACCTCGATATGGGAAAATCTAGTTTAGCTAAAAAAGCTTTAAAGTTAGGCTTAGATCAACATCCTAAATCTACTGGATTAAAATTAGTTCAGGTAGAAATGCTAATTTATGATGACAAACTTGACCAAGCAGAAAAATTGCTTACCGAGTTGTATGCCATCGAACCAACAAACGAAGAAATTTACATTCAAAAAGCAAATATTTACTCTAAAAGAGACAAGCATGAAACTGCTGTTGAACTTTTAGAATCTGCTTTACAATTCTCAGAAGACCATGCTGATATTTTCAACCTAATTGGTATGGAATATCTTTTTATGGATAATCTTGAAAAAGCAAAAGAAAGTTTCATCAAATGTCTTGAAGAAGATTTTGAAGATCAATCTGCTTTATACAACGTAGTTTATTGTTTTGAATTTTTAGACCAAAACAAAGAAGCCATTGAATATCTAAAAACTTACATCGACAGAAATCCATACAGCGAAATAGCTTGGCACCAATCTGGTCGTTTATACTATGGATTAAAAGAATATGAATTGGCTGCTGCTGCTTTTGAGTTAGCAACTTATATTGATGAAGAATTCATTGGCGCTTACATGGAACGTGGTAAAGCTTTGGAGCGTTTAAAAAGATATGCTGAAGCCATTGACAGTTACAATCAAACTATAGAATTGGGCGATCCAACTTCGTATGCATTGTTGCGTATCGGTAAATGTTTTGAAAAACTGGGTAATAAAGTTGAAGCATTAAAATATTTCAACAAAACAGTACACGAAGATCCACTTTTAGATAAAGGTTGGATTGCTATAACTGATTTTTATGTTCGTCAAAAAAATTATCAAAAAGCGTTGTACTATGTTAATAAAGCATTAGGAATAGACGACCAAAATCGTTTGTACTGGAAACGTTTTGCTACTATCAACAAAGCAATGGATAACTTTGAAGAAGCTGAGTTTGGCTATAGAAAAGCCGTAGAACTTGGTGATTTCCAATTAGACACTTGGTTGTTTTGGGTTGACATTATGAAAATAATGGGCGAAAACAATAATGCTATTTTGACCTTAATTCAAGCTGCGGAATATTTTCCAGAGCAATTTGAAATTGAATATCGTATGGCAGGTTTTCATTTCTTATTGCATGAAGAAGAAAAAGGCAACTTTCATTTGAGTAATGCTTTGCGATTAAATTCAAAGAACGTTACGCTTTTAGAAGAATTATTTCCATTGGTTTGGGATAGAGAATCTGTTCAAGAATATATAGCTAAACATAAAAAATCTGAATAAATGTCGAAAAGACAATTTGGTCTAATCGGTAAAAATATTTCCTATTCGTTTTCAAAAAAATACTTTACGGAAAAGTTTGCCATGGGTAATCTTGACGGTTATACTTATCAAAACTTTGACTTGCAATCTTTAAATGAATTTCCAGCAGTAATCAAAAACAATCCTGATTTGGCCGGAATGAATGTTACCATTCCTTATAAAGAAACGATAATTCCTTACTTGGATAAACTTTCCAAAAACGCTACAAAAATTGGCGCAGTAAACGTAATTCGTTTTACAAAAAATCGAAAACTAAAAGGTTATAACTCCGATTATTTTGGGTTCATGAAATCTTTAGAACCTTTGTTGCAACCACATCATAAAAAAGCTTTGATTCTTGGAACTGGCGGCGCATCTAAAGCTGTAGCTTATGCTTTAGAACGGTTAGGTATTCTTTACACTTTTGTAACTCGCGAAGAAAAACCAGGAATGATTGATTATGACCGAATCAATGCTACTACTTTTGACAACTATCAAATTATTATTAATTGTACACCATTAGGAACTTTTCCGAATGTAAAAGAATGTCCCAATTTGCCTTATCAATTTTTTACTGAAAAACACATTGCTTTTGATTTAATTTATAATCCTGAAGAAACTCAATTTTTGAAGAAAGCCAAAAAGAAAGGCGCTATCATTAAAAACGGAGCAGAAATGTTAAAGCTTCAGGCCGAAAAAGCATGGAAAATCTGGAATAAATAAGAATTCATGAACATCAAACTTTTAGCAATTGGTAAAACAGATAATAAATCGCTTCAAACCTTGATTGACGATTACACAAAACGCTTGTCTTTTTATATCAAGTTTGATTTGGAAATTATTCCCGATATTAAAAATGTGAAAAACCTATCGGAAGCACAACAAAAAGAAAAAGAAGGCGAATTAATTTTATCAAAACTTTCACCAACTGACCAATTAATACTTTTGGATGAAAATGGTAAAAGTTTTTCCAGTGTTGGTTTTTCAGATTTTTTACAAAAAAAGATGAATTCGGGCGTTAAAACTTTAGTATTTGTAATTGGCGGACCATATGGTTTTAGTGAGGAAGTTTATAAAAAAGCTCAAGGAAAAGTCTCCTTATCCGAAATGACTTTTTCGCATCAAATGGTGCGTTTATTTTTTATTGAGCAATTGTATCGTGGGTTTACAATTCTCAAAAACGAACCCTATCACCATCAGTAAATTGCTTGGATTAGTAAATAAATTCAATTGTACTCGATTGTAATATTGGAGTATCAAAGTTTAATTTTTTTAATAAAAATCTATTCTTTAAATAAGCTTCAAAAGAGAGTTCTTTACTGAAACAAAATTGAAATTTATTAGGCTTATCACTTTCTAAACTGTCTAAATAAGATTGTAAATTTTCTTTTTCAACTTTAACATTATCCACAAACAACTCTGAATGAGCATCAAAATAAACTTCCACTCCAAAAGTTGGTTGTTCCATTGTATAAACTGTTTCCGTAAAAGGTTCAAAGGCTAATGTTTTTTTCTTGCTATCCATATAAGTAAAATAGTTCTCAGCGGTTTCACTTTTGTGAACACTACTTTCTTTTTTGGCTTGAAGTTTTTGAATTTCGGGAATAATCAGTTTTAATGGCAAACGTTTATCAATATTAAACAACCAATTGGTAGAACTGATAGAATTTTTTCGGTTCACATCAACCAAAGTGTCTTTTCCTTTTACTTCAAAAAACATATAAATTGGCGAATGGTCTTGCACTTCCGAAACTATAGTTTCAGGAATTTGAGGTAACAAAACATCTTTTTTGGTACAAGAAAACAACAAAACAAAAACTCCTAATAGTACTATTTTTTTCATAATTGGTTCACTAATTTTATACATTCAATAGCTTCTTTTACATCATGAACACGAAGAATAGCTGCATCTTTTTGCAAAGCAATTGTATTCAGAACTGTTGTTCCATTTAAAGCAAATTCTGCTGAAGTTTCTAATACTTTATAAATCATTGATTTTCGTGAAACACCAATTAAAACAGGTAATTCTAACATTTGAAATAACTCCAGATTATTTAAAACTTCAAAGTTTTGCTCCATTGTTTTGGCAAAACCGAAACCAGGATCAATAATCAAATCATTGATTCCAAAGCTTCTCGCTTTGGCTACTTTTTCCGAAAAATAGAACAACATTTCTTTCGTAATATTTTCATATTGCGTCAAGCTTTGCATCGTTTGCGGATTTCCTTTCATATGCATCATAATATATGGAACTTGCAAATCGGCTACTATTAGAAACATATTGTCATCTAAACTTCCAGCAGAAATATCGTTGATAATGCATGCGCCATTTTCGACAGCAATTTTAGCAACATTACTTCTAAAAGTATCAATTGAAATCAAAGTTTCTGGAAAACTTTTCAAAACAGCATTCAAAACAGGAAGCAATCGGTTTATTTCTTCTTCTTCCGAAACAAATGCTGCATTAGGTTTACTTGAATAAGCACCAATATCAATAAAAGTAGCACCATCAAGAAGCATTTTTTCCACTTGATTTAAAATATCTTTTTCATTGGAAAATTTCCCGCCATCATAAAAAGAATTCGGAGTAACATTCAATATTCCCATGACTTTGGGAGAAGACAAATCAATAAGATTTCCTAGGCAATTGATGGTCATTTATATGATAAAAGAAATTATTTGTAAACTATTTTTAACTCTTTGTAAAGATAAATATTAAACTCAGAATATCTATCCTTTTAATTATTACAAACGTTAGCTATTGCTTTTTTTGTACTTTTGAAATCAACATGCAAACAAATCATATAATGCACAAATATATTTATGGCGCAATTGCGCTTATTTCTTTTAGCATAATTTCTGCTCAAAACATCATTCCAACACCAACTAATATTAAAGCAACATACATCAAAAAAACACGTTCAAAAACAGGCGAACCAGGCGAAAAATATTGGCAAAACAAAGCCAATTATAATATTTCAATTGCTTTTGACCCGAAAACATTGTTGCTAAAAGGAAGTGAAACCATTCAATATTTTAATAATAGTCCTGATACTTTAAAAACGATTGAATTCAAGTTATACCCAAACTTTTTCAAAAAAGGTTCCATGCGCTTGATGAAAGTTGAATCAGACAATGTGAGCGATGGTGTTTCGATAGAAAGTATGTCTGTAAATAATGAAAAATTTGATGTAAACAAACTTATGATTAATGGTACTAACATGACTGTTAGAATTCCAAAACTTGCTCCAAAACAAAACATCAACTTCACCATTGATTTCTCATTTACACTTAACACAGGTTCAAATTTCAGAACTGGAAAAATTGATGATGGTGCTTACTTTTTAGCTTATTTTTTCCCAAGAATCGCAGTTTATGATGATATTGATGGTTGGAACAAACATCAATATTTAGGAACACAGGAATTCTACAATGATTTTTGTGATTTTAAAATGGAAGTTAAAGTTCCAAATGATTATATGGTTTGGGCAACAGGCGATTTAATGAATTGCAATGAAGTTTATAATGATAAGTATTGCGAGCGAATTCATCATGCTGAAACAAATGATGAAATTAAGTATATTATTTCTAGTGAAGATTTAAAAAAAGGCGGAATTACCAATTCAACAAAACAAGAGAACACTTGGCACTTTGAAGCAAAAAATGTAACCGATGTTGCAATAGCTTTGAGTAATCACTATGTTTGGCAATCTTCGAGTGTAATGGTTGATCCAAAAACAAAACGCAGAACCAGAGTTGATGCAGTTTATAACGAAATTCATAAAGATTTTGAACTTGTTGCCTCTGATGCTCGAAAAACTGTTGAAGCGATGAGTTATAGCTTTCCAAAATGGCCTTTTCCATATCAACATGAAACTATTTTTGATGGTTTAGACCAAATGGAATATCCAATGATGGTAAATGATAATCCGGTTGAAGATAGAGAAGAAAGCATTGAACTGACTGATCATGAAATTTTTCACACTATGTTTCCTTTTTATATGGGAATTAACGAAACAAAATACGGTTGGATGGATGAAGGTTGGGCAACCATTGGCGAATGGATAATTACACCTTTAATTGACAATCGATTTGTTGATAAATATGGTATTGAACCAACTGCTCAAAATGCTGGAAAAGAAATTGATGTTCCTATTACAACTTTGACAACGCTTTTAAACGACACTTCAATGTTCATCAATTCATATCCTAAACCTGCTTTTGGCTATTTGTTTGTTAAAGATATGCTTGGCGATGAACTATTTTACAAAGGATTACATTATTACATCGGAAAATGGAACGGAAAACACCCAATGCCAAATGACTTTTTCTATTGCATGAATACTGGTAGCGGAACAAATTTGGATTGGTTTTGGGACAAATGGTTTTTTGGAACAGGAATTTTAGATTTATCGATTAAAAATGTAAAAGCGAATCAAATTACGATTGAAAACCTAGGCGAAAAACCATTACCAATTGACTTAGAAATTACCTTTAGCGATGGAAGTGTTGAAAAAATCCATCAATCAATTGCCGCTTGGAAAAAAGGTAACAAAGAAGTTGTTGTTACAACAAAATCAGCAAAAAAAATTAAAAAAGTGGTTTTAGGCAGTACTTATGTTCCTGATTCAAACAAGAAAAACAATCTATTTGAATTAAAGTAAAAAATAAAAAATCAATTAATTACAAATCTTAATTCAGGAATAAGATTATCAACTTTGTACTTCAATCTATATTCTTTATTTTTGGAAAAATTTGACCTAAAAAAATCGAAAAAATGAGTAATACATCTCAAGAATATGATAATGTTATCGCTATTTGCAGACAACTTTATGCTAATAAATTAAAAGATTATGGATGTGCTTGGCGAATCTTGAGATTACCTTCTTTAACCGACCAAATCTTTATTAAAGCACAACGAATAAGAAGTTTACAACAAAATGTAGTTCGTAAAGTTGATGAAGACGAAACAAGCGAATTCATTGGTATCATTAATTATTCTATAATGGCATTAATTCAACTAGAGCTCGGAGTTGTAGAACAACCAGATTTATCAGTTGAAAAAGCAGTTGCTTTATACGATGAAAAAGTTGCCATCACCAAAACCTTAATGGAAAACAAAAATCACGATTATGGTGAAGCTTGGCGCGAAATGCGCGTAAGTTCATTAACCGATTTAATACTTCAAAAACTTTTACGTGTAAAACAAATTGAAGACAACAAAGGTAAAACTATCGTTTCTGAAGGTATCGATGCTAATTATCAAGACATGATTAATTATTCTGTTTTTGCTTTAATACTAATGAAATTTGGTCAAAACTAAACATAAAACTATGACTTCAAAAAATAACATTGCCTGGGGAATTCGTATCATTATTTCCTTTTTATTCTTACTCTCAGCAGTTGCTAAATTATATCCTTCACCCTATTTTGCTATTTCAACTTTTGAGGTAAAACAGTTGTATCCAATGGGTTTTTCAGAAGGATTTGCTCCTTATTTTTCCAGAATTTTAATCGGGATAGAAATTGCACTTGGGTTATTAATTCTGCAAAAAAACTTTTTGAGAAGCATTGTAATTCCTGGAACTATTTTATTACTTGCAATTTTCACTACCCATTTAACTATCGAATCATTTATTAATGGTGGAAATACCGGAAATTGTGGCTGCTTTGGAAGTTTATTACCAATGACGCCAATTGAAGCAATTATTAAAAATGTAATAGCTATTGTTTTATTGGTTTGGCTATTCATCATTATTTCAAAAACAAGTGAACGAAAAGATAATTTTTGGGTTTTAACAACAGTTACTTTTGCTTCTATCCTATCATTATTCATGCTTGCACCAATTCAACCTATCGAGGCTGAACAACCTGAAGTAACTATTGAAAACTCTCTTGAAACAATTGATTCGTTAAGTAAACCAAAAACAGAAATTATTCAACCAATTACCGATACTGTAAAAAAAGTTGAAAAAACTGTTGCTGTTGAAGTTTCTAAAGAAGAACCAAAACCAGTAGTGATAAGTGAACCTGAAATGCACAAATCAGGTTTTGCACAATATTTTCCATCCATAGATAAAGGAAGAAAAACACTTTGCTTGTTTGTTCCAGGTTGTGACCATTGTAGAGAAGCTGCAAAAGAATTAACCGAATTGAAAAAGAAAACAAAAAACTTTCCAGAAATTTCTATTATCTTTATGAACGAGGAAGCCGATTTAATTCCAGATTTCTTTAAGTTTGCTGGTGCTGAATATCCATACAAGATTATTGAAATAATTCCTTTTTGGAAAGTTCTTGGCAAAGGACGTGATACACCTGGAGTTAAATATCTATGGAATGGAAATGAATACAAATATTACGATGGAATTAATGATAATAAATTTGATGTAATTGATTATCAAAAGTTAATTCAGAAACCATTTGAACAATTAAAAAAATAATATTCTTTTAATTTTATATATGTTAAAGTCTTTTAACCTTAAAAAAGAAAAAAATAAAGCTATTGCTGGTATAGTATTGTGTTTTGTTTTAATTATTATTGGATATATAGTATTAAATACAATTGCTACCTATGAAGATCCACCTATTGGGCATACTTTTTTCATTTTAGTTGGATTGTCTCTAATTGCTATAGGTTCAGTCGGTATTATAATTATAGTAAAACATTTATATGATGTTAAAAGAAAGAAGAAAAGAAGAGAACAAAAAAGAAAAAAACATAAATTGGTTTTTTTGAAAAAGGATTCCATTGAAAAGAAAAAAGAAGAATAATTTACTATGAAAAAAATATCAATAATGCTGATTTGTGCTCTGTTTTCTATATCATGTACAAATGCACAAAAAAAAGAATTTTCAAAACAAACATTGTCTAAAAATCTAGTTGCTACTGATAAATCAGAAGTTTCATTTTCTAGTATACTCGAAAAACAAAAAGGCAAAATTACCGTAATTGAAGTTTGGGCTTCATGGTGTGGTGATTGTGTAAAAGCAATGCCAAAAGTTAAAGCAATGCAAGAAAACAATCCAAATGTGAGTTATGTATTCATATCAATGGATAAAACTTTTGAAAAATGGTTGAATGGAATTGAAAAGCATGATTTAAAAGGAGAACATTTTTGGGCAACTGATGGAACAAAAGGCGAATTTGGAAAATCGATAGATTTAGATTGGATTCCGAGGTATATTATTCTTGATAAAGAAGGAAAAATAATTACCTATAGAGCGATAGAAACTGATTTTGACGAAATAAATGCTACACTAAAAGAATTAAAATAATGAGAAAAAAAATTGTTGCTGGTAATTGGAAAATGAATAAAAATTCGGAAGAAACCGAAGATTTATTAAATGATTTAATTGATAAATTGCCAAATGATGTTGAAGCTCAAATAATTGTTGCTCCAACATTTGTAAATCTTGCTTCCGCTGTAGACCATTTAGAATATACCAATATCATTGTTGCTGCCCAAAACATGCATCAAAATGAAAATGGTGCTTATACTGGTGAAATTTCAGCTGATATGTTAAAAAGCATTGGTGTGAATACCGTAATAATTGGACATTCAGAACGCAGAGCCTATTTTCATGAAACGGATACTATTTTAGCTCAAAAAGTAACTACCGCTTTAAAACACGATATGACCGTTATCTTTTGTTTTGGAGAAGAATTAAAAGACAGAAAAGATAATCAACATTTTAATGTCGTTGAAAATCAACTCAGAGATGGATTATTTCACATTGCAAATGAAGATTGGGAAAAAATAGTTCTAGCTTACGAACCTGTTTGGGCAATCGGAACAGGAGAAACTGCTTCGCCAGAACAAGCTCAAGAAATGCATGAATTCATAAGAGAAACTGTTATAAAAAGATATGGCGCAACTATAGCTGAAGATGTTTCCATTCTTTATGGTGGAAGTGTTAAACCTGAAAATGCAAAAGAGATTTTTTCAAAACCCGATGTTGATGGCGGATTAATTGGTGGCGCAGCATTAAAAGCTAGTGATTTTGCTAAAATTGTAGAAGGAATTTAATTAATTTAAATAATAATTCAAATACGTAAACCTTTCATTAAATTGAAAGGTTTTTTTTATTTATAAAACCAAATTAATGTATTTCATCGATATTATTTGCTTTTTAACGTTTAAATGACTTAAGTTTACCTCACAATGTCAAAACAAATAATACAATGAAAATTAAATTCGCTCTTTTGTTAGTTGTATTCACCTGCGTTAACATTTTTGCTCAGGTTGACAATCAAAAAAGATTACAGTCAGACGTTCGCAAATATTATGTTTGGAATAATGATGAAAAAAAATATGAATTAATGGAAACTGAATATGAACATTCCATAATTGATATTCGCGAAATTGGTTCTAAAACAAATGGTTACATTGTAATAAGTATGCTTGATAACGGTTTAACACGATTACATCATGGTTCTATCTATAATTATTCTCAAACTTCTGAAAATGAAGGCACGTGGCTCTTTAAATCTAAGACTTCTAAAGCTAAAATGACTTATAACCCACAAGACAATACTATAACGTATCTGTATGATGCAGATAACAATCGTTATAGAAGATTACTAATATTTAATGTTGTTCCAGACGAACTGCCAGAATCCAGTTTACGAACTATCGTAAAAGTTGATTAACTTTTATTTTCAAAACAATTGAAAAACTTCATTCGATTGTTACCTTTGCAAAAAATAATTTATGTCAAACAGTTATTTAGGGTTTCATTTTAACATTGAACCTAAAGAATTAGGCTCTGAAATATTAATTGCAGAACTGGGTGAAAAAGCATTTGAAAGTTTCATAGAAACAGAAACTGGATTGAGCGCTTACATTCAAAAAGATTTTTACACCGATGATATATTGAACGATATCTACATTTTAAGTTCACCTGAATTTAAAATAACTTATTCTATTGAAGAAATAGAGCAAGTAAATTGGAATGAAGAATGGGAAAAAAACTTCGAACCCATTGATGTAGACGGAAAGTGTCATGTTCGTGCTCCATTTCATCCTAAAACTGAAGCTGAATTTGATATTATCATTGAACCAAAAATGAGTTTTGGAACAGGACATCATGAAACTACACACATGATGATTCAACATCTTCTTGAAACAGATGTTACCAATTTAAAAACGTTAGACATGGGTTGCGGAACTGCAATTTTGGCCATTCTAGCTGAAATGAAAGGCGCTAAACCAATTGATGCCATAGATATTGATAATTGGTGCTACTTAAACTCCATAGAAAATGCTGAACGAAATAATTGTAAAGAAATTTCAGTTTATGAAGGAGAAGCAAATTTGCTAAAAGGAAAAAAATACGATTTAATCATTGCCAACATTAACAGAAACATTTTGTTGAATGATATGCAACAGTATGTGGATTGTTTAAATAAAAACGGAATCCTGTTGTTAAGTGGTTTTTATAATGAAGACATTCCTTTCATCAACGAATCGTGTGAAGATAAAGGATTAACTTTTGTTAAAAAATTGGAAAGAAACAATTGGGTTTCTCTAAAATATGTAAATTAGTCTTTGAAAATTTTACGAAGTAAAGCTAATGAAAATGAGTACAATAGAAAAAGTTCAAGAAGAAGTTTTAGTTGAAGAATTAATTGGTATTAATAACGAAATTGTGTTGTATAATGATGATGTCAATACTTTTGACCATGTAATTGAAACACTAATAAGAGTTTGCCAACACACATCAGAACAAGCAGAACAATGTGCTATTTTAGTGCATTACAAAGGAAAGTGTACCGTAAAAACAGGTCATTTTGATGAATTAAAACCTCAATGCACTCAACTTTTAGAAGCTGGACTAAGCGCCGAAATTATTTAAACTTCCAGTCAAACTCATCGTTATCTTTGATAATTGCACCAATTTCTACACGAATCACTTCATTGTATTCCGTTTGAAGAATCAGCCAATTACTTTCATTAAAATGATTTTCGGTGCTGTCAAATGTTTCAACTTCCCATGATTTAAATGGTAAATCATTTTTTATTTCATCAACATTCCTACCAATTACCTTCTTATCTAAAATAGTAATTTCAGGATTTGAAGAAATAATATAACCCAATTTAAAATCTTCATCGGCATAAAAAGTCAAACGAAGTTTTTTATCATTGTAAAGATAAATTTGATTTCCGTCTTCGTCTTCAAATTTTTTATCCGGTTTACCATAAAGCATTTCAACATCTTTTTGTTTCATTCCAAAAAGAAGTTTGTCGATACCGTTTTTTAGATTGATTATCAAGAGAAATTATTTAGTTATGACAGCTCGGGTCTAAATGACGCTTTTTACCATTACCATTTGAACCACAAGTTGGAATATCATCAAATGAATAAATAGCGGTTTCCTCAACGTTTATTCTAATCTCATAGCGGGTTAGAAACTGATCTCCATCATCATCGGTATCTAAAAAATCAGGAACCCCATCACCATCGGTATCATCTGGATTGGTAACATCTGCATCAAAAACATACATATAACCATCATTATTAATGTCCTCTAAATAAGAAGGAATACCATCACCATCTTGGTCAGCTCTGTTAATTTCATATAATTTGAAGCTAAATACTAAAGGTGAATACGAAGGAATCGTTCCTTGAGAACTTCTATAATAAGCCAAACCTGAAGGTATAAACATTACTCCTGCTCCAAAATCAGAATAAGAAACAGTTCCATCTGGATTTTCAGTATAAACACCTGTTTTAAATTTTGGAAATATTTCAGCCCAACCACGAATTACACCTGTAAGGGATAAGAAAGATTGCGGGTTTTTATTTTCTTCAAATTGAATACCTTTTAATTCAGTAACGCCATCTACAGTACTTTTATAAAGATATTCTCCTCTGTAACCTGCTAAAACCTGATCAACATTACACGGTGATTTACTTTCAGGACCTGAACCTTCTCTTAATTGTAAATAGTATATTTTATAAGTAATATCATTTTGCTCTACTAATCTGGTTTGAATAGGATAATCCGTTTGATTCCATATAGATACTTGTGTTCCTCCATCAGGAATTTTAGTAAATGTTACATCCATATCATCATCAGCACCAGGATTATTTACCACTTCCATATAATGAGTCTGCATGAACTCCTCAATATTAGCAATATCCGTTGCATATTGTTCTGCATAATCTCTTAAAGGCACTTCATTACTACTATCACTTTTACTACAAGAAGCAATTATCACTATAATTGCCAACATCGAAAAAGTCTTTAAAAATTTGTTCATTATTCTTTCTTGTTTAGGTCGTGCAAGATACAATATTGATTTATTTTTGTAAACAAATTAACGTTGATTTTAGAAATTTTATGAGAGTAGACAAATTTTTATGGTGTGTGCGCTATTATAAGACCAGAAACATGGTGACAGAGGCTTGTAAAAAAAATCAAGTTACAGTGAATGGTCAAGTAGCAAAAGCATCTAAGGAAGTATTTCCTATGGATAAAATCACCTTTAGAAAAGATCAAATCACCTACATAATTTCTGTTTTAGACATCCCTGCCAACAGAGTTGGTGCAAAATTAGTAGATGTTTACCGCAAAGATGAAACTCCAAAAGAAAGCTTTGAGCATTTGGAATTATTAAAACTCTCTAAAGAGCATTACAGGAAACATGGTGAAGGCAGACCAACCAAAAAGGACAGGAGAGATCTTGATAACTTTGGTTTAGAACAAGAGTAGTTTTTAAAAAGTATAAAAAATAAAAAAGCCCTTCCAAATTGGAAGGGCTTTTAATTTTAGATTATTAAAAATTATCTTTTGATAACTCTCACTGTTTTCACATCCTCATTTTGAGATACAATTACATTGTACACTCCTGAAGGATAGCTATCACCTATAGTAACAGTATCAATTTCATTAAACATTGCTGTTCTTTGCTCAACTAAACGACCTACCATGTCATAAACTTTAATGTCTATTTGACCATCATTTGATGATTTAACATTTATTTTAAAGTTTTCTGCAAATGGATTAGGATAAGCCACTGCACTAAATGGTGTAGCTGCAAGTCTAGCTGGTTGTGGAGTCAATATACTACAGTTTTTACTCAATTCAAAATCAGTATACGAACCAAACAATTTCATAGAAACCGCTACTGCATAAAGTGTATTCGGAGCCCATCCTGAAACCATGTTCAATGAGAAGCTGTTTGTTGCACTAGTAGCATATAATATGTTACCATTACCATCATCTAATCTGAACTTGTATTCAGTAGCATTAGCAAATGAAATCGCATAGATTAATTGGCTACTAGAAGTTACGTGATATTCATCACAGTAAGTATCTGTTAAACCTGCAATCGGTGCTGCTGGTGTAAAGATTGAACAAACTTGTCCAAACTGAGACCAAGCTTCAAATCCAGCTAATTTCACACGGATTTGAACATCAACTTTGTATTCAGTATCAAACGTTAATGGTAATCCAGCAACCATAGTTAAGTTAAAGTTAGCTACGGTGCGCTCTACATAATAGTATGTAGTAGGAGCATCAGCACGTGCTACTCTGAAACGGTATAGGTTTGTTGAATTTACAACATCTGCATTAATACTAGAGTTGATTGCTGCTAATGTAGCACCACATTGAGAGTTAATCACTTTAGTAGTTTGAACACTAGCCGTAGTAAGATTACAAGTATTTCCAAAGTATCCTTGAAGCTGACCGTTCAAGTAAGCAGCTGCTCTAATAGCATAAGTAGTACCATAAGCATAGATGTTAGTATCTGTCAATTTAAAATGAGACTGAACTGTATCTACATAAGCTACTTCACCTGTTGAAAGGTTAGTAATTTCAAATCTGTAACCTGTAGTTGTATAACCAGGAACTGTTACGCTATTAGCTTGAATTTGATTATTCAATCCATTGTTAACAGAACCACAGTGATTCGAAAGAATATTTACTACAACTGGGTTGAATATGATTTGGTATGTTTTTGGAATTCCTGTACATCCATTTGCTACCGGAGTAACTGTTACTGTAGCTGGTACAGCAGTTGGAATGAATGAAGGAATTGCATCAGTAACCGTCATATTTGGTAAACCAGCAGCTGCACCACCCGTAATATTGAACGTTACTCCACTTGGAGTTCCAGACAATGGAATAGCAGCAGTTGCGAAACCACTATAGTAATACTGATTCGTTAATACTGTAGTTACCATTGGTGTTGGATGAACTACAATAGTAGCTGTTCCAGCTTGTGCTTGAGAACAAGTAGAAGAACTTGAATCTTGAACACTCACCAAAGTATACGCAAACGTTCCTGCAACACCAGTTGGCGCT
Organism: Flavobacterium sp. PMTSA4; assembly: GCF_032098525.1. Taxonomy (NCBI): domain Bacteria; kingdom Pseudomonadati; phylum Bacteroidota; class Flavobacteriia; order Flavobacteriales; family Flavobacteriaceae; genus Flavobacterium; species Flavobacterium capsici. The sequence goes on from NZ_CP134890.1 coordinate 1,212,592, forward strand.
GCAACAGTAGCACTGTTACCAGTTGAAACCACAGTTTGGTTTGAACCATTATTCAATTTATAAGTAAATGTATATGGCGCTGTTCCGTTAGCTCCGGTAAAGGTAACTAGTGGTGCCGTATCATTTTGACAAACTTGAGTAGTACCCGCAATAGTAGCTGTTGGTAATGGATTAACCGTTACTGTAGCCGAACCTGATTGCGCTTGAGAACAAGCGGTAGAGCTTGAATCTTGTACACTTAATAAGTCGTAAACAAAAGTTCCTACCACATTAGTTGGTGCAACTACTGTTACACTGTTTCCAGTAGTAGTAGTAACCGTATGTGACGTAGTAGTATTTGTAGCCACATTAGTCAACGAATACGTAAACGTATACGGAGCCGAAGCATTAGCACCTGTAAAGGTTACTGAAGGTGAAGCACTATTGTGACACACTGCAGTTGTACCAGAGATACTTGCTGTTGGAACAGGGTTTACAGTAATTGCAAAACTTCCTGAATTTGAACATCCACTATTATTAGTTACAATTGCAGTAACATCACCCGAGGCTGTTGGTCTAGCATAAATAGTATTTCTTGGAGTTGTACCATTATAAGCTGTAGTTCCAGCTGCATCTGTGAATAAACCACCATTAGCAGAAGACCAAACAACTAGAGGAGCACTTACACCACCTGTAATTGAAACATTATAATCTTCAAATTCTCCAAAAGATGGTATTGAACATGATTCAGTATCAGCAACAGCACTACTATACTTAGATGCAACACGCATACGCGTAATTCCATTAAGTGCTGTTGTTGGTATAACTACTGTTCCAGTTGCACTTGATGGTGCAAAAGTAGCAGTTGTAGTAGCATACACACTTTCAGAAGTTTCAAATATTCCATTTTGGTTGAAATCAATCCAAACTCTGAATTGTTGAGTATAGAGTGATGTTGTACCACCAGCTTGAAGGGAAATTGGATAAGCTGTTGTTCCGTTAGCAACAACATTTGCCGTTAATCCACTATAATAAGTATAATCGCTAGCAGCATCTCCACTATTGTTATTTGTTAAATTAGCAAATGTGAAATTATTTAAATAATCTCCAGTTGAGCCAGTGTTAGAAACACTAAATGGAGAACAATATGATTGATTTGTTGTACCTCCCGAAGCAGTTAATAAAACAGGATTTGAATTAGCACAAAGTACGTTGGTTCCTGAAATAGCAACTGGTGTTGGAGCAGCATTTACGGTTATAGTAGCCGACTGTCCAGTAACTGATTGCGAACAAAGTTGACCTTGTACCGATTTAAGTGCATATACATAAGTTCCTGATGAAACTATAGGAGCAACTAAAGTTGCTACACCAGAAGCATTAGAAACAATTGTTAAATCAGATCCTCCATTTATAGTGTATGTAAATGTATATGGAGCAGTTCCGTTAGAACCTGTAAAGGTAACTGTAGGAGCAGTTCCATTAGTACACACTGTTGTAGTACCTGAAATAGTAGCAGTTGGTAATGGATTCACTGTCAAAGTTACCGTGTTACTAGTCACAGCTGAACCACATGCAGGAGTTACCACCACATAGTAGTTTCCTGACTGTGCAACAGTAGCATTAACAAAACTTAATGTAGCCGAAGTACCCACTGGAGAAACGTTTCCAACTTTATACCAGTTGTACTGTAATCCAGGTCCTGAAGCCGATACTGATAAGCTAGCCGTTTGACCTGCACAAAACGTTTGAGCTGTTGGCTGAACAAAATTATTTACACCGCTCTGAACAGCAATAGAAACCGTTTTTGTATCCTTACAACCACTTGCAGCAGTAACAACCACTTGATAAGTTGTTGATACTGTTGGATTAACAGCTGGAGAAGCACTTGTAGTTGCTATTAAAGTAGCATCTGCTGGAGTAGCCGTCCAAGCGTAAGTAAATGTTGGTGCATTTGAAGGAACAAATCTATAAACTCTACCATTAGAAGGCTGACCTGAATTGGAATTGTTTGCAGATGAAGTACTGGTAGTATTCGTAGAAACTGTTACACTACTGTAATTACCAGTCGAAGAACCTTTTATTCCAACTGATGCAGACATAGTTCCAGAATTCATACTGCCATAAACCATTTCAACATTATTTGTTGATTCATACAGCCACAATTGGAAGGTAGAATTAGCAGTACCAGTTGTGTTTCTAGGTATAGTAACAAACCATTCAATTACACAAATTCTGTTCGGTGCAGTTCCAATTGTTTTAACTCTTATAGCACCGTCTGTACCTAATGCTAAATCATCCCAATATGCGGCTATTTTAGGTACATTAGTAGAACTTGTCATTGAATTCGTAAACTGAGAAGAAGCTGTAGCTGATCCTAAAGTAATAAACCCATCTGGAGATGCTGAGAATTGTGTATAATTAGTACCATTGAAATTAAATGTAAATCCAATATTACTAGCAGCATATGGGGTATCATCATTTGGTCCTGAACCTATCAGTGTTGCACCACTCATAGAAGCAATTGAACCTGAAGTATTCGTTGAGAAATTATACAAGTTAGGTGTAGGAGTCGTAAATAATTGTGACCCTACTGCATTTAATTGAGCTGTACCATTAATACAAACAGACGAAACATCAGACGAAGCAGTAGCCGTAACAGCATTTCCAACAGTAACTATAACCGAAGCTTGTTTAGAACAACCTGTGGTAGTTCCAGTGACTGTATATGTTGTTTGACTAGCTGGAGCTACTGAAATACTTGCTGTTGAAGCACCTGTAGACCATGAATAACTATCAGCACCCGAAGCTGTTAGAGTTACTGCTGTGCCACCACAAACAACCGTTCCGTTTGGCGTAGCAATAGCTACAGCAGGATTGTTGATTAACAATTGTGCCTGAGTTGAATTTGTATTAGGACAACCAACACCTGATAAAGCAACTGCTCTGTAGAAATAAGTTCCTGCAGGAGAAATAGCTCCTGTAGTATCCAAATGAAGTGTAGCCGTATCAAAGTCTGAATAAGTTATACCTGCAGGACCTGCAGCACTTGTAATAGTAGTCCAGTTAGCATCATTAGCACCCCCAACTGTTGAAAACTGCCATTGGTACCCTAATGTATTTGAAGCACTTGCTGTGAAACTAGCCGAACCTCCACTGTAACAAACCGTTTGATTTGTTGGGTGAGTTCCAATAGTTGCAGGTACACTTACATTGATATAGGCAGCAGGTGAAACTGGTGAATTAGCAGGACCAACCACCATTACTAAATAACCTGCACCATTATGATTTGAAGTACTCACGTTAGAAACGGTTAATGTTGCAGTATTTGCTCCACTATAGTCTCCACCATTTACGATAGGATTATCAAAATCAACACCTTCTTCTGTTACTTCGAACCAGAAATACTCATCAACATCCCCAACTGGCACAACAGTAAATTGAGCCTGACCTCCGTTACACAAATTAACGTTAGAAGGATTAGTGGCAATACCTGTATTTCCTACTTTCAATAAAGCTATGGTAGAATTTATAGGACTAGGACAAGGTGCACTACCCGTAATTCGACAACGGAATCTGTAGTTATTCATACTTGATGTAGTAGCAGAAATAGTTAATGTAGGAGAATTTATCCCACTATAAACACCTCCTGTTGGAACAGGATTGAATGAACCTGAACCTATAGCATATAACCATTGATACGAAACTATAGTTCCTGTTGCTTCAACCGTAAAAGAAGCCGATGAACCCGTAATTGAATTAACAGGAGTTGCCGGATTTGACGTTATTTGAATAGGGTTACTTACCGTAATTGGATAGTTGGATACCGAACTACAACCATTTTCCGAAACGGTATAGGTAATTGTTGTTGCACCTGCATCAACACCTGTTACGGTTCCAAAATTTACTGTAGCCACTGCAGGATTAGACGAATCCCAAACTCCATTAGCGGTTCCATTTGTCAAAGCAATTGAATCTGTTCCACAAATTGCATTTAAACCATCCAACTGCTCAATAGGAGTAATTGCTGGAAAAGGTCTTGTTTCAAAATTGGTTGCAGTATTAAACGAACCATTTGTACCAGTTACTGTGATATAACCAGTTACATCACCAGCTGGAACCGTAGCTTGTATTGTTGTTGAATTAACAACCGTTACATTAGTAGCAGCTATTCCATTGAAGTAAACTGAACCACCCGCCGCAAAGTTTGCACCAGTAATTGTTACCACGCTACCACCTGCTTGTCCACAAACAAAAGTTGGAGTGAAACTTGAAACTGAAGGCGGAATATTTTCAACTGTGATATCATCTAAATTTAAATACCACCCATCTGCTGGATCATTCTCTCTAACAAAAGCTAAATAAATATTCCCTGAAAAAGCACTTAAATCAACAATATATTCTACATAACTAGTTGAACTTATTAAAGTAGAAGGAAAAGCAGTTGCAGTAAAATTAGCAATAGATGTTCCTGTAGTTGAAACTTTAACCGATATTTCATCTGGTTCTCCTGTAGTATTTGAACGCACCCAAAATTTTAATCTTTTAGGTGTTGTTCCTATTGATAACTGAGGTGTAATTAAATAATCTTGATTGGATGAATTAAAATCAGTATAAAGTCTAGCACTTTGAGATCCTGTTCTTGGATTTGTAGTTGAAATTCCCCAAAAATCGCCGTCTGCATTTCCATCAATTACTCTGAAACAAGGTAATGTTGTTGAACTAGTTTCAAACGTTTCTGTCCAAGGGAAAGAAGTTACAGGATTACAAAGAGTAGCAAAATTAACAGAAGACCAACTACTAGTATCATCTGGTCCACAAACTGCTCTTAAATAAGCAGTATACAATGTTCCTGCATCAAGAGTATTAATTGTTACACTTACAGATCCCGATAAAGCAGTACCCGAAGCAACCAAACCTGTTGCACCACTTCCTGCAGCACCACTTGTTCTTATTTCATATTCATAACCTGAACCTGGTAAACTTGCCGGAGCACTCCAATTTAAAGTTGCAGAAGTTGTTGTTTGCCCTGTTACAGTTAAACCTGTTGGATTAAGACAAGGTATTTTCACTCTTAACGTGAAATCTCCTCTGTTTGCTGTTGATGTAGAAAATACTCTTATCTTATAAACTGTGTTAGCGGTAAGCGTAATATTTGCTGCAGCTCCACTTGTTGTACAACTTACTTGAGTCAAAGATCCACAACTTCCAGAATAAACGGCATAACCCACCAAAGCTGTAGAAGTTGGTATAGCAGAAATTTCTAATACCGTATTTGAACCTGAGTTGAAAGTATACCATGAATCATAAAATGTTCCAAATGAAGAACCACAAGTAGGATAAGAATCCGCAGATGGTGTAGCACATGTATTATTAGTGTTTAATGGTGTACCCACTAAAACGGTAGCTGCGGTTGCACACTCATCATTTCCTGTAGCAGGTGTACAAGCAGGTGTACAAGTTAAAGTAAGAACTATATCCGCTGTTGGAGTAGTTGCTGACCATGAATATAATAATATGTAGTAACTAACTCCATTAGTAGTAGGTATTGCAACTTCAGCTCTAAGACCAACAGTATCATCATTACCTCCCAAACATGTTAAAGAACCACAAGTTCCACTGTAAACAGCCAATCTTGTATCCACATTTGTAGGTGAAGAACCTGTAGAAATTACAACATCCTGACCATCACCAGTAAATTTATACCATATACCTGCTGAATTTTGAGTAGTAACTCCAGAAATACCACAAACAGCTTGGCTCTCATTAGTAGAACCGACTAAAGATGTAGTAATACTACCTCCACAAGCAATAGAAATTGCTCCAGAACAAGCATCGTTAAATAGCGGTACTGTAATTTGCTGAGTAGCCCAAGCACTTACATCTGGTGATGTACAAATTGATCTAACATGCAGATAATATACTTGACCCACAGCATACGAACCTGAAACAGAAACTCCTGATGCACCAGCAGTTCCACTAGTTGGTGGAGTTGCAGATGTAGTAAATGCATACTCATATCCATTTGCTGGAGGTGTCCCAGGAGCATTCCAAGTTAGAGTTGCTAAAGTAGGAGTAAAAGAAACCGCTAAAGCTGATGGTGGTGTACAAGTAGGTGCTAAACCAACAGCAATATCATCAACATACAAGTTAAATTGATCAGCAGCAGAGTAAGCATTAAAACCTATGTAGTAAACACCTGAACTAGCTGGTGTAAAATAAACTGTATTAGTTGATGGATTTCCACCTGCAACATTTGGATGGTTAGCTAATACGTTAGTCATTGCGGTATTTAAAGCACTAGTACCAAAAGCTACTCTAAGTTTTTCAACATAGGTGGTACTATTATTTCCATATTTATAAGTAACTGAATATGCTGTACCTCCAACTAAATTAAGAGGAGCGGTATAAAACCATGCATTTGCAGCACTAGAAGAATTATAAGCATATTGTAATACTTTACTAGCGAAACCATTTCCAGAAACACTAGCTGTAGTCCAGTTATTTCCTGTACCAGCATTTTGTGATGTTGTACAAGTTGGTAAAGCTGGAGTGATAACTGACTCAAAGTTTTGAGTATAAGGCACAGATACTGCCACACAAGGTGCAGCTGGAGCTGTAATTGTAAAGGTACCTGCGCAAGGACTATTTGGAGTAGGCCACGTATCAAACCAAATATAGTACTCTGTACCTGCAGTTAATGTTACTGCTAAAGACTTACTAGTTGACGAACTACTTACACTATTTATATAAGTACCGCCTGAACTTGGGCATCCTTGATAAACAAAAATTGACGACCAAGATTGACCAGAGTAAGCAATAGTGTAGGAACCTGTTAACGTTGGAGTAATTTTATAAAGAGCTTCATTTCCTCCTTTATAATCTCCATTTCCTCCCGTGGTATTTGCTGAAGTTAAATCATTAGTACCTCCACAAACCAATGCCTGATTAGTGGGTAAAGCAGCCGGTGAAAGTTGTATTGCTGAAGGACAAGTTGTAACAGCAACTGAAACTTTTTTAACATTACTATTGGCTTTTATACCATCATCTCCTTTGGGGTTTGTTCCAAATGTAATAGTACAAGACAACAATAACGTACACAAAAAACTAGCTTTAGCATGTTTTCCAACTGAACTATTGGAAGACACATTCACTAGAAATTCTGAGAATTTTTTGAGCCACGTTCCTGAACGTGTACTCACCTTAGTGTAGTAATTCATCATATTTAAAAATTGGGTTAATAATTAGGTTAATAATTGCTTTAAAATTGAAATTATAAAATCGAATTTATAGATTTAAATAAATATTGCTTAACAATTAGGTTACTTTTCGATAAAATAACCAAAAAAAACGTTAAAAAAAAGACAGCTTTTCCATCCCACTATATAATGTAGGAAAAAAGCAAGAATGTCTTTTGGAAGTATAAAATATAAAAACGCCTAATAATACCCTCACTATTAGGCGTACTTATCTTTTAATATACTACTTTTTTGGTAACGATTTCACCATTTTCAGAGACCACTTTGACCAGTAACACTTGTTGTGTTTCAGGCAAATTAGTGAATGATGCATTAGTAGAATGTATTGGGCTTTGGGAGGCCAATAAACGTCCGCGTATGTCAAATACGCTCACGGATTTTAAATTTATAATTCCGGTTGCAATGTGCAATCCTGTATCATTTTTATACACAATCACAGTATCATCATTAAATACTGGGTTGTTTACACCCAATGCACTGCTGGTATATCTCAGAACAAAGCGGGTATCAAACGTCCCTATCTCAGTAGTAAACGTATATGGTGACTCTTTTAAGTCGTGAATAACCCCTAATAGGGTATCCTCTAAATATATGGTTTGCGAAGTAAACAAGCCATCAAATGCGGATAACGAAATGGTATACGAAGAAGCTATAGTTGATTTATATCCAAGAGGTAATGTTTCTGTAACATCAAAAGGCAGCATTCTTCCTTGTATACTCAATTTAGTATCTTCTACAGTAGTATACATTGTTATACTATTACCTGCATCAACTAATTTTCCATCGAATAAACGATCCATACCATTGGTTGCAGTTTCAATATATCCTACTAAAATTTGTTTAAAGCCATTTTGACTATCGGCAATATTTAACCAATAACGGTGTTTCTCCAGATCAGAAACCGTACTTGACTGAGAAGTGTTATTTGTTGTTCTGTAAAAATTAGTATTATTACCTGCCGCACGCATCGCGTTGGTAAACGTTGCCGTTCCATTGCTTAATCCTTCTACAAAGAATCCTTGTCCTGAAGCGATATAGCCTGTTGGGTTACTACTATTCCCTGATAAAACCGGACCTGAGTATGTTCCTGCTGAACCTGTTCTATTATACAAGGCGTAATCAGCCGGATTATAGGAATATGGTGCTGTAGATTGCGAATTATGTGTCCAAAAAAACAAGGTACCGTTCAAGCTAGGATTCGCATCTATAAAATCATCTGCCTTTAAAGCACTTGGATAAGGATTACCTATTAAATTCATTTGCATAGCTCCACCTACTACAGGTACAGAAATGGAACCATTATTAGGTACTCCAAAAAATGCTGCTGTGTGCACTGATGGAGAATTTGGCAATGGTGCTGGCGGAGGCAAATTAAAGAAAGTTGGTGCTCTGAAAATATATCCTTTTCCTGGTATCATATTTCCTGAAGGATTAAAATAAAGCCATGCATTATTGGCTGAATCATATTCATAGGCTAATGAAGTTGGCGAGCTTGGCGATACCGCCAACAAGGTTTGTGTATTTACTGGAGTAGACCAATAGGTGTAATCGTATCGGAACATTGGTGCTGTATCTCTTTTTGAGGTAATGTTTCCTGTGTTTCCACCCGAGTAAACTCCAACTCCATTGGTTACTGCATTAACCTGATACAAACTGGCATCATCTTCAAAAGTTAACGAACCACCATTTACCGTAACTGCATTTTGCACAGTAAGCGTATGATTGGTATTAAATACAACGTTTCCGCTGGTTACTATAACACTACAAGCTGTTAAATCGCCTGTTGAAGAATAGTTTCCTTGAAATTCTGCAGCAATAGTTGCAGTAGGACCTGTACCGTTAGACCAAGTGGCACCATTCCAGGTAGCTTTAGTTACGGTAATAGTAACTACATTTGAATATCCTGTACAACTTCCATTTGAAATTACCGCTCTAAAATAACGGGTAGCGGTTAAGGTACCTATTTGTGCTGTGGTTAAGGTTGCTGCATTACTTGATGCAATATCAACCACACTGCCTGCAGGTGTAAAACTTGCGTTAGGGCAATACTGCCATTTAACTACAGAACCTGAAAATCCTGTCAAGGTCAAATCGGATACAATACCACTACAAGCATTTTGGTCTGAAGAAGCGGTACCTGTATTGAATGGTGTAACTGTTACGGTTACTGGTTGCGTAGTAGTACATACCGGCGAAGAAGTACTTGCACTAGCCGTATAAGTGGTATCTGCTGAAGGCAATGCATAGACCGTAGCTGCTGCATTACCTAAAACATAAGGTACAGTTCCTGCAGCATCGGTATATAAATTAGTAGCTGGCGACCAAGTAATAGCCGTTGTAGTACTTCCGGTCACCAAGAAATTATCAATCGCCCATACATAACCCCAAGAAGCAACGTATTTGAAACGCACTTGTAAGTTAGTCATACCCAAGTAAGGCGCTAAATTATAAGATACGTTTACAAAACCTGTCGGAGTTCCCTGCGCTGTGGTTCCAGGTGTATTTCCCCAACTTTGTAAAACAGTAGAAGTTAAGAATCCGTCATTTGATATCTCAACCACACCACTACCGTTTATCCATGGTTTATAGTAATGGTAAAAACTAAGTGTAGCATTAGTATATCCTCCCAAACTGAATACAGGCGAAGTTAATATAGTATTGGTAGAAGAACCACTACCTCCTGCATCTGAATTGGAAATGTAGAATTGTGTAGCATCGTTACTTACTACTGAGGTAATACCCGAGGCACCGCCAGGGTTATATCCTGAGTTTTGAATACCCCATGATGTAATTGGAACACCAGTATTTGTTACCGTCCATCCTGAAGCACCCGTGTTAAAGTTTTCATTCACTATGGAAACTCCAGAAACAACACCTCCACTAGAAGTTAGTGCTACAGGTGTAGTACCCGATTGACATACACTAGGAGAAGCTGGCGTTATCGTAATTGGTGTTGGAATTGGATTGGTGTTGTATACATAAGTAACCGTTCTAACACTAAATGGTGATACCGTTTGAGTAGCTGTTAAAGTATAGGTTGTTGTTGCTGAATTGGTAAATGTGTAACCCGTTCCAGCACTACCTGTAACCCCAATATTAGGCGACCATGAATAGGTATTGTAATTGGACAATGGAGAAGTAATTGTAATCACTGGTGAGTTGGTACCCGCACAAACTGCTGCACCTGCATAAGAACTCAGCGTTAAAGCTGGTGGTGGCGTCAATACATTAAAGGTATAATCTTCAGCTTCACCTCTTGGACCAGTAGCACTGAAACTACAAGCTACAGGACTTGTTGCCCAATAATCATCTACGATACGCATTCTGTAACTTCCTACTGCTTGACCACCAGGAACGGTAATGTTGGCATTAATTGGACCTCCAAAAATATAGGCACCTGAATTATACACTTGCTCTCCAGCTGCAAAGGTTCCATCATTATTCCAATCCACCCAAATTGCAATACCCGCACCTAAAAATGTATCGTTATTGGTTACGCTACATGTAATTGAACTTCCAGCAACTTGCGAAACAATTTGAGTAGTATAGTTTCCATAGCCACCTGCTGAAAAACCAGAACTATTAGAAATATTAGAATATCCACCAGTAGTGGTTACATTAGTAATGTATGAAGCAGTAGAAGAACTTGAAGGTGTACAATAAGCTGGTTGTACTAAGGTAGTAAACGTTGCACCAGGATTACTTAAAGCCACCCATTCTCCATAATCGCCACCATTACAATTGGTTCGTACCCAAAAATAATAAGTAGTTGAACCTGTCAATCCTGTTAGCGTTACACTGGTTACACCCGCACCTACAGAACCCAATGCTGGCGTTCCATTGCTAGGTGGTGTAGCACTGGTTGAATAGTAATACGAATACCCACCCGCAGGTGCTGGTGATGGTGCTGTCCAACTTAATAACGCTGAACTGGCCGTTATATTGGCAACGGTTACATTGGTACTTCGTAAACAAATTGCCGGATCAATAGCCAAATCGTCTACATACAAATACCCATTATTAGCATTCGAATAGGCTTTCAATCCAAAATAATACACCCCAGCTGAAGTAGTAGTAAAATTAATAATGTTTGGAAAAGGAGAACCTTTAATATTAGTATGATCATCCAAAGTAGTAGTCATAGCCGCATCGGTAGCACTGGTACCATAGGCCACTTTCATTTTATTTTGTACCGTAGATGGATTATCCGTTCCTCCATATAAATAGGACATTCTATAGGTAGTATTGGCGGCTAAGTTGATTCCTTGTGTAAAAAACCAAACATTAGCGGCGTTACCATTAGATGGACTTTGTCCGTTATACATTAGTATGTTGTCGTCCATATTCGAATTTGAATAAGTAGACAAATAAGCATTGGTAGTAACCCAATTATTTCCCAATCCAACATTGACCTGACTCGTACATGATGGTAAAGTACCATGATAAGGAGCACTACTTGGAATTACAGGACCATCAAAAGGCTGATAATAGGGTACGTTCACAGCATTACAAACAGTTGTAAAGCTGACACCTGTCGTCCAGGAACTATAAGTACCTCCACAATCGGAACGAATGTAAACCGTATAAGTAGTACCTCCAGCTAAACCTGTTAAATTGATAGGCGAACCCGCCGTAGTTCCTGATTGTGCTAAACCTGAAGCACCACTACCTGCAGCACCCGAAGTCCTAATTTCATATTGATAGCCTCCAGATGGTGTAGGTGCTGCTGGTGTAAAAGTAACAGTAGCTGTACTAGTACCTATACTTCCCACAGCAACCGAAGTTGGTCTGAAACAAGGTGGCGTAAAAGTAATTTTGTGTAAACTGGCATTAACTATTAGTGGATTACCATCGTCTTCTGTTAATACTGTACTGGAATTAGAACTTCCTGCTGCAAAAGACGTTGGCCATTGACCTGGTGTAGTTAAACTAAAATTCTTATAATCCGCATTGGTATCACCACGCAAACCAACTTCTCCAGTAAAAGATTCAAAATTATTTGGATTAAAATTTCTATAATAGATTTCAATTACATTAGTAGTTTCATACAACCAAATCTGTAAATTCATAGGAGGTGTATCAGGAGAACTATTTACTCCACTAGACCTTTTAACTATCCATTCTAATTGAAAAATTCTATTTGGACTTGTTCCAGTTATTGCCCAACCAACATTTTGAGCAGCTGTTGGTAAATCCAAATCCCTACCATAAGCAGCAATTGCTCCTGCATAGGTATTGGTTGTTGATATCGGATTGTAAACTGTAGCAGGGCTACCACTGGCAGTTCCAAAATAAACAAACCCATTAGACGAAATATTAATCGTATTATATGATACACCATTAAAAACAAAATTAAATCCTATTGCTCGATTGGCATCAACACCATCATCAAGTATACCAGTCAATACATTAGTTTTTGTCAAAGTAGCAGGAATATAAGTGCTACCAGCATTTTGTGTAACAGTATAATTAGCCACCTGTCCATAAGACCAGGTACTCATACACAAAAGACACAAAAACAGAAAGTATTTTTTGAAATCGTTGCTCTTATTCCTCCATAAAGATTGAGGCTCTATTGATGTGTTATCAAAAGGGAATAGTAGAATTCTTTTCATATAGATTTTATTTGTGGTACTATTGGGTTAACATGCATTAGTATTCTTTGTACTTATTGAAAATCGAAATAAAATTACTTCTTTCTTCAATTTGTTAATTATTTCGTAACCTTAATTTAATCAACAATCGACTAACTACCTAAAATTTCGACAAATACAAGCCTACCTTGTCGTTCGTCGGTATTCAGGAAAAAAAAGTTACTAAAAGTAGTACGATTTAGGGGAGTAAATACTAAACTTTCTATACAAAAATAAGCAAAAAATGCTGCTTTTCGTGCGCTAATTTAACAAAATATCAACATATCACAAGAAATGTTAATAAAAAATCATTATTTTATCGAAAAAGATTACATTATCTTCATATTACTATCATTTGGATTTTGTAATTAACACGAACAATTTTTAGCACCTTGTTTTTCAGTACTTTAACAAAGCGAAGAAACAAAACAAGACTAATAGCTGTTAGTAACAATTTCCTAAAATAAAATCAAGTAAGACTATTCGACTAATCGAAAAAAGTTATTCACTAAAACCAAAATAAAGTGGTAAAAAATGGTAATTATCGGTAAGTAAAATTATATTTGCTTATCGATTTATCGAAGAGTAAGTGGAATTGCTCGAGGTCTTACAGACATACAAGCTCAAAAATACGGGATTCTAGCCGCAATTTTTGGGCTTTTTTTTATGCTTTTTAGGTGCTGCTGCCGATTTTTATACGCTATTTATGGTTTTTAAACTTCATCCGTACGAGTAAAACGCTTCGTCCGCATGAATCTTTTGCCTCGTGCGGACGAATCAAATGATTCATCAGCATGAATTTTATCCATTTTTAACCAAAAAAAGACAAAAAAAGACCCCGAGTAGTGGAATATACTCGAGGTCTTACAGTCAAACTCTCAAAAAAAGTTACGGGATTCTAGCCGGCTTTACGATAAGTAATGCTTTTCAACAACTCACGCAGTTGTTTTCCTGGACGGAAAATAATACGGTTGCTGGTAATTACATTCGCTGAAACTTCTTGTGGAAATTCCATCCCTAGAGAACTAATCCCTACTTGAAAGTTACCAATACTTCCCAGTTTGACAATTCGGCCTTGGCGCAGCTCGCTCACGATGTTGTGTTCTAACGCCATTAGTACTGCATAGCAGTCGGGCTTGGTTACGGTACACTGATAGGCAATCATTTCTGCCAGTGTATCCAAATCGGTTTCGCCATCGCCCAGTGCGGCGGCATAAAATTTTTCAGGTGCATTGAAGTCCTGAGGGTTCTTTCGGGGAAGAACCTGAAATTTAATAGCCATTTTCTTTTCGGTATTAAATTATACAAAAATTGTTTGTCTTAGTACACTCGTCGTAAGTGCCTAACTGACAGATACAAAGTTTAGCATTTGAAATGTTAATTAAAAGTAAAACTTATGCACTAATCGAGTAAGTTATTAACAAAAGATACGTATTGATAATTCTATTTTTTAAAACATCAATAATTTGACTATCAATTATTTATATTAAAAACAGCACACACTCTTTCCATTTTTATCGCAAAAGGAAAATACTTACATCTAAATTTTGCAGTTTTTTGTATTCTATGAAAGTGATTTTAAAACAAAAACCTGACACAAAAAAGCATCAGGTTTTCTATCGTTGTAAAATTGGGTTTTCTATTATCGAATCACCTTTTTGGTAACGGTTACCCCATCAACTGTGGTGATTTGTACTAACAGTACTTCGTTTACTTCACCACCGTTAAAACGAGTGGTGGCATCGTTTATATTTTTCTGTTCTAATAACAATCTTCCTCTAACGTCAAATACTTTGATAGACTGCATTTGTGTTT